>JAJZBN010000024.1 GCA_021798875.1 bacterium | reverse complement strand
ATTATAGTAATATAAAATAAATTAATTAAACATCACTTTATTTTATATAATGGGGCTGTAGCTCAGTTGGCAGAGCGCTTGCATGGCATGCAAGAGGTCGTCGGTTCGACCCCGATCAGCTCCACCAGTAAAATAAAGCGGTTTATTCTTCTTCGATTTTATCTTTTCTATCTACTGCAACGATTTTGCAACTATCGTCTAAAATATTAACGGCGTCTTTAATGTGCGACTGCGATAAATGCGAATACCTCAAGGTCATCTTGATATCCTTATGCCCTAACAACTCCTTAACAGTTGTTAAATCAACCCCGCCCATTACAAGTCTGCTTGCGAACGTATGTCTTAAGTCGTGAAAGTGAAAGTCGATAATATGCACTTTCTTTAATGCAGCTGCAAAACTCCTTTTAAGGTCAATAAACGGTTTTAGCGTTTCCGGATTATAGAATACGTAATTGCATTTAATATGCCTTGTAATGCCGGATAGAGTATTTAAAAGCGTTTGATTTATAGGTATCTCTCTACGCTCGCCGTTCTTTGTTTTATCAAGTAGAATTATCCGGTTCTTTAAATCTACCCTGTCCCAAGTTAAATGCAGGATCTCCGATTTTCTCATTCCGGTATTTAACGCCGTTATCACGATAGGCTTTAATTCTTTACTGCAAGCCGATATAAGCCTTTCCGATTCTTCTTCAGATAGATACCTTAACCGCTTATTTTCGCCTTTTAAAAGTTTTACTTTCCTGACCCGTTTTAAGACGTCTTCGCCTATAAATTCCCAGTCGTTAGCTTTAGTAAACATAGCTTGTAAAATAGCAAGTATTCTGTTTGACGATACAATAGACTTTTCTTTTAATAAATCGGTTTGAATTTTTTCTACTACTTCTACCGAAAATTGAATTAATCTTAAATTGCCGAACTTCTTAACAAGCGCATTAATAACGTAACTCTTATTTTTAGCTGATTTTTGCCGTCCCTTGATAAATTCAAGATACTTATCCGCCAACTCCGAAAAGGTCATATCGTTCGTCTCGAATCTTCTAATCGGCTCTATGCCGGTAATAATTTCGGCGCGCCTGTTCAAATACATTTCTTCTGCAAGTTTCCGATTTTTTGTTTTAGTCGATTCATAGACTCTTACGCCGTTTGCTTGAAACTTCATAAAATAATAAGGGCTGTTTTTTCTTTTGAAAAGTCCCATTATTTGCCACCTCCTTTAAGGGACTTTCCGCCTGTTCCCCTATTATACGGTTTAACCTCGCAAGTTTCAAGCCAGCTCATTACTGCGTCGATATCAAATTTCACTAATCGTCCGACTTTATAATGCGGAATTTTCCGCGTCGAAGTCCAGTCGTAAATGGTCTTAGGGCTCGTATCCAATATCTCCGCAATTTTTTCTATTCCAACTAATTTCATCGTGTTTCCTTTTTTTACTGTCCGCCGGGCGGACACTTTTAAATTCCCAAATTTTCTTCTTTAAATAAATTCTTTATCACCAAACATACTGGTCTATACTCTACCGAATAAGTCCATAACGCCGGTATTAATGATTTAAAATCGTCCAGGACAATTTCATTTCTGCCGTTAAGCATTGCATTTGCCCTTAATAAGCCTAAGCACCAGATTTGCCTTCTTTCAGATATGACTATGTTTTTATATTCCAGCTCCTCGATGACGTCCGCAAACAAGTTTTTCATATCTTCCGGCAGATAAACATTTTTAACTAATTTTTGAAGCTCCAAAATCTCGTCTAAGGATATGGTTATTTCTTTTGGGTCATACCTGTCAATACTGTATAGTCTTAGCCTTTCTTCCTTCTTCTTTAATCTTTTAAGTTCAAACCTTAATAAAAATCTATCGTATAAAGCTTCGAGGGAATCCCCCTGTCCGGGCTTTTCGTTTGAAGCTCCAAAAAAGCTTATAAGCGGTATAGGCTGTCTCGTCGGATTGTAGTAAATCTTATCGCTCATTGCTAATAAAAGGCTTTGCAGCGTTTCGCCTTTTGCCTTAAAAAACTCGTCCCCGAAAGCAATGTGCGCCTCCGGAAGTTTATTCTCGATGTTCCTTATCATTCTATCCTGAGCCGCCTCTTTAACGCTCCAGTTTCCCATTATTTCTTTTTCTTCGGTGCTTGGCGTTAATAAATATTCCCAATACACGATACCCTTAATATGCTCGCATATAGCCTGCAAAACGTATGACTTCGCCACGCCCGGCGGTCCGATTAAAAGCATATGCTTACCCGTCATTATCGCCAGGAATATCCCGTCAATAATTTCCTGCCTCTCAATAAAGTAATTATTGAGGTTTTGTTTGATATTATTTATTTTTTCCAATGAGTCCATAAATATATTGAATCTTCCTCCTGTAATTGTAGTTCGACCAGCTCCTTGCCGAATGGTAACGCCCTATCGTCTTCCACGAATAGCCGTATTTCCTGATATAATGGCTTAAAATATAAGCTCCGATTAGAATATTTATTTTAGGATTAAACAACCGGCTTATCGGAAGATTTAAATACTGCCCCCATATTTCGTAATTTACCTGCATTAAGCCGATATCAACGCTTGGATATTTTCTTATATATCTTTTTACGGCTTTTACGGCCGCTCTCTTATTCTTAAAAAAATACGCCCGGCCGTCCACGTCAACCGCATAAGGATTTAATCCGCTTTCCACATATGCGACCGATACCAGTATTTTATAATTAACTCCGGTAAGCCTTCCTATGCTTTTAAACGTATTACCGTATGCCGCAAAGGGCTTTATTCCCCAAATTAAAGCAATAATAAGCCCGATAGCGGCTACGCTCATTAATTGAATAGAATAATACCTAATTTTCATTTTAAAGCCCTGAAAAACGATTTTAGAAAGTTTATTCTTCATCGTCATTACTCTTTTTCTTTCTATAAGGGTGCCATTTATGATTTTTGCCGGCAGCTTCGGCCGCATGTCTTGCCGCAGTCGAACCTGCATTGCCGGCCGCCGCTCCCGCTCCCCTGCCTGCCAGCTTTGCGCCAAGACCGCCGGCAAGACCGCCTCCGGTTACTCCCGCCGCTCCGAGTCCCGCCGCCGTTCCGCCGGTTATTATCATTGTCGTTGCCGCGCTCGCTATCGAACCCATAGCCCCCATTCCGCCTTTATAAAGTTTCCCGGTAAGCATAGGGGCAAGTAGAACAAGAACGATAAATAAAATAAGAATCGCTGCCATTACAATCGGATCCGTATTAGTTAATGAAGGAAAATCTATGTATGTGCTTATTAATGTGTTTAATATTTGATATAAAATAGCAAGAGTAATAAGCCATGACATTATTTCTATAGTATCTCTTATCCATGCCTTTAAAAGAGGCCTTAAGGGAGGTATAATGCTTAAAGATATTACTATGGGGCCAATTAAATACATAAAGGCAAGCAGTAAAAATCTCAGCCATTCGATTATCCACGCTGCTATACCGGCAATAGCAGCCGCTAAAGCACCAAGTATGAGATTTAAATTTATATCCCATATGTTTATTTTCGGCGAGGTTTCGCTGAATAAAGTCTTAAAGAACTCGCTCACCTCGTTAGCCGGCATAATTGCCGTAGCTATGCCGTGAACTACCGCATCGAGCCAGTTCCAGACCACATTATACATAATCAGTAAAGATATTATGAAAATCATATAAAATATTTCCTTCATATAGCCGCCTTCCTGATTAAGATATAGCCTTATAGCCATTGCAAATAAGAATACAATAAATGCAAAAGGCAGTATTGTTTTTTCTAAAGGAATAATATTGTTGTTCATTAAAGTTTGGAATGTAGCCGGTATTGTTGAAGCAGTTCCTATTTTAGGATACTTCGTCAAAATGTTAGTCTGTCCTGTATCAGCATAGACTTTTTTTGCTATACCTACCCCTGCCGTAAAAGTAGTTATGATTATTAAAATTAAAATTAGTTTTTTCATAATTACCACCCTGCCGATAAGCTATTCGCTAACGATTCATTAGTTTGCTCATCCTTTTGCTGCTGATATGTTGCCTCTTGCTGATATCTTAATTTTTGCGCCGTTTCGGCTGCATTTGCCTGATTTTCTACCGCCTGATTTTGCAGTATTTCGCTTAAAAGTTCTATTATTTTACCGTCTGCGCTTGCGCTTAATCTTTCTGCGTCAAGACCGTTTGCGCTCGTTGCCTGCGTCGATATTAAATGACCCGCAGTAGTAGCCGTCTGCGCTTCTTTGCTGTCTAATGCAGCTGTCGCCGATTCGCTGTTAATAGCGGCTTGGCTTATAGCCTGCATATCTTCGGAAGTAGAGTCTACGCCCATTTCGTTATCCCACGGATTAGCAACATTAAGGTCGGAGTTGCCCATACCGTTTACGTAATTTACTAAATTCTGGTCAAGCGTATCGTTAGGGGCTCCGCTTTGAACACTCGGTATAAATTGCTTGTAATTTTGTAAAAAACTGCCTACGCCGTCAAGTTCTTTTAAATTTTGCAAAAAGCCGGTTGCTTCGTAATAATCGTTTTGATAAGTTTCAAATTGATTATATGCTTTTATAGCCGCTTGGACGGCTTGCGCGTTTCTTGCTTCCTGCAATGCCGTTTGAATTTTAGTATTGACCGCCTGAATTTCTGTATTAGCCGCCGTTGCCGTTGTTTCGATATCTGTTGCTACCGACTGCGGATTCGGAACTGAAAAAACCGCCATTTGCGCATAGGCACTGCTCGATATTCCAAAAATAATCGTAAAAACTGCAATGATTAATAACTTTTTCATAACGTCCTCCTTTTAATTAATTAATCTTATCTTTAAATATTAGCCTTTCGCTTTTGCCTTTACTCCCCCCTTTGATAAGGGGGGCTGGGGGGGTTAGATCGCTTTTAAATTTAAAAGATTTTGACCGCCGTCGTCGCAATTTTCAGAAAAGTTATCAACAAAATTAGATAGCCGGCTTTTTGGCTGTCTAATTTTGCGAAGCATTGATTTTTAGATAATTTGATAACGGCTTTATCGTTGTCAAATTATCGTTAAGAAAATCAATGTTGATTACTTTTCGTTTTGAAAATTGCCCAAGCTTTAATGCTCATCTTTAGCCTAAAATATTGTAAATTCGAGTATAATAAAATGATTTTTACAATTTCATTTTTTAAATTTATGCTTCTTTCAAAGTAAAATGCCCTTTAGGATATTTATGCGCAAGCCTTACAAGTAATTCGGCCGGCAAAATGCCTTTATATTCCTTTCTCATTTCTTCTTTTAAGATATTGTCGTTCTTATTATTCGTGCAAATCCAGTAATCAACGCTTCCGGGTTCTACTTTTAATATAGCCGGCGTCTGGTCGTATTTTAAAAAGACCTGCGAGTAATAACCAGGCCTCGATTTAAGGTTGGACACTATTTCCGCCTCTTTATAGCTTAATCTAAAATCTTCCAATACCTCTATTCCGTCATTGACCTGCAAAAAGAATTTAATATAAGCGTTGTTCATTATCGCGTCCGCCGCCGGATGTTTTATAAAGTCTTTAGGACTCTGGCTTACCGTAGTTATATCGAGATTATATTTTCTTCCTATCCTATATAAATCGGCCGTCATCTTTGCCGATATTTTATTTAATCCGAACTCGTGAAATTCGTCCTGGACGACTTGATAACGCCCTCCCTTTTTATTCTGCATTTTCCTTAAAACCATAAAGTTAATAGTGAAATACACTATATCCCTTAATTTAGGATGAGCTTTTAACAGGCTTAAATCAAAGCTTACCACTCTGTTATTTATATTTAAGCCGCCTTTCCTGTTAAGTATTTTTGCATACATCCCGCTTGTCCAATAGTGCATAGCTTTTGCCATTATTCTTGACTGCCTTGCGTCGTCGTCATCCCTGCCTTTATATTCAAACATATGCGTTTCTACATTTGAAAGGATCGGACAGTCGTCGTCATCGGTTTCGTCATAGGCGTATATAATGCACTTTTCTATAATGCTTAACTCGTTCTTCGTCAGCTCATCTCCTTTTTCGCTCACCATTAATTCTATTATGGAAGCTAAAAAAGAAATCGTATCAGGATCGTATCCGTCCCCGCTTATTATTTCTTTTTTTATAGGAAATAAGTTTAAACTGTCTTTTTCAAGGTCAACCTGAAAATAAGAACCGTCAAATACTTCATTTAAAAATTTATAATCCGGACCCACGTCTATCGTCAATAACTCGTTTTCTATATTGCTTATAAGGAAATTGACTAAAAGAAAAAGAACTAAAAAAGATTTGCCTTTTCCCGTAGCTCCGACGATTGTTTTATGCTTTGCATTAACGCTCGTATCGTCAAAATCAAGCTTTATCAAATCGTCGTTATCGCTTTTTAAAAGCATTTGCGCATTGCCCGTACCTTTCCAGTTTGCCCAAAAAGGCAGCCAGTTTGCAAGAGCGTCGGTTTTAAACATAAACGTCAATTTGTTAAGGCTTCCGTGTCCAGGAAGAAAACTTAAATATAAAAGCTCGTGGTTTGAATCGTATTTTATAGCCTGAGCGTTAGACATTTTCGTAAACGCCTGGACGGCTTTTTCGACTTTGCCGGCAAGATTTGAATAAACCTTATCCCTGACTAAAATTGTTATCGAGACGTTGAAAAGCCTTTGGACCGAACTTTGCAAATCTTTTAAAAGCTGGTCCTGCTCCTCCCATTTCTGCTGAGCCTCATAGTTTGTTGAACCGCTCGTTTTTAATAATAACTCCGTGCTTTTTACTTTTCTTTTAAGCTTGTTGATTTCTTTTTCTAAAACTGGTGCGTCTATGCTTATCATTAATTCATACGCAAACGGCATATCCATAAGCTCTTTTAATTCCTCATATTTTGAACTCTCCGGAGGCACTTTCATTACAACGCCCGCATAATAAAATCCGTCAATAAAAAAGTAGCTCCAGGACGGAAGACCAGGACTAAAAGCAAGCTGTTCCCTTGCCGTCATATCGGCGTTAAAAACTTTCGGCTTTTCCGCAAAATTTATCCTGGACGGATTTAAATGGTCATAAACATACTCGACAAGGTCTTCGTCTTCAAGCCTTTCCCAGTTTAGTTTAATTGATTCAAAGTATTCTTTGACACGGTTTAAAACGATATTTAGCTCCGTCAAGCTCTCCTGCCTTTCTTTTTCCGCTTCCGTCCTGTATTTATTGAAATTTACGGATAAAGAAAGACTTTCTTTTATTGAATTTTTTTTAAGAGTAATAAATAAAAAGATTTCGACTTTTCTAATCTTTTGCTTTTCTAACGTTTTTATTTTGTCGTCGAAGATGATTTTTTCAAGGTCCGTTTCGGGCTTTATCGTATTTTTATACTGCCTTATAGTATCCTCGTTTCCGTCTTTGACTTTGTATATTATCTGCGCCTTAACCTTTTCCGTGAAATTATTAAGCATTCCTCTTACGCCTTTTATAACGTCGTAGGCTTCTTCTTCCGTCATAATGAATATATTAGGACCTCCGACTTTAAAACCCGCCGTATAGTCTTCGTTTAGCCCTACAATACAGGCGTCCTCGATAGACCAGATATTGATTTTGTTGTAAAAGCTTTTGTATTTGCCCTGCGTCTGCGCTTTTTTCACGGTTTTAACCCCTGATTTAATATTTATATAGTCTTCATCTTTTTCGACCAGTTTGTAAGGCGTTCTGTTGCCTAAAAAATAAAAAAGATTAGTAGTATAGTTAGGCGGCTTATTAAACTTAAAAAGCCTTAAACCGGCATAAGCCGCCCCTATGACCGCAAAATTTAAAAACAAATCCTGCGAAAACGAAAATATTATCCCTAAAATAGCCCCTATAATAATTAAATCCGTCATCTCAAGACCGAACATTTTAGGCTTTATCGCCAAACTTCTTTCGACCGGAACCGGCAGTAATACTCCCATTATTTCCCCTCTAAATATTTTTCGATTACTCTATTAAGCTTTCCGGCCGTATCTTCGGAAAATTCATTGCTTATAAACTGCATTGTTTTCAGTATGCTTTTTTCGTTTTTAAAAAAAGATACTCTTATAGCAAGATATTCCTGCCGGCTTAGTTTATTTTCTTCGTGTTTTTTTAAAATATAATCGATAAATTTCATTTATTTTTCCTTAAAATTCCTCGGTATCGTCTTCTTCGTCAAAGACGAATACTATTTTATGTTCTTCGACGTCGAGCTTTATTTTCGCGTCAAATTCCTCCCCGTTCTTTTTCTTTAGCCCCTCTACGAATATGATTTCCCCGTTTAAAAGTTTTTGGAATGTTTTTGAGCTTAACTTTTTTCCTGCAACCTTTCTGAATATAGTAAAATCGCAAGAACCGACATTCTCTTTTTTCTCTTTGTCATACTTAACGTTTTCACACTCAAATACAAAATCTGTTTCATTAATGTTTCCACCGCAATTTGGACATTTCATTATTTTAATCTCCTTTTTAGTGTCCGCCAGGCGGACAGTTTAATTTAATTTTACCTAATGGTTTATTACCTTTTTCTCTTTAGAACGCCTTAAAACACATTCTACGGCGTTATTTTTAGCCTTACTTCGTCGTTTTTCTTAATTCCGTATTTTTCCGCCGTTCCGGCATTGACTTCTAAAATCATATTTACGATAGATTTAGAATAGTATTTCTTACAATTCTTAGTTATGCAAACCGGAAGATTTTTATAAACCCTTACCACCTCCTTTTTATTTATATAAATACAGTCGATAGGCATTAGCATATTCTTCATCCAAATAGCTACCTTAGCCGGCGGCAGTATCATTAAAAGCCCCGAAGTTTTATCCAAATGCCTTATATACATCAGACCCAAGACCCATTCTTTTGGCTTATTTGCTATTAATACTTCTGCCTTAAAAGTCTTTTTTCCGTATATAACTATTTTTCCGGACTCGTAGCCGTATGCCCTTCCTATCCCTATTATTAAAAAAATTAATACCGCCGCAATTATTTTTTTCATCTTTTAAACCCTGTTAGAAACATTATTTTTATAGTCTTGCCGGCTTTTACGGTTATAGTAGTTTTATTGTTTGCCTGCGCATTAGCGAGGCTGTTTGCCGCCTGATTGGTTAGAGACGTTCCTGCGGCGTATTTAAGCTGGTCGTTCATAGAGTAGGGATTTGCGTTGTTTCCGCCGAAAAATATACTTCCAAGCCCTAAAACCGCCTCGCCCGTCCCTTCCAATGCGTCCATAACCGCAGGAGAGCTTACCTGCCCTTTTATGCCTCCGCTGCCGTTGTTCGACAAAGCAATCGCTTTTACCGAATAAGTCTTGCCGTCCGGTAGGACAACCTGCGAGAATGTTATATTAACCCTGTTCTGCGAATGTAAAGTGCTGACCTGTCCTAAAAACATCGAGCCTTCAGGCAGTATGATTTTTTTAGTATTGCTGTAAATATTCTGTAATAGTTCCGCTTTCGCCGGCGCCATAGCGTTATAGCTGAAAACCGCATTTATCAAATCAGCGTAAACCGTCGTCCCTGGCGGTATTCCGTTGTTATAAGATTTTACCGGTTTTAACTTCTTACGGTAAACCGCTGTTTCCGTCTTCGGTTTTGCTATGTAAACAAATACCGCCATTTTAGTATTGAGTTTTATTTTATTTTTTTTAATCCTTTCCTTTCTTCTTTGCCTTTGTATGACCTCGACTTTAGCCATTTTCATATTTCTTTTTTGTATCTCCGTCTTAAAGCTCTTTAGAAGGGTGTTCAGTTTTTGGTTTCTTTTTTTAACTACCGCCGCCGTTTTGGCCGGCGTCTGCGTCCGGACGTTTTTCTTTTTAACAAGCATTGCCAACTGGGCAAATATATAAATAATAAATATTAAAACCGCAATTCCGAAAATAATAATTATCATTTTCTTTTGCTTAGGCGTATTGCCGGTCTTTTGCTCCTGTTCAGGCGGAGTCTGCTCCTGTTCTTCAACGTTATTTGACATTAGTAGCCTCCTTCTTAGACTTTTTAACCAGTATCGGTTTTAAGCCTTCGAGTTTATCCGTCCTTAATCCCAGCTCATACCTGTCCTGCGCCGTAAGTTTTGTATTGCTCTTAATCTGTCCGTAGTTTGCGCAGCCCGCCATTACGGACATTCCGGCTATCAGTATTATTCCTAATAATGCCTTTGACATTAGTAGCCTCCTTCGGAATAGTATCCGCCTATATTGAATCCGTATTTTTTAAGACGTCTGTTTACGCTGAAAATAAAATCCGCGGAGATATTATTGTATTGCCTGTTTACCGCCTTAAATACAATCATTCCCGTCTTTATGCTTAAAGGCTTTACCGTCTTTCCCATTAAATTAGCCTTCTCGACCGGCATTAGTTTATTATTATTTGTAACATTGACGTTGACGAACAGATATCCCCTATTCGTGTTATTTACTAACTTATAAAAGATATAATCGTATCCGTCCGCCCTTGATATAGAAGTTAAAGTTATTTTAAAGTGTCCGTTATCTCCCGTCTGCGTCTGATTAAGCTTTTGCTTATTAACTTTTAAAAGTAGTTTCAAAGCGAACCTTTTGTCTTTTTTAACTTCTCTGCTTAAATTAGCAAGTTTGATAAATTTAGTTTTATATCTGGCGTAAAGCTTTTGCTCTTTAAGCTTTAGGATTCTGTCGAAAGCATTTTTTACGTAAGTTCCGGTCCACGGAGATTTAACGTAAACGAGAAAATCCGCATTTTCGGGCGTTCCCGATATAATCCTGTATGCAAAGCTTAAATTTTTTGTGAGTATCACAAGATCGCTCTGCTCGCCGTATTTTTTTATTACCGGCTTTATTATTACTTCTTTTCCGTAAACCCTCGCCCTGAAAGCCGACGCATTACCCAAGAATACCTTTAAAGCTTTTTCCGGCAGGACTATTGTTGACATATAACCCGGCGCCGTGAATATTGTGTGAACTTCTTTATGAAAGGCAAAGGTCTTGCCTACCCTGCCGGCATAAACATATTTTATGCCTTTTGCGTATGATAGCTGCGCATAGCCGGCTAAACTTAAAATAAAAATTACTGCGATAATTAAATGCTTCTTCATTTCCCCTCCGTTAATTTGTTAAGAATTATTTGACTGTAATTTGCTACCGCAAGTCCGTATGGCCTTGCCGCCGTTCTTTTAACCTTTTTTAAAACTAAATTCCCTTTAAAAGTTTCGATTTTTTCCTTTTTAGAACCGTAATACTTCCTGATGATGTTTCCGAAGATCTTTAGATAAACGTAATTGCCTTCGACTTTCGTAATTTTAATCTTTTTGATTTTAAGCCCTGAATGGACTTGCTCTTTTTCGATTCCCTGTATCATATTGTCTTTTTCGATATCCGCAATATTGCTTTTTTCAAAGTTTCCGGACATCATCCTTAAAGCCCTGTCTAACTGATTTGTAATGCCGTAGGAACTGTAAGCGAGATAACGCCTTAAAAACAATTTTGAAAAGGTATTGATTTCAAGAGGCGTTACTCTGTCGTTATATACGAGGTTTTTAATAACCTGTATTTGTCCTTTTGCATTCTCCCTTATGACTACCGGCGGCTTAATATAAGCTTTAAAAGCCAAAACAAAAGACAAGCCTAAAAGCAGTAAAGTAAAAAGATTTGTTATTTTAAGAAAGTTGTTTTGGTCTTTAATAAAGCCCTTTACGTCGCTGTGTTTAACTTCCTTATCCGTCTTCATTACGCCCCCGTCCAGCTTGAAATTAATGCCCATAATGCTTCGCCGAGTAAAATTATAAGCCCGCCTACCATGACCCTCATACCCCAAATGTGCGCTTTTTCGTTTCCGATGAAATGCGCCACCGCCACGCCAGCAAGACCCATTAAAAACATACCCGGACCGAAAACCATTTTTATCCAAGTTTCCGCCGATGAAAATGAACTGCCTATCGCCGCAGAGTTTCCGTTAGTGAGCTGCGCCGAAGCGACGATCGGCTTTAAGATAACCGCAAGCGAGCTGATAACCCCGATTAAATAAATTTGTGCGTTAAAAATTAATTCCTTAATTTTTTCTTTTTTGTCGTCCATAACCCCTCCATAAATTAAATTAATAATTAATATTGTGTGTGATTCTTATTTATCTTCTGAATTTATAGGATAAAGTAAATCAATAGCTTTTATTTCGCCGTTCGTATATTCCTCAATTTTTTTTGCAAGTTTAGGTGAAAGTCCCACTCTATATTTGATTATGTTATAAATATGCGATCTTGAAATTCCTAAATCTTCTGCTAATTTAGTGATTGAGATGTTTTGCTCAAAACTATATATTTTTAAAATATGTTTCTTCATTACTAAATATTATTATCTTTAAGATAATATGTCAAGTTAAAAAATAAACATAATTATTTTTAAGATAGCATTGGTAATTTTATATTTTAAGGAAAGACTTCGGTATTGAAGGAAATGAAGAAAAATTAAAGCAGGATTTATATAGTTTTTATGCGCATAAATTGCACTTATTCTTAAAAAACCTTAGCCTTTCGCCTTTGCCTTTACTCCCCTTTGATAAGGGGGCTGGGGGGTTAGACGCTTTTAAATTTAAAAGATTTTGACCGCCGTCTGTCGCAATTTTCAGAAAAGTTATCAACAAAATTAGATAGCCGGTTTTTTGGCTGTCTAATTTTGCGAAGCATTGAGTTTTAGGAAATTTGATAACGGCTTTATCGTTGTCAAATTTCCGTTAAAAGACTCAATGTTGATTACTTTTCGTTTTGAAAATTGCCCAAGCTTTAATGCTCATCTTTAGCCTGTTAGGTTCACATTTGCGCTTTAATAAAATGCTTTTTACAATATGTAGTATCTGTAGAAGTTTCAAAATGCCTATATATAGTAAATAAAAAACCTGACACTCTAAAAGAATATCAGGCTTCAACTAACTTAATTTGCAAATTAATTATTAATTTCCGGTCGTAAATCTCCATTTATAAGCTTCTTTAAGCGGATCGTTCAAATTTGCTTTTATTCCAGTAGTAAGTTCAGCCGTATATGTGGTATTCGGTATTAAAGGCTTATAAGGCGTAAAAGTAACGATATAGCTTGTTAAAGAATTAGGATTATAATAAACTTTCCCATTAACTTCCCCTTTGGGTCCATACAACTTAAAAGTATTAGCATTAAAAGACAAAGGGTTCATGGCTTCGTTAAAAGAAGCTTTTACAGAACTATTTACTGATACATTGGTTTGATTTGCCGCAGGGCTTGTCATAGTAACTTCCGGCGGCGAGAATATACTTCCTGCCATTTCATCATAAGTCGCGCAACCGGAAAGCGAAACTCCTGAAATGAAAATTAATAACATAATTAAAAAATAAATACGTTTCTTCTTGTTCATACTGCCTCCTGGGTTAATAATTATTTAATATATTTTTAGTTTCCTTTTCCGTATTTGACCGCAAATGCTTCATCTGACATAGTAAGGTATATTATACCCTCAATAAAGCCGACGAGTTCCGGTATGAACGTCCAACAAAAAATTAAATAAACAATGCCCCAGCCAATTTGTCCCAGATAAAATTTATGTATGCCTAAGCCTCCAAGAAAAATACCGAATAATCCGGCCGCAATTTTGCTTTTACCGCCGGTTTGGACTGCGTATTCCTGCCTTACTCCGCATTTTGGGCAAATTTCGGCTTTTGCGTTAATTTTTTCTCCACAGTCCTTGCAGAATTTAGTTGCACTGCCCGTTAATTGGTCGTCCATAACCCCTCCTTTTTATTATACTGATGTTTTACTATTTTAAATTTATACAATTTATTTTATTTTTTGGAAATTACTATTCCACAAAAAAACACGGCTGGAGTCAATTAACTGCGATAGGGATAACATTATCGGCAAATATTAAAACTTCATGTCCTTTTTTTGATTTATAAGCGCTATGATTTAATATAAATTTACTTTTCTGCATTTTATTGTAAAGATTGTTTATATAAGAAACATCATCATAAGTCATAGTCCATTTTAAAGTAGAATTTGCTAAAAAGTTTGATAAATCTTTATGTTCTTTATCATTATAATGGTTCAAATATAAAAATTTACCCTTTTGGTAATAAGGAGGGTCAAGAAAAACGAAATATTTTCCGATATTTTTGCTTTTTTCTAATCTTTTCAATAATTCAATACCGTCAATACAGTAAACTTTTATTTTATCTTTATATTTCTTTATGTATTCTAATCGTTTAATAATAGTGCTCTTAGTAAATCGAGCATTTATGTTCCAAACTCCTAATTGTTTTATTCCGCCGATAGGACCGCCTTGAATAATTCCTGAATGGTTTGTTCTGTTTAAAAATAATGTTGCAAATGCTAAATCGTCCATTTTACTCAAAGGATTATTATAAATCTTTTTTTGTTTTTGCCATTCCTCCATATTAACTTTTACAGTATTAATTTTATTAATCAAAAAGTCTGCATCGCAAACAGCTACTTTCCAAAATGAATAAATGGCTCTATCTAAATCATTGATAATTATCTTATGGACTTTGTCGGAAAATAATAATTTTAACGAAGCCCCTGCACCTCCAGCATAAGGCTCAACAAGGGTTATTTTTTCGTTTTCTGGAAAATTTTTCTCTATCGCTTGAGAAATAAAATTAGCTAAAAGTGTTTTTCCTCCAGGATAACGAAGAGGGCTTGCAAATTTAATATTTTCTTTCCTATTTTTTTTCATATTTAACTTTTTATTTAGATTTTTTATCCAAATAACCCCATAATATTTGAAAAAATTCTTGCAAGTTATCCCAATTTGTTTTTAAATCGTTTGAGTTTGGCATTGTTTTATAAGAATGAACGTAATCGTGAAAATTATCAATAGATAAAATACTTTGACCTGCTATGGCAACTTTTCTAAAATTTTTTAACTGCTTATCATCTGCTATTTTATTATTTTTCATATACTCTGCCGTCTTAGTAATTTTCCCTGCTAATTTAGTATCACTACTTAACTCTAAACCTACCCTTTCCAAGAAACAATCTATGCTTACCTCTAAAAAGACCCTAAATAAAACTCCTGCGGCATTAGGCACTGCCTTTTTTGAATCGTCAAGTAATAAATCGTCTCTTAATTCACGATAAATATTATTAATTTTAGTTTCTTTTATAATTAAATTGCAGGTTCTGGGAATTAAATAGTCTCTTGCCGTAGATTTAGGAATACTTCTTTTGGCACTTTGATTTTTAATTTCTATTACTTCCTCCCCAAAAAGATTTTCAGTCTTACTTTTTTTAATTTTATCTTTTACTTTTTCGAAATCATCAGTTTTAATTGATTTTAAATAACTTTCCTTTTCGTTATTCTTGTTAAGAGAACGGGAATCTATTTTATTTCCGTTAAAATCTTCTTTCCCTAAAACATTAAGAATAATTACCTTCAATTTTTCATTGAAATCTTTATCTTTTATTTTTAAACATCCACTATCATCTAATTCAAAACCAAATAATTTAAAAGCAGGTTCGCTATCGATGATTCGAAAAAAAGTTGTAACATATCCTGGACCCAACACTTGTTCTTTTAACGTATCGGGAATATCTAAACTATTTATAATTTTTGTAATTGCAATTTTAAACAACTCTTTCTTTTTAGCACTCCCTCTCCTTTTATTATAATAGGCTCTTTCAGTATCTCCCCAATTAACTTCATAATTCCCAGCTACATGTTTCCTGTCAATATAACGCAATCCCTGTTCTATATCCTCTACAACTAAGGATTCAATTGTAAAATTGTCATCGATAGCAATCTTTAATTTTTGTTCTTCAAAAAATTTTCTTAATACGTCATTCTCAGTTAAATTGGGGTTAATCAAAAGTTTATATACAGTTATTCGCCTATTACCTTCCAAAACTACAAATCCATTTTCATTTTTATATACGACAATTTTTTCTATTGGGGGTATATCAAAATCTTTAATAACCGCTTCGGCCAGTTCCTTGATTTTAAAATCTTTTTTTGAAACAAAATGTTTAATCAACTCTGCTTCGGATTTTTTGAAATATCTATCCGGAAAACGTGCATTTTCATCCCATAAAATTAGTTCTTTAACTGGTATATCGATTTTTTTGAAATTATCGTTAGATTTCATTATTGTTAGCTCCTTTATAATTTTGGTAATTAATTTGTAATCGCTTTAATTTCCAAAGCAATAAATTTTATAAGACTGAAAATCAATTATATCAATATTTTATCATATCTTTTAAAACTACTTGAAAATAATTTGTAAAAGAAATACAGAATTTAATCATCGGTGATAAGTTTTAATGAATATTTTATTACCATCCCGCTGCTAAGCTCTTGCCGAGGCTTTGATTTGTTAGGCTATCTGCTGCCGAATTTGCATTTTGGCAGTCTTTGCCTAAATTCGATGACATAAATTTCTTTAACTGTCCGGGACTTTGTATTTTAGGATGAATTTTATTACATTCTTTTATCATCGCCGTCATTTGTTTGTGATGTTTTGAATAATATTTAGCCGAACGCAAAGGCACGCTGTTATATTTATTTGCGCACCCGTAAAGGCTTAAGCCTAAAACCCCGACCGTTAATACTAAAACCGCCAACTTAATCTTTTTCATTTCTTCTCCTCTTTATTTTTTTTAAATTGTCCATGCGGAAATATTATGATATCGATATTTTCCATAAAATACTTTAAATCGATATAGTTTATTTTTTGTTTTGTTTCGTCCAATATTATTCTTTCGTCTAAATTATTGCCGGCCGCATATTCGTCGTTACTCTCTACTTTAAACTTTAAACTCTGCGGAGTAGGCGACAAATATATAAGCTGTTCAATCTCTTTTGTATTTTGTAATTCGCTTAATTTCTTTGCATATCTTATCATAGATTTATTTTCTATTTCAATCTCAAAACCTATTTTATTAAAAAGTAAAATATCCGGTATAAGTTTCCATTCAGGATAAATTTTTTTCATATTTAAATCTATTTCATAATCGTATTTTCTTATATTCATAATAGCCCCTATCTCCGCAATTATTAAGCTATGATTTACGTTAAACGGCAGTCTTTGCTCCGTTATATTTCTTTTCCTGTATTCTTTTTCCTGATCGATTTTAGTTAATATTTTATATCCTTGCGCTCCTAATAAATACAAAGCCTCTCTATTTTTAATCTTCAAGACCTTTATATAATCAAATTCCGCTAATTTCTTAAGGCGTCTATATAAGGTATCTGCTTTATTTAAATACAATATATCGATAGACCTTAAATTGCAGTATCTGTGTTTATATAGAAATTTAAGGAAATTAATATCTTTTTCGTTTAAATCCACCCGCTCTTTTCCCATAATCACTCCAAATTAAATTTACTCGTCTTATTTTTGTTCTCCTTATCATTTTCAGTTTTCTTTTCAAAATCTTTATCTTTCGTTTCGTTATTTATTTTTTCCCTATATTTAGCCTCGATATTTATATGCCGTTTTTCTTCCGCCTTTACAATTTTAAACGCAGTATACATAAAGATTATTTCAAGAAGTATGATATTTTCTATTAAAAAATAAAATCCAAGCATTACTGCGCTATGGTCAATATTCAAATAATTAAAATATTTCCATTGTCCGTTTTTAATCATTACTTTGAATAAAGAATATTCGCTCCAAAAATCCTTTCCGTAAAACCATTGTAAAAACAGTATCGGCATTAAAAAACTGCCTATAAATGCCACTCCTACGGCAATTAACCATATTTTAGACATATAGTTCTGAAAGCTGTGTCCTTGCCCTAATCCACTGCTATTATTACTATTATTCGCCTGCATTATTTCCCCTCCTTATCTTTCAATTTCTACTCTATTAAATTCAAGCCCTACTATTTCAAGCGTCCCGTCAATCATTGTTTTTGCAAATGCATGTCCGGGCTTTAATTTGCTAAATGCCTGCGGCTGTATAATATAATCCCGCCTTTCGCTTTTTGCTATTCCTAAAGTTCCGGCATTATCCTTGCTTTTCGTATTGTATTCAAATATTTTATTCCCGAAAAGCTTTGATATATCTTCGTTTCTTATACTGTCCTGCTTCATAAAGTATTTGTTTTGACTGTTTGATAAAAGAATATCCAGTAATGCGCTGTCAAATCTGTCTGCGTCCGATAAGCTCTGCGTCATCATTACCAGTTGCACTTTAAAACTTCTAATTTCTTTTATAATCTTTGAAAATGCGCTAAACATTAAATCCGCAAACTCATCGATACACAAACAGACTTCATAACTTAATTCTTTAGGCTTCCTGAGTCTTAAGTTTTCAATTATCATTCTTCCCATGCTGTTTTCTTCCTGGATATTTCTTAAACTTACCCAATTTACCTTTGAAAAGTCGATATTTTCCCCTTCCTCGGTATTGAAGTTTTTAGATAAGGCATAAGGTTGAAGTTTATCTAAAAAACCGGATATATAACCGCCGTAATTTTTATCTTCCACTAAACCGCCCGCTATTAATTTTTCCGCCTCGCTCATTTTACCGGCATGCTCTTTATAAAGTTTTAAAATATTGTCCTTATATAAAGCTATAAAGATTTTTTCAAAAGTAGGATTTTCTATATATTTCAAAACGAATCTTAAAGCCTGCGTTGCGAAATTCTGATAAAAACTTTCCGCCGTCGATATTTCCTTCGGGTATAGACTGTTAATTATCAGCTCCGATATTTCTTTTTCGCTTAAATCTTTAAGTAGATTTATGTTAGATTGAAAATCATATATGATCGCTTCCGGTCTTAATTTTTTTGCCGTATCTTTTGCCGCCAATTCCCCTTTGCCGTCGATAATAGTAATAATCTTTTTCCCTTTCCAGAAATTTAATAATACGCTTTCGGTTTTACCTGCTCCGGTTTCTCCGAAGACAATCGTATGTCTGTCCGGCAAACCGATTTCAATTTCCTTTCCCGTCTCCAATATCTCACAATTTGCAAACATCGTTTCACCTTATCAAATTTTCTCTTAATGCTTTAAGTTGAATATAATTTGTTAAAGATAATATTTCATCTCTCGTCAATAATAAATTTCCAATAGTTCCAATTTCAACAAATATTAATTTTTCTAATCCTTTCTTATCGATAATTTCGTATCTTGCCTTTATCAAATCAAATATATCCGTTTCCATTTCTAAATCCTTTTTATATAGAAGTTTTTAAATAAGTTTTTTCAATATTGCCTTTGTCTTTGCCTTTTGCTTTTGTAGTTGCCTTTGCCTTTTTCCCCTCCCGACGGGAGGGGCAGGGGTGGGGTCAATCTCCCCCTCTTTAGAGGGGGACGGGGGGTGTTGCGCCCGTCGTGCGTGAACGCTCCATCCACGGCACGACCACCCCAAAAAAAGCGTTTACGGTTTTTGCGCCAGCAAAAATAAATTTCGTAGAAATTTAAGTGCGGTCTTGTTTTAAAATTTGCGCCAGCAAATTTTAGTTTGGCGAAGACAAACCACGAATTAGCGAAGCGTTTGCCGAAGGCAATTTGTGAAACAAGATTTTTTGGGGTGGTCGTGCCGTAGATGGATAGCGAAGCGTTTGACGAAGTCAACCATTCAGGGCACGCACGACGGGCGCAACAGGGGGGTAAGGGGGGGATGTGCCCCCCTTTTATAATTGTCCGTTGCTTCGGAAAGCGTTTCGGAAAAGTTATTTTTATCTTTTTTCCGCCAAAAACCGAATTATTTTTTATCTTTTCCATTTCCATTTCCTTTCTTTACCGCTGTTCTTTTTATAATTTTTCTTATCTTATTTTTTACCAAAAATTCTACTAACTTGTGTTTAGAGATTTTACTATCAAAAAATTTATTTATAATTTCAACCTGTTCTTTTAAAGGCATTTTGTTTTCATTCATCTTTTTTAATTCTGATAAAAAATCGTTTAACAGGTATGCCGCCTTATCTCTTTTCTTGATATAGCTTTCTATCTCTCCGTTAATTTCCTCTTTAACTTTTTCCGTATCCATGTTTCACCTCCGCTTTATTTAACCGGAAAAGACTTGTTTAAAATATTGATTAAATCGTTTACTAAATTCTGACTTTTAAAGGCTATCTTTATTACCGTAGCTTCTCCAGCTTGCATTGCCGGCAAGCTATGTGATTTAATATCTTTAGTCTTGCCGAGTTCTAAAACTATGTTATTGTGCAGAGTATTAAACTGCTTAATTTTATCTTCCAGAGGAACACCCTGATTGTTATCATTGGGCTCTTGTGCCTTCGTATTTAGTTCTTCGCCGATTTTAATATCGTTTTGCTCCTGCTGTTGATTTATCTCTTTTTCGTTATATGCAGCTAATAAATATCTTGTTTCCTTTATGCTTCCGCTTTCATCGGTTAATAACTTTTCGGCTTCTTCATATGTATAAGCACCTAATTTGTAAGCCTCTATAATCTCCTCTATTGAAGTTCTTTTCTGAATTGCTTTAATTTCGTCCGAGGTCTTAAGATATTTTTTTACTTGCTCCATGGGCATTCCGAAACCCAGTAAAATTTCTTCCGCCTGGTCATATGTAATAACATCATTTTGATAATCTACAAGCGTCTTATAATATGATACGTTTTCTTCCTTCTGTTTTTTATCTTTTGGTTTTTCTCCTTCCGTCCTTGCTTTTTTTATTTCTTTTGTCGAAATATTATCTTTCCCGATTAGTTCATTTCTCTTGCTTTTGTCTTTAATTTTTGAAAGCTCTACGGCTTTTTTAAGTGTCCGCCCGGCGGACAGTTTTTCATCGTCGTTAAGTTTTGAAATGGATAATACTTCCTGGACGTGCGATTTGCTTTTGCCGATTTTTTCGGCTATATCCCTAATGGACAAACCGGAATCCTGCAATTTTTTATAAACGGCGTTAAGTTCTAACGGGTTCAAATCTTCCCGCTGGCCGTTTTCTATCAACTGCAAAATAATAATGTCTTCATCCTTAATATCGTATTTAATAATGCAGGGAACGTTTTCAAGCCCTGCAATTTTTGCCGCCCTAAATCTCCTTTCTCCTGCAATTAATATATACTTGTTTAGCTCTTTAGTTTCTCTAACGATTAAAGGTTCTATTACGCCGTGCGCTTTTATGGACTCCGCAAGTTCGTTCAGCCTTTCTTCGTTAAAATCTTTTCTTACCTGTTCTTCGGTTATTATGCTTTCAAATCCGATAAGGCTAATGCTGTCCATAAACTTGTTTTTATTTTCCCCTATCCAGGAAAGCGGATCATTTAATTTTTTCATAGACTTCTTCTCCCAATTTTTCATAATCTTCATACCCCCTGCATTTCTTATACGCAAATATGCTTTTGCCTGCCCCTGGAGCTTCTTTCAAGTGTGTGTTTATTCTTATCACTGTTTTAAATACCTGCCCTTCAAAATGGCTTTTAAGGCTTTCCAAAGCGTCTTTAGATATCGCCGTATTATCGTAATTAGTAGCGAGATAACCTAAAATCGAAAGTTTATTATTCAACGTGCTTTTGACTTTCTGGACCGTTCTTAAAAAATCTGCCAGTCCCTCCCTTGCAAAATAATCCGTAAGAACCGAAATAATAACTTTATCCGCCGCTGTTAAAGCATTAACGGATAATAAGCCTAAACTCGGCGGACAGTCGATAATAACTACGTCGTAGTTAATCTCTTTTAAAATGTCCTTTAATAGCATTTCCCTGCCTATCTCGTTTACGATTTGAAGCTCTATTCCCGCCAGACTTATATTACTCGGCGCCACGTCGATACCTTCGGCATTTTTTACGATATCAGGTATTTTCTTCGTTCCCGCAAACACGTTTGCTATAGAATTATTTTCGTCCGCCCTTATGCCTAAATGTGTTCCCGCATTAGCTTGCGGATCCATATCGACAAGCAATATCCTTTCGTAATTTCTTTTTAAAGCAACCGCCAAATTTACCGCCGTCGTCGTTTTTCCTACTCCGCCTTTCTGATTCATTATCACTATCACCATACTGCCTCCATTTAAAATTTAATTTTTACTGTCCGCCAGGCGGACACTTTAGGACGTGTTATCCGCCGCATTAGAATTTTTGCATAATTTTAATCTGAATTTATTTAAAAAATTCGCAAATTCTTCGTAATTTGTTGCGTGCGTAACAGTTATCCCCCTGATTGCATTATTCGTCCTAAATGCTATTTTCCCCATTAAAGCGATAATTTCTTCTATTTTTTCATTATCGTAAACTTCAAAATTCCTATACTGCATATTCAATTTTTCTACGTCGCCGTTTATGTTATTATTCTTTTTCTCTTCGCTGACCTCGGAGTATAATTTATTCCGTAATGTTGTAATTAATAATCCTTCCGGATTTCTTACTATTATTTTTTTATTTACGTCTTCGATATATTCAGCAGCTTTAAAAACTTCTTCTCCGTATTGCTTCACTAATTTTTCTAAAATGCCGGTTCCGGAATTTTTGTATAGTTTTATTTCTTTGATTTTTTCGATTTGCTTTTCAATTTCACACACGCCTTCTTCTTCTTTTTGTGTGTGTGGTTTTTCTTTTACTAATGATTCTTCTTTATTTATGGTTCTTAATAGTAGCGGATTTACCGTTGACGGATAATCCGTTGACGGATTTTCAGGGCACGGATAGGATTTAGTATTTTCAAGGGTTTGCGGATTTTCGGGTTCTTCTCCGGTAAATTCTTTATAAATAATTTTATAGTCATCGCTGACCGATAAAATTCTATAAATGGTTTTGGAAAAAAAGCCGTTTTGTCTTTTTTGTTTTTTTAGTAGTAATTTAGTTTCGATTAGCTCGTTTATTATCCTGTGAAGTTTATCCCTTCCTACTTTCCCTAAACTGCATAAATATTCTATTGACGGGTATGATGTGCCGCCAAACGACCTTAATATCATATATAAACCTATCGCTTCTAATGATAGCGATTTAGACCTAAGAAGTTCGTTTTCGACCCACGTAAACGGAGCTGTTATTTTATTTTCAAATGTAATTTTTTCTTCTGACATATTTTAAATAGTATTATCTTTAAGATAATATGTCAAGTAAAAAAATAAATGTAACTATTTTTAAGATAATGGATTTAATAAGATTTTGTTGCAATAATGTATATGTAAATAAAAAAATAATCTTAAATGGGGATAAACAGAAATGCCCAAAAGTAAGGATATTGAATTATTTAAATATATTGGCAAAAAGCTTAAATCTAAAAGAACTGAACTTAAAGTTGAAGTAGAAAAAATAGCAGAGTTATTAAATTTAGATGTTTTGCAAATTTGGAAATATGAAACAGGAGAGTTTAAAATACCTATAGATTATTTACTTAAGATATCTAAATATTTTAATGTTCCGTTTGATTACTTTATCGAGGAATATCTGCCGGATAATAAATCAGCTTTCATTTATATAAAAGAATCTAAAGAAAATGTGAATATTGAAAAAAAGATACAAATTATTAAACAGATATATGCTTCTTCAGATACAATGCTAATAGAAGGAATAGAAACTTGTCTTAGCGGATATTTTGAAAAATTTCTAAAAAAACAAAAGAAGCAGAAAGAAAATTCAAGACCTGTTCAGAAAAAAAGGCTTGCAGGTAATAGTGAATAATAATTTTAATTAATAATATATAATATACGAAAAATATTAATTAATGTCAATGTCTAAGAGGAAATTACTATGGGTATGATGATTAATGGAGCTCCTGTTTCTCCTCCAGATAGTCCAGTTATAAAAGAGCAATTAGAAGTCTTAAAAAATGATTTGGAGATATCAAAAAAGACTCATCATTTGTCATGGGCTATTCTTATAGTATCAATTTTTATTTTAATAATGACTATAATTGGAGTAGCAATTGATTTAGGTTTATTCATAAAGTAATAAGAATTTTAATTTAACAATATATATAAGGTTATCGATTAGTGGAAAAAAGGATTATATCCCCTGCCGCAATAAATGCTTTAATTGAGGCTTTAGCCAGCATATATCATTATAAAAGAGATCTGAGAAATTTTATAACTAATACTATTAGTAATCACGAAATTTTAGTCAAACTAAATTGGGAAGATTATAAAAGAACTATTGCTTCTAATTTAGTTAATTTTCTTAATAGGAATCAGGAAACTTACCAAGATGATTTGTTAAAACTTATGACGGAAGTTTGCAAAATAACAGACTTTTCACATTTAGAAAGATTGGATGATGGTAAAGAAAAAGCAAGAAATGCCAAACAATCCGTTAATGCACTTAAAAAACAAATGGGACAGCATGAAGATATAATTAAGGAAAATATTAAAATAAATGAACGTAGGCAGAAAGCAACTGTAGTTGCTAAGCAAAGACAAAATTTCCAAGAAAAATTATACGAACTAAATAATGAATATTGCAATCTTATCGGCTCTACCGAAGCACAAAAAAGAGGATTTAAACTAGAAAAAATAATGAAAGATTTATTTAGTCTTTTCGACTTGGACCCTAAAGCTTCATTTAGAGTAATAGGACTTCAGATAGACGGGGCATTCACTTTTGATGGCACCGATTATTTATTCGAAAGCAAATGGGAAAAAAACCCTGCTGGATTTGAAGAACTTTCAGTATTTAACGGGAAACTAACAGGAAATTTAGATAATACTTTGGGTCTTTTCCTCTCAATAAATGGTTTTTCGGACGAAGGAATAAGGGCTTATTCTAAGATCAGGCCAAACCTTATTTTAATGGACGGCTCAGATTTAATGGCCGTTTTGGAAGGAAGGATTGACTTTAAAGATTTATTGTTAAGAAAAAGAAGACATGCTTCTCAAACCGGTGATATTTATTTAAAAATTAATGACATTTTATCAAATTAAAAAATTTTATTATAACCTGTCCGTTATTCAGGCAATAAACGAGGATAATAATGACTGAAGAAGAATTTGACCAGAATAAAAAAATAGCACATTATTCTAATTCTTTGAATGCATGGTTTAATACTCAATTAGAGTTGGATAAAAGTTTTTTAATATTATCCACTGCTGCAATTGGATTTATTGTTTCGTTATTTAAATATTTTAAAATGCAATCAGAGTGCGATTTAATATTTGGTATTTTTAGTATATTTTCATTTCTTTTATGTATTATTTTAACACTTATTACTTTTAATAAAAATACTTCAATTTTAGAAAATTTATTTGAAAATAACAGTAAAGGATTAGAAAAAGATGAAAAATCACTTCAAATACTTGGCTTAATTACTTCTATTAGCTTCATTCTTGGGATATTTTTTTCATTGGTTTATGTATGGTTTTCTATATAAAAAAATAAAAGGGGGTATCATGTCAAACAAAAAAATAATCTTAGATGAAAATTATGCTAATTTACAGAAAACAATCTCGAAAAAACATAATAATAGTTCGGGAAATACTCAAAATAAGCAAAATAACAATAATTCCGGCTCTGAACTGATTAATAATAATTCTGTTAATTCTAATAATAAGAAAAAATAAAACTGCACTATCTATTGTAACTTGTCTTTTTTCATCTTGTAAAGTCAAACACACCTTATATATTCCATTTTGGCATATTCTAAATTGTAATATATCCTACACAAATAAATCATAAAAATGGCTACCTCTATATATTCAAACGACCATAAATTTATAGTCGAGCAATTAAGAAAAGCGCGCTTAGAAGCAAAGCTTGACCAAAAAACCGTAGCCGAATTAATCGGCAGAACTCAATCTTACGTTTCAAAAATAGAATCAGGCCAAAGAAAAATAGACATTGTCCAGTTAAAGCAATTTGCCTCAATATACAAAAAGCCCGTCAAATATTTTATTAAAGAGGGATAGCTATGCCCACGACATTAGAAGAATTAAAAGAAAAACTAACCAAAATTAAAGCTGCCGGCTTTATAAAGACGCATAGAAAAAACGACACCGGCATAGGTAAAACCCTCGAAGACCTCCTCGGCATTAAAGAGAATAATTTACAGACTCCAGATGTAGGAGATATAGAATTAAAGGCCAAAAGAATTGATTCCGCGAGTATGCTTACTATTGCTACAAAATCGCCTAATCCCCGCGGTATTAATAAGGTCTTATTTTTAGAATATAAATATCCCGATAAAGAAGGCTATATGAACTTACATTCCACGGTTTACGGTTCCAGAGAAAACCCTCAATCATTTAAGGTTATCTTCGAAGACGAAAAGCTAATTCTTAAAAACAAACTCAATATTGACGCTTATTGGTCTATTTCAATTTTTAACGATGTCTTAAAAGCTAAATCAGACCAAATTCTTTTAGTTTTTGCCGAATCAAGAGGCGAGAAAAAGAGTGTAAACGAAGAATTTCATTATATCGAAGCTTATCTGCTTTCCAGCCTAAATATGGATAAATTCAAATCCGCCATAGAAAATGACAAATTAAAAATCGATATTAGAATAGGTGTTTATAGAAGCGGCAAAAAGAAAGGTCAATATCACGATCACGGAACCGCCTTTAGAATAAATAAAAGAGATTTTTTGGAACTATTTAACAAATTCGAACAAATTATCTAACTATACATATAAAATTAACTACCGGAATTTATGAAACCAATAAAGATTTTTTTACATATAGTTCCTGAGAATAAAAAAGAAATTCAAGACTCAGTCTGGAAAATATTAAAGAATCCTGTTGAGGTAATTAGTAAAATAATATTAATTGTGATTGCAATTACCCCGATAGTCAGCGTTTCTTTAATTATACCATATTTAGATCATTTCCATGCTGGAGTTATCGGCTTCAGCCTATTCTCTAATATTGCCAATTTAGGATTCATAATCGTATATAGTTTTGCTTTTTTTGCGTTATATCTTTTGGTAATATTCGCTTTACCAGCATTTTACGGATACCTATACGCTCAATATCTGCCATATTATGATATAAATAATCCATTTAAATCTATATGCAATAATATTAAAGTTAATGAAGAAGAAGAAGAAGCCGGTCAGGGAAGTAAAACTATAATATTGATATTGTCTGTAATAATTTTTATTTTATCATATAAATATTGCCAAAAACATATAATATTAAATTCAATTGCTATGTATTTAGTAATTAATTTGTCATTCATATTGATTATTCCTCCTATAAAAGAAGATAAAAAATTTAAATGGCGGGGAATGCTATGGCTGCTTGCCGCCTATATATTTTCATTGCTTTTTTTATTATTTATTTCTCTATCGCATAAACATATATTTTTATTATTCATATTCAATATAATGTTTGCCGTTATTGTTTTTATTTTTGGAATATTATTTGCAAACACAAAAAAAACTAAAATAAAACAGGGCAATAAATACATTGGAATTTATACAATTATTACGATTATTGGAATGTTTATTATTGCAGATATTGGCTACTTTCACATTCCATTTTACAAAATAGCAATAAACTTTTCCGGCTTAGGAGATAAGAAAGTTATTTTTAAACTCAAACCTAACACCCCTGATTATCTAAAGAAACAACTAATCAATAAATCTCAGCAGACTAAAAAACTTTTCTTATTAATTCAAACATCTAAAAATTATTATGTTGAAAAACTTCCTGTTAAAAAGAAAGATATTATTAAATTACCTAAAAAATATGTTACTAATATTATTAATCTATCACCATAAAAAATAGATAAATAAACCCAAATTAGGAAATTTTCCTTAAAACAACGATACTTTCCTTCACCATTGTTTCTTCTAAAACGCCAACAACATTAGTCGGTGAATTTTTTAGCGGCATTCTTTTACCGGGTATATTTCTTATAAAAATATCCTCGCAAATAAAGCCTATTTCTTCTCCAAGCTCAGCTATTATTAAATCGGTAGGTATTCTAACCTGTTTTACTAACCTATTTCCTATAACTAAACAAAAATATTTATTCGGTTTTAACATCCTATAAGCCTGCCTTAAACACTCGTTAAGTCCGACATAAAAGCTTAAAACTTCTTTAGCCCTATTTTCATCTCTTCCGGCAATTTTATCTAAAGAATCTTCAAGATAATAAGATTTTAAATCGTGTCGTAGGGTTTTACTCGCCTTGCCTCCAAGAAGTTCTTTATCGACTCCAGACGCTTTATTTGGATCCTCAAAAATATCCGTCCACTGGGCGGACAGTCTCGAAAATTGACCGTATGCTACGGTAGTCCGGCTGTCTCCGTACGGCGGAGATGTAAGAATTAGGTCAATGGAATTTTCTTTAATTCCGTTATCCTCTGCGGAATTACCGTATATTACCTTTGTCCACGCTTTTCTATCGACCGCATTATAAAAATATTCCATTCCTTTTATGTTCGCTTCCGTTTTTTTTCTAAAGATACCTATAACGTCCGGAGAATAATTTTCAAGCTTATCTTTTTTAATTCTCACCAGCTTAAATTCCCCGCTTTTCGTGTTGGAAGATAATCTTACCGTTTCGCTAAATGAGGCCGTTAAGAAATTTCTTACGTCTTCATCTTTTATCCTCGATAATCCTTCTTTGATTTTTGCAAGGGCTACGATGACTTCTTCCTTAAACCAGAAATCGATATTATTAAAATCCGGCTTTTTAATTTCACCGTCTTTTATATTAGCTATTATGTATAATAATTTAATATATTCCGATCTTAGTTTTTCCGGATTTATCGGCTTAGTTTTTGCTTTGGCCAAAAAGACTGCCAGCGGGTTTAAATCTATTCCGTAAGCGTTTCTTCCGAAAACCTTGCTTTCCACTAAAGCAGTTCCTGACCCGCAAAAAATATCGCAAACGGTATCTCCCTGCTGGCTGTAAGTTTTTAAAATCCTATTTGCAACCTGAGGGATAAACATTGCCGGATATGTGTGTATTCCGTGGGTATAGGACTTAGTGTTTTCGCCCTTATAATCCCATGAATAATCAATCGTTTTGATATATCCTTTGCTTAATAATTCTGTTTGCATTTTAGTATTAAAAGTCTATTGTATAGAATATTGAACAATAATCTTATAATAATTATATTTAATATTTATCTAAAAACGTTTTTTGCTTCTTCTAAAAGTCTATCTTGTTCTAACTTAAAATTTTTAGCCAAATCTATAATTCTATTAATATAATTTTTATAATAAGTTTGAACTAAATAATCATTTTTAGAATCTGTTTGAAATATTTTAGACCGTTCTTCCGATTCATTTCTTAAATTTTCTTTTATAGATTCCATATATTCGTTATAGAGCTTAATATTTTCAATAAGGCCTTTTATATTAGTATAAAATGATACAATTCTTTTTTGAAGTCCCTCGTCTTTAATTTTACCTATTTGATTGCCGCTACTATTATAAATAGTAAAATAATCTTGGGTTACTAAAATCCTGCTGGATAAAAAATTAAAAAGAGTATTTAAGTCCTCATTTAACTTGGCTGTATTTGTAAAAATTTCACTCAAATCGTATTGGGCAATTTTATCTATTACAGGCTTTATATAAGAGCTATATCTTTCAATAATAACATCTATCTCAACTCCTATAGCTTTAAGAACGGCTTTCTCTTCATTTTCTTCTTTATGTCTAATAATCTCTAAATCATTATTAAGATTTTCTCTGGTTTGTTTTATCATAGCTTTTCCAGTCATCAATCCACCAATAATCGCGCCAAGAATAGCAGCCAATATTGGTAAAATTGCTTCCAATGCCGGCGAAATTGCAGTTAATAGCGGCAGAATTGCTGAAACTATACAATAATTAGTCATATAAATTTTTAATACACTATATAAATATTTTATTGCAATTATAACAAAACTATAACAAAATATAAATAAAAATACTTAAAATATGAAATGGTTTAAAAATTGGATTAATCTGCATTATCAAGCAAAATCTAATTTAATAATATTTTAACTGCAACGATTTTGCAACGGTCATAAACAAAAAGGCTATAAATTAACGTAAATACACAGAATAGACAGAATGAGTCAAACTGTTTAAATACTGTAAAATCAGGCGGAAAGTCGGTTTGTTAAAAGTTATTGATATTCTATGGCATGCAAGAGGTCGTCGGTTCGACCCCGATCAGCTCCACCAGTAAAATAAAACGGTTGCGTCTATAATTTGTTAATAATTTGATTTAAGCCTTCCTTTATGATGTTATTAATAATAATGCTTC
>JAJZBN010000023.1 GCA_021798875.1 bacterium | reverse complement strand
AATAGGTATAAATGGTATTATTTATATATTAAAGATAATACTATCCAATTATGCGTTCATAGCTCAGATGGATAGAGCAACAGCCTTCTAAGCTGTGGGTCGCAGGTTCGAATCCTGCTGGACGCACCATTTAAAAACACTGAAATATCAAGCGTCATCTATAAATAGAAATATTCACCGCGCCGTTTAGAAAGTTGCACGGCATTTAAAATATTTTTGTTCAGTCTGTCTGCCCAGTATGAGGCAAGTTCGCAATTTGCAGAGCCGGTTGCAGGGTCTTCCGGTATGCCGAATTTTGGCGCAAGAAAACGGCTGACAAAATCCGCATTATCGCCTGGGGCGGTAACGGAGGATGAATTAATAGATTTTAAAAGCCCTGATGTTAATTGTTTAATAGTTTTATTGACATAATATTTTGCAAGGGATAAAATTAATCTATTATATAAAACGATGAATAATTGCTGCTATTAAAAATATAATTTTATAGGGTTTAAAAACAACATGAAAGAATATAATTATACGGTTATTTTAGAAAGAGAAGAAGACGGCGGATTTCATGCGTTTTGTCCGGCTCTTCCTGGGTGTCATACATACGGGGACAACTACGATGAAGCCTCAGAAAATATAAAAGACGCAATTAAGCTTTATATCGAAAGCTTAAAAATGCACAAAGAAGAAATCCCAATTGAAGACATTGCTATTAAATCTATGAGGGTAGCGGTTTGAGCCCCAAATTACCTCGCATTACTTCTAAGGAAATAATAAAGGTAGCTGTTAAATTAGGCTTTCAGTTCGACAGGAAATCAGGGAGCCATGCTATTTATTACCGAGATTCAGATAAAAGGCGGATAGTAATTCCTATCCATTCAGGAAAAATTATAAAACCTAAAACGCTTTCCGGAATAATCAAAGATATGGGATTAGAAACGAACAAGTTTCAAAATCTGTTATAAAATAATCACATTTTAGCGCACATAATAAAAATATATATCTGATAAGATAGTAAAAAGGGTATTATAATTTTGTTATTTATATATATTTTTCCTATGACCTATTCTTAAAATAACGATATTTTCTTCATCGATGTCAAATATAACCCGATAATCGCCAATCCTAAATCTATACGAGCCAAGATTACTATTTGAAAGCTTTTTGGAATATTTTAACGGTTCTGCGGAGTATTCTTTAAGTTTTGCGGCAATTCTTTTTTGCGTGGCAGGGTCGATATTTTCTAAATCTTTTAACGACCGGTTGGTAAAAAGGATTTTATACATTGAAAACATCTTCAAACGATTTAACTTTGCCGGCTTTATAATCCTTCCGTGCCTCTTTAATCGACTTTATGTAGTTATCGCTTGAAAGGGCTAAAAAATCCTCTATCGAGTCTTCCATGGCCGCATTTACGGTATCGGATATAAAAATCCTAAATTCTTCTACGGAAAGGTCTATTATTTTTTTTGTTTTCATATCGGTTCCTTTTTTTAAGAAAACTTTAATTAAGATATTATATATTATATCATATTTTTTTAATCTTTAAAATTTTTTTGCGGTAAAGTTTCGGTAAAGTTTTTTCTTAAAAAAGATATAAAAATAGATGTGTATTTTAAAACGGAAAATCTTGTCTGATTTGGCTTGCAATTCTTCGAATGTTTCATCTGCTTGACAAAGCATTTATAAAAGGTTTAAAATAAAAATTAATCCAAACACTGAAAGACATGGTCGTCTCGCTTAGATGTAAACAGGCAGGATGAACCGGAGGTGAGCCCGATGGGGGCTTGCCTTATTTATCTCCATCCTTAATTTATAATATTTAACCGATTTATAAAAAAATCATGCATAATATTATGAATAGAGCAAAAAAAGCAGGTAAAAAAGTAAAATTTTTTTTAATAATTGTATTCGCAATATGCTTATTGCCTTTTACACTTTCTGGATGCGCTCAAAAGTCCGAAACGCTTACTAAACCACTTGCAAAAAAATTAATACTCAAGAAAATTAAATTTTCAATTTTTTTTGCCGTGCCATATGAAAAAGCCATATCATTAAACAATGATAGATTATATATGGCTTTAATGAAAAACGGTTACATAAAATTTAATAAAAAATTTGGCTACACATCTTTCACTTCGCTTTTTAAACCGTATTTATTTAAAAAAGCCGATAGAACTTATATAAGAATGGGGAAATTTGATATAACTCATTTATATAAAATTAACTTTATATCCAGTAAAAAAGCCAAAATACTTTTTTCATTTAAATTTATACCTAACAAAATTTATAATCTTATGATTGCGAATAATATACATATTAAATTATTAAAAATTTTTCATGCCGATAAATTAGGCGCAATATTTAAAAATAGACCGTTTTTAGAATGGGGTGTTGATAAGTTTGTTCTTAAATAGGACTTTTGGAGTTCATGAGAAATCTTATGAAGTATAAGGACATAGTTTTTTTGCGGACAATCCAAAAGTAAAGAAACGAAACGATTAAAAAAGCTGGTTTAATCCAAAATAATATCTGACGCCGTATTCGGAACCGATGCCGTTTCCGAATGCTTTTGCAGCATAAATGCTTATCATTTCGGGATAAATACCGAAAAAGTAGGTTTTAAAATGTATTCCGAGTCCGACAAAACTGTAAATATTACCGCTATGGATAACCGCAGGCACGGTATCTCCCAATTTTCCGGCGCCGCCTATTATATCTCCGGTAACAGCCGTTATATTTAAAAGATTGTCTATCAAATTTATATTAAGACCGCGATAGATGTTTCTTCTGTAATCGGCTTCGGCAATAAGAGTATCGTTATTGACAAACGGCAAGCTCGCCGGAACCCCCATAATGCCGTTAATTCCTCCAAAATTATAGTCTATCGCGGCCGGAACGCTCCCGTCGGCAAAGACGCCTATGCCTTTTACAGCCAATATATTGTTTCCATTAATTTCAAAATTTTTAACATACTGCAAAACAAACTGGCTGAAAGAAAACGGGGACAGGATATTAGAATTGGCGACATTATAAGAAAAATTAAACGAAGAACCGTATTCAGGATTAATATTGTAATCGACGGAATTATAACCGTAACCAAGAGTAAATTCCGTCAATCTTTTCGTATTCTGGTAAATTATTGAATCTCCGGAAGCGGATGAGCTTATTTCCATAATATTTACTAAGCCGAAAACAGACTGCCTGTACATCTGCGAAATCGGGAAAAAGTTTCCTAATTCATGAGAGAAGCCTAAACTCACTCCTCTATTGTAATAATTTTTGAATATATTAAAAAGAATACTGTTTCTATAACTATATCTTTTTGTCAGCGTAAAATTAAGATAACCTTCCGTTCTTCCGCTGTTTGGACTTATATTTCCTCCTGCGCCGCTCAAAAATATAGTATAATAATCTTTTTTCTTTCTATTTAAAATTTTTTCTTTTATTTTTTTATAACGTATAAGGTTTAGATTGTTATTATAATAATAAACGCCGTTTTTAAACCTGTGCGTCCGGGAAAAGCCGGTAAAGTAAAGATAAGATAGCGGGAATATAGGGTAATTTATAACGGTGTTGACGCCCTGAATGAAATTAAAACCTTTAACAATATTTTTTATATTCGGCCTTCTTTTTATATAGGCATTTAAAAATTTTTTAAATTCTATAAAGGAAAGTTTTTGCAAATTTTGAGAATAAAATAAGCTGCCGCTCTTATTTATTTTTTTTAATATTTTTCCGTCATTAATTATGTCCAGATAAATCAATCCTTTAATTATATTTAATTTTTGATATATATAAAAAGTCGGGAAAATATTGCCGAAACGGGAATTTATTAAGAGGGTATTTGAATATAATGGCGGTTTTAACCATAAACTCCGCCTTAGATGAATATAAACGATGCTTAATTTCTTTAATTTTATCATATGATATTTATCCAATAAAATTAAGGCTCTTTTAATTTTTTTATTAGACCGCCGAAAATTATAAGAATACGGCTGAAAAAATTTTAGCGATAAACCGTCTTTGAGCGTTTTATCTATTTTAAATTTTTTTGCAAATATCATTGAAATAAAATTTGTCCGCTTATGTATAAAAAAAGAATCTTTATAAATCTTGCCGTTAAAAAGCACTTCATATCCGTATTTTATTGTAAGGTTTATTTTAAAATCTATGTTTATCGGGGGATTAAAATTTTTGCCTGTTGAAATATAAGGATAAAACGGGGCATTCAGAACGGTTTCTTTCTTAAAATATCCAAAATTGCCGAACGACTCAGGAATTTTTGTTTTAAAAGCAATTTTAATTATATATAATTTATAAAATTTATTTATTATTAGTTCCTCGGCTAAATTATCTGTGCTCAGATATCCTCTGTTAAAACCGTAAGGATATAGCTGGTGAAAATCAAAATCTTTTATGTTTTCCGGTCTTTTATACAGGCTGTTCGGATATAGCATTATATATAAACGGCGTGAAATATTTATATCTATTCCCCTGAAATTTTTAAATTTACTGCCAAAATTTTTAGTTTTATAGGTTTTTCTTTTTCCGTTTAAGTTTAAAACGTAATGCTTATTATATTTAATATACCTGATTATTTCAGTGCCTGTTATCGTTTCGGTCCTTGGATTGATAACGGCTTTTATTTTGACGGTTTGGATGGGGAATATGCCTCGAACGGACATAGCGGCTGCAAATAGACGCGGCACGAGTATAATTAAAGAGATAACGGCAAACGCTATATTTAATAACATTATTTTTATGCGTTTTCCCATTGATTTTAACCATAATTATAATAAAATCGATTTTAGCAAATTGTATTATTTTAATTTTATCCTAAAAAAAATTAAAAATAAATCATTTGAATAAAATAGGATTGGTTTCAAATATTTATTTAGTAATTATTCATTAATGCAATATATTAATTTTATTTTAATATCTATTTTTGTTTTGTAATTAAATTAAAACTATCGTTTGCTTTATCATAATTATATACTTCTCCTGTTCCAATCATATAATACCAGCCATAGATATTTATTTCTTTATTTAAATACTTTTCTTTTATAAGTGGATACGTAAGTAAATTTTTCATCTGATGTACGATATTAAATTGTTCGGTCATCATTTCTCTTTTAATATGTTTTTCCGCATTATTATCAATATTATTTAAAACATATTCTTTTACAGACTTTGCTAATTCTAACCATTTTCTTACATGGGGAACATTCTTAAGCTCTTCTTCAGATTTATATAGAGCGGCACAACCGCCGCAATTAGAATGTCCGCAAACTACAACGTTTTTAACGTCAAGCACTTCTATTGCAAATTCTATGGCAGATGTGGTAGAAACATATTCTTGAGTTTCTCTGTATGGAGGCACCATGTTCGCAATATTTCTTACCATAAAAAGCTCTCCTGGAAGAGTCTGCGTTATAAGGCTAGGTACGACCCTTGAGTCTGAACATCCTATAAATAATGTATGAGGATTTTGCCCGACTTCTAATTTGGCAAAAAGATTTTTATGTTTTTCATAATCCTCGTTTTTAAATTTAAAAACACCGTCAAAAATATCGCTCATAGCATCCCCCTCCACTCATCATTATAATATAATCTTCATTTGTTTTAAAGTTTAAAGCTAACGCTTACCTAATAAAATGGAATTATTTAATAAGAGTAATTTTAATTATAATAAAACATCATTTTAAAATCAAGTAAAAATTTTACAATAGAAATTTTATTTTCAGGATGAGTCGTCTAAATTGCGATGGCTTTAAACGGCATATGACGTCTACTATAGAAAAACAATACTGGTATTTAACTTTGTTTTAGCCATTTTTTTTAAAATATATCGTAGTTATATTTTAAAATTTTATTGACATAATCTAAATAAAATGATATTTTTGATAAATGCTTTATTGTTTATTTGTTTTAAAAATATAAAAGCGTTATATTTATAAATATAAAATTAAAATTAACCTTTAATAATTTAACATTTATTTATTTTATTTTAAATCTATGAAAAAAAATGATTCAGTAAAAAGCAAGTTTCGTCCTTTTAAGCAATTAAATAAAGCAAGCGACCTTGTAAGGCAGTTTACTCCAAACTGGTTTACCATGAATATGGGTACGGGAATTTTGTCCCTCATGCTTGGGGCTTTTCCGTTTTATGTGCCGGGTCTGTTGGATGTAGCCAAAACTTTATGGATTATAAATATTTTTCTTTTTATAATCTTTAGCGTTTTATTCATCGGCAGATTTGTTTTTTATTTTAAATCGGCGGTAAGGTTGTTCGGACATCCGGTTCAATCCATGTTTCTTGGAGCTATTCCTATGGGTTTGGTAACTATTATAAACGGTTTTTTAAATTTCGCAGGTCCTAAAATGGTCAATCTTGCTTTTTATTTATGGTGGATAGATGTAATAATATGCGTTATAGTTGGAATTCTTGTGCCTTTCTATATGTTCACCAACCATACCCACAGCATCGAAGACATGACTGCCGTATGGCTGCTGCCGATAGTACCGGCAGAAGTCGCAGCGTCTTCCGGAGGTTTTCTTGCTCCGCATTTAGCAGCAGCGTCGGCAAGAGTAGTAGTAGTTACCGGCTATGCTTTATGGGCATTCTCGGTTCCTTTAGCTTTCGGTGTTCTGGTAATTCTGTTTTTGCGTCTTGCCTGGCACAAATTACCTCATAAAGATATGGCTGTTTCTACCTGGTTGACGTTGGGTCCTATAGGTACCGGAAGTTTAGGGCTTCTTCTTTTGGGAAGTGATGCACCGCACGCATTTATAGGCACTAAACTTTTTATTTACGCTAAAACAGCTTCGGCTTTAGGTCCCATAGGAGGATTGATTATATGGGGATTCGGTTTTTGGTGGCTGATAATAGCTATATTGTTAACGTTAAGATACGTAAAAGAAGGAATGCCTTTCAATATGGGCTGGTGGGGATTTACCTTCCCTCTCGGTGTTTACACTGCGGCTACGATTATATTCTATAGGATTACAGGTATAGAATTTTTCAGGATTACAGGCGCTATTTTCGTCATAATGCTTGCCGGATTCTGGACGTTAGTTACGTCTAGAACGCTTCACGGAATGTGGCACGGATACCTCTTTAAAGCGCCGTGTCTTTCTACCGAAACCGGTTTGCCGGACGAATCCGCGCAATGTTTAACGGAAAATATGTAAAAAAAATTAAAAAAATAAATAAAAGGGGATTTAAAAATGCAAAGATTTAAAATAATAATTTTTTCTGTTTTGATTTTTTCTTCGTTAATGCTTATAAAATTAACATTGCCTAATAAAGCCTATGCAGGACCCGACGGTTCAGGAAACAACTTTTTTTATAAAGGTGCTTTTGCATTTGGCACGCCGCCAGCAAATAAGTTTATTACCTATCAAATGATGACTTATCAATCCTGGGGTTCAGTATTTAACAACAACGGCGAGTCCGTAAATCTGCCTGCTGTCGTAACAAGATACGTATATTTGCCGGAATTTATCTGGACTAACAAAATATTTAATACAAGTTTAACGAACCTTTTTGAAGTAATAGCGCCTTTTGGCCAGACTACGCAGCATAAAAGCAGCCCGCAGGTTACAATTAATAACCAAATATATAATTATTCCAATTCAAGTTCCGGACTTGGAGATATATTGGTATATGAAGGCGTATCGACTAAAACATATTCAGACGGAAATTTATCGGCTAATCTGTTTCCGCAAGTAAGTTTTACGGTTCCTGCCGGAAACTGGAACAACGACTCTACCGTTAACTTGGGCGGCGACGAATGGCAGATAATGCCTACCTTAACCGGACAGGTATCTTATCAGCTGCCTTCGAATATGAAAATTGCAGTAGATTATGCTATTGGCTACAGCTATAACGAAGGACATTCTACGATAAACATGGCTGAAGTTAATTCTGGTCTTGCCAGCATAACCAATCCTTCAAACAATTTTTTTGCCGACGGTTTCTTGAACTATTTCATAACGCCGGATTTAGACATATTTAACGAAACTACTTACGTTAAACAGGGTGCTAACGACGGATACATAGGAAAAGGTACTCCGGTTTACGAGCAAATCAATAACGGCTATAAAGACGTAGCGACTGGTTTCGGCGTAGATTACCATATTAAAAACGTCATGATAGATGCCCGCGTTTTAAGAGATTTACACGGCGATAACGGTCCGGACGGAGTTTACAGCCAGGTCGGTTTAATAATGGTATTCTAAACGTTAATTAAACTTAAAATTTTAGTCGATAATTTTAATAACTTCTTCGACGCCCGTTCTTGACGATTTAGACTGTCTTTCGACCGGTTTTCCAACTGGAATCAACGCTACTAAATTATCGGGACTTTTAATACCTAGCATGTTTTCAATTTCAGGCTTGGCTATTAAAGGTCCCGTCATCCAGCATGCTCCAAGCCCTTCATTGTGCGCAACAAGCAAAATGTGCGCTATAAAGCTCGATACGCCCTGAAGTCCGGGATTAACTATAAATTTCCTGTCGAAATTTCTATCTTTATTCTTATCGTCATTTTCCAGTATTTTATCGATACTGCCGACATACGGCTTCTCTACTATGGCAAGTACGACCGGAGCTTCGTTAAAAAACACGTAAACGCCGGGCGCATCTTTGCCGGTAACGTTTTTATATACGGTTTCAACTTCGCCCCTAATTTTATTAAGAACGTCTTTATTTTTAATTATATATACGAACCAATTTTGAGCGTTTCCTCCGCTTGGCGAATTTATAGAAATTTCGATAATTTTTTTTATAAGATTTAAATCGATATCTTCAGGCTCGAATTTTCTTATGCTTTTTCTAGTTTTAATCGCTTCCGTTAATTCCATTTTGTTTATCCTTTTTTGTTTATTTAATTATTATTATTAATATTTATACTGATTTAAAATTATAAAATTTTTTGATATTATAACATAAAAATCGTTTTTAAGCGAAGTTATCGAGTTAAGCTAGTCGAGTTTAATTAAAAAGTTTTAATTGATTTAAATCGTAAATTTATAATATAATCAGATAAATATTTAAAACTATAATATTTCAATATAATATTTCAACTTTACCTCAAAAACTTTAAAATAAAACATTAAAAAATTAATATGAATAATATAAACGCTGTATTTAAACTTGCGCAAATTAAAGACGTAACTGTCAAAAATATAGAAAAACATATAGACGAACGAGGTTGGCTTGCTGAACTTTATCGAAGCGACGAATTAGAAGAAAACATTTTCCCTCAGATGTCTTATATATCTTTAACTATGCCGGGTGTTCAAAGAGGTCCTCATGAACACGTATATCAAACCGACTATTTTTGTTTTATAGGGCCTTCGGATTTTAAAATTATATTGTGGGACAACAGAAAAGATTCGCCTACTTATATGAATAAGATGGTACTGTTTTTAGGCGAAAATAAGCCTTCGGCGCTTATAGTGCCTCCTGGCGTCGTTCACGCATATAAAAACGTAGGCGGCAAAAACGGACTCGTTATTAACGCCGCTAATAAATTATTCGCCGGAAAAAATAAAAAAGAACCTGTGGACGAAATCAGATACGAATCCGACCCAAAAACTATATTTATTTTTGATTAAAATATCTCGATTCGTATTTTAGAGATAAATCCAAAAATTATGCTTTTATATTTTATATTATCGCTTTAATATTTAAACCTTAAACTTTCAAAAGCTTTGTGTTCCTATAATTCAACGCTTCTAATACTGAATCTGCATCTATTTTTTCTTTCATGTCAAGGTCGGCTATCGTCCTTGAAACGCGCAATATTCTATAGTAACCCCTTGAAGAAATATTTAATCTTTTTACGGCGTTTTGAGCAAGATTAAGAGCTTCATCCGATGTGTTAAAATACTTTTCTATATCTGCGCTTTTTACAGACGAGTTAAATCTGATACCGGTATTTTTATATCTATTCAACTGAATATTCATGGTTTTTTCAACCAATTTTTTAATATCGGCGGAATTAGGCAAATCGTCTTTAACGGTTAATTTGTCTAAATCCGCAGGATAAACCTCTATAAAAATATCGAATCTGTCAAGAATAGGTCCGGATATTTTTGTATAAAACTTATAAATTTCGGCGCTTGAACATTTACAATCATGCTTTGGGTCGCCGTAATAGCCGCAGGGGCAGGGGTTCATTGCGGCGACAAGCATGAAATTACTTGGCAGAATTATAGAAAAACGGCTCCTCGATAAATTTATATATTTATCTTCCATAGGCTGACGTAATACGTCTATGGTTTTCCTGTTAAGTTCGGAAAATTCGTCTATAAAAAGAACTCCGTTATGGGCAAGGCTTATATCGCCTGGCAGAGGATTTGAACTGCCCCCTCCGCCTATTAACCCTGCAATGGATACCGTATGATGCACCGATATAAAAGGTCTTTTTAATACAAGCTCGCTTTCTTCGCAGTCGTTTTTTTTATTTTTATTTGAAAAACTGTATATATTGGATGTCTCTAAAGATTCTTCAAGCGATATATCGGGTTGTATCCCCTCTATACTGTGCGCCAGCATAGTTTTTCCGCTTCCTGGAGGTCCGACCATTAATATGTTATGATGCCCTGCTACTGCAATTAAAATTGCTCTTTTAGCAAGTTCCTGCCCCTTTATTTCAGAAAAATCGACATACTGACCACGCTTTTTTTTAAGGGAGTTTGCGTTATCTATAATATGTTTAAAGTAAAGATTTTCTTCATTATCGTCCACATCATATTTACCGTTTTCGTTATTTTCGTAATTGATATTTATCTTATTATTAAAATAAACCTGAGATTCTTTTTCTTTTCTTTGAAAATAACCGGTTTCTCCCGAAATAAACATACATAATTCTTTTAAATTGCCGAATGCAGTAAAATCTACTCCGAGCAATTTTGCGGCGTCTATATTTTCATGTGGAATAATTAACTTTTTATTTATTTTTTTAGCAAGTATTCCAAGGGCAATTATACCGTTAATCTTTTTTATTTTGCCGTTTAAAGACAGTTCTCCGGCAATTATATAATCGTTAAGGTTTAAGGCGCACTTCAGAAGTCCGGCGGAAATTAAAATACCTACGGCAAGCGGCAGATCGAATATCGGACCTTCTTTTCTTATATCGGCAGGAGCAAGGTTTATAGTTATTTTTTTAACAGGATATTCAAAACCGGAATTTTTTATAGCGGCTCTTACCCTATCCTTGGCCTCTTTAGTGGAAACATCGGGTAAACCTACTATCATAATTCCGGGTATTCCGCCCGAAATAAAAACTTCTACGTTTACCGGAACGGCGTCTATTCCGATGAAAGTCGCGCTGTTTAAGGCTATTATCATAATCCAAAACCTCTTTGTTAAAATAAATAAGAATAATAAGAAATAATTAAAAATACCCTTCTTATTTATTATAAAAAGAAATTGTTTCAGGATGATGACAAATATGTTACGATTGCGTTAAATTTTTGTTACGATTGCGTTACAATATCTTATAAACTCCAGCCTTTATCTAACGCAAGCCTGTTTATTTCCAATATAACGTCTGCAACGTTTTTTAAATCTTTTAAAAAAGTCGAGGATATAATATAATCAAAAGCGTCTTCGTAGAATTCTTTAAAATCCCCGATTATATTCATCGAACCTTCAAAATCTGTTCCAGGCAGAAAAAGGTAAACAAAATCGTTTTTAACCGATACAACATCGGAGTCCCTCAATACGCCGCTTAATGTTTTTATAAAATCGCCGTTGTATTTTTTTATATTTAAAATAACGATAGATACATAATCTATTGCCGTTAAATCTTCCGCAAGCCTAAGCTCTCTCTGTATCCTTTTCATGTTGCAAACCGAATGTTCAAAAACAGGTTCAAAATATTCAAACGGGAAAAATTTAGCCATGATAGCCTCCGCTATTATTTTTATTATTATATCAGAAAAAATAAGCTAACAATGCTTTTTCGGAAACGCCGCCGCCTTCTATTCTCCAGACCGGTTTTTCCACTACCAAAGCAGATAATGCTATTTTCTTTTTGTTTTCTTCTCCGAAACCGGCAAACCATTGATATAAACCGGTAGGATTGTTTCCTGATATGGTTCCAGTTTTTCCTCCGATGATAACGCCTGGAAGCATATAATTATTATTATAGTTGTAGAAATCGGAATGCGCTATACCGTTAGTGACCGTCGCTATCATCATCTGCTTCAAGACATATGCGGTTTTTGCGTTAACGGGATAGCCTATGACTTTAATACCTTTATGTTTATAAATAATTTTGCCGGTAGCCGACATAATTTCCTTTATTATATAAGGCTCTATTAATCTCCCTCCGTTTATCGCCGTACCGGCAATCATTGCCGCCTGAATAGGCGTTATCTTAACGTTTTCAAAACCGGCGCCGGTAAGTTCCAACTGGTAAAATTTTCTGGGTATATAAGCCTTGCTTTCCTGTAAATTTAATATAAAAGGTATTTTTTTATTGAAATTAAATTTGTCGAAATAACGGGACAACAGTTTTCTACCCACATAATATCCCGCAATTTTTCCGAAAGCTACGTCGCATGATTTAGCAAACGCCTCTTTAAAAGATATATCGTTAGAACCGGTTCCTATGTTCTGTTCCCAGTTTGTTTTATCGGTTCCGTACAGCGTGCCGTTAAAGCAGATATTTAATCCCGGATAAAAACCTTTGGATTCTATAGCCGCCGAAGCCGTAATTATTTTTGCGATTGATCCCGGAGGATATGCTATTAGCGGCGAAATCTCGGCCGATTTCTTTTTATTATTGGCATAAGAAGCAAAACCCAATACGGCACCCGTTTCCGGATTTACAGCCGCAAGCACCCCGTAAGGCACTGCATATTCCTTGAATACTTTTTCGGCTTCTTCCTGAACGGACGGATCTACGGTATATACTACGGTATAATTTCCTATTTTTTGAATATATCGTCCGTTTTTAATCGTTTTAAAAACCGGATTATTATACTTAAAATACTGCCTAAGAGATTTTAGAGAATTTACTTTAGCCGAACTAAAACCCTTAAATCCTCGTTTTTTTAAAACGGATGAAGCCTTAATAAATTTTATAGGTCTTATGCCGGTTCCAAGCACTGGTTTATCCTTTGATAAGAAAAAATGTCTGCCGTAATAATAGAATTTAACGAAACCGTATAAAAAAACGCCGACAAGCATTAGCAGCGCTATATACTTGGCAAAATAAACAAACTTATTTTTCTTATTTTTTCTTTTATTTAGGGTCTTCTGATATGATTTCCAGTCTTTTATTCTTTCCATCCTTTATTGCTTTATTTATTTTGAATTTTTACCGCCGACTATAATTGATGGAATTCTTAACGTAGGTTGAGCATCCGCTACGGGGGCTCCCTGACCGTCTTTGCCGCATGTTCCTATGCCGAAACCCAAGTCGTTTCCCACCATATCTATATTTTTAAGTATTTCCGGGCCGTTGCCTATCAGAGTCGCGCCGCTGACGGCTTCCTGAACTATGCCTTTTTTAATAATATATCCCTCCATAACGTCGAATACGAAATCTCCGGTAACCGTATTAACCTGTCCGCCGCCCATTTTTTTAACGAATAATCCGTCCTCTACGCTCTTTATAATATCTTCCGGATTAGTTTCGCCAGGTGCAATCATCGTGTTAGACATCCTGACTATCGGAATATGTTCGTATGACTGTCTTCTTCCGTTGCCCGTTAATTCGTAGCCGTATTTTATGTAAGATAATCTGTCGGACATATATTTTTTTAAAACTCCGTCTTGCACTAAAATATTCTTTCTTGAACAAGTCCCCTCGTCGTCAAATCTGTAAAAACCTCTTTTTCCGACCAACGAAGAGTCGTCTATTACGGTTATAAGATTTGATGCTACCTGTTCGCCTATCTTATTGGAATATACGCTTAAACCGTTTCCGGAGATGTCAGCTTCCAAACCGTGCCCTATTGCTTCATGTATCATTGTTCCGCCGGCTTCGCTGGATAACACTACCGTCATAGGACCGGAAGGAGCAAAAGGAGCAGAAAGCTGGGACAAGGCCCTGTCTAAAGCTTTTTTTGCTATACTTTCAGGTTCGTTTGCGTCAAAAAATTCAAAACCGATAAATCCGCCTGCAGATTCATAACCGACCTCGGTTTTCTTACCGTCCGAAACTACTATATTGACTAAAAAAGCTAAATTTTCCCTGTAATCTTTAACTAAATCGCCTTCGGAATTAAATATTAATACGTCCTGTTTATAATCGGAATAGGTAATATTGGCTTGTACGACTTTTTTATCGTAATTCCAAGAGTAGTCTACAACGGGAGAAATTTTACTCAACTTTTCGTCTATAGAAACTTCGGTAACGTCTTTTATTATATTAAAATCTATTTTAGGTTTTTTTTCGTTAAAATTTAATGATACATTGCCCGAATATTTACTCATTTCGTTTACATTATTATTTTTTATATCGCTTAAAGCCGCTTTTTTTAACTGAGAAGCTATATTTAATAAATTTGCTTCTTCGATATTATTCGTATATGCGTAATATGTTTTTTTATTCGATATTAATCTTATGCCTGCGCCAAGTATTAAACCTTTAACAGCTTTTTCAAGTCTTTTGCTTTCATTGGATAAAACCGTGGAAACTTTACTTTCTATAAAAACATCTATGAAATCATCGGAACCAATGCGCGCATTATCTATAACGGCTTTAAAATTAATATTTTCTATGTTCATTTTTTATCTCCTGCTAGTATTATGTTTTTATACTTATATAATAGCAGAAAATACCTTATCCGACAAGGAAAAACGTAAAAAAAACGGCATTAAATAACATATAAAATTGACTTTAGGCAAAATTTTACTTAAAATAAACCTATGGAAGATACCTATTTGCATATAAATCTTAACAGCCTTTTAAATAATCTTAATTTTCTTAAAAACCGGATATTTTCAAAGAACAAAAGGATTATCGCCGTCATTAAATCCGATGCTTACGGACACGGACTTTTACCTGTTGCCGAATTACTTTTCAAAAACGGAATAGATTTTTTTGGAATTATAGGAATTGAAGAAGCCGAAAATATCTCAAAAAAAATACCGGCCGCAAAACTTCTTATGCTGAAAGGAATTAATTTGGAAAATTTAGAAGCGGCAAGCACTTTAAATTTAAGCATAGGAGTATATAGCTTGGATTATCTAAAAGAATTATTGGATAAAATGAAATCTTCCAAAATAATTAAAACTTTAAACTTGCATTTAAAATTTGATTCGGGAATGAGCAGACTTGGACTTAACGAAACGGAAATCGAAGAAGCGTTACGAATTATTAAGGACAATAACAATAATAAATATTTCCACGTCGAAGGCTTGTTCAGCCATTTATCTTCCGGAAACGATTTAGAATATACAAATTATCAAATAAATAATTTTAAAAAAATAATTTCGGTTATTGAGAAATATAAAATAACTCCGCAATATGTCCACATAAGCGCCAGTTCGTCTATTTTAAACGGCAGTTTGTTAGACGACTGCTCTAATGCGGTCAGGCCGGGAATTTTACTTTACGGATTTAATCCTAATAAAGAAATTAAATACGGTATAAATAATAATACAAACCATGTAAATAATCAGGAAACAGGCTCTGAATTAAAACTTGAACAGTTAATGACTTTGAAATCTAAAATATTACAAATTAAAAATATTAAAAAAGGCAGTTTCGTATCATACAACAACACGTTCAGGGCTGACCGCGATATGACTATAGGGATAGTTTCCGCAGGTTACGACAACGGCATACCGAGGCTGTTATCCAACAAAGGACGTTTTTTAATAAACGGTTCTTTTGCGCCTATAATAGGTATCGTTACGATGAACATGACCATAGTAGACGTTTCCGCGATAAAAAACGTTAAAGCCGGCGATGAAGTTATAATCACGGGTAAGGGCGGTTTAAACGAAATTAAAATTGAAGAAATAGCCTCTCTGTCCGAAACTATTCCATATGAAATATGCCTTAATTTTGGAAAATCCAACAAAAAAATTTACGTTTGAAATTTAAAAACCCGCCAAAAGGCGGGTTTTTAACAAATCTTTATATTATATTAATATTATATCCTTGGATATATTTAAACTGCGTTAACTTCTTTAACTCCGGGAATGCGTTCCTTAAGAAGGCGTTCAATTCCGCCTTTTAGCGTCATTATTGAGCCCATGCAGTGAGCGCAAGCGCCTTTAAGTCTTACATCTACGGTTCCGTCGTCATGTATAGTCACTAACTCAACGTCTCCTCCGTCATACTGCAGCGAAGGTCTTATTTCGTCTATTACCTTTGATACTTCAGCTTTATCTAATGCCATATATCCTCCCTTTTATTTATTTTTTTAGCTTTGACCGATATGTTTAAAATTTACCGGTTTAAAAGATTACTCTTTAATATTATTATACATCTATATGTATTTAATGTCAATTATTTCAAACTCTTTAACGCCGTTTGGAACGTTAATTTTTGCTTCGTCGCCGATGCATTTGCCTATCAAAGCCTTAGCTATAGGCGAGCTGATAGAAATCTTGCCTTCTTTGATATTGGACTCGGCATCTCCCACTATCTTATATTTTACTTCTTTATCCATATTTAGGTCGAGCAAAGTAACGGTAGCGCCAAACACTATCTTTTCTTCGCATATTTTAGATACGTCGATGACCTGAGCCCTCGCAATCTGATCTTCAAGCTCCATAATCTTGCCGTTTATAAAGCCTTGTTTGTCTTTAGCATATTGATATTCTGCATTTTCCGACAGATCTCCGTGCGCCCTGGCCTCTTCTATGGCTTTTATATTTGCCGGTCTTTCTACCGACTTGAGTCTTTTCAGCTCTTTAACTAAATTTTCATGCCCCTCTTTAGTTATATAAAAGGCTTTTTCGTTGGCTGCCAAAATTATCACCTCCCGTATAAATTTTAATATTTATTATATACCTTTATAATAATCCTGCAAAGCTTTAACGGCAATGTTATTTTCCTTAAGAGCTTTAATAGCCATGCAGGCAGCTTTCGCCCCTCGTATAGTCGTATAATACGGCAATGAAAACTCTATTGCGCTTCTTCTTATAACATAAGAATCTTCTAACGATTTTTGTCCACGCGGCGTATTGATTATCATTGCTATTTCCTTATTTTTAAGCGCATCTATGATATGCGGGCGCCCTTCTTTCACTTTGTTTATTTTTACGTTTTTGATGCCTGCTCCGTCTAAATATTCGGATGTTCCTTTCGTCGCAAGTATATTGAGCCCTGCTTCCGTTAAAGATATGCCCAGTTCTTTTAAATATTTTTTGTCTTCGTCTTTTACGCTTATAAGAACGTTTCCTGCAAGAGGCAGGTTTTGTCCTGCGGCTATCTGCGACTTTGCATAAGCCATTCCGAAACTTGTATCTATTCCCATAACTTCACCCGTCGATCTCATTTCTGGACCAAGCATTGGATCGACGTTTGAAAATTTAGAAAAAGGAAATACGGCTTCCTTTACGCAATAATAATTAATATCGAAAGATCTGCCCAGATTGAAACTTTTAAGTTTTTCTCCGAGCATAATTTTTGTAGCTATTTTTGCTATCTGCACTCCTGTAGCCTTACCTATAAACGGAACCGTTCTAGATGCCCTTGGATTTACTTCTATAATATATATTTTTTCGTTTTTTACCGCAAATTGAATATTAATAAGTCCCAACACGTGAAATTCTCTGCATATAGTTTCGGAAATATCTTTAATTTTTTCAATAGATTTATTATCTAAAGAAAAAGAAGGAAGCGAACACGCGCTATCTCCGGAATGAACTCCCGCTTCTTCTATGTGTTCCATTATTCCGGCTATATAAACAGATTCCCCGTCGCTTAAAGCATCTACGTCTATTTCTATGGCATCTTCTAAAAACTTGTCTATAAGTATAGGAAAAGAAACATCCTGTTTGAATATTTTTTTAATATATCCCAAAAGTCCTTCCTCTCCGTAAATAACCTCCATAGCTCTTCCCCCAAGAACGTAAGACGGTCTCAGAAGAACAGGGAAACCTATAGATATTGCTTTGTCGAATATTTCCTCGCCGCTGAATGCCATAGAACTTTCAGGCTGCAATAAATTTAATTTATTTATTATATTTTTAAATTTTTCCCTGTCTTCCGCTATGTCAATATATTTATAAGGCGTGCCAAGAATTTTTATGCCTTGTGAATCAAATTTCTTTGCTAATTTAAGAGGCGTCTGCCCTCCGAACTGAAGTATAACAGGGGGATTGTTTTCGGCATTGCATACCGCTTCGGCATCTTCAGAAGTTAAAGGCTCGAAATAAAGTCTCGATGAAGTATCGTAATCCGTAGAAACCGTTTCAGGGTTACAGTTTAGCATAATAGAAGAATATTTTTTTTCCTTCAGTGCAAGCGAGCAGTGAACGCAGCAGTAGTCAAATTCTATACCCTGCCCTATTCTGTTTGGGCCGCTGCCCAGTATAACTACTTTATCATTATTAATTGGTTCTATTTCATTAAAAGTATCGAATGAAGAATACATATAAGGCGTAGCGGCTTCAAATTCTGCCGCGCAGGTATCGACCTTTTTAAAGACTCTTTTTATGCCTGCATCTTTTAACGCTCCGTAAACGGCGTTTTCGGTTTCTTCGATAATTAAAACAGCATGCGGGTCTTTTTTTAAATATTCTTCCGGTAAAATATGTTTTCCGTCTTTTTTTCTTGCGATTAATTTAGCTATAATCCTGTTTGAAAAACCCATCTCCTTTGATTCTTTAAGCAGGCTCAAGTCTTTCAAAGGTTTTTCGGCAAAAAACAGCTTTCTTTCATGTTCTATAATATATTCGATCTGAGTAAGAAACCACATATCTATTTTAGAAAATTCATTAATTTCTTTAGCAGAGAAACCTATTCTGAAAGCGTCCGCTATTAAAAAAAGCCTTCTAAAATCATTATTTTTTATGAAAGATTTAATTTCTTCCTTAACGGTTTCTTTATCATGTTTTTCGTTTATTAAACCGTAAGAAAGATCCAAACCGTAAAGCGATTCTATGCCGTAATATCCGTTTTCTAAAGATCTTGCTGCTTTTTGCAGGGATTCCGCAAACGTTCTTCCTATAGCCATTACTTCGCCTACGGACTTCATATGCGTGGTAAGCGTGCTGTCGGTTTGAGGAAATTTTTCAAAAGTAAAACGCGGTATTTTAGTTACTACATAATCGATAGAAGGTTCAAAACACGCAAGCGTTTTTTTGGTTATATCGTTGGTAATTTCGTCTAACGTATATCCGACTGCAAGTTTTGCCGCAATTTTTGCAATGGCAAAACCTGTGGCTTTGGAAGCAAGACTCGAACTTCTCGATACCCTTGGATTCATTTCTATTACAAAAACATCTTCGGAATTTGGGTCTAAAGCAAACTGGATATTTGAACCGCCGGTTTCCACGCCTATTTCGCTCATTATCTTTATGGAATAATCCCTTATTTTTTGAAGATCTCTATCGCTTAAAGTTTGAACAGGCGCAATAGTAATTGAATCGCCCGTATGAATTCCCATAGGATCAAGATTTTCTATAGAGCATATGATAATAGTATTCTTATTTTTATCGGTCATCACTTCAAGCTCTACTTCTTTAAAACCTATTGCCGATTTTTCTATCAATATTTCGCTTATCGGACTTAAATTCAAACCATTAGCTGCTATTTCGCCAAATTCGTATATGTTGTAGGCTATTCCGCCGCCGCTTCCGCCGAGAGTAAAAGAAGGTCTTACGATTATAGGAAATCCTATAGTTTTTTGAACTTCATACGCTTCGTCCATATTTCTGGCGAAACCGCCCTGTAAAACAGGCACGCCGATTTTTTCCATGCTTTTCTTAAAATATTCCCTGTCTTCCGCTTTTTTAATAGCGTCAATATTTGCGCCCAGGATATTTAATCCGTATTTTTGTATAACACCGGCATCAAAGAGTTCCAGAGTTAAATTGAGAGCTGTCTGCCCTCCAAGCGTAGGCAATATACTATCCGGTTTTTCTTTTTCTATTATTTTTTCAACAAAATCCTTAGTTAGCGGTTCTATATAAGTTTTATAGGCGTTGTCGGGGTCGGTCATTATGGTTGCGGGATTTGAATTTACCAATATTACTTCGTATCCCTCCTCGGTAAGAGCTTTAGCTCCCTGCGTACCGGAGTAGTCAAACTCTGCGGCCTGCCCTATTACTATAGGTCCCGAACCTATTATTAGAATTCTTTTAATATCAGTTCTCTTAGGCATATAATTATTTTTTAAGTTTTATATAGTTAATATTTATATATTTTTATATTTAATCCATGATTGATCGAATGGCCGTTTACTTTTAATGCTAAATCGGTAAATTTCATTAGATTCCGCACGCTATCCTCCGCGATGAGCAATGTCTGCTAAATCTTCGTCGAAATATTTATCATTTTGAAAAAAGCCCGTCAAATTATGGCGGATTAAAGATTCTACCGCGGCAGAATATTCTTCGACGGTAATAAGCATAGATATAGTATCGTCGTAACAAGCTTTATAAGCCGGAAAATACTGACTCATAATACTTACGGGAACATCTTCGCTAATATTTTCTGCTATAAATTTAAAAGAATCTTCGTAACCGCTTATTCCTCCGGGTAAAACAAGGTGCCTGATTAAAAGCCCCGATACCGCAATCCCGTTTTTCTTATTTATTTTTAATTCCTTAACCTGTTCGTACATTATTCTCAAAGCCTTTCTGTTTATTTCTACGTAATTGGATACGCCGGAATATTTTAATGCATATCTGTCATCGGAATATTTAATGTCCGGAAGATATATATCTATTATGCCGTCAAGCAAATTGAGCAGGCTTTCGTCTTCATAGCCCGAACTGTTATAAACTATCGGAATATTAAGTCCGATTTTTTTAGCCAAAAAAATAGATTCGACTACAAAAGGCATATAATGGGCAGAAGTTACCAGGTTAATATTGTTCGCGCCTTTTTCCTGCAATTTAACCATTTTTTCCGCAAATTCAGCCGTGTAATAGTATGTTCCTGCGCCATATCTGCTTATAGGATAATTCTGGCAAAACTTGCATTTTAACGGACAGCCGCTAAAAAAAACCGTTCCGGAGCCTGTTTTCCCCGATATAGGAGGTTCTTCTCCAAAATGCAGATTTATGCTGGCTATTTTAAGAACGTCTTCTCCTCCGCATAAACCTTTTTCACCTTTTAATCTTTTTGCTCCGCACCGCCTAGGACATAATCCGCAATTTTCGGCCAAATCGTAAAGCGCATCAATTTTTGCGATAAAATCTGCGTTAGAAATATTAAGAAATGAAGGCTTCAACGAATTAACGCTATCTATTACTCTAAACATATTGCTTTAAATTCCGAAAACAGATATCGGGAATCTCTCGGTCCGGGAGAACTTTCCGGATGATATTGAACGGAAAACGCCTTTAATTTTTCGTTCTTAATGCCTTCGACGGTATCGTCGTTCAAATTTATATGCGTCAAAACAGTATCATTGTCTGCTTTATCGGCGGATTTACCTTGAAAATCTACGCAAAAGCCATGATTTTGGGAAGTAATTTCTACCTTGCCGTTTTTTAAATTTTTAACGGGCTGATTTATTCCGTGATGTCCAAATTTTAATTTATAAGTTTCAAAACCTAAAGATCTTGACAAAAGCTGATGGCCCAGACATATTCCAAAAATCGGCTTCACACCCAGCAGGCTTTTAATAGTTTCAGCTTCTTCAAACATAGTTTGCGGATCACCCGGGCCGTTTGACAAAAGAATTCCGTCGGGCTCGGTATCTAATATATCTTTTTTAGAAAAATTGTGTGGTACGACGGTAACATCTGCTTTTATATCGTTTAAACATCTTATCGTATTAAGTTTAACTCCGTAATCGATAATCGTAACCCTGAATTCGGGAAAGTCCGTTTTATTTTCATAAACCTTTTGGCATGAAACGTTTGAAACTAAATTTAAACCCTCCATTTTAGGCAAAGAACTTAATTTCTTTTTAATATAATCGATGCCTGCTTCTTTTGGAGCTATATATAAGTTAGACTGCCCTCCGTCTCTTATGGAAATAGTCAAATGCCTTGTGTCTATTCCGGATATAACCGGATAACCGTATGAATTTATAAATTCGGATAAACTTTTAACCGCTCCGTAATGCGAATAATCATTAACGTAATTTTTTGTTACTAAGCCGGAGATCCATACCTTTTCGGACTCAAAATCAACCTCGTTTATTCCATAATTGCCTATCATAGGATAAGTCATAACAACGACTTGTCCATTGTAAGACGGATCGGTAATCAATTCCTGATAACCGTTCATAGCCGTATTAAAAACAGCTTCTCCGCCGGATTCCAAAGGCTTCCCTTCGTAAAATCCTTCATAAAAATCCCCGTTTTCAAACATTAATACCGCTCTTTCTTTTTTGAAAGTATTATTCATATTCAATTAATATTTTTATTCAATTTTCTTTTAAAATTTTACCGCCTGCTATAACAAAAGAAGATTTTCCTTTAAAATATTCTCCTATAAAAGGAGAATTTTTACTTAAAGATTTAATTCCTCTTTCGGTAAACTGCCATTTTTTATTTAAATCTACTACGGTAATATCTCCTATATAACCGTTAGAAACGGAACCTCTTCTGCTTATATTTAAAATTTTCGCAGGATTTAAAGACATAAGCTCCGCAATTCTTATTAAAGAAATTTTATTATCGTGAAAAAGCCTTAAAGTAAGGGGCAATGAAGTTTCTAACCCTATAATTCCAAAAGGTGCGGCGTCCAAAGTATCATCCTTTTCGTCTTTACTATGAGGAGCATGATCCGTGGCTATTACATCTATGGTTCCGTCTTTTATTGCTTCAATTACGGCTTTTTTATCTGTTTCAGTCCTAAGCGGAGGGTTCATTTTTGCGTTGGTATTATAATCGAGCATAGATTCTTCGGTAAGAGAAAAATAATGAGGACAGGTTTCGCAAGTAACTTTTGCCCCTGTTTTTTTTGCCCGTTTTATAATGTCTATGGAACCCGCCGTAGAAACATGTGCAACGTGAAGTTTTACGCCGTAATATCCGGCAAGAATAACGTCTCTTGCGGTACCTATATCTTCGGCAATACTAGGAATGCCGATAACGCCGAGCCGCTCAGATATAACCCCTTCGTTTATTACGCCTTTGCCGCGCAATTTTATATCTTCGCTGTGCGATATAACGGGTATATTAAAAGTATCGGCATATAATAGCGCTCTGCCCATAAGAGCAGAATCTTCAACCGGATTGCCGTCGTCGCTCAGCGCTACGGCGCCGGCTTCTTTAAGTTTTCCTATATCGGCTAAGGAACCGCCTTTAAGCCCTTTGGAAATAGCGCCTATAGGAAATAAATTTATTAAAGCTAAATTTTTTGCTTTATCTATTAAAAAACGGGTTACTTCTTCGGAGTCGTTTACCGGATTTGTATTAGGCATACAGCATATCGATGTAAACCCTCCGGATATTGCCGCCTCCATTCCCGATTTTATCGTCTCTTTGTATTCGTAACCCGGCTCTCTTAAGTGAACGTGCATATCTATTAAACCTGGAAAAACTATTAAACCTTCGGCGGAAATAGTTTTCACTCCGTATTTTTCGCTGATCGATTTTTTAGCCGGCAAATCCTTTATTATTCCGTTTTCTATATAGACATCTCTTTTGACTTCAGTTTTAGTCAAAGGGTCGATAACTATGCCGTTTTTTATTAAAAGTTTATCCATGAAGTTTCTGATATCCTATTAAAATATAAAGACATGCCATTCTAACTGCGACGCCGTTTTCAACCTGTTTAAATATGTGCGTTTTATTTTCGTTTATTATACTGCCGGAAATTTCCACGTCCCTGTTTACCGGCCCTGGATGAAGCACCATAACTTTTTTATCGGCTTTCGACAAAAGCTCCGGCGTCAACCTGAAAAAGTTTCTGTATTCTTCTATTGACGGTATAAAATAATAGCTGGCTCTTTCTTTTTGTATCCTCAACATTATTATTACGTCGGCATTTTTAACAGCTTCTTCCATATTTTTTGCTATAAATACTTTGCCGCCGCCGTATTCCGCTTTCATCGGCAAAAGAGAATGGGGAGCATAAAGATAAATCTCCGCGCCTAATTTTGAAAATCCGTAAATATCCGACCTTGCGACCCTTGAGTGATAAATGTCTCCTATTATAGCCACTTTAAGAGACTTAAAATCTTTTTTTTCTTCCGCAACCGTCATAATATCCAAAAGACACTGAGTAGGATGCTCGTTTATACCGTCTCCGGCATTTATTACCGAAGCTTTTGTAATCTTAGATATGAAATGCGCCGCTCCTGATTCGGAATGCCTTATAACGAAGGCATCTGGCTTCATAGCTTCAATATTAAGCAGAGTATCTTTAAGGCTTTCCCCTTTCACGACGGAACTCTGCGAAACTGCAATACTTAAAGAATCTGCGCTTAGTCTTTTTTGCGCTATCTCAAAAGACGACCGTGTTCTGGTGGATGGTTCGTAAAAAATATTTACTACGGTTTTCCCCCTTAGCGTCGGAACTTTCTTTATGTCTTTCAGGGAAATTTTTTTAAATTCTTTTGCGGTTTCGACAAAATAATTAATATCGGATGCCGACAGGTCTTTAATAGAAATGAGGTCTTTTTTTTGAAAGCTCATATTTTTTCGACAAATTTTTTATCGCTTTTACTTGCAATATTAACGTTAATTATTTCATTTTTTTCCGCTTTTATTTTTCTGCCTATAAAATCAGGGCAAATAGGCAATTCTCTTCCTTCTTTATCGATAAAAACAGCAAGTTTAATTTTTGCAGGCCTTCCGAAATCAAATATTTCGTCTATGGAAGCTCTGACGGTTCTCCCGCTGTTTATAACGTCGTCGACGAGTAAAATTTCCCTGCCGTTGATATCGAAAGGGATATCCGTGGAATCGCCGGATTTTTTAACGGCAAACGGGTCGTCCCGATAAAGAGTCATATCTATATAACCGACTTTACAGTCTATGTCGAACCTGTCTAATACGGCTTTTTTTATCAAATCGGCCAAAATGATTCCGCCGTTTTTTATGCCGATTATTGCGATATTTCTAAAGTCTAAATCAGAACCTATTATTTTATTTATAAAATCATTTAAAATTAAGTCTGTTTCTTTATCGTCAAAAACTATAACCCCGCTTTTAGACATTAAGCTCACCCTAAATTTTTAATAGGACATTCATGAACTGTTTTAAAAAAACGATGCCAGTAAATATCGAAATGATTTTTAGGATTCCACGAAAAATATATTATAAAAGCCTGACCTATTACGTCTTTATATGGAACGAAACCCCAGTATCGAGAGTCGAAACTGTTATCCCTGTTATCTCCCATAACGAAAAGCTCGTTCTTTGGAACTGTAATAGGTCCATAATTATCCCTTGGCGAATCGTAAGCCGGTAAAATTTTATCGGATGTCCATTTAGCGTACTTACAATTATAAATACGATTATTAATATACACTTTATTGTTTATTATTTGAATCTTGTCACCGGGCGTACCTACCACTCTTTTAATAAAATCTATTCCGGGATGAAGGTTGTATTTCTTTGCGTAAGGAAATTTAAATACTATAACCTGTCCGGTTTTAGGGTGCGCAACTGGAATAACGTCTTTGGTAAAAGGAATATGAATTCCGTATATAAACTTATTGACTAAAATATGGTCCCCTGGTATAAGAGTAGGTTCCATCGAACCTGAAGGTATTTTGAAAGCCTGAACGACGAAGGTTCTAAACAATAACGCAATAACTATAGCTATTACTATAGCTTTAAAATAATCCCATAATGTATGTTTGTTATCGTTCATAAAAAAAGCATTTTAATTTTTAGATATTATACCAGTTTTTTTTAATAATGTCTAATGCTGTAAGTTTATAATTGACAGAATTTAATTCTTCACTATGGTATACAAGTAGTCGACAATATCAGACTTTCAATATCGAGAGAAAAGCCTCTTGCGGAATTTCGACCGAACCGATATTTTTCATTTTTTTCTTACCTTCTTTCTGTTTTTCTAAAAGTTTTCTTTTTCTGGTAATATCGCCGCCGTAACATTTAGCAAGAACGTTCTTGCGTAAAGCCTTTATTTCTTCCCTGGCTATAATTTTGGAACCTATTTGCGCCTGAAGAACAACTTCGAACATCTGTCTTGGTATTAAAGTCCGCAGTTTTTCTACTATGTTTCTGCCTCTTGCGTATGCTTTGTCCCTATGAACTATAACCGATAAGGCATCTATCGGATCTTTATTTACCAATATTTCGAGTTTTATCATATCTGCCGGCCTATATCCGCTGAATTCGTAATCGAAAGAAGCATACCCTTTAGAAAGAGATTTTAACTGGTCGTAAAAATCGAGAACTATTTCCGACAGGGGCAATTCATAAACCAACTGAACTCTGGTTTTAGTAATGTATTTTAATTCTACCTGCCTTCCTCTTTTTTCTACGCAAAGGTTTATTATTTTACCAAGGTATTCCGAAGGAACATAAATATTAGCCTTAATAAAAGGTTCCTCTATATGTTCGACCTCCTGCATCGAAATATCTTCTGAAGGCGGAAACTTCATAGGATTCAGTGCAGTTTTAACTTCTCCTTTCCTCGTTATTATGTTATAAAGAACAGTCGGCGACGTAGATATAAGACTTAAACCGTATTCGCGTTCAAGTCTTTCAACTATGATTTCCATATGCAAAAGCCCCAAAAATCCGCATCTAAAACCAAAGCCTAACGCAAGCGAATTTTCCGGCTCGAATGAAAAAGAAGAGTCGTTTAATTTCAATTTTTCTATAGAATCTTTAAGCTCGGGATAATCGTCGGAATCTATAGGATATATACCGGCAAATACCATAGGTTTGGGTTCTTTGAAATCAGGCAGAGGTTCTTTGGTAGGATTATTTTTAAGGGTTATAGTATCGCCTATTTTGAACCTTCCGGAATCTTTTATATTGGCGATTATAAATCCTACTTCTCCTGCGCTTAAAGCGTTAAGCTCTTTCATAAAAGGACTGTAAACGCCGACTTTTTGAACTTCATATGAAATTCCGGAGTGCATAAGCAGTATGGTATCGCCTGGAACTACGGTTCCGTCGAATACCCTTATTAACGCTATAACGCCCTGATATGAATCAAACCATGAATCGAAAATAAGCGCTTTTAACGGCGCGTTTACATCTCCGCTTGGATGAGGAATTTTATCTATAACCGCTTCTAATATCTCTTTAATTCCTATGCCTTCCTTAGCGCTTGCCAAAATTGCGTCTCCGGCTTCCAAACCGACTACTTCTTCAATTTCTTTCTTGGTTTTTTCAGGGTCGGCGCTGGGCAGGTCTATTTTATTGATTACTGGAACTACGGTTAAGTTCATATCGGAAGCTATATAAACATTGGCCAAAGTCTGAGCTTCTACGCCCTGCGTGGCATCGACTACCAAAAGAGCCCCTTCGCAAGCGGCTAAAGACTTAGATACTTCATACGAAAAATCTACATGCCCCGGAGTGTCTATAAGATTAAGGGTATAATCGACTCCGCCGTAATTATATGTAAGCCTCACTGTCTGAGCTTTTATAGTAATGCCTCTTTCGCGCTCAAGTTCCATGTTGTCTAAAAACTGCGAAACTTTTTCCCTTTCGGTAATTGCTCCCGTAAAATCTAAAAACCTGTCCGCAAGAGTGGATTTTCCATGGTCTATATGGGCTATTATTGAAAAATTTCTTATTTTTTTTATGTCCATACGATTTTTATAAGTTTTATAATATTACGGCCGTAAGCAAAATCGTAAGCCGGGTTCTGTATATGCCGGTCATTTCTCTATGCGAACAACCCGAAGACCGTATAAGGCGAGCAGCCTTGATCTTCCTATTTGTTCTTGCTCCTAACGGGGCTTGCCATAGACATTACTTACATAATGTCCAAGTGAGCTCTTACCTCGCTATTTCACCCTTACCTCTTTACCGTTACGGCAATTAAGAGGCGGTATATTTTCTGTTGCGCTTTCCTTAAAGTCGCCTTCACCGGTTTAAAACGGCGTTATGCTCTTTGGAGCCCGGACTTTCCTCAAAAAAACAAAAGTTTTTTGCGACCGACCGCTTTTGCTTACGACCGACTAATCATTTTAACAGCTTGACGTTTGTTCGTCAATATCTAACTTTTCTGCATTACAATCTATAGCCGAATTTGCTAACTGATCTGCTTTAAAATTAAGCGATCTCGGAATATGCTTAAATGAATATGCTGCATTTAAATTTTCTATTAATTTTTTTGCCTTATTATAAAGAGGAATGATATTTGGACTTTTTACCGAGTAAACTCCGTTTATTTGATTTATTAAAAGTTGCGAATCGGATAGAAAGAGAATATTAAATATTTCGGCGCCGTTTGTAAATTTAGATTTATATAGATATTCCAGAGCTATAATAAAAGCTCTATATTCCGCTTCGTTATTAGTTAAAATACCAAGATACTGTTTTAATGAGGTAGTTTTCTTATTATCTTCGTCTATAATGAAAATTCCGGCACCGGATTTTCCAGGATTTCCCCGCGATGCTCCGTCGGTGTAAACCGTTAAATTATATGTTTTTAAATCCATATTTATTAATATTAATCATGCTTTAGCTTTGCCGGTTTTTTTAGATGTTTTTGGAGAATGCGGCGCTGATTCCGCAACGGTTTCCTGCGGAACGCTTTCAATATAAAGAATCCTTGAACAGATTGGACACTGCATAAAAACATTTTCGGATATAAGTTCGTTAAACTGCTGAGGCGGCAGCATTCTGTAACATCCCGTACAAGCTCCGGACTGCAGTACCGGAGCAATAGCCGGAAATCCTTTTCTTATTTTTATAGTTTCGTATACATCTAAGTAGCTTTTTTTAATTTTGTTCTTCGCCGCATCTCTCCTTTTTAAAAAATCTTCTTTAGATAGTTCGAATTCTTTCTCTTTATTTTTTAATTCGGCATCTTTTGAAGATAAACTAACCTGCATATCTTCCGACTCTTTTTTTATTAAATTAATTTTATCGTTCAATGCCGTTTGGCTTTCAGCCAACATAATTAATTCGCCTTCGGCTTTCTTTTTTAAAGTTTCGGTATCTTTTATCGATTTTTGCAGCGCATTATATTCTTTATTTGTTTTTATAAGTTTTTGGGTATCTTTCATTTTATTAAGTTTGTCGTCGAAGGTTTTAATTTCAACCTCGGTTCCGGATATTTTTTTATTTAACTCCGTTAAATCTTCATTTAATTTTTCATATTCCGTTTTTTTTAAATCAATGCCGTTACGCAGTTCTTCAATTTCGTTATATATTTTTTTTAACGATTCCTCAAACTTTAAAAACTCCAAATCAATATTCTGGATATCCAATATAAAAGAAATTTGTTCGTTCAAAACTATCCTCCTTATGTTTATATGTTTTATTTAAATTTATTAAAAGGGCTGTTTTCGCCGTTATTCTCAAAAACCGGAATATTAGAATTAAACTCTTTTTCTATTATATCTTTCATTATTTCGGTAAAATATTTTTCTGTATCGAAATGGGACATTTCAATCAAAGATATTCCGCTTAAATTTGCTTTTATTGCCATACTGTGTTTTAATTCGGAAGATATCAGAATATCGCAGCCCGCTTTTATAGCGTTTTCTATAAAAGAAAATCCGCTTCCGGATACTACGGCTATTTTTTTTATTTTTTTATTTAATTTACCGCAGTAATTTATAAAAACGGGCGAAAAAATATTCTGAATATTTTCCAAAATTTTACCGAGCGTCTCTGCGTTTTCTAAATTACCGACCGCGCCAATTCCGGTTTCTATTCCTCCAAAATCGTATAAAGGGTAAATATCGAAAGCAACCTCTTCGTAAGGATGAACTTTTTTCATTTCTTTTACCGCCTGCTTTATAAACCTTTCTTCTATCAATATTTCTACTTTAGATTCATCGACGAAAGAAGTTTTTCCGGATTCTCCTATAAAAGGTTCTGACCCAGATAAAGGCTTAAAAGAACCTTTACCTTTAGTTTCGAAAGAGCAATTTTCATAGTTTCCTATTTTTGGATTTCCGTATTTAAAAAGAGCTTCCCTGACGGCTCTTACATAACCTTTTGGTATAAAAACCGATAATTTATAAAGAT
>JAJZBN010000022.1:24370-30916 GCA_021798875.1 bacterium | reverse complement strand
AAAGGTTTCAAAATATTTCGGCATAGATGTTTGGATATATACGACGGAAGCGAATATCGAAAGTTTCGAGGAAAGGAATAGAAAAATTAAAGAAGAAATAAAAGAATACGGACTAAAAACGTTTTCAAGAACTTTTTATAATTTTAATACTAATATCGCAACTTCGCTATATACGTATAGTTAATATTTTGGCTTTCGCTATATAAATATAAAAAAATAATAGGGGGAAAAATGGAAAATCTAAAAGTTTCAATGGAATTAGAATCACCCGTAATACTTGACAGATTTACGACATTAGATTCTATCGTCTTAAACAAGTATTTTGCTCGCCATTCGAGAAACGGACAAAATAATAATTATGTCAAAACGGAGGATTGTTTAGACGAGATTTCTAAATTTATTCAAGTTAAAAACAAAACGTTATCCGGTTCTATTTGGTATATAGATAAGAATGCTAATATATTGCCATTTAATCTTAAGATAATTAAAAAAGTCGAAATTCCAAAAATGGATTTTTACAAACAAAAAATATCCCTTGAAGGATTAAACGATCAGGAACAAAATACGGGTGGAGGATTTTTTAAAGCATTTATATTTGGAATAGAAACTCTGTCAATTGATTCTATTTATTTTTATATAACTGGAGACAAAAATACAATAGGCGATTTATTATCGGATTTGAATTATATCGGCAAAAAGAATAAAAACGGCTACGGAAAAGTAAAAAGCATAAAGATAATTGACATGGAAGAGGATAAAGGTTATTTACTTAATAAAACAACGCCGTCGCGTCCTTTAGCTTGCAAGAACTGGAATATCGAAACACATAAAGTCGCTTTTTATCCTCAATATCCGCCTTATTGGGTTAAAAATAAAACAGCTTGCTATATGCCGACAACGTCCTTAATAGAAACGGAAGATAAAAGCTTTGAAAACCCTGATTTTAAGAGTTTACCGAACCATGAATATATAAGTCCTTCGGAATTCGCTTTTAAATATACAAAAAAGAACTGGATGGATGAAAAATATCATGATAAAGGTAAGTGTATGTTTTGCGGGGGTATATCGGAAGGTAAAATGTTTAAAAATTATAAAATATCAGAGTATTTTAACGATTATCCTTATATAGACGCAAAAGAAGGAACCATTATTTGCAATTATTGCATATGGTCTATTACGAAACCTCCCGTTATAGACGAAAAAACACTAGAACCGGTAACTATCGAAAAAAAGAAAAAAAACAAAAAAACAGGAAAAGAAACCGTAAGTTTTGAAATTATAAGAGAAAATCCGGCCGTATTTGCTGTGGATGGTATTATTAACGAAGACGGAATAGATTATATTCAGTCGTCTCAGGCAGGCAAAAACGATAAAGAAAAACAAGCCAAAAAATCCAAATTACTTAGTAATTTAGTGAGCCAAAAATTACCGTTTTTAATACCTTTAAAAGAAAAAAAAGATGCCCAGCATGTATTATTTAAATCAACCGTATCTATTTCGAATGCAATGATACCTGTTCAGATTAAGAATAATACTTTATTTGTTGACAATGAATTATTGCCCCGCGCTATCGAAGAAGCTAAAAAATTAATGAGCGATGGTATAGGAAAAAACACGTTAACAAATTTTGATAAAAATAATCTTTATATTACAAGCGACAATTACGAGAATATTAATGATTTTTATAAGAAATACGATTCGGGTATTAGGAATTTATTAAATTTTATAGTATATGCAGAAGAAAAACGGTAAAAAGTCATAAAAATAAAACGAAAATAATCAATTTTTTTTATAAGTTTTTCTTTCAAGTATCTTGTACTTATTAGTGTTGGGGGTGATAGGTTTTACTGGGTTATTGAAATATGAGAGGTTAAAACGTTATTTCGTACGGCGAAGCGGCAAGAAAAAGTTTTACTGGGTTATTGAAATATGAGAGGTTAAAACGTAGCGCAAGAGCTGTTCTAAAAAGGTATTCGTTTTACTGGGTTATTGAAATATGAGAGGTTAAAACTCTAAGGCGGGTGATAGCAAAACATCTCCAGTTTTACTGGGTTATTGAAATATGAGAGGTTAAAACCGTTAATTTAATTTCATCGCCTACGCCTATGTTTTACTGGGTTATTGAAATATGAGAGGTTAAAACAAATTAACGGATCTGTTCGAAATAACGGGAGTTTTACTGGGTTATTGAAATATGAGAGGTTAAAACATAATTGCGGTTCTCACGAATTATTACAGTGTTTTACTGGGTTATTGAAATATGAGAGGTTAAAACGTAGCGCAAGAGCTGTTCTAAAAAGGTATTCGTTTTACTGGGTTATTGAAATATGAGAGGTTAAAACCTATGTAGATAACATTAATTTTTAATTTAAGGAGAAAAAAGATGTTAAAGCAAAAACAAAAAGATTACGTAAAGCAGGCATTGGATTATTTTTATAAAGGCAAAATATCACTTGCAGAATTACAAACAGGTTTCGGAAAAACTACTTACGTTATTCCCGCCCTTGCCGTCGATATAAGAAAAAAAACAGGGAAAACGGTTATTATATCTACTTATTCTAACCAATTAGTGAACGAATTATACGATGCAATAATCAGGAATTACGCAAATGAAATAAAGGGGATGAAAGTAGGCAAGGTAATAGGCGTAATAAATTATTTAGATATAACGAAATTAGATGAGGAATTTTATTCCTACTTTGAAGACGATGCGCCTATAAAGGAGTATTTTAAAGAGAAAACAAGCATATCGCTTAACGAATTATTTAAAAATTTTAAACTTAAAAAACAATTTCAAAATTCTATATCCGATATAGCGGAATTCACAAACGATAAGAAAAAGAAATATTTAGATATTAAAAAAATCAATAAAAATTTTTACGACTATTTTGAATTTTCTGACTTAGTAAAAGAATATGTTCAGTTTAAAACTGCGGTATTTTTTGATGATTTATTTGCCAAATTCATAATTCCGGAAGATTTTAAATCCGTTATCGCCGAGAAATATCACTGCGAAGAAGGAGCAAGCATACCCAACAACTTTGACGATTTCGATATAGTCGTTACGAACCACGTCCTCTTGTTAAGAAGAAGCCATCGGATGTCAGTTAACGGTGAGCATAAAAAATATAATTTTATTCTTGATGAAGTGGACAAAATATACAATGCTCAAGAAATTATATTAACGGCGTCTTTTTCCGTGTTAAGGCTTTCTCAATTCGTCAAAAATTTTGTTAATAAAAATTCAAATAAAGATATTTTGCTTCAATTAAGGAAAATGCAAAAATCTCTATCTAAGATAATAAATAAGCATATAAACGGTTCTTTAGTGGGTCAATACATAGAAATAAACAAAAACTTCCTACATGCGGGCATCGAAACGGAAACAGCAAGGAGATTCGTCGATGACATAAGAAAAGAGAAAGCGCTAAAACTTAGCAAAAAGACGATATCTGCGCTTAAGGAATTAAAGGCTAAAGAACTATTAAAAGAATATCAAGAAATGCTAAATTGTATCGCTCTCACTGAAGATTCAGGTAGAGAAGACGAAAAGAAAGCTTCGGTCAGGGTTTATTATTCTCCAGCGAAAGGCTTTCCTACCATACATTATTTAAAAGCCGATATAAGTATTTCTCTTGCTAACCATTTTTTTAGCAAAATAAACGGCTGTATAGGTATTTCAGGAACGATATATCCCGTGCCCGACCCGATGAGCGCTGCATCTGTAAATTATATGTTTTATAAGATGGGCATATACAATTTTCCCAACAGGGTTCCCATTTTAGTGAAAAAATCCGATTTTAAGCGTGAAAACGCAAGAATACATTTATGCGACAAAAATTTTCTTAAGCTGAAATATACTGATGATATCGGCGAAAAGCCCGACGAAAATTGGGTAGCGGAACGAGCTGAGTATATCGCTAAAACTTATAACCATATGACTTCGCTTGTTATTACCGGAAGTTTTGCCGAAGCGAAGGCTATTTGCGAAAAGTTAAAATCATTAGGCATTAAATCTATTTGCGCTACTCCGGACAGAACGGTTAATTCAATAATAGAACAATTTAAAAGAGAAGGCGGCATTCTCGTCGGCACGAGAAATTACGCTATAGGCATAGATTTGCCAGGTAAGTTACTTGAAAAGGTTTATATAGTCAAGCTTCTTTTTCCCGTTAAAAATTCGCGGCTTATGCTTGATGCCGACGAAAAAAGCAACAGAATAAACAAAAAAACGGGAGATTTATACGGAAAAGGAAATTATTACACTATAAATAGAAATGAAATGTACATAATGCTCCGGCAGTCCATAGGGAGATTGTTAAGGACGGAAAAAGACGAAGGCGATATTTATATATTAGATGCCCGCGTTCATGAGCCGAGATATAAATCTGATATTTTTAAGATTTTAGAAGACTACGGAACGATAGTTTCTTAACTTCGCTATATAACATATAACATTAATTTTTAATTTAAGGAGGTTTTACGATGTTGGAAAATTTAGTAAACATAATCTTTAAAACGGAAAGTCCGTTAATGCAGACAAAAGTTGATTTAAATAAAACCAAAGGAAGCGGAACGACGGAAATCAAAAAAATGCCCGTACTTGTAGATTCGGGGGTAAAAGAGGTGCCGTTTTACAGCAGTAACGGCACGGATGGAAAATTCAGACGTATCGGAACAAGTATAATCTTAGATGCAGCGATAAAAAAAGGGATAACTATAGATAAGGAATTTGTTAAAAGTTATCATTACATGGCTAACGGCGGCGGAAGCGGTACAGAGAAAGAATCTTCGTTAGGCATTGCCGAAAGGGAAACTTTAAAAGGGTTAAATCCTCTAATATCTCTTTTTGGAACGGGACTAATCGTGTCTGGTAAAATTATAATACATAACTTTTTACCTTCTAAAAGAATTATTAATGATGAATCCATGTATTATTCGGGGGAAATAAAAGATAAGCCTGGTGTTTTTTGGAACAAAAGTAAACTTATAGGAACGGACACTATAATCAAAAGAGACGATATTTTAGACTACAACAATTATGCCCGCAAATTTTTTACGGTGGAAGATGTTAATGAATGGCAGAAAGAAGTAGAAGAAAATCGGAGCAAAAGAAAAGCGGACAAAGATGCAGGTAAATCAAAAAACGAATCCGAAAAAAAGAGCGATATTCAGAATATTATCAGCAGGGAATATATAATTCCCGGAGTCGAATTTTATAGTTCCGTCGCCATGAAAGAGGAATGGTCTGATATAGAAAAAGGATTGTTTTACAGTATCTTGAGAGAATTCGTAAAACATCCGCTTGGCGCCATCGTAAATAAAGGTTGGGGCGTAGTTAGTTTTAATATTAAAAATGCCGAAGGCGATACTATAATGCGTTCCTATCCGAAAGACGAAAAATATTTATCCGAAATTCAAATCGACGATATGTTCACGGATAAAGAAAATGCTTGCGTCTCCGCTTTTGACAACTGGTTGAAAAATATAACCGTCGATAATATAGACATTGCCGGATTTATTAAGAAATATGCCAAAGCGGAAAAGGAAGAGAAAGAATAGTAACGCATTGCGGTTTAATATCCCCGTCTCGTAAATATACGTTGTTTATGAGGCGGGACTCGTTGATAAATATGAGATTTTAGTTTAAATTAACTTTAAACACGGAGGATAGCTTTTGTTCCTGTCCTTATGGATGAGGTATCCGAGCTATAAATTCTAAATGAAAATTACCGTAAACACGAATAAGTCTTTAAGTAATTTTAATTCCAGACAAGTCAGAAACTATATTGGTTCTATCGCTGGCGAGGAATTTAAAGATACGGTTATGTGGCACGAAAGAGCGTTTCCACCAGTTATTTACGCCAAGCCGTTAGGCAATAGGTTTGAAATTTATTTAACTAAAAACGATGAAAGCCTTTTAAAGCATATAGCCTATAAAATTAACGAGAATAGGAATTTCTATGGAGCGGATATATTAAAAATAATCGTTGACGGAGATGATTATTATTTACCGGAAAAATCGATACATATCTATAAAACGCTAACGCCTTTAGTCATAGCGGCTAATGCCGTTGAATTTAAAATTATCCATTCTGTGGTAGAAAAACATAACATTCAAGATTTTACGAAGTATTTAATTTCTAGAATTAAGTCCGATCTGGAATATCAGGCTAAATCGATAGGCGTGAAAATACCGAATATTATGATAAAGGTTCAAGATTTTAAGTTTTTTAAAACAAGCGTTAAAGAAGGGCAAAAATGGTTTCCCGCAATAAAAACCATGATTATTTCGGATTATAATTTGCCTGAATTCATAGGATATAAGGTAGGATTAGGATTCGGGCGCATTATACAAGAGATATAATTTGATTAACTTTACTGGTTGTTTAAAATATGAGAGGTTAAAACAGTTTTATTTTTCGTATTTCGGCGTAGTCTGTTTATTGGTTGTTTAAAATATGAGAGGTTAAAACAAACAGAAAGACAAGCCCCCCTAATTATTTACCGGGTTTATTGGTTGTTTAAAATATGAGAGGTTAAAAC
>JAJZBN010000022.1:0-24270 GCA_021798875.1 bacterium | reverse complement strand
TTTTCGTATTTCGGCGTAGTCTGTTTATTGGTTGTTTAAAATATGAGAGGTTAAAACAAACAGAAAGACAAGCCCCCCTAATTATTTACCGGGTTTATTGGTTGTTTAAAATATGAGAGGTTAAAACTAAGACCCATACCGCCTTCTGCGCCTGTTTGGTTTATTGGTTGTTTAAAATATGAGAGGTTAAAACTAATCAAAAACGGAACGATAGAAAATCCGACGGGTTTATTGGTTGTTTAAAATATGAGAGGTTAAAACTCTGGTTTGTTAATATAAGCTTGAAATTGTTGGTTTATTGGTTGTTTAAAATATGAGAGGTTAAAACTACTGTAAAAGCAATAGCCGTAAAAGACGCTGGTTTATTGGTTGTTTAAAATATGAGAGGTTAAAACGCATAACCACCAAAGCGTTGTGTTTGTAAGGTTTTGTCCGTTTTCCTTAAGAAAAAAACGGAAAAATTAAACAGGGAAATCAGATTTAAAAGTTATTTTTTTTAAAAATGAAATTAAAAACGATATTTGTAACGGAGAAAAATTATTTAAGTTTAAAGTTGAATAATTTAATTATCAAATCAGAAAACAGGGAGACGAGCATACCGTTAAGCGATATATCTGTTATTATGTTAGATAATCCGCAAATTGCGATAAGTGCCTCTTTGTTGTCGAAAATAGCTGATAGCAGAATAACATTATTTACTTGTAACGATAAGCATACTCCCAATGGTATCTATATTCCGTTTAATACTCATTGCAGGTTTTCGGGGATATCGAGATTGCAAATTGAATTATCGGAACCGTTTAAAAAGCGATGCTGGCAGAAAATAATTAAAGCTAAAATAAACAATCAATTTGAGGTTTTAAAATCAAAAGGTCTTAAAAATCACGTTGTTTTAGAGCGATTAAGAGATACGGTTTTATCAGGCGATAGTTCTAATTTAGAATCTCAGGTGGCCAGAATATATTTTCAATCGTTATTTGATAATTTTGTGCGAGTAAATAAACCAAATAAAATATATGCAGATATTAGGAATATTGCTTTAAATTATGGCTATTCCATTATCAGAGGTGCAGTAGCTCGGTCTATTGCGACGTCAGGTTTATTTCCGTCGATAGGCGTTCATCACGATAATCAATTTAACGCCTTTAATCTTGCCGATGATTTAATAGAGCCTTTCAGGGCTTTTGTGGACATCGTTGTATTTGATAAATATAGAACATTATCAAATTTTAATATTGAATTTACAAAAAAAGATAAAGCAGATTTATTATTAATTTTACAAAATAAGGTTGTTTTTAATGGAAAAAGAGAAACTATTCTGTTTACTTGTGGATTAGCAGTTCAATCTTATGCAAAAGCCGTTAAAAATAATAAACCTGACGATTTATTGTTTCCTTCGTTTTTAGACGATGGGCGGGAGTAAAATATTTGAGACTTATTGTTTTATTTGATTTGCCGACCAAAAGCAAGAAAGACAAAAAAAATTATATAGACTTTAGAAAGCTGTTAATAAGTTCTGGTTTTTTTATGATTCAATATTCCGTGTATATGAGAGCATGCGAAGGGCAATATTCCGTTAAAACATATGAGCAATTAGTTATTAATAATATTCCGCTGAATGGAAGCGTCAGGATAATAACGCTTACCGACGAGCAATATAAAAATATGAAAGTTTATATTGGTAAAAAAATCAATAATAACGAAGAAATATACGAAAAACAATTACTTTTATTTTAAAAAAGAGGAATTTTTATTATTTAATTGATTTAATTTTCTAAAATTCAACGAGAGGTTATATATGCTAAAAGAAAATTCTAAAAACTCTAATCAATTCGATTTGCAACTTATGGTTGATAAAGCCGTTATGCTGATAGGCGATCGCATTTCAACCATTATAAAAGAAGTAAATTCGGAATTGCTTAAAGTTCTTAAAAACAATTTAAAATACGAAGTAGAAATAGTAGATGTGGGTTATGATGTTTCAGAACATGCCCGCCCGACTGGAAAACGGTTAGATATTCTTGATTATGTGACCGTTAAAGATTTTCTTGAAGAGTCAACAGGAAATACTGTTCCTACTTATATAAGCGGCGCAGGTTTAAGAGCGGAAACATACGAAGATTATTTTCAGGATTTGATAATGCGAAAAAAATACGACATAGCGGAAGAAGTTTTTAAAAAAGAAACAAATATTGATACATCTAATATGTCAGACGAAGAAAGAATGATATTTGATGATTTTAACGACGCTTTTTGCGATAGTTCTATCGAAATAGAGCAAAATATTTTTGAAACTTTTTCCGGACAAAAAATATATTCAATTTTTTAGGGGGGGGGGTGGTATGATAATAAATTTTGCAAATATCATAGACAGAAAAATATCGAATATGTTATTAAACGGGGAAGCCGTTTTATCTTTTAAATTTGTTTGTATTGATAGTAATATTGATAAAGTCGATTTTGATAATTTTTATTATAGCGTTTACATTGATTTTATTAATTGTAGTGTATCCGATGATGAAAATTCGACGGCGCTTAATAGTAGGTCGGAAATTATTAAAGACGCAATAAATAGATATTTAAACCAATTTGGCATATCAGATAAGACCGATGAATATTTTCAAGCGGTTAATTCTATAAAACTTTCAACAAGGCATATGTTGCCGGAATCCGCAATGGATAAAAAATACGACTTCGATTTACTTTATGATTTTGGTCTTGCGGATAGCCCCGACTATATAATAGTAACCAATTGGAAAGCTAAATTAATCGATTTGTTAAAGGAGATTATTATCATGAAAAAAGAAAAAATCAAAACAAATGAAGCATTATTAAATTCGTATGAGCCAAATCAAATTAAAGACGAAGATTGCAGATTAATTTCTTCAAACGCTTGCTGTTGCCTATGCACAAAAAAAGACGATAGCGGAAATACTTGCTGCGGTGGAGAGTATATTGTTAATAGCCACGGCTATTGCGAGGATTTTCAGGTTTTAAAATAATATATTTTTTCAATATTTTTTGTATTGACAAACATTTATTAAAATGATATTTTTTTCATAACGTAAACTAATAAGGAGAAATCCATGGACAGTTACCAGAAGTTAGTCTGCAAAATCATATCTAAAAATTCGGGCATTACTTTTACTGATTTATTAGCACAATCAAAGCTTTCAAAAGACGTTTTATCCGATATAGTCAATTCTTTAATTAAGGAAAAATATATTTATCAACATTGCAAAAATTTTTATTTAGTCCGCAAAAATATTAATCATACGGAACATCTTAGAGTTGCAGTTTTAATGGTAGTTTTATTTTTTGCTTTTCTTGCCGTTTCTCAAAAATCCTACGCCTATACGCCGAAAGCTCCTAATATAAGAGGAGCGGTCTTTAATCCCAACCTTTCGGGATATAAATATATCGATTTAAACAAAATCCATAAAAAAGTAATTATATTAAATTTCTGGGCTACGTGGTGTCCGCCTTGCAGAGCGGAACTGCCTATGTTAAATAGATTTTATAAGCAAAATAAAAAAAATGTCTTAATTGTAGGAGTTAACGTAAATGTCAACGGCGCTTCCGTCCCTGAATTTATACAAAAAAGAGATTTAGTTTATCCAATAGTCCACGCAAATATATTAGAACTTCAAAACTACGGCGGAATAAACGAAGTGCCGCAGTCTTTTTTTATAATGCACCATAAAATAGTTTTTCATTGGACAGGGGAACTTACAGGCGGTTTGCTTAATGCTGTAGTGCAGAAAATATTGCGTTTTGAAAACAAATAACTTTTTCATTAATTTTTGTATTGACAAGAATTTATTAAAGTGATATTTTTTATCTAATTCAAATTCAAAGGAGGCTTTTATGCTGTTAAGCACGACAAAGTTAGAAAACGTAAAAGAGGTAAAAGGAATTGTAAAAGAGACGGCGATATACTCTGAAAAGTATGCAGATTCATTCAGAAGTTCCGTCGAAGTTAAAAAAGGCGGTTTTTTAAATATATTTACCGCAAATACGGATAAAACCATAAATGAGGCAATGGATAAGTTATCTTCTAAAGCTCACGACTTGGAAGCAAATGCCGTCGAGGGCATAAGGATAGATATCCAGAACATCGTTTCAAACAGTAATGACTATATAACGGCGGTTACGGTTTACGGAACGGCCGTAGTCATATAAAAAAAAATAATTTAATTTTAACGGAGGATGTATGAGAAAAATTTTTAAGAAAAAGTTTTTATCTTTAGCTTTAGCCGCTGTCTTAAGTTTAACGTTTGCGGCGACCAGTTACGCTCACGGTTATACCTATTGGACGTCCAATACTAAAGTCGGCGTAGGGCATTTCGCCTACGGCGAAACAGCAGGGGACACCGACTCGGGGACTAACTATTCTTTAGTCCAAAGATTTAATTACCACAATAACCTTTTTCTCTTATCTTTAAGAGGTTCTTTCGGCTACGTTCCAGCAACCTATACCGGCGCCACTCAGGGCGGAACGACTACTACCGGCAACGTTCATTACTCTTTAAATAACTTTTCGGTAGGAGCAGGAATTGACCCAAGGCTTATGGGCGGATTAATGCAGAACGAACTTTATTTATCGTTAGGCGATTTAAATCACGACTTTATGGCTTCAGGTTCCTCTTTTTCAAACGGCGCAAACGGTTATGACGAAAGCTATCAGGTTAAATATTTAAGTCTTACGTATAAAAACATTTATGCTTTTACGCCTAAAGTTTCTAACGTTTTTAAACTTGAATATTTAGACGGCTTTAACGGCACCGCTACTACAAAAGGATTACAAGGTCTTACGATAGACGGCTATCCTACCGCCAATAATCTTGAATTTAACTTATCCGGAGAAAACGGTTATACGATAGCCGAAGGCGCAAGATACAGACTTACCGACAATCTTTCTTTAGTTGGAGATATTTACTATTCTGCGCTGTTCTTTAAACATTCCAGCAAGAATAACGTATTTTACGAACCGAGTTCTATGACGCATCAATACGGCGTTCAGGTCGGCGTGCACTACGATTTTTAAATAATTAGCGGCTTTTCTATTATGCAAATAGAAGAGCCGCTTCATTTAACTAATATTTTTTTAAAGGAGTTAAAAAAAATGCAGACGGTCAAAAAAATCAACGATTCGATTTCAAATTTTGAAGCAAAACTCAATGCAAACAGCAAAGCTAAACTTACGCTGGCCTTAACGTTATTGGCTTTATTCGCCTTTGCTTTAATGAGCAAAAGCGTAACGGCTTTTACCGTAAATACGACATCGGGAACTTTCGCCGACTTTTACAATACCATAATGGGTTTTGTGTTTGGTGCGCCCGGTATTATAATAGCCGTTTTTATGCTCTTATTCGGCGTCGTTATGATGGTTGCGAAACACTGGATGACGGGCATAATTTCGTTTATTGCCATAGTGCTGTTTTTCCTTGCGCCCGAGATAGTATTGGGTGTCGCAAGCATGGGAGCATCTCTTGCCGGAGCAATAATTTAAGGAGAAGTAAAAAAAATGGAATTTAAAAGAATACCCAAATATATCGATGCTCCGGTTCAGTTTCTTTGGTGGGAATTGCAGGAAGGCTTAATAATAATAGCCTTAACCTTCGGCAGTATTCTAATTTTTCGTCAGGCTCTTTACGGGGCGGTAGCGGGCGTTATAATCGCCGCAAAATATGCAAAATTTAAAGAAGGAAACGTAAAAGGTTACCTGTCCCATTTTTCTTATTGGTTTGGAATTCTAAACGTCAAAAAAAACATTAAATCGCATCAAAAATTAATCATCAGGTAGAAAAATGCAAAAAAAAAGAATTCTATTAATTGTCTTTACGCTCTGTCTTGTTTTTGCGGGCAACGCTTATGCAAAAACAAGACAGCGGGCTTACGATTACGGCGCAAAATACGTGCCGGTGCTTACTTACGTATTTCAAAAAAAAGAAGCGTTGACTAAACTTCAAAAACCGGTTTCTAAATCTCAAAGCGTTCCTGTCGCCGGAGCGCTGAAAAGACTTGCAGATTTACTTAAAGGTAATGCAAACGCAATACGTTCCGTTAAATTTAAACCCGTTAAATTTACGGTTTACGGGTTTAAGTTTAATTCATTCACGATAAATAAAATACTTTCAAGAAAACTAAATAAAATCAAAAAGCTTATAGCCGAAAAGAAGATAAAAATAAAATCGATAACGGGCTATACGGATCACTTCGGGACTAAAGCATACAACAATAAACTGGCATTGGAAAGAGCCAAATCGGCGGAAAGCTATTTGGGTCTTAAAAATATAAAGTTATACGGATACGGCAAATGCTGCTATATCTCTAAAATAAACTTCAAAGATAGAAGGGTAATAATCAATGGATTGGAAAAATTTTAAGCGCGAATTAGACAGAGCCATACTCCAGACTTGGACTATGAGAATAGCGGTCATAGCCATGTCTTTGGTTATAATCGCCCAGATGATTATGATATTTCATTTGACGAACAAGTCGAAGACTATAATATTGCCGCCTAAGGTAAAAAAAGCTTTTTACGTAAGCGGTTCTCACGTTTCCAAAGGCTACGCAATAGATATGGGGCAGTATTTATCGCAGACGCTTTTAGATTTAACGCCTCATAATTATAAAACGCAGTTAAATCTTTTCTTGCAGTTTGCTTATCCGCCCAATTATAACGCCTTAAAATCTGAATTATTAGTGCAGATGAAAGCGCTTGCCACGCTTTCGGTTTCTCAGGCTTTCTTCCCTCAAACCATTAGAGTTAAACATCATACGATTTATATCGGCGGAACGCTTATAAGGGTTATAACCGATAAAAGCAAAAGCTATCAGAAAACTTTAAAAATAAAATATTTAATTCAAAACGGAGAGTTTTATGTCAAGTCTATCTCGTATCAGAAGAAAGCATATTAGTTCTTATCTTTTTTTGTTATCTTTAGCCGTTTTTTTTCTCGCATCACCTCCGAGCGGATACGGTCATCCTTTATATCCCGCGCCCCCCAAAATAAAAAGCGGCGGTAAAAAGGGCAGCCGTGTCCGCCCCCCTAAAACGAATAAGGCGGTTAAAAAAAATATTCTCGGAGCAGTTCCGCCGCTGCCGGCGGAAAACGAAAAGCCGCTTAATCTGCCGTCTGCCGTTAACGCCGTTCATATAAGCGTAAAGCCCGGACAGACTAAAACTATTTACCTGTCGAGAGCTTTTATTAACAGAATCAGCTTCAGCCATTACATCGATTATGCAAGAACATCTAAAACGGGAGACGTATCCGTTACGTTAAACGGGAGAAACGCCATAGTCGTTTTTTCTCCCTATATGATAGAATCCGGAGCGGTTAAAAAAGTCGTATATCCTAAAGTGCCGAGTTCCATTCTGTTTAAATCAGGAAATTCCGTAGTATCGTTACTGCTCGTTCCTAAGAACATTCCGCCTCAGACGGTTTATATAAACAGCTTTGCTGATTTTAAGAGCCGTTCGTTTCATTCAAACGGCGGATTTTCCAAATACGTCGCGAAAGTTTTCAGGGATATTTACGCACAACGAATACCTAAAGGATATATGCTTAAAAAAAAGGATATTATTTATAAATCCAATTATCCGCAAGTAGCGGTAAAGCTGGTAAAAGAATACAAGGGCAGATTTACCGTTTATGAATATTTAATTAAAAATCTTTCTAATAACGAGATTTCTTTATCCAATAAAGAATTTCTTCATTTAAGAAACAATATCCTTGCAATATCTTTGTCTAACGAACATCTTTTTAAAAATACTTTTACAAGATTATTAATAATGGGGGAATAATATGTCAGATGATTTGAATTTAAACGATAATAATTTTAACGACGACGAGGACGGCGAAAAGAAAGGCAGCGCTTTTATAGCCAATTTGCGTTCTAAGTTTAAAAGCGAAAAGCAGTGGCAGTTGTTCGTAAAAATAGCGATGTTCGGCGGCATAGGTTTAATCGTAGTTATAATAGCTTTGCTGTTCGTCAGAAAACCGCACATGCTAAAGGTTAAAAAATCCCCCGTCGCAAATATAATAAACGTTAATAAACTGTCTAAGCAGAGCTGGGTAGCCAAGGGCGAAAACCAGCTTCAGGAAAATAACGCCGAAATAAAAAAATTACAAAAACAGAATAAAATCTATCAGAAAGAATTGCACGACGTAGCGGTGATCCATTCTACCAACGGCGCAAAAGGAGTAAAAACGTCTAATCAGCCCGCAGCAAGGGGAGTGTTTACTCCGCCTCTTCCGTTTAATAATAATAATTCTAAATATGCTACTCCGCCGGTTCCAGGCAAGAAGCCTCAGGTTAATATAGTGCCGATAACTAATCCTATAAATACGATTTTAAATTCGTCTCCAAGGACTTCCAAAAAAAATAAAAAAAAAAGTATCGGGGGCTTTTACGTTCCGGCGGGAGCATTTACTCAAGGGATCCTTCTTAACGGTTTAGACGCTCCTGCTTCTATGAAAGGCAAATCAAATCCTTATCCTACTATTATAAGACTTACTAATTTATCGTTTTTGCCTAATCAGTACAGGCTTTCTATGAAAGGCTGTTTCGTTATAGCCGAGGGCTACGGTTCCCTTTCAAGCGAAAGAGTTTATTTAAGAACGACTGATTTATCCTGTATAGTCAAAGGCGGCAATAAGCATATATCCGTGCCTATTCATGGCTATATAGTAGGCGAACACGGCAAGGTAGGTTTAAGAGGCAAGGTCGTAACAAAGCAGGGCGCTATACTTGCAAGGGAATTTATGGCGGGTATTATGCAAGGCTTTGCAAACGTGGTAAGCATGCAATCCGAGACTATGAGCTATTCTGCATTAGGTTCCACTTCTACCATAAATCCGTCCAACGTAGGCGAGGCGGGGTTAGGGCAGGGTTTAAGCACGGCGGCGGGAGAATTGTCTAAGTTTTATTCTAAAATGGCAAATTCCATGATGCCGGTGGTAGTAGTAGGAGCAGGCAGGAAACTAACTTTAGTTTTAACGCACGGGTTTTATGCAACGTATAAAAAGAATATAGAAACTAATAAATCTAAATCAAAGGGGGCTAAAAAATGAAAAAAATATTTATCTTAACTTTAATAACGGTATTTTCTTTAACCGTCAAATCGTATGCAATGTCTTTATCGACTATTCAGTCTATACTGCCGCATACTAAAATATCTAAAGTAATAAATACGCCTATAAACGGCTTATATGGGGCGTTAATGCCTAACGGTCAGATAGTTTACGTCTATCCCGCTAAAAAGTTATTAGTTTTCGGAGAAATTTGGACTAATACAGGCAAGAATTTAACCGGCGAGTCTATGGCGGGTATGCAGGCGTCTAAAGCCGTAAAAATAGCAAAATACGTCGATTTATCAAAAGCTATCAAAATAGGACACGGTCCGGTTAAAGTAATAGAATTTGCAAATATAGACTGTCCTTATTGCAGGGCGTTTGAAAGGCTTACGACAGAATCTAAAAGGTTAAGAGGTAAAATGACGAGGTATTTATTTTTAATACCGCAGCCGTCCATTCATCCGCATTCTACCGAAATGGAGCTTTATTATTTTACTAAATCTCAAGGATTATCAAACAAAGCTAAAATAGCTTTGCTCAATAAGATAATGGTTAAGCAAATTTATCTTACTAAGTCCGGCAATATACCGCCTAAATTTAAACAGTCTAATTACGCTATGAAAAGACTTGAATACGACACGCATTTGGCTCAGAAATTTTCTATTTACGGAGTGCCGTATTTTATTATTAAAAATCAGGCGGTTTTAGGGCTCAACATCGGTCGGATTTATAAACTGTTAGGAATAAAAACCGTAAACGTCAAGAAAATTCAAAGTAATATTTTTAAAAATTTTAAGTAATATGGATAAAGAAAAAGAAAAGAAAGTTAAGACTGTTAAAACTAAAAAAGGTAAATTAATCAATTCAAATTAAAGGGGGTTTATTATGAAAAAATCAGTATTTATGCTTTTATTTGTTTCAATTCTATTTATTTCCGCCGCTGCCAATGCTGCTACCATTAGCAAAATTGAAAAAAAAGCCCTTATGCAGCCGACGGAGTCAAATGTAAAAGCATATATTAAAACTGTTCATGTCGTTAACGGTAAAAGTCGTATTATAGGATTATACGCAGTTAATGCTAATACCGCAAAAATTAAAACAGTCAGAAATATCATTGCGCTTTTAAAAAAGCATGGATACGAAAATAATAATGTTTTATTTAAAGAGACGATGAAGAAAAGAATTGAAATTACAAAAAGAGTAGGTGACCCTATCGTTATAGGTATTCCTGAAAAAAAAATTAAATCTAAATATAAAGCAGGACTTATTAATAAAAATGTTTTAATCGCAAACGAAAGCGTAAGCATAAAACCAAAAGCTATTGCTCTTATTCATTTATTAATGAAAAACGGATACAACGTAGGAATAGGAGTCACATCGCCTAAACGAGATAAGGTTTGGTTTTTAACAAATTTATCGTATCCTTTTATAACTATTGTTCCGTAAATATTAAAAAGAATAAGAAAGAAAAAATTAATTAAAGCGGGGTGTTAAAAATGCTAAAAAATAAAAAATTAAAAATAGCTGGAGTATTAGGCGGGATAGGTTTTATAATGCTTGCTTTTTCGGGATGCGCTTTACTTCCGTATTCGAGCAATTATTCCTGCCCAGAAGCTAAATCGGATATGGGCAACTGTTCGTCTTTGGTAACTAATTACAAAGCGTCACTGCATCCCGCTTTATACGCTAAATTGGAAGAGCAGAAAAAAGCTAAAGTTAACTGTCCCGTGTCTTTAAGGCATACTGCGGCATGTGACGAAATGGGAATTAGCGGCGTTAAGGCCGTCAAAAACGTTGATTATCATTTTAAAAAATCGGTTTCCGTATCGCAGTATCTTTTAAAATATATGCTTAAAACAAGCACTCCGCCTTTATATATTCCGGCGGTTATAAAAAAAATATGGATACTTCCGTATTCTTCTAAAAAAACGTTTCACAGCGGGCAGGATATATTTGTAGTTGTCCGTTCCGGCAGATGGCTTTACGGAAATTACCTGTTTAAGAAATATAAAAACGATAAATTAAATATGTTCAGAATTAGGCGTTAGGAGAAAAAACAATGCAGCCATTGCTAAAAGACATAGGTTTAAAATATACTCACCTTTCCGAAGTCTTGCCGTATATGTGGTATAAAGACGACGAGCGCATTTATATTCATGATAACGGAACGGCGGGAAGCATACTCGAGCTTTCTCCGTCGATTGTTGCCGCCGATACTACCGCATTTGAAGCTATTTTAGACTTGCTCATCCCCGGCGCCATTATTCAGTTTATGCTTTACGGCTCTCCCAATATTACGGGCGAACTCGACGCATTCGCCGCCCAAAAAGAAAGGGCTAAAGAAGATCCTTTATACGGAGCGCTGATAAAAAACTACGTCGATTTTTTGGATAACAAGACTAAAGATAAAATAAATAATTTAATGGAAACGAAGCTTAAAAATCACAGGCTTTTCGTTTCTATTTCTATGGAGAAAAATCTCGACAGGCTCAGCATGCTTACGGAATCAATAGAAAATATTTTAAGCACTAAAGGCTATTATCCGAGAAACGTCAAGCCTTCGGAATTTCAAGCCTTGATTTACGAAATACTCAATATGAATCACGACTTTAGGGATATACCCGAATACGACGACAGAGTCCCGTTAGCCAGACAGATGCTTGCGCCGGATACTTTGATAGATACGAGAAACAAAAAATACGTAATATCCGACGGCGTTTACTGGGCTTCCTTGCAGCCCGTCCATATGCCTAACGAAACTAATATCTGGATGTTTTCTTCAAAATTAGGAGATTATTTAACGTCCAACGTCGACAAACAGCAGTTTTATACTCCCTTTATAATTACCGCATCTTTTTCTATGATTACAAACAAAAAAGCGGCGGGAATTAAAGGCAGACAGACGGCTACAATGGCTCAGGATATGCCGGCCAATTTATTTCCGAGAGCCGCAAAAAAGAAAGACGATGCCTTGCATACTATAAAAAAAATCGAAGAAAAACAAAAACTCGTCCAGTATTCCTTAAACGTTTTAGTTTCGGGAAAGAATGAAAAAGAGGTTAAAAGAAGCGTTGACACAGTTAAATCGTATTGGGACAGCGGAGCGCCGCAGCAAAGGATAAAACTTGCTCAAGTCGCAAGGATAGTCCCAGTTAATTTTTTTTCTTCGCTGCCTATGGCTATGAATAGCGAATATTATACGATTACCGAAAACTATATAACTCTTTTTACCGACGAAGCGGCGCAGTTTATACCGTCCGAAGCCGACTGGTCGGGAACTAAAACGCCTACTATCCCTTTAATATCGAGAAGAGGACAGTTTATGGAGTTTGATTTGTTCGATTCTCCGGATAATTACAACGGTTATATAGTCGCCACGTCCGGAGCCGGTAAATCCGTCTTTATAAACTATTTAACGCTTATGTATCTGTCGAGGGGAGATACCGTATTTACGTTCGATATAGGACGCTCTTACGAAAAACTTTGCGAATCGATTGGCGGGCAGTGGATAGAGTTTGATTTAAACAACCCTATATCGATAAATCCTTTTTCGGAAATAAAAACGCAGAAAGACTTCGAGGAAAACTGGGAATATCTTAGGGATTTTATTTATTTTATCGGCGCTTCTCTTTCTAAAGACTATTCCGATCAGGTTGAAAAATTAATAAAGTCATACATCGACGGCGCTCTTACCGAATTATGGAACGAATACAAAGAGAAGCTTGAAATAACTCATATATCGGAATGGTTTTGTATGAGCGAGGACAGGGAACTCAAAAATTTCGGACAGCAGCTTAAACCTTATACCGCCACGGGAATTTACGGAAAGTTTTTTACCGGAAAATCTTCCATAGATTTTACGAAGCCTTACGTCGTTATGGAACTCGACACTATTGAAAATATGCAGGAATTAAGAGACGCCGTCATTATGATTATGATATTTCATTTAACGAATAAGACCTATCACGGCGGCATTTCTAAATCAAGGGTGATTTGTTTTATCGACGAGGCTCATAAGTTTTTAGGAACGTCCCATAAGATAGATATATTTATCGAACAGGCATACAGACGCTTTAGGAAGCACGGAGCTTCAATAGTTATAGCGACTCAGGGTTTCGACGATATCTATTCGGTAAACGAAAAATCGATATCGAGAGCCGGCAGGGTTATTATAAACTCAAGTTCGTGGAAATTCTTTTTAAAACAGACCGAGGAATCTATTAACGCTTTAAAACTTTCCCAGTTAATAAGCTTTTCCGAAATGGACTACCACGTCTTAAGGTCTGTTTCCAACTTTAAGCCCCATCATTCCGAAGTCTTTATTAACACGCCTTTCGGCGTAAAAGTAGTGGCAAGGATTATGGTCGACAGGTTTATGTATTATCTGTTTACCACGTTTATGGAAGACAAGTTAAGGCTTAAGAAATACACGGATAAGGGACTGACGATGGTTCAGGCGATAGAGTCGGTTATAGCGGAAGATAATCAAAAAGAAAAAAAATAAAAATTAATTCAAGGAGGCATTTGTGGAACAGCAGGAAAAGGAAAAATCGGCAAAAAAGCAAAAAGCTTTTAGCAGGAAAAGCGTCTTGATTTACGCAATATCTTTTTTAGCAATTTTAGTATTGACATTAATTGTTAATATTGTATATATTAAACATATGGGAACGGGCGGGAGTAAAATTTACGCTTTGAATTTAAAAAAATTAACCGATTTGAAAAGGCAGGAAATTCACAGGGAAATATTAAGGCATCCCACTTCTACTACTCCCAAAATGATAAAAGCGCAGATAACGGATTTCGTTAAAGATATTAACTCCGATACCAAATCTTACGAAATTAACGGCGTCATAATAGTAAAACAGGCCATAATAGGCGGAAAAGGTTATGAAGACATTACGGGAAAAATTGAAAAAAAGCTTAAAGAGCAAAAAGTTCTATAGCATTTCCGCTATAATATTGTTTTTTGGCTTTTTCTATCTTATTATGAGCCAGTTCTACGCCTTTGGAATATCTTTGACTCCATCTATGGATACCTACTTTTTTTTAAACGAAAAATATACCGCTTTGCATCCTGTAATAAAAGACGGCAAAGCGGTAGTTTTTCCGCCGCCTAAAAGATTTTTTTTATGGAAAAAATACTACGAAGCTAACGGGCTTCATTACCCAAAAAAAGATTTATTGGTTAAATACGTAGCATGTACGCAGGGTCAGATTTTAAATACAGTAGGCAGAAAAGATTACTGCAACGGGCGGTTTATAGCGCAAATACCAGAATATGCCGTATTAATACCGACGCCTCATATGCGGATAAAAGGTTTCCCCGTCTGGCATAACTATAAAATACCCGCCGGTTATTTTTTTGCGGCTTCTCCCGACAAATACGGATTGGATTCAAGATATTTCGGTTTGGTTAAAGACAGCGCCGTTAAATATAATACGGTGCCTTTGTTTCCTAAGGCGGTGATACGCTGATGTTATTATTTTCGAGCGTTATGCTTTTGGCGTTTTCATTTTTTTTTTAATTATAGATTTCGGAATATATTCTTTGATTTTTGTAATATTATCCGGATTTAATTTTTTCGTTGCCTACGATATTTACAACTTCGCTATAAATATAAAGAAAGAATTTACGAAAACGGAAAAAAAGATTGCAAGACTGAAAGATACCGCTGAAAAAGACCATTTAACGGGGGCTAACAACAGAAGAACGTTTGATAAATATTTAGACGAAATTTATAAGGAATCTAAAATTAATAACGAACCTTTTTTTGTGGTTTTCTTTGATATCGACCATTTTAAGAGGTTTAACGATACTTACGGACATGAAGCGGGGGATAAAGTGTTAAAAATATTTGCTCAAACCATAAATAAAAATATAAGGGAAAACAGCGACGTATTTTTTCGTTACGGCGGAGAAGAATTCGTTTTGGTTTCTTCAAATCATATTAGAAATTCGTTGCAGGAAGCAAGGTTTTTAACAAAGAAATTAAAAGACGCCGTCGAGAAAATAAGAATACCTAACTTGCCGAAGATCACTTGTTCTATGGGAGTCGGGTTTTTCGATAACGGTAAAACAAAAGAAGAAATATTGAAAGAAGCCGATAACAATGTGTATTTGGCAAAAGAAAACGGCAGAAACAGAATATATATCACTAAAGATATTGCAGTTGTTTGATTTTAGGAGGATTTTATGCTAAAGCGCAATTTTTTTAAATTGTTAATTATTTTTGTTTTGTCTGTTGTTGTCATTGAACAGACCTATATTCCTATGGCTCAAGCCGGCGTTAATTCTTTTGTTTCGGCAGGCCTTAACGGAGCAAATTCGGTTTCAACGAGCGGCGGAGCCGGAGTATTTCATACTCAGGGCGAAAATATTTACGCTTTGGGTTACAGCAACGTCAGGTTTAATACGGCAGGACAGAGTTTGCAGCTATTCACCATAACGCCGCCTAATTTCTCGATTGGTTGTTCCGGCATTAGCGCCGAATGGGGCGCATTTGCAATGCTCGGTTCTGAATTAATGCAGGTTTTACAGTCGATAATCCAGTCAGGCGAAGTATTGGTGTTTGCTTTTAATATGGTTTTAGGCGTTCTTTGCAAGCAATGCCAGACCATTATGACGCAAATAGAGGGTATCGCCAATAAGCTTAACGGACTTAATTTTAATTCCTGCCAGACGGCGGAAGCGATGGGTAATATTGCTGGAGCCGAGTTAAACAGCATGCTTAATAAAAATGCTGCTTCCGGTTCGGCAAACGATTATCATGACAGCCAGAAATCTTTGCTTGGAAACGTACCTGCTAATATAAACAAATATATTACGGATATTAATACATTTATGAATTGCGCCTCTAATCCTCAAAATGTCGAAGCATTAGTAGAGAACAATTTTAAAAGTTGCGGCGAAGCCGCTGCCGCTAATCAATTTCAATGGGGTTCTATGATGAGATACGCTTTTGAACAGGCGCATATTGGGTTAATTGGCGACACTACGCCTGGTTCTGGCGGCGTAGATGATATTATGGCTTTTTTGCGCGGTAATTTAGTTGGAGATATAGTAGGTTATCCATCGGCGGCTAAAAGCGGTTCTGAAGTCGTCAAATGGATTCCGCCTTTGCAAAAGCAAGGACCTACTATAGCTTCCAAGCAGGCATTAATTAATACTTTTGAGTTGTTGACTAAAGGCGGAAATAATATAGGTTATATGACCATCGCGTTTCCTGGTCCTTCAGGCGACATTAATCCTACATCGTTAAACGCTATAGAGCAAGTAAGCTATAATCATTGTTTTCCTGGTTTTGACTTTTATTACAAATTCTATTTAAGCCAAGTCGAAGTAAATGAATTCGGTGCCGGAACGGTTAATCAGTTTCCGGCTACATCCCCAGTGTGTCCCAGTGTTACTATATCGGGTTTCGGGCAACAACAGGCGGGTGATTTTATACAAAACACGCAACTTCCAGTGGTTTTAATAACTAAATTAGCATATGCGTTAAAAGATAATGCGCTAATAAGTACCGCCGCGCAGGCTATGGCAGACGGTTATGTTTTTAACTTATTCAGGGATATGATTCAATCCTTAAAAGAAAATACAATGGCAGCGAAAAATCTTGACCATAAAAATAAAGATAAAATTTTTAAAATATTTTTAAAAAATGCAGAATCAGAAGAAAAACAAATAGCAATAGAATATGATAAAAGTTTAGCTAAAACTGATTCTCAAATAGCAATAGATAAATATTATGCAAATTTAAATAAAGTTTGGGTTGGTTCGTTAGCCAAGTATGGCTTAGTAGGCAATTATTTATATACGGCGCAATAAGGAGCGATTATGTATACAATTTACGCTTTCGGAAACGGCTATCTGCTTTACGGAATGTTTCAGGCTATAGCCTTGTTTTTTAAAAATAATAATATCGGAGTTCTGCTTACTATATTAGCGATGATAGCGGTAATTTATTACGCCGCAAGGGTTACTATATATCACCAGCATTCGCTTGTTTCTACCGCTAAATATTTTATAGCTTTCAGTATAATACTTACTGCTCTTGTCTATAATCAGACAACCGTTATTATAAACGACGTTGCAAACCCCGCAGCGCCGACTAACGCACAGCCGATAAGCAACGTCCCGTGGGGCATAGCGGTTTTATGGTCGGATTTTACGACTTTGCAATATGGGCTTGCAAAAGATTTTACTGACGATTTTTCGGTTCCGGCGGGCGATAATATGCTCTCGGAAGGATTAGGCGTTTCAATAATACAGCAGGCGGACAGCGCTACTATTTCTACGTCTAATTCTTATCTTTACGAGGATTATAATAATTATATTTCTAATTGTGTTGCTCCTGGAATAACTTCAGGCAATTTAAATATTTCCGAACTTTTAGGAGCGGGAGACGCAACCGATACGGCGTCGCAAACCTACAATCCTAACGCCGCAAACAGCATTTGGACGGTTATGTCTAATTTTACAGAAGGCTCCGGCGCCAATATACTTGATAACTGGTATTCGGGATCTTCCAATACTTCCACTACATACGAAGCAAGCGGTATTTCGGCTCCAGGCGGAACAACCACGACATGCGGTCAAGTTACTAAATGGCTTTACAGCGCCGTTTACAATTTCTACATTCCTGAAGCTGGCAGTGCGATAGCCGGCGAACTGCAAATGGCATCTTTTTCGGACTTAAGCAATTCAATAGGCGTAATGAATCCTTATCTATTTAATATGCAGCAGGGCGGTCAGGCTCAGCTTATGCAGGCTATAGGCGTTAATATGTATGCCCCCGCTATTCTGAAAATGGCGCAGGCTTCAGGCTCAAACGCTTCGTCTTTAGCCGTTGCGACGGGAACAGGGGAAATCTCTACGCAAACGGGCATGATGGAATCCGGCATACTTGCCGGCAAATATATGCCTATAGTTTTCGGTATATTTGAAGCGATTTTACTCGGCGCTTCCGTTATTATTTTTATTCTCATAATAACGCATATGGGCATATCTTATCTTAAGCTTTTATTTCAGCTTATGATTATGATAACTATCTGGCCGTCTTTAACGGCGATATTTAATTATATAACGCAGCTTATCATTCAGGCTCAGTATCAGCCCATTGCGGGATTAGGATATTCCGTTTCCGGAAGCGGAACGGTAAATTCTTTCCTTGCTACATCCTTGTCTTGGATGGGTTATTTCTCATGGTCGGTTCCAATGGTTGCATATATGATAGCTTCAGGTTCCAGTTACGCTGTAGCAAGCGTAGTCGGCGGAATGGACAGCGCCATATCTAAAAACGCTTCGGTTAAAGGAGCGGAAGCAGGATTAGGCAATATGACGGCAGGGCAGATTAGAGACAATAACTATCTTGCGAATGCGACGAATGTTGCTAATATTCAAAATACAGGATATAGGGCAAGAAATTTTACAAACGAGCACGGCGCAGAAACTGGAGAGCAGATAATCGACGGTATGAAAGTAAATACCTATGAAAGCGGAGGACATGAATATGCGTCCGTTCAGGCAGGGAACGGCGATACCGCTACGTTAGAAAAAGGTTCTAACGGACAGTGGGGCTTCGTAAGCGCTTCGGCTAATATGAGCGCTAACGAGAGAAAAGCATTGGAAACCAATATTAAAACTAATTTAACTCGTGAAGAAAGAGAATTAGACAGCAGAGCTCAGTCCATTACTAAAGCTTCCGACAGCATTATAAACAGATACAATAAGTACGAAGCTTCGCAAGGCAATACCTCTACTTCGGGGCATATTCAAACCGTTAAGGTTTTTAATTCAACGAAGAACGGGCATAATACGTCAGTTGCTAAAAGTAATACTGTCGATAAACAAGCAAGTGTTGGAGTTAATTTATATGGAGCGGGTGCCAGCGTTAGTACAATGGGCAGCCATTCCGTTAATTCGGCTCTTACGACGGCAACGGCTTCCGGCGTTGCTCGGAATACAGGCACGCTGCATCAAGATTTAGCGACTATAGCAAGCAAACATATTGCTGGTATTAGTAACGATGCAAGACATGAGTTAAGCCAAGTTAATAGATTAGAACAAACGGAGTCTAAAATTAAGGATTTAAAGCAGGAACTTGGAGAAGTGCAAACTGGAACGATGGGGGTTACGGGAGGCGTAACGCCGGCATTTTTAAACGCCACACATACGGGTAAAGGCGGTCTCTCCAATTTTGTCGGACAGTTTTCAAATTTTGTTACCGATTCTAAACATTTATCGACTATGGCTCCAGTATTGCAGCAAATGGCAAATTTTGGAGATAAAAGCGCAATGATTCCTGGAGTTAATGCTGGCATCAATGCAGGAGGAAAAGTTCTTCATTCGGCGACATCTTCGGTTCCTACAAATATATCTGGTCAGGTAAAACATGCTCAAGGCGTAATTAACGGCAATTTTAACAATAACGGCGGCAATTATGTTAATTTAAATAATGCGGCGAGTAATGCTTATAATCTTCCGTTGCCAAGTATAGGCTCAGTAGGCGAACCGACGGGGGCTACGAGTCATTGGGTTAATAAAGAAGCAAATCCGGCGGCAATGCAGTTTTTACAAAACAATGATCCGTTTGCGCCAGGTTTTAACGGGGGCAAAAAAGATTTTATTAATACAGGAGTTGATCAGGGATTAGGAATAGTTGACGGAGTCGCTGTTTCAACCGTAGGTGTTTTTTCTCAGTCGGGCGCTGGTTATTTATATAATCAATTTAAACAAGGCGGAAAAAATTTATCTAACCCAGGAGCGTTTAACGAAGGACTTAACTTAACGAGTTATGGTGATATTAATCTTAATAGTTTCAATAATAGTATTAATACCGGATTTAATATTGCGAAAGGACAAATGGTTCATCCTTTTGGATTAACGGCGCCAGGTCAACATTAATCTATTTCATATTTTTATGATATAATTTATTAAAATAACATTTTTTTAAAGGGGGCTAATTATGTATGGAATCGGTTATCCTGAATTAATTATTATCGGCATTGTCGTTTTGCTTGTTTATCTTTACAAAAGAAGCAAAAATGCGGCAAACAAAACTTATTCATCGCATAAAACAGGCGATAAGCCTGAATTAAGCAAAAAGGCGTATTATACGATATTTGCCGTTGTTTTTACTGTTTTAGGAATTATATTTAAGTGGTTTATTCCTCTTTTAGGAGATGTGTTTTTCGCCGCCGGCGGAGTTTTAATCTTAGCTTTAGTTTTAGGAACTATATTAGGCGTGGACTTTGAAATGACGGAAAAACAGCATATAGCAAAAATCGTTTCGGATATTTCGAAAGAAGCCAAGAAATACGATAGAGATTAATTTTTTTTCCAAACTAATTTCCGCAATGCGGACACGGCAAAATGAAGATAAAACCGTTTGCTTTATTAAATATATTTGAAAGAAAATCTTTAAGTTTAATAGACGACCCGCCTACTTTATTTATTTTTAAAAGCGGCAAAAACAAAACATCTATTAAATACGACGATATTTACGATATAAAATACGGCAGCTCTTTTATTTTTTCTACAATAGTCGTCATTTTGAATAATCGCCCCAGCATTAAACTGTCTTTTATTCCTAAAAACTCTATCAATAATTTTTTGCATTCTTTATCCTCTAAGCTCAAATCTCTTTGTCTTTTAAAGTTAAACGATTTAGGAATAGAAAAATTACGTTCCGACTATAAAGATTTAATGTCTCAGGACAAATATATCGCATATTCCGATATATCTTTGCTTAAAGAAAAATACGGCTCTTTAGTAGATTATTGTTCCTATCTCGTAAAATCTTCTATGTATAAGTTGTTTGACGACGCCGATTTATCCCAAAAAATAAAAAACATAGCGAAATTTAGGTTTACGGAAGAAATAGAAAAAAGAAACGTAAAATATATAGAATCGGAAAAAAATAAATATAAAAACCTTTTCGTTAGCGCAAAAGGCAATGAACTAACCGAAGAGCAGAAAAACGCAATTATAACGCTCGAAGACAGAAACCTTTTAATCGCCGCGGCTGGTTCTGGAAAAACGGAAACGATGCTTTATAAATTAAAGTATGTTCTGGAAAAGGATTTATATGAACCAGAGCAGATACTTTTGTTGGCTTTTAACAAAAAAGTTAGAGTAGAATTAATTAAAAGAGCAGGTTTAATCGGCATTGATTTGGGAAAGGGAAATATCCATACTTTTCATTCTTTCGGGTTTTCGGTTATAAATAAATCGGAAGACAATACGGTTTCGGTAGCCGACGAAAATTTTGCGAACAGATTTATCAGAAGTTACACTTCCGTTAATAAAAAATTCTTCGGCTATTATGTCGAATTTGTAACCCGCTATTTATCGGATTTAAAAGAAACTGCCGATCCTTACGCCGAATACAACGATTTATTGGAAAGAGGCAGATATAAAAAAGCCGTAACCGGCAAAGACATTCGTTATAGGACCATAAAAGGCGAATATGTTAAGTCTTATCAAGAAGCGGTTATCGCAAACTATCTTTACGTAAACGGCGTGAACTATCAATACGAAAAGCCTTATTTTTCAAAAAACAAAAGAGAGATTATAGCTAATCCTGATTTCTATTATTCAGATATAGATTTATACCACGAGCATTTTGCCGTAGATAATAGCGGTAAATCGGTTTTCGGGGAAGAATATATAGAAAATATGGATAGAAAAATAAAACTTTATAAGAAAGATAAAGTAGATTTCATTGCGACTACGAGCGGGATGTTTTTTTCAGGCAAACTATTAGGCTATCTTAAAAAAGAACTTATTAAGAGAGGTTTAAAATTTATTCCTAAAACCGTATCGGAAATCAACAGAGATTTAAGTAGAATTGGAGAGAGCAAACTAAACGACTTGCTCGCCAGTTTCCTTGATAATTTTAAGGACAGACAAATTAACCTTGATGAATTAAAACGAAAAGCCAAATCTATCAAATTTTCATACGGTAGAAAAAGAAATATTCTGTTTTTAAAAATGTTCGAAGAAGTTTATAACGCTTACGCTAACGAACTTAAAAGCAAAAACATGATAGATTATACCGATATGGCGATAAAAGCCGCAGAAAACATTAATTCCGGCTATTTTATCCCCGATTATAAACTTATTATGATAGACGAGTTTCAGGATATTTCGGATTCTAAATTTAATTTGGTAAAAGCCGTTTTGGATAAAAATAAGGACGCAAAACTTTTTGCGGTAGGAGACGACTATCAGGCTATAAACGGTTTTGCAGGATCCAATATTAAATATATCTATGACTTCGATAAATATTTTAAAAACGGCGATTACGGCGTAAAAACAGATTTTCTGACTAAAACCTTTAGGTGCGATAAAGGCATAGTCGATTATTCTTCCGAGTTTATTCAGAAAAACCCTAAACAGATAAAAAAGAGCATAGTTGCCAATACGGATTTAGCCAAAGACGCCGTCGTAATAGTGAACTACGAAGAAGATTCGGAGATATTCGCTGACATAGAAGAACTGCTAAAGAACGAAAAAGATAAAACTGTTTTTATATTAAACAGAAAAAATAAATCATTTTTAAAAAAAGATCTATACGCCGCTGAAATAGATTTGCTTAAAAAGAAATTTAAACCGCAGAACATAATTATATTTAACGACACTATTCACGGTTCAAAAGGTCTTGAAGCGGATATCGTTTTCTTGATTTATGCGAATAAAAAAAATATTCCTTCCGAAAACGCAAGCGATTCTATTCTTAATCTTGTGTCAGACGCTATTAACGAATATCCTTTTGCGGAAGAAAGGCGGCTTTATTACGTTGCTCTAACAAGGGCAAAAGAAAAAGTCGTAATTTATGCAAATAAAAGCTACGAGTCTCCTTTTTTGAAAGAATAATCAAAAAGATTATAATAATCATATTATTTTTTAAATATCGTTTTATTAAATTTTTGTATTGACAAACATTTATTAAAGTGATATTTTTTAAGTAAACTTTTATTTTTTTTAGGTGCTTTCATGACTCGAATTACTCATATCATAGCGGGACTTACCGTTGCCGCCGCTTATATAGGCAGCAGCGGAAACCATACCTATTTCAATGCAGCGCCTCTTTTACTAACCGGAATGGTAGGCGGAGTTTTGCCGGATATAGATTTAGTTTTGGGGGACTCAAGGAAAAAAAATACTATTTGGAAGCACAGAGGCATAGCTCATACGCTTTTATTTCTTGTTATTTGTATTTTCGGCATTATTTATTTTAAAGAAAAATTTATTCATTACAATATAAGTCTTAAATCTGAAATAACGGTTTTTGCGCTTGCCTTTCTTTCCCACTTATTCCTTGACAGTTTTAATATGATAGGCGTTCCGTTTTTATATCCTATTACAAAGAAAGGTTTTTGTCTGCATTTGTTTAGAGTAGGAACTATTCAGGAATATGGACTTGTTACGCTGCCGATGCTTGCGGTTTTAATTATCCTCGTTCTCAATTTTGTGCCTAAAGAGGACATATACGCTCTAACCCATAACCAATATTTTATTAGAAAATTTTTATAATCTTCGGGAGGTTATTTTGGCATTAAGCAACAACGATTACGACGGTATGTTTAATCAAGGCTCCGGCACTCCTGGCGTTATGAAGCCTGAAAAAAACAAAAAAGTTTTGACGTTTATGGATGTCATAGATCAAGTGCAAAAATGGAGAGCTATAGAATTGGAGGGCATAGAGTTGCAAGCAGACAGATTTACTTATAGGGACAGGCTGGAATATATGAACGTAGGAATGAAGCACGGTTCTTTTGAGTTGATTTTTACTTTACTGCTTTTTCCTGTGCTTGTTTTTATAATACCTGATTACGTGTATTTTTTTACGGGACATCCGGTTAGCTTATTTAAAGAGGTTATTTTAATATTTTTTGCGCTGATTCCGCTTTTTATTTACTTAATGCTTTGTTTGACGCTTGCAAGCCTTTATACAGGCAGAATAACCAAAATAGCTATATTATCCCTTTTAACGGGAAGAACGGTTATGATAGCCCTTATAGGCGGTTTTTCAATAGTGTTTTTTTATCTGCTTTATGAGTTGTCGGGTTTTGTCTCTATCGGACATTATTTCGTTACGTTTTTTTCTTGGGCAAGATTTATAGACAGAAGCTTGCCGCCGCAAAGAGCTTATTACTCTTTATTATTTTATAAACTTATAAGACC
>JAJZBN010000005.1 GCA_021798875.1 bacterium | reverse complement strand
ACCCTTGGTTACGTTGACAGCCTGCGGTCCTTTTGCACCGTTGGTGATTTCGAACTCTACTTTCTGTCCTTCCGTTAAGGTTTTAAAACCGTCCTGCGAAATTGCAGAATAATGAACGAAAACATCGGGTCCGTTTTCCTGTTCGATAAAACCAAAACCTTTACTGTCGTTAAACCACTTCACTTTCCCTTGGTACCTCATACTTAACTTCTCCTTGAATCTTAAGCCGCTGCTTTAATAACGACGGCTTGTAAATTAATAATATCGGCTTTTATCTAAACAACTAGATAAAATAACCGTAATACAAAGTTTAAACTACTGGATAAATATTGTCAAGCTATTTTTTTAGTTTTTTTAGCGGTATTTTCTTTGGCGGACGACTTCATATGCGGCTACTGCAAAACTAATGGATGCGTTAAGGGAGTTAACGCCTCGTTCCATCGGAATTTTTAAAATTCTGTCGCAGTTTTCTGCCGTAAGACGCCTTAAACCGCTGCCTTCCGAACCCACGACCAAAGCTAAAGGCAAGTTAAAATCCATATCGTAGATGACGTCTTCCGCATCACCGGAAAGACCAGCTACCCATATGTCTCGTTTTTTTAAATCCGCTATAGTTCGTGAAATATTTACGACGCGGACTACATCGACGTAAAATAATGCTCCCTGAGAAACATATGCCACGGAAGAAGTTATACCGACGGAATTTGTCTTTGGGATTATAATCCCCGATACTCCGGCTCCGTTTGCCGTTCTTATTATAGAACCTAGATTTTGAGGGTCGGTTATTTCGTCTAAAATGAGATAAAACGGTTTGCCGTTATTTTGAGCGGATTTATGCAGTAAATTTTCGTAATCCGATTCAGGATATTCCGCAATTGCAGCTATACCCTTTATAAAAGCTTCTTTGCCGAATTCCTGCAAAAAAGAGGCATCTTTTTTTGAATAAATATTTATATTTCTATTTTTTGCGGAATCAATAAAACTTTTATCCGCCATACAACTCTTGTATTTTTTTTCCGCTATATAAACGCTGCCGCCTTTTTTAATACTTCCCGAAAGAATTGCTTCCCTGACGGTATTTTCGCCGTAAACGATTAATTTCATATTTTTTGCATACTAATGTTGTCTTTTATGTCGGTGTAAATTTTATCGAACGCAACGGCAGGATCCGCAGCTCCGGTTATTTCTCTGCCTATTACTATATAGTCGGCTCCGGCGTTAAAAGCCTCGGAAGGCGTCATGACTCTTTTTTGGTCGTCTTTTGAATTGTCGGCGCAGTTCGTTATTTTATTATCGCTTCCGATTTTTGTTCTAATGCCCGGCGTTACCGTTTTAAAATCTTTACCGAGGGTTTTTTTAATATTTGACGATTCACGGCCGGAACATACTACGCCGTCCAATTTTGAAATTTTAGCCAGCCGGGCTAAATGCATGGCTAAACCTGAAGATATGCCTTCTTTGCTAACGCCGTATCCGCCATCTTTTTCTTGAATAACTTCTTCATAATCATTATAATTATAATCGTAAAAAATCCTATTAATATCGCCGTCCGAAAGACTGGTTAAAACCGTAACGGCTATAATATCTATATGTTTTCCTGCATCTTCGGACGCTTCCTCGGCTGCTTTTTTTGCGGCGGACATCATATCGGTTCCTCCGGAAGCATGTACGTTTATTATATCTGCGCCTAGTTTACCCGCCGCTTTTACCGCCTTATAAACCGTATTAGGAATATCATGGTATTTAAGGTCTAAAAAAACTTTACACCCGCGTTCCTTTATAAATTTAACGCTTTTTTCTCCGCAAGAAGTAAAGAGTTCGAACCCGACTTTATAAAAAAAAGCTCTTCCTTCGAGTTTATCCAATAAATTTTTTACCGGTTTTAAGTCGCCGTAATCTAAAGCAATTATTATTTTATCGTTGAAATTTACTGAATTTTTCATTTAATTTAATTTAGCGCCGGTATTTTTAATGACGCTCCAACTTCTTAACAGCTCGTATGCAAACCTGAATTGATTGTCTTTTTTGAAAAAGACTTTAAAAGCTTTATATTTTTCTTCTTCTTTTGCTTTATTTGCTATCTTACTGCTTTCGGGGTTTTTAAAATGATGCCTTAAATCTATTTCCCTTAATTTTCTTAAAGGTTTTACGAATATGAAATCTTTAGAACTATGAACATAAAAATTAGGTATTACGCCTGTGTCTTGAACGGATACTCCGTTTGGAAGAAAATAAAAGGCCGTCGTAAGTCCCATGCCGGTATCGTCGGGCAGAGTAAATATAGTCTGAACCGACCCTTTGCCGAAAGTTTTAGTTCCGACTATTATTGCACGTTTATGAGCCTGTAAACTGCCCGAAGTAATTTCGGCTGCGCTTGCCGTTCCGGCATTAACGAGAACGACTATAGGATAATCCGGCTGAATATGTTTTCCCAATGCATAATATTTTACGTCCTGAGATTTTATTCTTCCTTTAGTGTAAACTATAACGCCGCTCTTTATGAAATCGCTGCACACTTTTATGGCCTGATTCAGTAATCCTCCGGGATTGTTCCTAAGATCCAGTATAAGTCCTTTAATACCGCGTTCCTTATTGCTTATAATTTTCAAAGCCTTTAAAAGCTGCGAATTAGTATGATCTTGAAAACTTGAAATTCTCACATACGCAATATGATGCGGGAGAATCATATATTTTACGCTTTTTAACAATATTTTTTCTCTAGTTAATATGAATGTTTTCGGTTTTTTAAACCCCTTTCTGTTTATTAAGAGCGTAACCGAAGTCCCGACTTTTCCGTGCAAAAGCTTAACTGCTTTCATAATATTCATGTGGTACGTTGAAATACCGTTAATTTTTTCTATAACGTCGCCTGCTTTTATTCCTGCATTTGCGGCGGGAGAACCGTCTATCGGGGCAATAATAACGACGTATCCTTTTCTTGTAGATATTTTTACGCCTATACCCGTAAATTCGCCGGACGTTTCGGATTTCATCTGCCTGAATTCGCTGGGAGTTAAAAAATAGGTGTGAGGGTCAAGAGTGGATATCATGCCTTCGACGGCTCCGAATATAAGTTTTTTCGACGACTCTTTTTTTATATAGTCGTTTTTTATCAAGGCATAAACTTTTGAAAACAGCCTTAAATTTTTAACGGTATTTGAATCAAATTTTTTAACGGCGGCTTTATTTCCGGTCTTTGCTGCAGCATAAACTTTTATGGAATTTACGGACATAGATAAAATAAATAGTGCCGAAAACAAAAATATTAAGCGGTATTTTATGTTGAACATGCTCCACCTCTTTATTTTATTATTTGGAATATTACACCGCTATTGCGGGATTTATTTTTTAAATTATTAATCAATTTTATAACTTTACGTTTTAAATGTCCATTCTTTTTATTATGTTTGTTATTATGTCTGCGTATGTTTTCGGGTTTTTTGGACAGATAAACGCTATGATTTTTATCGCTGTTTATTTTTAAGGAATTTATATATGTATTTAAAGCAGATATCAACCGTTTCAATCTTTTTTTTGAATGTTTTATGCTTTTAATGTCGTCGATAAAAGTGTTTTTTTCATTTTTTAAGTATTTTTTTAATCGTAAAAATTTATTTTTCCGTTTAACAAGCCATAAAAATTCTTCTTCTTCTTTTTTAAGTAAAATTTTTAACTGGTAATTTATTATAAAAGCATTGCTGTCGTCTTTAAATGATATTATTCCGTCCAATCTGTATTCTTTATGAATAATAAAAATTTTTTCGGCTAAATCCTCTATAAGCAGTCCGTATTTTTTGATTTTCTCTTTTATTTTTTTTATTCGCTTTTCGTCTTTTTTAATTTTTTTTTTCAGGCTGTTTATGGCGGAATCTTTGCGTGATATTTTAGAATATATTAAGGATAATTCTTTTTTATAAAATGTAAGTCGCTTGATTACGGAGAGATATTTTAAACGCGTGTTTATATTTGACCCGTATACAGCGAAACTACTGCGGCAACAAAAGGAAAGCGATATCGATAGCGATATGAAAAGAAAAAACAATAATTTATTATTAATTTTCTTCATCTATAAAAAATAAAATCCAGCTACCATTTTGTTTAATATATTTAAAATGATAGCTGGTAAAATTTAAATCTTTAGCCTTAGCTTTTTGCTTTTGCGGTTTTTGCAGTTGCTTTTTTGGCTGCTTTTTTAGTTACTTTTTTTGCTCCTTTTTTTGCTGCTTTTTTAGTTACTTTTTTAGTTACTTTTTTAGCAGGTTTTGCAACTTTTTTAGTTACCGCCGGTTTTTTCGGGGTAGGTGCTTTCTTTGCACAACCCGAAAATGCAAGCGCCGATACGACTAAAAACACTCCTAAAACTAATACTGTAAGCTTTTTCAAATTTTATCACCTCCTTTAACTTTTTTATTCTATATTTTACTTAATAATTTTGTCAAGAAAAATTTTTGTTGAAAATTGATAAGCTGAGGCTCCCGCAAAATTTCGGGAGCCTTAAAATTTGACGGTTTACCTTTAAGGTTTTTGATTAAACTTTAGGCGGTTTAAAAATTAAAAAGCAAGATGGATTTGCGAGTTAGCCGCATATTCCATAAAAGTAGCGGCGCCTGCGTATTCAAGTCCGTCAATCATATCCTCTTTTTTAAAGCCGAAAAGATCCATAGTCATTTGGCATGCAATAAGTCTTACGCCTGTTTCCTGGCATAACGATATAAGTTCCGGAACGGAAGCTACACCGTTTTTCTTAATCATGGATTTCATCATAGATGTAGCCATTGCCGTCATGCCCGGTAGAGCGCCTATAATATTTGGAACAGGCATGGGCATGGCCGGATTTCCGAGCGGAGCGACCTTTAAAGAATCTCCTGCATCTTTTTTGAGTATTTGCAGTCCGTAAAAGGTGAAAAATATTGCAGTTTCGATATCCAGCGTAGCCGCCGTAGATGCCAGGATAAGCGGAGGATATGCCATATCCAGTGTTCCGTGAATAGAAATGATAGCCATTTTTGTTTGATCAGCCATTTTTTTTCTCCTTAACTTAAATTAAATGTTAAAATTGATTTTAAATGCTAAACATAATTAAATACGACAAGCTTTCATAAATGTATAAAATAAAAAGGCCGATGTTTTTAAATTTAACATTTTTTAAAATAAATGGCAAGAAAATCTTTTTTACGTTAACATAAAAAAAATTATTTTTTTACCGTTTATTTTAATAAAAACGGAGGTTTTAAAGTAAAAAAAGAGGAAAAAATATCTAAATTTGACTTTTATGTTTTAATTATGGTATATTTTTAATGTAAAATAGTTCAAAACTATTTATTTATATATAAAATATGTATTTTTTATGTAAATTTTATTGATTTTGGAGTGAATTTTGAAAAAAATTTTAAAAATATTTTTGAAATTAAAAAATAGTTTAAGAAATTTAATGGCCGCAATAAAATTTAAATATTTTTTGCCCTATTTTTTGCTTCTCGCGGTTCTTATTTCGGCTGCATTTTTATCTTATTTTTATGTTATACCCATGTATTACGGTTACATGAAAGAACGGCAGGACGTGAAGTTGCTTAAACAAAAAATACGCATCGATTACGAAAAAATAAGGGTTTTTAAGATTATTAAATCGTTTAATTCAGGACTGCCTGTATCCGAAGAAAAGAAGGTTTCAAATCTTATTTTTAATTTAGGAGAAAAATATAAAATAAATCCGGCTCTTATTTTAGCGGTTATCAGGGTTGAAAGTTCTTTTAATAATTTTTCCTATTCAAACGTAGGAGCCGTCGGTCTTATGCAGATTAAACCTTTAACCGGACTGTATTTAATTAAGAAATACGGAATAAAATCTAAAAAGTATAATTATAATACTAAATATATAGAATATCTTCCGGTAAATTACCTCTATAATCCTTCTTTAAATATTAAAATAGGAGCAAGATATTTATTGAGCTTGTTATACGAGTTTAAAAATTTAAAGCTCGCTCTTTTTGCCTACAACGTCGGACCTACTTTAGCTTACAGGACTTTAAGTTTCACTAAAACCGAAAACGGAAAAACTAAATTTAAACTTAATGCCAATGAAAGCACCAACCGCCTGTTTTCGGATTTTTATTACGGATATTATAAAAGAGTTAAGAAATATTTTGCAATTTATAATAAAGATATTTTTGAAAACAAACGAATAAATTTAAAAGATTGATTAAATAATTTTTAAAAATACGTCAAAGTTTTTACCTTTTAGTTTTGATTTTAATTTAAATATTCCGCAGTAAAACTTACCTAACGGCATTTTAAGCATCGCTTAACCAAATAAAACATAAAATTAAAAAACATAAAATTAAAAAATAGTTAAAAAGCAATATGATAAATATATACGGTAAAAAAGTTAAAATCGTTGCTACTTTAGGTCCTGCAAGCGACAGCATGCAGATGATTGAAAAGATTATAAAAAACGGAGCCGACGTAATAAGGCTGAATTTTTCCCACGGAGACGAAAATTATTTTGCCGAGGCGATTAAAAAAATAAGGTCGGTATCCGAAAATATAGCAATTTTAGTCGATTTGCCTGGGCCGAAAATAAGAACCGGAAAATTAAATAAAGATTCAATTAATCTGCAAAAAGGCGGTACTATAATTTTAACGAACAAATATACGGTTTCCGACGAACGAAAAATTTATATAGATTACCCTTATCTCTGCGACGATATAAAACCTAAAAATTTGGTGTATATAAACGACGGGAAAATAAAGCTGAAAGTTATAAAAAAGGTAAACGGAAACGAACTTGAAGCCGAAATTTTGACGAAAGGCGTTTTAAAAGCCGAAAAGGGAATAAATTTTCCAGATTCAAAGCTCAGCATTACATCCGTTACGGAAAACGATAAAAAATTTTTAAAATTCGGAGCCGAACACGGCGCAGATATGTTTGCGGTTTCTTTCGTAAGATCTTCGGAAGATATTGCATTGGTAAGAAATCTGCTGCAAAACGAATATCCGGCTAAAAAATTTTTAATAATAGCCAAGATAGAAAAAATAGAAGCCGTTAAAAATATCGAGAAAATAGCCGCTGCCGCAGATGCTTTAATGGTTGCAAGGGGAGACCTCGGAGTAGAAGCGCCTATAGAAAATATACCTATAGAACAAAAGAGAATTATATATATAGCCAATCTCTATAAAAAACCGGTTATAACGGCAACGCAGATGCTTTTGTCCATGGTTGAAAACGAAACGCCTACGAGAGCCGAGGTTACCGATATTTCCAATGCTATTTTTGACGGAACGGATGCCGTAATGCTTTCCGAAGAAACGGCCATTGGAAAATATCCGAACGAAGCGGTTGCTTATATGTCAAAGATTATAAGGGCTACAGAGAAAAGTCCGATGTTTTCGGGAGGCGTTTATAAATCGTATCCGGCTTACAGGATGCATGGCGGCGGCAGAGCCATTGGATATTTAGAACGCCCCAGTATGGAAGAGTATAGCGATAAGGTTAAAATCAAAAAAAACTCCGACGATATTTCCGATATAATAGCCGAAACGGCATCGACGGCATCCGAGTTATTAAATGATTGCATTATAGCGGCAATAACCAGGTCGGGTTACACCGCTAATTTAATATCGTCATTTAAACCTCCGGTACCCGTCGTGGCAATAGTGCCTGATGATTCAGCAAAAAGAAGGCTGTCTTTAAACTACGGCGTTTCCTGTATAACTATGAAAAATATAACCGATAAAAATATAGACCTGCAGGACGTAATAGATTTAATTAAATATGAAATAAAAAAATCGGGACATAAAAGCCCCGATTATGCCGTAATAACCGGCGGCGTTCCAATAGGCGAGCCGGGTTCTACCGATTTCGTCAAAATAATTAGGCTGTGAGCGGATTAATAAGCAGGCATGGCTTAATAAAGGCGTTTACTATAATGATAGTTACCGCTTGAATTAAAATTTTTATAATGTTATATTATTAATACATAAATAATCATACTATTAAAGTTTTGTTTCATTTTTAAGGAGAGATGGCCGAGTAGGTCGAAGGCGTTCGCCTGCTAAGCGAATGTATGTCCTAAAAGATGTACCGAGGGTTCGAATCCCTCTCTCTCCGCCATTTAACAACGATATTTCCAAAGACGTTTTATTAATTCTATAAAGTTCACACTCTCTCTCCGCCATTTAACTTCGTTATTTCTTAAACTCTTCCGTTATTCTTTCTTTCAACCCTGAATTCCTTATTTCTTCTTTAGAATTCATCGCTATGCCGAAAGCTTTATACGTTCCAAAAATAACTACGTTTTTCTTTCCTCTCGTAATTGCGGTATATAATAGATTTTTTTTAAGCATCATAAAGTGAGACTGATGAAACAGCACTATGACGTTATTAAATTCGCTGCCTTGAGCTTTATGTATAGAAAGTGCATATGCCGGCATTATATTTTCGTAAACGTCTAAAAAATCGTATTTTACTATTCTGTTTTTATCGTTATCTTCGCTTATATAATTTATACCTCCTAAAATTCCGTTTTTTCCGGCAAAATAATCGGAAAAATCGACAGAAACGGTTTTTTCTTCATGGTCTATATTTATAATATAGCCGGTATCTCCGTTAAAAACTTCAAGGTCGTAATTGTTCTTTTTTTGTATGACTTTATCGTATAATTTAAATTGAATTCCGTTGTATATAAAAGAACCGCTTTGACTTAGATTGTTATTTATATTGTCGTTCACGTATGTATTGCCGCTTTTTTTATTTTCGTATCCTGCTGCTGAATTTGAATTGGCCGGCGATAGCGATTCATGCCCCGATACAGTTTTCGTTGCCGTTGCTTCTATCGGATTAGGATTAAATGTTTCCTGAATGATTCTGTTTAAATTGTTATATCCCAGTATTCCTTTTCTCATAGGAGTTAAAACCTGAATGTCGTCGAAATCGAAAGATTTTATTTTATTATTTGCCGACAGCCTTTTGTATGCTATTTTTTTTATAAATTCTTCAAAATCTTTTAGTAATTCGTCTTTACCTGTTTGAGCCGTATCGTATTCCTTCCTGTACTTTACAATAAATTCTTTTCTGCCGTCCTCTTGCTTTGCCGTTATAAATTTTTTGTTATTGAGCAGATTATGCGCATTCAAGTTTATTAAGCCGCCTTCGTTCTGTCTAAAAACTTTGTTTAAAAATGTTACTGGAAAAAATTTTTCGGTTTTAATTATATCCCTTAATACGTCGCCCGGGCTTACGGAAGGTATCTGGTTAACGTCTCCGACTAAAACAAGTACCGCATCGTCTTTTACTGCTTTTAAAAGTTTGTAAAAAATAATAATATCGACCATGCTCATTTCGTCTATTACTATTAAATCATGCGGCAGTTTATTAGTTTCGTTGTATAAAAATATTGACTCGTTCGTATTTCTGTCGAATTGAGCTTTAAGAAGTCTGTGTATAGTGGAAATAGCTATATTTTCCTTGTTTAAGTTGCCGGATTCTATTATAGCCGAAAGTCTTTGCGCCGCTTTTCCCGACAGAGAAATTAAAGCAATCTTTTTATCCGCGTACAAACCGGCTATTGTTTTTATAACCGTAGATTTTCCGGTACCTGGTCCGCCGGATATTACGGAAATTTTATAATTTAATGCATTCTGTACGGCGTTTTTCTGCTCGTCTGTCAAAGAGATGGAATCTTTTTCGGAAAGTGTATATGTTATTTTTTGATTTAATTTTACTTTAGTATCGCCGGATATTCTCTTAAGTTCTTTAGCAACGCCTATTTCACTGTAATAATAAACCGGCAGATATATTTTTGCTTTATTAATATTGTAATTATATTGCTTATTTTGCTTATATTGTTCATATTGTTTAAGTTGCGGATTACTATTATAATCGTCGTCGTCATCAACATCGTTATTATTTTTTTTATTATTATCGTTTTCAGGCGATAAGTCGATAATTAATTTTTTTTCTTTAACCAAATCGTCGATATAAGCTTCGAGTAATTCGTCGTCAAGAGAGATATCGGGGTTATCAGTATCCGTCTTATACGCATCGGCCTTATTCTTATCAGCGCCTTTAAGTTTAACCGGTTCATCCGAATTAATGCCGTCGTTTATTATTATCTCTTTTATCCCTTTTTTAATATCTTTATAATAAACGAAACAGTTCCCTGACTGTTCGCATAATTGTCCTATAACATATTTTAACGCTTCTTTTATCCTATTAGGGTCGTCTTTTTTGATCCCCAATTTTTCTGCCATAATATCTGCTTTTTTAAAACCTATGCCTTTTATTTCCGTAAATAAATAAGGATTTTCTTTTGCTATGGCAATAGATTTTTCCTGAAACTGATTGTAAATAGACTTAATTTGATAATCGCTAAACTGGTAGGGTTTAAAAAACATTATAGCTTTTCTTAATCCGTAACTTTCTTTCAAGCCTTCTATTATAGTTGAAAGTTTTACTCTGCCTATCCCCCCTACTTCCCTTAATCTTTCAGGGTCGTTGTCTATTATTTCCAATGTTTTTTCTTTAAATTTTTCATAAATTTGATTTGCCAAAACCTTGCCTATGCCTTTAAATATATTTGAAGAAAGATAATCTATGACGGCAGTTTTGCTGTTTGAAAGCGATATTTCGTATTCGCTGAAGCTAAACTGGTATCCGTATTTTTTATGATGGATAAATTCGCCTTTAAGCTTGATTTTTGAATCGGGTATAACTTTATCGAAAATACTTCCGGAAACTGTTATAAATCTTCCTGACGAAAAAATATTTAATATAGTAAAACCGTTTTCCCTGTTTTGAAATATAATTTTTTTTATTATGCCGTTTATAACGGTTGTATTAACCGTATTAACAGTATTAGCGGTATTAGCGGTATTAGCGGTATTAGCGGTATTTTTGGCGTTGCCGGAAATGCCGCCGGTATTGTTTTTGCCGTTATCCGAGTCGCCGGAATCTATATTTTTTTTATCCGTCGTAACCGAGTCAGTCATATGCATAATATCGTAATATAAATTATTAAATTCAAATTGCTTTACTTTATAATAAGGGCTTTATAAGGTATTAAGGTATTAACTTAATAAAAAAATCAGAATAAAAATAATCTGATATACAGTCCAAGCAGAGTTACAAAAAGTACCGGCAGAGTAATAATGAAACCTACCTTCATATAATAGCCCCAAGTAATTTTAATTCCTTTTCTTTCTAATACGTTGAGCCACAAAAGCGTCGCCAACGAACCTATGGGCGTCAATTTGGGACCTAAATCGCATCCTATTACGTTAGCATATACCGAAGGCTTAAGCATTACGGCCTTTAAATTAGCCGAATGTATCGCAAGCGAATTTATCATTACCGTAGGCATGTTGTTCATAACAGACGATATAAAAGCCGCGAGATATCCGGTATAAAGCGTAAGGACAAATCCGCCGAAACTTGCGATATACGCAATAGATTTACCCAAAAGAAAAGTAAGCCCGGCGTTTTTAAGCCCAAAAACCACCAAATACATTCCGAGAGAAAATACCACTATATTCCACGGAGCGTTTTTGAATACGGTTTTTAAATTAACGGCAGGACTTTTAAATCCGAGCAGGACAAACAAAAGAGCAAACGTTATCGCAAAAGCCGAAACCGGCAGATTTAAAAATTCGCTTAAAAAATATCCGCACAGAAGCAGCGCTAATATCAAGAAAGAAAATTTGAACATCGAAGGGTCTTTAATAGCTTCTTTCGGGTTTTTCAGTAGATTAACGTCGTAACTTTTGGGAATATCTTTTCTAAAATATAAAAACAAAACAATTACCGATATTGCAATCGAAAATATATCGGGCAGATACATATCTATAAAATATGTAAAAAAACCTAAATTAAAATAGTCCGCCGAAACGATATTTACCAAATTTGAAATCTTAAACGGAATACTTGCTGCATCAGCAATAAATCCCCCTGCCATAATAAACGGCAGCATATTTTTTCTTTCAAATTTCAGCGCCTTCATCTTTTCGTAAATTATGGGGGTTATAATCAGAGCCGCTCCGTCGTTTGCGAAAAGAGCCGAAACTAAAGCGCCAAGCAGAATAACGTAAACAAACATTTTTCTTCCGCTTCCGCCCGCAAGCCTTGCAATATGAAGCGCCGCCCACTCAAAAAATCCTATTTCGTCCAAAATTATCGATATTATAATTATGGCGACGAAAGTAAAAGTCGCATCCCATACTATATCGAATACTTTTATTACGTCTTTTAAAACTATTACGTTAAAAATCAGCGCCAGCAGCGCACCAATTACGGCGCTCCAGCCTATGCCGATATTGTATGGCTTTTTTATTATCAGAAAAAGCGTTAATAAAAATATTATGACCGACGTAACTATTAAATAACCGTAAAAATGCATAAACTCATAAACCTATTATATTTTTATTTTTGCGAAATTAAGCAAAAGCAGCGCAGCATAAGTAATCGTAATAATTATACAATATTTTTGCAATATTATGCTCATTTTATTATGCTTATTTTATATCTATAAATTATAGTATAATTTTAAGAATTTAAGAATAAAAATAAAACAAACCCTCTTTTTTGTGCTATATTTTTTATCCGGTAAAGTTTTATTGACTTTTTTGAAATGAAGAGGGTATAATTAATATTGTAATAAAATAAATAGAATAAAGAATAAACCATTCTGCTAATTACGCAATATCATTTTTCGGGACGTGGCGCAGCTCGGTAGCGCACCTGCATGGGGTGCAGGGGGTCGCTGGTTCAAATCCAGTCGTCCCGACCATTCAAAAACAGAGAAATTAAGCCTTTCTAATCAATTCACTCCATTTGACAAAAATGTAAAAAATAGGTAAAATTAAGCAAAATTATGCAAAATTTACCTACAAAAACCCCTACACTTTTTTATGAGAATTTATAAGCGCGGAAATATCTATTGGACTGAGTTTATAGTCGATAATAAGCGTTACCAGATGTCCACTCGGACTAAAGATAAGAAGCTTGCGGAAGAAATAGCAGCAGCTCTTCAGGCGGACGTCGTCCGGAATAAATTCAATATCCCGCAGAAATATAAGGCTGAAAAAACATTAAAAGAAGTCTGGGAAGAATACATTAAATCGCAATCTACTGCAAAAAAAACGATAGAAGTCAGATTAACCGCTTCAAAGCATTTCCTGCCGGTATTTAAAGACAAAATTATTCCGGATATTACGCAATCAAACATTAAAGACTATCAACTTAAAAGAAAACTTGAAATTATGAACTTGCAAAAAAATATCGGAAAAAAAGAGTCGGAAATAAGTTTCAGGACGGCAAATTTAGAAATAATTAGTTTGCACAATTTCTTTAATTTCTGCATAGAAAAAGGCTACCTTGACAAGTTGGTTCAGAATACTAAGTCAAGAAATTTCCAATTTTTCGGGTTGAATAAATTAATAGTTATCGACACTGCCCGGTCGTCTAACTCTTGAATTATTAATAATTCCGTCGTGCTTCTTCCTTGCGCGGCAATTCCGGCGTTCAGTTCTTTGATGAGTTGTAAAATTGCTGTTTTTATTTCATCGATATTATTAATCTCGTAAATACCGAATAATTTTTCTACGATTTCGTTCGTTTTCATTTTTTTTAGTCTCCTTTTTAGAAATTAAATTTATCTTCCTATTCCAAGATTTTTCGATTTTTTTAGCCGTTTTTATAAATCTTGCGAAAACTCATCAAGTTGCATTTCTTTATTTTTATTGCGCCCAAAGTCGAAGTTTTCCGGCTTTAATTCGTTACCTTTATTAATAATATTTTCTTTCTGTTCCTCTTTTATTATTCTTTCCTGTTCCGCCGCAAGTTCGGCGGTCAAGGTCGGTGCAGTTAATTTTTTGTTGAGTTCCTGTTTTTCTTTTTGTATTTCTTCGAGCGATTCTTTAATTTCTTTTTTTTCTTTATTTATTTGTGTATAATTTCCCGAGCCAAGAACCGACTCTCTTTTCGATTTTTTTCTGTGTTTTATCTAAAATCGCGATTTCTGAGCGCGCAATTTCTTTTATTTTTTGTTCTTTTGTGATTATTTTTTTGTCAATAATTTTTGCTTTTTGCGATTCCGCATATTCTGCAAATATCGGATATTTTTCTATATATTTATTGAGTGTTTCGCCTGTTTTATCTTTTAAGGCACGTCTAAAGGCTTCCGTGACCCAGCGCGGATAATGCCGACTTTCCTTTCTTGTTTTTGAGATATCGCATTTTACGCCGATTTCATGACTGATGAACTGCGCTATATCCTTTTTCACGTTAAATAAAAAATCTTTTTTTGTATATTCCCGAATATTTTTTAAGTTTGTATCACGATTAGAAAAGACAATGTGTAGGTGCGGATTTCGAAAGTCCTTTCCCCCTGCGTGCAGTGCAACGAAGAAAACTCCACTACTCGAAAAATACTTTTCATCTAAATTTTTACATAATTTCTCTAAATTTACGTCCGGATTATTGAGGAACTCACGAGTGAGCTGGACGACAAGGCGGCGTTGGATTACTGAATTTGAACGTTTCGGTAATATTTCGTTTTCTACCCTTTTAAAATGAGCTTTCGCTTCGTCCTTGTTGCCATAAATCGCCAAAGCTTCCTCTTGCCTTGATATATAATCGCAAAAAGCCCCTGCCCTGCCCCGATTTTCTACTCCGCTAATGTTTTGCGCATTCGTGAATAAAGTATGCGACATCTGACCTTTATATCCTCCTGAATGTCCGTTAAAATTAGCTCTCGCTCTGCCGCTAATTTTTATAGTTTTTTCGTTTTCTTTTTTTGGTCTTTTAACGTATTTTGAAAGCCCTGCATATTCGTTCATTTTCTTAATCTCCAATAAGAGCACCGCAGGTTAAAACCGCGGTTTTCTCAATGCAAAGGTTCACCTTTGCGTATTGAGCAAATACTTAATTATTAAAATATTCTTTTATATCATCTGCTTCATTTTTTAGAATCGTGAAGTCCAATTTTTCGAGTTCATTTTGAGTTGAGAACTTTTTTAAAATTTCGGGATTATCGCGCAGGACTAAACCTCCGAGCACAAACTTAAAATGGTCATTCATCTTTCTTAGCTTGATTTTTTTTATTCTTTCCTGTCTGGTAATTTCATCTTTTTTGAGTGCTAAAATTTCAGTTTCGAGTGTAAGACGTTCTTTCTTTAAATAAATTAGTTTGTTATCGTCTTTTTCTGATTTCATTTCTTTTTTAATGATATTGATTTTATTTTTTAGTTCTTCAAACATTTTTAATCACCTTGTTTCTATTTCTATTAATAAATTCGTTTAATTCATTTATAGAAAACCTATAACTTTGACCTACCTTATAGAAATTAATTTCGCCGCTTTTCATTAGGCGCCGGAGAGTCATTTTAGATATGTCAAGCATTTTAACAACCTCGCCTATTTGAATCATTTGTTTTTCCTTAATTTTAGTCATTTTAATTTTTCCTCCTTTACCTTTAATTAATGTATTTTAGAATTTATTATATTTAATTATATCACTTATGGTATAATTGTCAATATCTTATTTTTAGTTATACATTTATATTACTATCAGTCATAAAGGCTATGAATTACAGGCATAATAAGTTATGATTATAAATCATAAATTTACTTTACATAGTGTTATAAATATCATAATAATATATACATAAACGATATATCAATACTGCAATAATTATGCAAATTTATGCAAAAATATGCAAAATTTACCTATGCATAGTCATTTATGATATAATCAAAAAAAGGGGATTTATGAAAAAGAAAGTAGAAAAAGACGATAACGAAATTTACAAAGAGGTCGGAAAAAAAATAAAAGAAATTAGGGAGCGGCTCGGATTTTCGCAATTACATATAGCAAATACTTTAGGTATCGGATATCAGTCGCTTCGTCGCTATGAGAACGGAGAAACTCCGATTCCGCTTCATCTTCTCAATCAATTAGCAGATTATTTCGACGTTCCGTTATCTGAATTATTGCCTGATAAAACAGATAAAAAATCTTTCGATAACGATAAAAATATTCTGTTGGAAAAAAATATATTCCAGCTGCGTAAAATTTACGAAACCGGCAACGAAAAAGCTATAAAAATAACAAACGCCGCTATCGATTTTTTATCGAAAATATCAGACGTGATTTAGTTTTATTTTTTTAAATAAGTGTGGTATATTAAGATTAAAGATTTAAGATTTTAAGTATTTGCTCAATACGCAAAGGTGAACCTTTGCATTGAGAAAACCTGCGGTTTTAACCTGCGGTGCTTTAGTTAACTTTAATTGCAGAGAATAACAATATGACGATTATTTTAACCGCTATTGCAAGCGTATTTGCAATTCTTTTGGGAACGTGGGGATTTGTCCGCGCTTCAGAAAAAATAACAGACGATAAAATAGCTCATCTTGAAAGCGAACTTAAGTCCGATATAGCAGAAGTGAACGATAGCGTCAAAGAAATAAGAAGCTATCTCTTTGCGTTAATCGGAGCTCGTCCGCCCGAATATAAAGAAAAGTAAATCCCTGCAAAAACCCCTACATAAAAAATACATCGCATTGCAAATACAGTAAATAAGCTGGTTTTCAAGTTATCAATTCTGCATGGGATGCAGGGGGTCGCAGGTTCAAATCCCATCGTCTTGACTATTTAAAATAAAAACCGCTAATCTAATACAGAATATATTTTAAAAAAATATTCAGCAATATAGATATAGCTTTAATGGTTTTCAACTTATCTGTTGGGAACTTTTTTGCGCTGCGGTTAGTAATATTATATCCCTTAATATTTCACTCTTTAATTCGCTTGTATGCTTATTACATAATCTTAAAATAAAATATCTTTATTATTTTAAATATATTTTGTAAAATTAAATATAAATATTATCGGTATTAATTATAGGAATAAAGTAAGGAGAATAACATTGTAATTATTGTAATTACTTAGCAATATATATAATAAATATATATTGTAATATAAAAAAGCAAAAAGCTTATTGTTAAAGATGGGGGGGGGAGGATAATTTATGAACAGTTCGTTTAAATCCGGCAAAAAAAAGACATATTTTATTAAATCAAGCGGTTTTAATAATATTATCGTGATAACTTCGATATTGTACGCTATCGCAGCAATATTTCTTATAATATTTTCGTTAATCAAATCCGACGGATTATCGATTATTTTTATAATAATTCTTTCCATCGTATTTTATCTGTCCATTTTTTTAATTAATACATCTATTAAGAAAAAAGCAAGAATAATCAATAATTTCATAGACGATTTTCTTTATAAAGATAAAGATTTGCGCAAAAGCATGCCGCAAATTAATTTTTTCGGTTTAGACGACAAGGTAAACGAACTTTTTAAAAATCTTTATAATATTTTTATAAAATCTGTAGATTCTACAAATAACGTCGTCGTTGATGCAAGAATAGAAAGCGCCGAAATGGAAAAGATTTACAAAGAAAATGAATCCTTAGTCGGTCAAATTGCTTCCATTTCAAGCGCAATAGACGAAATTATCATGTCTCATAAAGAAATGACAAAAGGCGCTAAGTTTGCCCAAAATTCCACCAACGATTCTTTTAAAAAAGCAGGAGAAGGAAACCTAATGATAGAAGAAATAATATCCGATATTAAAAAAGTTTCCGATTCCATAGAAAATCTTCAAACTACTATGCAAAGTTTAGACGAAAAGTCTAAAGAAATAGGCGACGTTATTTCTCTTATCAGCGATATAGCCGATAAGACGAATCTGTTGTCTTTAAATGCAGCGATAGAGGCGGCAAGAGCAGGAGAGCAGGGAAGAGGTTTTGCCGTGGTTGCCGATGAAGTTAAAAAGCTTGCCGAGAGAACCAGTAAGTCTACTTCCGATACAAGACAGATAATAGAAGGGCTTATAGCGGAAACGTCAAAAACTTCGGAAGCAATAAAAAGTTCAGTAGAAGAAGTAAAAGCTATAAGCGAAAAAACTAAAACGGCAGAAGAAATATTTAGAAATATAATGAATGCGGTAAAGGAAGAAAAAAGCAATATAGACATAATATCGTCCTCGGCCGAACAACTTGATATAGCGGTAGAAGACGTAGAAAAAAATTTACTTGTTGTACAGAAAGTTTCCGGAGAAACCGTAAAAACGGCAAAAAAAACTACCGAAATAAGCACGTCGCTTTCTAATTCGGCATACGAACTTCAAAAAGAATTAAATAGCATCAGATTGTATTTATTCGGTATAGTTCCGTTAGAAGCGGCATTAGTTATGAAAAGAAAATTTGAACCGCTTATAAAATATTTAAGCGATTCTCTGGGGATAAAACTTGGTTCGCTGGTAGCTTCAAGCTATGAAGATTCAGTCGAAGATATAGGGAAGGGCGTTGCAATGATAGGCTATATGACTCCTTCGACATATTTAAGCGCTGCCAAAAAATACGGTGTTAAACCTTTAGTTTTCGCTGTAAAAAACGGTTCGCCTACATATAAGAGCGTAATAATAGCCGCAAAAAATTCACCGATAAATAATATAAACGATTTAAAAGGTAAAAAAGTCGCTTTCGGCGCACAAATGTCTACGGGCTCTACTTTAGTACCGAAAGCCATGATTAAATCGGCAGGCATAAAATTGGAAGACCTATCTTCTTACGATTATCTCGGCGGACACGACGTCGTCTTAAAAGCTGTCGCAGAAGGAGAATTCGATGCCGGATGCGTAATGGATTCCGTCGCGGAAGAAAATAAAAGTACGATAAAAGTCATAGCTTCTTCCGACCCTATACCTCAATTTCCTATATGTATAAACGCAGACGTAGATAAAGAAAGCGAAACGAAAATAAAAAATATTTTGATGAGTATTACCGACTTAAACGTTCTCAAATCTATCGATCAAGGTTATACCTCTTTTATAGAAGCTAAAGAAAGCGACTTTAACAATATAGCAAAAACCCTTGGATTATAGATCAACTTAAAAAAATAAGAGGAGATACGATAATTAATATGGAAAGCAGCGAAACAACAGAATACGAAGTATTATTGCAGATATTAGACGAGTTAAAAAAGATTAACGGTAACTTAGAAAAAATTCAGGACAAATTAGAGCACGGCATAACCGCATATACCGTATAATTTTCATAGCCCGTTTGTTTTTGACTTAATGAATGGTCGGGATGACACGATTCGAACGTGCGACCCCCCTGCTCCCAAAGCAGAATTGATAACTTGAAAATCAGCTTATTTACTGTATTTGCAATGCGATGTATTTTTTATGTAGGGGTTTTTGCAGGTTATCTGTCCCGGCCGTTTTTCCGTTCTTGTCCTTTTTTCGAGAGCCATTCGGAAAATGCATCGGGTTTGGGGGTTAAATTAATATCTTACCGGTTTACCGAAAGCATTATGTTCGTAGATATCGTTTTGCAGAAGTTTTTTACGTTATTCCAATCCTGCCATTTTTTATCGAGATTTTTATATTTAGTTAAATCGGTTTCTTTTAAATCGTAAGGCAAAGGATTTGAAAGTTGGACGAGCAGTTGCCTTAATGCGGATGCGTTATTTTCCTGCGGATATATTTTATCGAAATCTTTTAAAGCCTCTTTGGTTTTTTCAAATCCTAAATGGTCTGACAAGGCAACAAAATCAATATAATCGCGCGTAGCATTTCTGCTGATAATTAAAAATGCTTTAATTCTTAAAATTTCGGTCTCCGTGGGGACCGTTAATTTCTGCCCCTTGTACTCCATAGTTTTAGTTTCGAGAGGCGCAGTTCTTTTTAGCTGTCTTATGCCTGTTTCTATACCTTTGAAATTGCCGAGTATAAGTACCGGCGGTTTTATCCTGTTAGTCTTCCATCCGGAAACCGATTCTAACGACATTAATATTTCGTCGAATTTGTCTTTTAAATTATTAACTACGAAATCGGTATCGTTTGACGTTCTGTGTTCGGCGTGTATAGCCGAAGATGTTCCGCCTACGACGACCGCATCGGGTAAAATTTCGTTAATCCTTGCTATATTGGAAATGACTTCTTCCCATTCGGCTCTATTGTTCTGCATTTATATTTCCTTCTTTTAAAGATAACGCTAAATTATGCCATAAATGATATTTCTGTTCCGTCGGGTCGGAAATATAGCGTCCTGTTATTTTTAAAACATCATCCAAAATCTCGCGGTGATTAAGGCAATAATCCCTAAATTTAAGCCATGAATCCATATCCCCTCTCGATATTATATCGTCTATAGCCTCAAGGGGAAGTCCTTTTTCGATATCTACGTTTATATGGCGATGGCTCATTATATCGTATGTTTTTATCTTTTCCATAACTCTATTATAGCATATTTTTAACTTACGAAATATTCGCTTATTTAGGGTTTTTGCAGGGATTTAGTTTAATTTAAATATTTATTATATAGCGTAAAAGTTCCCCTAATCTTACCGGCGCATATCCGATATTATCGGGAGAAACGTTAAAGAGATTATCGAAAAGTTTTATTTTATTATGAATATGTCCGTGAATATTTATGTCGCATTTATTTTTAATAAAAATTTCTTCCAATTCTTCTATCGTGAATTTAAAAGGGTTCTCATCTAACTGTTTTATATAATCAAAATTTTGAATAATGCGGCTGTGATTTATTATCGTATATATATCTTTTGTCGGATAGTGCGAAAAAAGTATTTTTTTATTTTTAATAATGCCGGTTGCAGCATAATACCAAGGATTATTAAATTCGTTCACTAACTCTATCCCTGCAGTATCATAAACGCCTTTATGCGCCGTATCGTGATTACCTCTTATTAATAATATTCTTCCATTTAAAAGGTTGCCGTATTTTCTAATCTTTTCTTCAAGCGCTTTAGTCGTATCGTCTGAAGTAAAATCTCCAAGATGCAGGACGGTATCGGTCTTAGAAACGGTTTTGTTCCAATTATCCACTAAATATTTATCGTAACCGTTTGCTACGGAATCTAAATCTCCAAAATGAGTATCAGATATCAAAAATATATCTTCAGTTATAATCATTATTGCACCGCAGGTTATCCCTCGACAGAGGGCTATTTGGGCAAAGACTTAAAATATTAAATTCTTTCTTTCAATATACCGCAACTATTAAAAAAGTAAATCTAAATTATATCTGACAGCTTAGATAAAAAATCGATAGCTGCGTTTGTGATTTTTATTGTCTTGTCGTTGCCGGTTTCGTAAATCTTTTTAATTTGAAATATATTTTTTTCCGACCTCTTTGTAAATTTCGTTATCGTCTTTTTCTACTTTCTTTTTCATAATTCGATTATATCATAAATGACTATAGTAAAAATCAATTTAAAATTTGCTTCCTATAATGTATTATTTTAGAAAGTAAAAAAGTAAGAAAGAATAAAAAACAGACAAAAAATTATAATTTTACGGCGGGTTTTAAGGTAAAAATTTTCTATTATAAATTTTCTATTATAGTATTAAAGGAAATATGAAAAATAATTCTTTGGATAAAAAATTGAAAATCAAGACTAAATCGGGAACGTTTTCGTAATGTATTTATAGAATTTCCGGATAAAATTTCCGCATGTTTGATTATCTTTCCGTATAGTGCTATATTTTATTTTATAGAGTTATAAATTTTAAGAGAGGCTAAAAATGATACAAGTTTTAATCAAAAATAACGACCTTGCCGGAAAGTATGTTGCATTGAAAAGTTTTGAAGACGCTACCGTAATCGGTTCAGGAGACAGCCCAAAAGAAGCATACGATGAAGCGCAAAGAAAGGGACATAAAGAACCCGTCATTACGTATATTCCAGTTAAAGATATGGTGCAGATATACTGATGGTTGCCGCCGAAATTCCTTTTACAAATTTTAGCCTAATTAAGCATTAAAAATCCTTCTAAAAAAATTCTATAAAAATTATAAAATTTATGTAAAATATAATCAATATAAAATTTCTTGAGGTAGTCTGGAAATGCTTATTTACTGCGGTTTTAAATGGTCGGGATGACACGATTCGAACGTGCGACCCCCTGCTCCCAAAGCAGGTGCGCTACCAGCTGCGCCACATCCCGTTTTTTTGAAAAATTAACTACGTAATTTATTTTATCATTAATGGACAATGCAGGCAATATAATTTTTCAGCGTTGTTTTTAGGTATAATACATTTATGATTTTGATAGTGTAATACGTGGTATAATCGCTGTATAATTTTACATAGTATTTTCGCTTCATGTTTTACGCTTTGCTAAATCATGACTTCGTGCTTTTATTCATTAGCCAGTAAACTATTCCAAGCACTAATACGAGAAATCCTAATATTGCGACTTCCTTGGATTTTCCGGGAGCAAGAGAAAAGATTAATATTTTCCTTAAAAGCGCCGCCATAGCAAGTCCTATAAAAGCGCTTAACGCAAATTTATGCCCTTTAAGCTTTTTAACTTCTTCTTCGAGCAGTTCTCTTATCGCCCAAACAATTAACATAGCGCCGAGAATATCGACAACGGTAGATTCAAAAGCGCCGCCGCCGAAGGCGAATTTGTAAATTTCAAATATAAAAAGAAGGAAAACCATAATAGTCGCAATTATTAGAGATATTACAAGCGCAAGATCGAGCGTATAAGAAAATTTTGAACTGAATTTTATTATTTTAGTTTCAAATTTTGTAGCCGCAATGTAAAATTTTCCTTCGTTAATATAAGAACTTATAATTATATCCAGATTAATATCTATTATTTTATTAATCGATTTGATTATTTCGTCTCTTTTATCGGAAGCAGGGATATTTTTTAAAATAACTTTATGAATAAAATTTCTTATATAGTTCATTGTTGCGCTTACGTAATGCGAAGGTAGTTTTATCTCCGAATGAGTTTCTCCTATTCTTTTTAACTGCCTCAGATATTCATTATCGTATTTTCCGGAAAAAAGACTAAGAAACCATATTTTTAACTTTTCCCTGTGCCTTGTCCTTATTTCATCGTTAGGAAGAAATTTGCTGAAATCGTCGAAGTTGGATATAAACGAATAAACGCCGGAAATAAATTCGTTTGCATTTGAATTCATCAGATCTTTTATTTGCGTTAAATTCGAAGCGTCTTCTTCGTCGAAAGAATAAATAAGCTTTATTTTATCAAGAGTTTCCATAGTGTTAATATGTATTAATCAATTATTTTGATTTTTGATTTTATTAAACTTATAATTTACTCTATTTAAATAAGCCGTCAAGCCGCAAAATAATGATAAAAAGTATGTTATATATGAATATATAATAATACAAATATGTATTTATAATTATATAGAAATATTTATATATTTTTGTTATTATAGATATTATAAAACATATATATGAAATAATCTAATATTTTTTTTAGTATATTTTTTTATTTTAAGCGGGATGGTTATTATATCAAAATAATTATAAAATAAAAGACAATTAGTTTAAATAAATAAAAAAAGAAGAAACGGGGGGATAAATTTATATGGCTCGCATAGTAGTTTTAGGTTCTGGATTTGCCGGCAACACGGCTGCATTAAATTTAAAAAAAGCGCTGGGTCGCAAACATGAAGTTATAGTTGTTTCGCCAAGGAAGAATTTTTCTTATATTCCGTCATGGATATGGGTCGGCGTAGGTTCCATGAAACCGGAAAAAACTCAGTTTGATCTTACGCCGGTATATAAAAAATTCGGCATAGAATTTAAAAACGGAGCAGCGGAAGAGATTCATCCGGACAGCGTCGATCAGTACGTAGTAGTAAAATATGCCGACGGCAAAACCGAACGGGTAAAATACGATTATTTGATAAACGCTACTGGTCCTAAGCTTAATTTTGCGGCTACGCCGGGGCTTGGACCCGATGAAGGATATTCGGATTCGGTCTGCAGTTTGCCCCATGCCGTTAAAACAAGGGATAATTTTTTGAAAGCCGTGGAAAAAATGAAACAGGGCAAAAGACAAAAGTTTGTCGTAGGCACGGGACATGGAACCGCCACCTGCCAAGGAGCCGCTTTTGAGTATATACATAATTTAGAATTTGAAATCGCCAAGCGTGGACTTCGCGATATGGCGGATATAACATGGATATCAAACGAACCTATGCTCGGCGATTTCGGAGTCGGCGGAGTTGTAGTAAGAAGGAACGGAAACTTTATATCAGGCAAACTTTTTGCCGAGTCTACTTTTAGGGAAAAGGGTATTAAATGGATTGACAGGGCGCACGTAAGAAACGTTAAAGAAGGCTCTTTAGATTACGTTAATATTGAAGGGAAAGAGGGAACGCTCGATTTTGATTTTGCCATGCTGATTCCTCCTTTTGCCGGCATTCCCATCTCTTACATAGATAAGGACGGCAATGATATTAAAAGCCAGCTATGCGCACCGAGCGGTTTTATGAAAGTAGATGCCGATTATACCTCCGGTGCAAAACCTTTCGAGGAATGGAAAAATTCGGATTGGCCTAAAAAATACAATAATCCTTTATATAAAAATATATTTGCGGCCGGAATAGCTTTTGCCCCGCCGCATCCTATAAGCAAGGCTTTTAAAGCGCCGGACGGCACTCTTATAGCTCCGAGTCCTCCAAGAACGGGCATGGCATCGGGAATCATAGGACATACGGTCGCTCTTTCCATTATCGATATGATAAAAAACGGAGCGGAAGAACCGACGTATAGCGCATCGATGGCAGAATTCGGGGCAATATGCATAACTTCTATGGGCAAATCGATGATCGGCGGATCCGCCGCTTTATTGACGATGTATCCGGTAATTCCAAATTACGATAAATATAAATTCGGCAGAAATTTAAATTATACTTTTGGAGATATAGGTCTTGCGGGACACTGGGTTAAATATATGCTTCATTATTTATTTATCTGGAAAATGAAAGGAAAATTTTTATGGCAGTATATTCCCGATTAACGAAAATATTTGTATAAATAAGCATATTTAAGAATAAATTACCGTATCTATTATATATGAAATAGAAAAAGCAACAATTAATATTCAGGAGGTTTATATATTATGGAAAATAAAAAAGATGACGATTTAATGGAATACGTTCCTTATACGACCGATTCCAGATCTTTTATCGCGCCCACGAAATACACGCTTTTTACGAGATTGTTTATCCCTTGGCAGTTAATAAAATTTGCCCATTATAATATAAAGATGCTAAGAATTTTGTCTAAAGGACACGGCAGATTTATGGACGAATAAAAAAAGATTCATTGCCGTATCGTTTGACAATTTAGGTCTTAAAATTATATAATTAAATAATGCAGAATATCGATGCATCTTGGTTTAATTTTAATATATACTTAATAGGAGATAAAAATTTTTTTAATAACGACGGCGAGTATATCGATGCACTCGACGCAGCGTTCGGCGCAGGTTTAAAAGCTTTTCAGCACAGGCAGAAAGACGTTTCCGTATACGATTTTATAAAAATTGGAGAGAAGATAAAAAACTTAATATCTAAAAAATATCCCGACGTTAAGTTTTTTGTTAACGAGAGAGTAGATGTTGCCTCGGTTCTTTCGGCAGACGGCGTTCATTTAAATATTAACGCCTTACCAGTTAAATCCGTTAAAGAAAAATTTAAAAATTTTAAAATTTTTTATTCTTCCCACTCCATAGAAGATGCCGTCAATGCCGAAGAAAACGGAGCAGATTTTATAACTTTCAGCCCGGTTTTTAAAACTAAAAAACAAGTTTTTTTTCACGGCGCTGATGTTTTAAAAAAAGCCGTGAATGCCGTAAAAATTCCAGTTTTTGCTCTAGGCGGCATAAATGAGTTTAATATACCGGAAATAAAAGAGTCGGGATGCCGTTTTATAGCCGTTCAATCGGCCGTCTTAAGTTTGAATATAAAAGATATAGGCAAAGAAGTAAAAAAAATGCTAAATATTCTTAATTAAAAATAAGGTATTTTTAAAATTATGGAATATATAAATCAGATATCTGCCGCAAGACAAAATATTGTTACCGATGAAATGAAAGCGTGCGCTTCGGCGGAAGGAGTTGCTCCGGAAAAGATACGCGAAGACGTTATGAACGGTTTCACCGTTATAACGAAAAACAGATTGAGAGACATAAAGCCTCTTGCCGTAGGCAAAGATTTAAAAACTAAAGTAAATGCCAATATTGGTTCTTCGGGCGATAATCACGACATCGAAGAAGAGTTGGAAAAGCTGATTGCGGCAATAAAAAGCGGAGCGGACGCAGTTATGGATTTATCTACCGGCGGCAACATAGTAGAATTCAGGTCGCATATATTAAAAAATTCGTCCGTTCCGCTTGGCACGGTGCCTCTTTACGAAGCCTTTCAGCCTGCGGTCGAAAAAGGTATCGTTAACCCTAATTCCCCCGATTTTATCGACAAATTCGATCCGGAATACCTTTTCGACGTTATAGAAAGACAGTGCGAAGAAGGCGTGGATTTTATTACCGTTCACTGCGGTTTAACTCTAAAAGCTATAAGCGCTATGAACATGCAGACCAGGATTATGGGCATAGTATCTAGGGGCGGTTCGTTAATTGCTTCGTGGATGATAAGAAACAACAGAGAAAACCCGCTGTATGAAAATTACGAAAGACTGCTTAAGATTGCCAAGAAAAACGACGTAGTTTTAAGCCTCGGCGACGGCTTAAGACCCGGATGCCTTCATGATGCAACCGACAGAGCCCAGATTACCGAATTAATTACTCTTGGAGAACTGCAGAAAAAAGCTCTCGAAGAAGGCGTTCAGGTAATGATCGAAGGTCCCGGACACGTTCCTTTAAACTATGTAGAAGAAAATATAAAATTAGAAAAAAGTTTATGTAACGGCGCTCCTTTTTACGTTTTAGGTCCTTTAGTTACGGATATTGCCCCCGGCTACGACCATATTACCAGCGCCATAGGCGGCGCAATAGCGGCCGGAGCGGGAGCCGATTTTCTATGCTACGTCACCCCTGCCGAACATTTAAGGCTTCCTTCGGTATCAGACGTTAAAGAAGGCGTTATAGCCGCAAAGATTGCCGCCCATGCGGGCGATATAGTCAAAGGAATAAAAGGCGCTGCAAATCTTGACTTAGAGATGAGCAAAAATAGGCGGGCTATGAACTGGGAAAAACAGTACGCATGCGCTTTAGATCCTGAAAGAGCCAGAGAAATGAGAGCTTCGCTGCCCCTTAAAGACGATAAAGTATGCTCTATGTGTTCTTCGTACTGCTCTATAAAATTAAATTCTTCTTTTATTAAATAGAATTCTGATTTACATCGTTCTTCTTTTATTAAATAGAATTCTGATTTACATCGTTCATTTTGCGCTTTTATCTTTTAAATTTCTAAATTAATAAATCTAAATTTAATTAAAAACACGGTATAAATATTAATATATTATGGATGAACTGCTTAAAGAAGTGCGCAACATTAACGCTATTATATCCGATGTTTATTTAAAACTTAAAGATAATTACAAAGACGTAAATTATGCCGATAATATCAGCGAAAACGGTATCATTCATTACGACGATCGGCTTTTAGATAAATTCGGTTCGTTTAAGTTTTTTAAGGTTAACGGTAAATATATACTAAAGCCGTTATCGGAAAGCGGCAATAAACTTTCTTCCGACGGGAATTATTTATCCCTTTCCGATTTTATAGGAATAGATAACGTAATAAAAGAGGTTTTTAGAAATACCATGAAGTTTGCTTCCGGCAAACCTGCCAATAACGTTCTGTTATGGGGCGACAGAGGGACGGGCAAGTCTTCTCTTATAAGAGCTATCGCGAGATCGTTCGGCGAGCCTCCGTATATCGATAAGATTAAATTTGTAGAGATAGTTGAAGATACTGCGGAAATGATATATGAATTAATCACCATATTAGAGTCTAAACCCTCTCGGTTCATATTGATTTTTGACGATATTGCTTACGACGCAGATTCTATGTTCTATAAAAAACTTAAATCTATGCTGGACGGCGGACTTGACGAACTTCCGGAAAACATTATAATTTATGCGACTTCAAATAAACGCCATCTTACTGCGGAAAAATTTAGAAAAGAAAATTTAAATTCTACTAAATTTATACATCCGGAAGAAGAAGCGGAAGAAAGTCTTTCTTTAAGCGACAGATTCGGTTTATCTTACGGGCTTTACAGTTTCAGCCAGGAAACGTTTTTAAAAATAGTCGAACTTTACATAAAAAAATACGGAATAAAAATATCTTCTCTTAATATGGACGAGGTTAAAAAGAATGCGCTTACCTTTGCTTCTATTAAGGGTTCCAGATCCGGAAGGACTGCAAAACAGTATGTAATTAATATGATAAAAGATTAAAAAAAATTGCTTGCAAATTTTTTTAAAAGTTATAAAATCTTTAAATGTATTATAATTTAAATTAATATGAAAGAAACATATTAAAAACATATGTCGGAAATAAAATATTCCGTTAAATACAGACCAAGAATGTCTATAAGGACAAAGCTAATCCTGTCCTTTTCGTTATCCGTTTTAATACCCCTAATACTTTTAGCAGTTGCAAACACATTTATTTTTAAAAACCAGACAAAAAAAGAAAATTTAAACAAAGTGCGTATAACGTTAAGCGGCGCGCAGAGAATTTACTATTCTCAGGCAAACAGGCTTAAAAACGCTTTTTTGATAAGCTCTTACAACCCTTATCTAATAAAAGCGGTTATACATAAAAATATTCCTTTTCAAAATTATTTAATTAAATCTTACAAAAAAGCTTTTAGTTTCGCCGGCTATATAGGAGTCACCGACGGAGAAGGCTATATAACGTCTTCTACCGGAGGCGAAAAAGGTTTCAAGCCCTCTTTGGGAGGCATGATATTCGAGGCGTTCAGGACGGGCTTTCCCATCGTAAAGACCGCTATTATCAGAAAATCTACGCTAATCGATATGGGTATAAAGTTGTCTAACGGAACTTCAAATATGTTCCTAATAACGGTCGTACCTTTTATACACGACGGACGTCCGGTAGGCTCTATATTCGGATTGATAAGCTTAAACGATAACAGATATCTTCCAGAAACTATTTATAACGAATATCATTTAAAAACCGCCGTATTTGCCTCTCTTTTTAACAGACAGGTGTGTTTGAGCACCCTAAAAATACCCGGGAATATTTTCGGCATAGGTTCAAGGCTTCCCGAAAATATTCACGATAAGATTATGTCGGGTAAGGATTTTATAAAAGAGTTGAATTACAACGGAGAAACGGTTTTCGCCGCATTTCATCCCATAAAAAATATAAAAGGCAGGACCATAGGTTCTATAGCGGTATTTATTTCTAACAGGCGCTATGAAACGCTGTTTAGAAAAACGGCTGAATATGCTATATTCATAATAATAATAGGTCTTTTAATATCTTTCGTCATAGCTTACCTTGCTTCAAAAGATACTTTAAATCCTATTTCCGCATTGAGCTCCGCAATTAAGGAATTTACTTCCGGGGATTTAAACACTAAGCTTACAATCGATACTAAAGACGAGTTTGAATCGATAGGAAAAGGTTTTACGGAAATGGCCGCTACCGTTAAAGACAGAGAAGAAAGGATGGAAAAATATAACTTGTTTTCGGACTTTTTAGTCGGTTCTTTGGATGTCGACAAGATAATATCTTCAACTTTAAATATTTTAGAAGAACTGTTGAATATTTCTTCGGGAATAATTTACATATACAGTAAAAGCGGAAAATTTAAAGTAGTTAATTTGGAATCCGCTAAACAGGAAGGCAATGAAAACAAATCGGATTTAAATAGCGGCGACAGCGGTACGGAAGACGATTCAACATTGGAAAGCGCCGAAGAAGGCTATTTAATACCGTATCAATTTTACGGAATAAGAAAATTTATCGCAAATAAAATAAACGCTTCCGAAGGAATGGCGGGACACTGCCTTAAAGACAGAAAAACTATATGGTTTCACGATATTCCCGAAAACGCTATGATTCTTAAGGAAAAGCTTATGGAAAGAGAAGGCAAAGGCATGGCTATAGATTACGGTTTCTGCGAAGTTTTTCCTAAAGATATAGTTTGGCTTCCGCTGTATATAGGCGGCGTAAACGTCGGCGTGCTTATGGTTTCTTCTATATACGGCTTTAAAAAAGAAGATATAACATTTTTAGAGCATGCAGTAAAAGAACTTTCCGTATCTTTGGACAATGCAAGGATTCACCGTAAAGTTAACGAACTTTCTATTACCGACGAACTTACCGGTCTTTACAACAGAAGAAAAATGGATGAAGTTATAGGCATTGAATTTAATAAGGCTAAAAGATACCGAAACAGCTTGTCCGTTATGATTTTAGACATCGACCATTTTAAACGGATTAACGATTTTTACGGACATAAAACGGGCGATATCGTTCTGTCTAAAATAGGCGCTATTTTAAACCGTAACGTAAGGACTATAGATACTGCCGTCAGATACGGAGGTGAAGAATTCGTTATTATTTTACCGCAGACGGATTTTACCGGAGCTGTTAATTTTGCAAAGAAAATAAAAAATTTGATAAGAAAACAAAATTTTACGCAGATTCAAGGAGAAGTTACCGTTTCAATAGGAATAGCTTCGCTGCCCGATGAAAATATTAATACTGTCGACGATATTTTAAAAATAGCCGACGACTTTCTTTATGAAGCAAAAAACAGCGGAAGAAACAGGATTATAGGCGAACACGGCGGCGAGAAGTTAGAGATAACCGACGATGAACAATAATTCCATTTATACTGCAGGAGTAGATATAGGCGGCACTAACTTAAGATGCGGAATTTTCGGCGCCGGCGGCAAACCTGTGTCCGACGGACGTATATTAATGCCGGAAGCGCCGGACGTCGGTTTTATTATCAATAATATTAAGAAATTTTTAGACGATAACAAAAAGTATAACGTTAAAACCGTTGGTATCGGTATTGCAGGTCAGATAGAAGCCGTATCGGGAAGTATAATTTTTTCTCCAAATTTAAATTGGCGCGACGTTCCACTTAAAAAAAGACTTGAGGAAGAACTTGGACTAAATATATTCGTTGCAAACGATTTAAACGCTATTACTTACGGAGAATGGAAATACGGAGCCGGAAAAGGTTTTAAAAACCTTATATGCATTTTTGTCGGAACAGGTATAGGTTCGGGTATAATTATAAACGGCGGCTTATATACCGGATGTTTTAATTCGGCAGGCGAGATAGGCCATACCAGGATAGTTTCGGGCGGAAGAAAATGTACGTGCGGCAATTACGGCTGTTTAGAAGCTTATGCCGGCGGACACGGCATTGCGTCTATAGCGATAGAAAGAGCTTATGCAAACCGTTCCGGTTTTCAAGACGTCATAAATGAAAGCGGAGGCGTTATAGAAACTATAACCGCAAAATCTATTGCAAAAGCATATAAACGAGGTTCTAAAGAAGCAATCCGTTTAATTGAGGAAACGGCCGGATATCTTTCGGACGGTATAACGAGCGCCGTAAATTTATTAAACCCCTGCGCCGTAATACTCGGAGGGGGAGTTTTAGACGGAATTCCGGAACTATTCGATATAGTAAAAACCGAAACGTTTAAAAGGTCTCTTAAAGCGTCTTCGTCGAACCTTAAGATATTAAAATCTGTTTTAGGAGAAGATGCCGGAATTATCGGCGCCGCTGCATTAGCTTTATCCGTTTACGAGTAAGTGTTTTTTAGATATAAGCCTCGCCGTCTTCATATGCGAGATTTTCAAAGGCAGTATATTTGTCGATATAAGAAAGTTTTACTATTCCGGTAGGGCCGTTTCTCTGCTTGCCTATTATTAGTTCGGCAACGCCTTTATTTTCGGTATCTTTTTTGTAAACTTCTTCCCTGTAAACGAACATAATCAAGTCCGCATCCTGTTCTATGGCGCCTGATTCCCTTAAATCGGCAAGCTGAGGCCTTCTGTCCTGCCTGGATTCCACCATTCTGTTTAACTGCGAAAGAGCAATTACCGGAATATTAAGCTCTTTAGCAAGACCTTTTAGCGAGCGCGATATTTCTGCAATAGCCTGCTCTCTCGATTCTATATTGTGCGATGCCCGCATAAGCTGAAGATAATCGATTATGACTAACTCAACATTTTTTTCTCTTTTTAGCCTGCGCGTTTTAGCCCTAAGTTCCGTAACTGTTATTCCTGCGCTGTCGTCGATGAATATCGGTATGTCTTCAAGAATTTTAAGTGCTTTATGAATGTTTTCTATATCGGGGTCATGTATTTTTCCTCTGCGAAGAAAAGAAGAATCAATTTTTGCGGTCATTGCCAAAAGACGCGTTGCAAGCTGTTCCTTTGACATTTCCAAAGAGAAAAACGCCACGGGAATTTTTTTTACCGCTATATTTTTTGCTATGCAAAGAGAAAGAGCGGTTTTTCCCATAGAAGGTCTTCCGGCTATAATAATCAAATCAGAAGGCTGAAATCCGTTGGTGTATTCGTCTAAATAATTTAAACCGCTGTGGATGCCTGTGATTAAGTCGTTATCTTTTTTTTTGGATGTAAGTTTTTTGAAGTAATCAAATATAAGCGGATAAACTTCCGCATAGTTTTTAGGAGCATCTTTTTCCGTAGCGTCAAAAATTGTTTTTTCCGTAAAATCTATGATATTTTCTATATCTTCGTTCTGCTCGTAACATTTCTGCCTGATTTTATTTGAAGCATTGATAAGATTTCTTAACGTAGATTTTTCTTTTACAATTTTTGAATACTGTTCGATATTAAAAAGTCCGGCAGGCAGTTCAAAAAGAGATGTCAGGTAATTTCCGTAATTAAAATCCGAAGAGTTATCCAATGAGTCTTGTTCTTTTTCTAAACTATGGAGAATCGTGATAATATCTATAGGCTCGTTTTTTTCGCTTAATTTAGATATAATCCGGAATATTTTTGCATTAACGCTGTCGTAAAAATCTTCCGGATTAATAATTCCTAAAACCGAGTTTACCTGAGAATTATCGATGAGTATTGCAGAAAGCAGAGCTTTTTCGGCATCTATTGAATTAGGGGGCACTATGTTTAAAATATTGTCTTTAGAAATGCCGCTATTTTCAAGAGCTCTTTGCCCATTTTGTTTTAACCTTTTTTTTCCTTCATTGTTCTGCATAATATAATAATATATAAAATCGGCGAAAACTAAATGAACGTTATAATAGTAACAGCAAGATTTTTAAACTTCGGGTACGACGTTAACCTTTATGTCTGCCGTAATATCTTTAGATAATTTTATTTTAACCGTCTGAACGCCAAGCTCTTTAATGGGGCTATCGAGAGCTATGATTTTTCTGTCAATATTAAAACCTGCTTCTTTCAGTTTATTTTCAATGTCCATAGAAGTAATGCTTCCGAAAATCTTTTCGTTCTCCCCGACTTTAACCGGAATAGTAATATCTGTTTTTTCGAGATTATTTTTAATTTCGGTGAGTTCGGCGGTTATTTTGATTTTCTTTTTTTCTATTATTTTTTTCTCGTGTTCCACGGTTTTAATATTTGCGTTTGTAGCCGGTATTGCGAGATTTTTAGGCATTAAAAAATTTCTTGCATAACCGTCCGCAACGTTGACGGTTTCTCCCATAAATCCTAAATTATGAACGTCTTCTTTAAGTATTACTTTCATGTTAAACGTTAAACCTCCTTCTTGTTATTGTCTATTTTTCTAAAGTTAAACCACATATCGAAAATTCCTGCTAATATAATAAATATAATAAGCGGATTGCTAAAAATAAAAATTACTGCGTATCCTAATATTCTTAAAAAAACATTAATATTAAATTTTCCGAAAAAGTAAGAAACTATAGTTAATCCTTGAATTAAATAAACCGAAGAAGCTAATAAAATTATATTATATCCTATATATTTAAATATTCCAACAGAAAAAATAGAAATAATTATTCCGGCTATAGGAAACAGCAAAAAATAGTCCGAAGACCTCCAAAGCAACAAATTTTCTTTTAGACCGTAAAAGAATAAATTTGTTTTTTTTGAGATTTTTTTTAAAAAAACAAAACAAATCCATATGCTCATCCATGAAAAAATAATTAACATAGACGGTAAAAGGAGCAGTATAATTTTTAGCGTTTTTGAAATTAATGTCTGCATTTTTGCAGTGGTAAAATATTTCATGCCCATTATAGCATATGTATGTATAAGTTTTTTAGTCAGCAGTGCGGAAAAAAAATTAACCGATGCAATTAAGTTTATGCCGTGATTATAAATATAAATCGACGATATCAAATAAAAAGCAATAAATATCGTTAAAACAGGTATATAAATGGATTTTGCAATTGTATAACCTTTTGAAATCAACAACGAAAATAAAAACGGAATTGCTAAGAAAATTAAAAATTGAATAAGTACCGTCAATATAAAAAAATTGCCGAATAAGGTGTGATGCAGATAGCCTTTAAAAGCATCTGCACCAGAGTAAATTAAAAAAATCGTTCCAGCAGCGAATGATAAAAAAACTGCTGCGGCAGAAAGCGAACCTGCCATAGAAAATAAAATTATTACGGTAATACCGTAGTATAAGTAAAAAAAAGGATTTATAAAAGAGTATACTCCTTCGTTTATTGAATTTAATGTAAATAAAAACAATAAAATCGAAAGGAGTATCGCTAAAATAATTTTTTTTGACGTTAACATTAAATATTAACGGAAGTGTAGGGCATTATCGAAACGGTTCTTGACATTTTTATAGCCTTGGAAACTCTTCTCTGGTGATAAGCGCAATTTCCGGTAATTCTCCTTGGCATAATTTTTCCTCTTTCCGATACGAAATTTCTCATAAGCCTTGAATCTTTATAATCTATTTTTAAACTTTCGTCGGCGCAGAATCTGCATATTTTCTTTCTTGTATATGTTCTGCGGGCAAAACCTATTCCAGCCGGTTTAGAGCTTTTTTTATTTTGAAAATTATTCATTAACTGCTTCCTCCATTATTTCCGCATTTTCTTTTTTTGTTTCTATATCTTTAGTGAATACTACGGTTTGAAATCTTATGCATTCGTCCCAAATTCTTAAGTTCCTTTCAAATTCTTTTACAAACGAACCCTTTGCGGAAAAGTGAATAAGTACGAATTTTCCTCTATTTAGCTTTTTAATGTCGTATGAAAGTTTTCTAACTCCCCAGTCATCAAAATTTATAAATTCAGCACCGTTTTTAGCAATAACGTCTTTTATTTTATCTATAAATTTATTTAATCCAGATTCGTCGGTATCGGGATTTAAAATAATTAAGGTTTCGTATTTTTTGGGGAATTCGTGAACTATCTCTTTTAAAAAATTTTTCTTAGCCAATTATAAAACCCTCCTTAAAAGTACTTTTATTATTTAAAATAAGAATTATAATATTTTAAAATAAAAATTGCAATAATTAATTTTTATTTTCCAGAAGCAAAGAATTTATATACGTCATAGGGGACGAAATAGTTTTCATAGATTTTTTAAGTTTAAACATATGAGTGAGCGGCATTTTGCCGGAAAGTATGTATTTTAAAACGAAAAATATATCGTTTGCCCTTAAATTTAAACTTTTATAAGAAGTTTTATACAGATTGGAAAATTCTTTAAAAAAATCGTTCCTTGACAAGACCGTTTCTAAAACGGGATGAAACAGATCGTAGTAAGAATAATTTTTAACGGTTAATTTATCTTTTAATTCGTTATAAAGTTTAGTTCCAGGTAGAGGCGTAAGTACGGAAAATACCGGTACGCTTATTTTAAGTCTTTTAACGAAACCAATTAACTTATTGAAATCCATCTTTGTAAAATCGGGAGAAACTATAAAAGAAGCGGTTACGGCGACATTATGTTTTTTTGCTATATAGTATGCTTTTTCGTTGTTTGACGAAGAGTTGCTTTTGTTTATGCTTGTAAGTTTATCGTCGTCTATACTCTCGAACCCGATGAAAATATTAGACAGTCCCATTTCTTTCCACTGCGATATAAGCTCCGGATGTTTGACTATAGTGTCGCTCCTTGCCTGTATAGTGTAAAGTTTATATATTTTTTCTTTTTTTAAAAGTTCGGCTATTTTTTTTGCTCGTTTAACGTCGCTGAAGAAGTTATCGTCGGTGACAAGTATATAATCTTCCTTAATTTCTTTTAATTCTGCTACTACCCTCTCGGGCGACTTAGATCTGTAAGAACCGCCGTAAAAATTCCAAACGCTGCAAAAATCGCATTTGAAGGGGCATCCCCTTGCAGTTTCTAAGCATGCCAGCGAAGTCCTGATGCCAAGATAATATTTTCTTCTGAATTCCTCAGTGAGATGCCTTGCAAAGAAAGGAAGATCGTCTATGTTTTTAAGAAGCGGTCTTTCCCCTGTTTTTATCTGATTGCCGTTTTCGTTGTATATTATACCTTTAACGTTTGAAAGAGGCGTATTTGAAGAAAATGCTCCGACAAGATCTCTGACGGTATATTCGCCTTCCCCTATTACTATAGCGTCTATTTCTTTAACGTTAAAATCGTAAGGATAAACAGAAACGTGATGTCCGCCTACAAAAACGTAGCGTATCCCAAATTCGTTTTTCACACGTTTTGCAAGTTCGATAGTTCTGTAAACGTCGGGAGTAAACGAACAGGAAAAACCGACCGCATCCGGCTTAAAACTTTTTATTTTATCTTCCAAATATTTGTCGGGATTGTAATCTACGGCTCTTAAATCTGCTATTTTAACCGTATGCTCGTCTCTGAGAAGGCTTCCGCCTATGGCTTCTAATCCGGTAGGTTCTATTATTGATACGTTATTTAATCCTATAGTGCTTGTATTATTCGGCTGAATAAGCAATATTTTCATCGTTTTTACCTCTACCTATAGATTATTAATGTTAGTAAATTAAAATTAACGATAAATAATTTAATGCATCACATATTTGCGTTATATTCGTGCAATTAATATCCATCGGCATATATTATACAATATAAGTATATCACATAATATAAATAAATATAAGTCTTAGAATGAAAATTTATTAATATCGCCCAGCATTTCTTCCATGCTTTTTTCGCCGGTTTCCGTTTTTAAACTTTCTTCTTTTTTTTCTTCAACGTCTTTTTTTTCTATGCCGCTATTTTTTAAAAAATCTGCAAGATCATAATTTTCGCCGGTTTTTTTTACTTCTGCGGTATTAACGGAAGAGTCATCTTTAAGTTCCGCACTGCCCTTAATATAGGAGGAAGCGTCTATTTTTATCGGTTCTTCAGGCAAAGAAATCTCAAGATTTTTTTCATATTCTCTGTTTACTATATCGATATTGGTCTGCAGCAGATTTTTTAAAGAATTTACTATAATTATACGCTTATTTAAAAGTTCTTCGATATTTTTTGCAATTTCTGCATATTTTTTGTTTGCGTCTTTTATTATGTTTTCCGATTCGGAAATCGCTCTGTTTTTTATAGATTCCGCTTCCATAATAGCCGCTTTTTTGATGTCGTTGGAAACCGACTGTACCATAAGGATTGCTTCGCTTATAGATTTGTCTTTTTCTTTGTAATCCGCTATTTCCTGATTTTTTTTGACGAGTTCTTCTTTGAGTCCGTAATATTCCCCGTAAAGTTTTTCTAAATCCTTAGCCACTATTTCGAGAAAATTTTCGACTTCGGTTACGTCGTACCCTTTAATTTTTTTTGAAAACTTTTGCGATCTTATTTCTATTGGAGAAAGTTCCATAATTTTAACTCCTGCGTTAAAATCTATTAATTATTTATATAAAAGTAAATGTATGCATAGCAAAAGTCAGCGTCTCAAAATTATAAACGGTATATTTTGCATAATATATCGATATTCTATAAAATTCAGCAGCTGCGTTAAGGCTAATATTATTAGTATGACTATTATCGGAGATAAATCGAAAGCAAACGAAGAGCCTACCGGAAGTATGAGCCTTACTTTATTAAGTACCGGCTCGGTAATATCGTTAATAAAGCGGACTATGGGATTATAAGGGTCGGGGCTTACCCATGAAAGCAGGGCTTTAATAATGATTACCCACATATATATATAAAGAATATCTTTCACGATATCTATAACGTCGGTTAAAAATTTAAGCAGTAAAATATCCATAGTTTTAGTTTTAGTTTAATTAAATTTAATATATAATATAACATAATTGAATGTGCATATACAAATTATATATAAATAAATAGCTATGACTAATGCGGAAATTGCCGATGTTTTCGAACATATAGCCGAAATACTGGAAATTAAAGGCGAAAATCCTTTTAAAATTAGAGCATATTTAAATGCTTCGTCAGCTATAAGCAGGCTTGGAGAAAATTTATCCGATATTATTATAGAAGGAAAAGATTTAAATATTCCAGGTATCGGAAAAGACCTGTATCTTAAAATAAAAGAGCTTGTAGATACGGGAAACCTTGCTTATTACGACGAACTTTTAAAATCGGTGCCGGACGGCTTATTCGAGCTTTTAAAAATAAGGGGATTGGGGCCTAAAAAGGCAATGCTTTTATATGAAAATTTTAATATTAAAAGCGCGGCCGATCTGGATAATGCTTTAAAATCAGGCAAGCTAAAAGATATCCGCGGTTTCGGAGAAAAATCTATAGAAAATTTAAAAAAATCGGTGGATGAATTTAATATTTTTAAAAGCAGATTTTTATATCCCGATGCTTTAAATCAAGCGCTGATGCTTGAATATTATCTTAAAAATACTCCTCGGAAAATTATTTATGATATTCATATAGCGGGTTCGCTAAGAAGAAAAATGGAAACCGTCGGAGATATAGACATAGTGCTTTCCGTCGCCGCAGGAGAAGAATCGCAGTTTTTCGACCGGCTGTTTAAATATCCGGAAATTTTAAGAACGGAATCTTCAGGAGAAACTAAAACAAGCATCATTTTAAAGAGCGGCATACATGTCGATTTAAGGTTAGTGCCTCGCGAAGATTTCGTTTATGCTCTTCATCACTTCACAGGCTCTAAAATGCATAACGAAGAGTTGAGGTCGCTGGAAAAAGCAAACGGCTACAAAATAAACGAATACGGCATATTTAAAAAGAATGGGAACGAAGATGCCGGCGCGGATATTTCCGCAAGCAAAACAAATAAAATAGAAGTAAACGGCGAGGAGGAATTTTACGGAGTTTTTGGGATGCAGTATATTCCGCCAGAATTAAGGGAAGGAGCAGGCGAACTCGATGCGGCGTTAAACGGCGGTATACCCGTTCTTATAGAAGAAAAAGACCTGCGCGGCGTTTTTCATATCCATACTACTTATACCGATGGAAAAGAAAGCATGGAGGCTATGATAGAAGAATGTATAAAGCTCGGATACGAATATGCCGGCATCTCCGATCATTCGGTATCCGCCCATTATGCTAACGGACTTTCCTCAGACGAACTTGAATCTCAAATAGAATATATCGACAGGCTTAATAAAAAATATGCGGATAAAATTAAAATTTTTAAGGGTGTAGAATCTGACATTTTATCGGATGGCAGTTTGGATTACGATGAAAAAACTCTATCAAAATTAGATTTCGTAATAGCATCGGTACATTCAAATTTTAATATGACGGAATCTCTTATGACGGAAAGAATAATTAAAGCAATTAAAAATCCGTACACGACTATGATTGGACATCTTACAGGCAGACTTCTTTTAGAAAGAAAGGAGTATCCTTTAAATATAGGACGGATTTTAGACTGTGCTTCGGAATACAAAACCGTCATAGAACTTAATGCTAATCCTAAAAGGTTGGATATTGACTGGAGACATATAAAATCGGCTTTATCTAAAAACGTTATGCTCTCGATTAATCCTGACGCTCACAAAACAGAAGGAATACGTTTAGTTAATTACGGAGTCGGTATAGCGAGAAAGGGCTGGGCAAAAAAATCGGATATCTTAAATACGAGAAGTGCTGCGGAAGTTTACGATATTTTAATGAACATAAGGGATTTTAAGAAAGAAAAGGCCGGTAAAAAATAAAAAAGTTTATTTAAAAGAAGGCGAAAATATTTTGACGTTAAAAATTTTATCCGTCGCAGGTTTTGACGGTTCGGGCGGAGCAGGTATAACTTCCGATGCTAAGATTTTTTCTAAGCTCGGAATTTTCGGTTTATCCGCCGTTACGGCTATGACTGCTCAGAATCCCGATAAAATATATAAAATAGAACGGGTTTCCGACGTTTTTTTTTCGTCGGAGCTGGAAGCCGTATTTGAATATTTTAAAGTAGATGCGGTAAAAACCGGTTTAATTTACGACGACGTGCAGAGTTCTATACTGTCCGGTTTCATGTATCAATACGGCGTAAAAATTTTAGTGGTCGATCCCGTATATGTTTCCACTTCCAACTCTATAATAGTGGATAAAAACCGTTATCCGGATTTTTTAACGCCTCTGTTTAAACATGCGGCCGTAATTACGCCTAACATTAAAGAAGCCGAACTTATTGCCGGAACGGAAATAAAAAACTTTGAAGGAATGAAAAATGCGGCAAAAATTATAAGAAAAAAATTTCCGGAAATTAAAAATATTTTGATTAAAGGTTCGCATATTACCGAAGAATCGGAAGAAAATATAAAAAATTTACTTTTGAACTCAAAAAACGAATTTTATATATACGAAAGCAAAAGAATAAATATCGGAAAACAGGTGCATGGAACCGGATGCGCTTTTTCCGGCTGTCTGACGTCGTATCTTGCTTTTGGAATGGAAATAGAATCCGCCGTAGCCGAAACGGAAAAATTTATTTCTAAAATTTTAAAAGATATTAAAAAAATTCAAGATAATTCGCCGGAAAAGATAAATTATATTGCCGGAAATATATAAAATATTAAATTATGTTTTATGTTATTGCAATGCTCCGTTAAGAATTTTAATCATTAACGGTAAAGGTTTATATCCAACTATTTTTTTATAGAGTATTAAACCTTTATAAATAAAAAGAGTAGGAGTACCCGTTACTTTCGCATTCATACCGGAATTTATATTACTTTTAATAAGCCTTTTCGGCAGTCCGCTTTTAACGCAAGATTCTTCCTTAGACATATTTATTATGTTTCCTGCATGTGTTTTAAGAAAATAGTATATATCCCCTATACTGCTCCAAAAACTTTGATCTTTATAAAGGAGACTTCTTATAGGCATATACTTTCCTTGAAGCGCGGCACAGTCTGCGTATTCTGCTCCCTTAAAGGCATATTTGTGTATAAGGGTAAGAGGAAAATCCCTGAATTCGACATATATTTCACCGGTTTTAACGTAATGTTTTAATATATAAGGAAAGTCTAATTCTTCAAATTTTCTGCACCAATAACACTGAAAATCCGTGTATGCAATAATAGTTACCGCTGCATTAGGATTACCTATCTGCCTGCCGGCGTTTACTTTTTTAACGAAATTCGTGTAAGACATCGCCTCGGCATAATTTTGAGCCGAATAAGCAACCGCCGCAAAGACTAAAATCGTTAAAAAAATTAATTTAATTAAACGCATGACTTAATTTTATCATATTTATTCATAATGTCAATATCGCTATGGACGTTATATAAATAAAATTTAACCGGCGAAATGATGAAAATGAGTTTTGTCTGCGCCGCATATGGGGCATACCCAGTCGTCGGGAAGTTTTTCAAAAGGAGTGCCTGCATCGATCCCTCCAACGGAGTCGCCTGCTTCTGGATCGTATACATATCCGCAAACGTCGCACTGGTACTTTGGTAAAGCAATTTCTTCAGTTAAAGCCATTAAAACCTCCTATTTAAATTGTGATTAAATTAATCTATTTATCCTTTTTTTTAAAATGAGTCTTATCCACTAAGCATATGGGGCAGACCCAATCGTTCGGTATATCTTCAAAAGGCGTGCCAGGGGCTATTCCGCCTTCGGGATCGCCCTTTTGGGGGTCGTAAATATACGGGCAAGCTTCGCATATATATTTATCTTTGTCTTTATTTTCGTTATCCATAATTACTCAATCTCCTTGCTGTATAAAACCTTATATTTTTAATTATATCAAATTAATTATTTTTTTAAAGTCTTTTAATTGGTATAATTGTTATAATTAAAACAATATTAACCTGAAAAAATTATTTATAATAAGGAATAAAAATGGATATATTTAAAGAAACCCTGAAAACTTTCATCGTAAATATTATTAAGGAAGAGAAAAAAATTGACGTTTCAAAGCCGCAAGCCGAAAAATTAATAAAAAACCCGCCGGACGAATCTTTCGGCGACTATTGTTTTGCGGCTTATTATATGCAAAATTACGGATTTCAAGGTAAACCGGAAACGGCTGCTGCCGATTTATATAATTTATGTATAGTTCGTTTCGGCGAAATAGCAGGTCTTTTCGATAAAATAGAAATAAAAGGCGCTTACGTCAATTTTTTTGTAAAAAGAGAAATATTTGTTTCGGAAGTTGTTAAGGAAACTGTCGATTCAGGTTCTGATTACGGAAGAGACGTTCCGGAAAAACCTCTTACCGTTGCCATAGATTTTTCGTCTCCTAATATAGCAAAACCTTTCGGAGTAGGTCACTTGCGTTCTACCGTAATAGGAATGAGTTTGTCGAAAATTTATGAATTTTGCGGACATAAAGTTATAAAGATAAATTATCTGGGCGATTTCGGAACCCAGTTCGGAAAACTTATTGAGGCTTTTTGCCGTTACGAAGATATAGATTTTTCGGAATTTGAAAAAGACCCCGTAAAAGTTTTATACGGACTTTACGTCAGAATACACAAAGACGAACAAACGGATTTAACCGTAGAAGAAGAGGCTAAAAACAGGTTTAAAACGCTTGAAGATTTTATGTCGGTAAATAAGCGCAGTTTTGAAGAATATCTCGGCGCAATAACCGACGCAGTTAATACAAAGAAGAAAAGTATCGATAACGCTAATATCCCTAAAACTATAACGCTTTCCGAAGAAAATAAAAATTTTTTTTGCGGAACCGCGGAGGGACAGTATAACTTATGGAAAATTTTTAGAAAACTAAGCATAGTTGAATTTAAAAGAATTTACAAATCTATCGGCATAGAGTTTGACGTGTATGAAGGAGAAGCAGAAAGCGCGGAATTTTCAAAAGATATTAAAGAAATTTTGCTGGAAAGCGGTATAGCCGAAATAAGCGAAGGGGCAGTTATAGTTAACGTAAAAGGCATTAAAGCGCCGGCCCTGATTGCTAAAAGCGACGGAACGTCTCTTTATCTTTCAAGAGACATCGTTACGGCGGTTTCGAGAATGGCAAAATATAATTTCGATAAGATGATTTACGTCGTAGGCTCCGAACAGGCACTCCATTTCAGCCAGCTCTTCGGCATATTCGGCATATTGAAGGAAGATGCCGAAAAAATAAAAGACGTTAAAAATTTTAAACATTATGCTTCTATGATAGACGGCAGGTTAGTCCATGTAAAATTCGGCAGAATTATCGGCATGTCGACAAGAAAAGGCAATTTAGTTTTTCTTGAAGACTATATAGAAGAAGCGCGTCTTAAAGCCCAGGAAAAACTTGAAGAAAGACTGAAAATTTCAGAAGATAATTTTTTCGCCGAAATTAACGATGGAGGCAAAAAATTAACTGAAGGATTGGAAAAATTGGAAGGAATAAGAGCGATAACGGAAAACGTCGAAAAACAAAGTTTAATTCAGGAACAAAAAAAAGAGCCGGCCGAAAGCGAAAAGAATCGGATATATTTAACCTCTTTAAAAGTTGGCATAGGTGCTGTTATTTTTAACGATTTAAAAACCAGGCGGACTACGGACGTAAATTTTAACTGGGATAATGTATTGTCTTTCGAGGGACAGACAGGACCTTATCTTCAATATACCGTTTCAAGAATAAACAGTCTCTTAAAAAGACTTGGCGTAAATGAAACGGATTTAAAAAACGACGCTAAAAGTTTTTCGTTTTCAAAAAACGACACCGATTTTGACGATATTTTTTTGATAGCCAAACAAATTTACGGACTTAAAACGGCGCTTCATTCGGCAGTCGAACAGAACGAGCCGTCGGTATTAAGCTCCTTTGCTTTAGACCTTGCTTCCCATTTTAATAAATATTATCAAAATCACAGGCTTATAGGCAGGGATTATGATTATGTCAAACCCAGAATTGCAGTGCTGGTATCGGTTAAAACGGTTTTGGTTTCTATTTTGAATCTGTTATGTATTCCGATTTTAGAAAAGATGTAAAAGTAAAAAATATAAATATAAATTTTCGTACGGGTTTTTATATGAGTTTAGATATAAATAATTTAACTGTAGAATTATGCGCAGGCAAAGACGAAAACGAGTGTATCAACGTAGTCGATACTTTATTTTTATCCGTCAAAGAAGGCGAAGTCGTTTCTATAGTAGGCGAATCCGGCAGCGGCAAATCTTTTTTGGGCTTATCTATTTTAAAACTTAATCCTCAGGGCGTTTCAAGAATAGTTTCGGGAGAAATTAAAATAAAGTGTAAATCTCAGAATATCGAGGCGGATATTCTGAAACTCAAGCCCGACGAATTAACGGATGTGCGCGGAAAAATTATATCTATGATATTTCAGGATCCCAATACGTCTTTAAATCCTGTAATGAAAATAGGAGAGCAGATAACCGAAGCAATTTTAGTGCATAAAAAAATTTCAAAAAAAGAAGCAAAAGATATCGCCGTTAAATATTTGAATTATATGAATATAGACGGGCTTGCAAGATTTAATTCTTATCCGTACGAACTTTCCGGCGGCATGCGCCAGAGAGTTATGATAGCTATGGCTATGGTGCTTAATCCGTGTTTTTTGATAGCGGACGAGCCAACGACGGCTTTAGACGTTACGACGTCGCTTCAGGTTTTAAAATTAATTAAAGAAATAAAAGAGCAATCAAACGTCGGCATTATTTTTATAACGCACGACCTTACCGTAGCAAGAAGCATTTCGGACAGGACTTACGTATTTTATGCAGGACAGATAATGGAATCCGGCAATACCGAAAACATAATAAACAACCCCGCCCATCCTTATACTGTTTCTTTAATAAAAAGTATTCCGTCTCTTTCTCCGGATTACGTTCCCAAGCAGAAGCTTTTTAATATAAGCGGTTATTTGACTAAAGACGATTTCAAGAAAGGGAAATGCAGATTTTATTCCAGATGTTTTAAGAGAGACGACGGCTGTTTAAACGATATAGCTTTAAGAAGTTTTAGGGATGCCGAAAATGGAGGAAAATATCGGCGCGACGTAAGATGCGTAAAATTTAATTCCGACGCCGTCATAAAATAAAAAAATATGGAAAATAACGTAATTTTATCGGTTTCCGACGTTTCTAAACATTACAAGTATTATAAAACGTTATTCGATATAAAAAAGAACGTGATAAAAGCGGTTGACGGCGTTTCTTTTGAGGTGTATAAAAATGAAGTATTTGCAGTAGTAGGAGAAACGGGATGCGGAAAATCGACCCTTTCCAAGTTGATTTTAGGCTTGACGGAAAAAACATCCGGCGAGATATATTTTAAAGGCGAACTTCTGGATTATAAAAATAAAAAAAAAGATTTCAGGAAAAAGATACAGATACTTTTTCAAGATCCATATTCGTCGTTAAATCCAAAAAAGAAGATATATAAAATAATATCTTATCCCGCGGTCAGAAACGGTATTATAAAGAACAAAAAGAAAGACAGAATGGAATTTGCCTTAGAACAGCTTAAAATAGTCGGATTGCCGGAAACGACGGCTTTAAACTATCCGCATATGCTTTCCGGCGGACAGAGGCAGAGAGTGGGAATAGCAAGATGCTTGTCGGTTCGTCCCGAACTGCTTATACTCGATGAGCCTGTTTCTGCCCTTGACGTTTCGGTTTCCGCTCAGATTTTAAATCTGCTTATGGATTTAAAAAACGAAACCGGTATGAGCTATATATTTATTACCCACGATTTAAAATTGGTCAGGCACATTGCGGACAGAGTATGCGTAATGTATGGCGGAAAAATAATGGAGATTGCCGAAACGGACGATTTTTTTAAAAATCCGTCGCATCCTTATTCTAGATCTCTTCTTGAATCTATGTCTTTTTTAACATCTACTCGTCGGAATCTTTAAATCCGTCGTCGTCATTTATTAAAGAAAGCGTATTTAAGTGGTCGATATAATCTTCGCTTAACTGTTTCTTTTCTTCTTCTTCCGCCTTAGACTGGCAGTTTATGCATAAGTTGGAATAAGGTATGATTTTTAATCTTTTTTTAGAAATAGGTTCTCCGCATTCGTCGCATACCCCGTAAGTCCCTTCTTTAATTTTCAAAAGCGCATTGTCTATTTCCCTCACTTTTTTTCTTTCTCTGTCTCCAAGCATATACATAAGTTCACGGTCTCTTTCATTGGAAGCGATGTCGTAATTGTCGCCGCGGTATTCGGTTGAATCTTTAGACGAACCTTCTTTAATGCCTGCGTCTATTTCCTTAAAAATATCTTTTTTCATTTTTATTAGTACTTTTTTTGCCGATTCTATTTCGGCTTTTGAAAACGATTGTTCGTCTATATTTTCTTTATTCGTATTTTTCATAAGCGGTACCTCCGATATTATTTGTCAAAAATGTGTGAATAGTATATATTTAATTAAATATAAATGCAAGATTAAAAAATGCCGGTAAAACAGACTGCCGGATTGATTTATTTATTATAGTAATTTTAATTTTTAGCGGAGGCGGCTCTTGATGTCAGAAGAAAGGAGAATAGAAGAAAGAGTATTCGATTACGGATATGCCGATAAGGAAAAAAAGGAAAAAGGGGTAAGGTCTCCTTTTCAAATAGACAGAGACAGGATAATTCATTCCAGCGCATTTAGGAGGATGAGGAATAAAACCCAGGTTTTCGGAGTTTTTACCTTAGATTATTACAGGACGAGACTTACCCATTCCCTAGAAGTATCGCAAATAGCAAGAGCAGTAACATCTATTTTAAATAAAAAATACGGCTTAAGTATAGATTTAGACCTTATCGAAGCTGTTTCTTTAGCTCACGATATAGGACATCCGCCTTTCGGCCACCTCGGCGAATATATTATAAACGAGGAATTAAAGAAAGCTACGGACGGGAAACTTGGATTCGAGGCTAATGCCCAAAACATAAGGATTCTTAATTTTTTGGAAAAAAAATTCTACGATTCCAAAAACAATAAAATATACGGTATTAATCCTTCCCTTAAGACCATAGACGGAATTTTAAAATATAAGATGCCGTATTCCATGTCCGATAAAGAAAAGCATTTTATTTACGACGGCGATATATTTATACTCGAAAAACTTCATGGAATGGATTTTGTAAATTATTTAAATAAATATTCGGCATTTTTTAACGATAAAAAAAATAAAACCTCCAAAAATAAATTTTTTGAATTTTCAAGGTGTTTGGAATGCCAGATATTAAACGCCGCAGACGATATAGCTTACGCTACGCACGATATAGAAGACGGAGTAGAATCTAAGCTGATAGACATAGGCGGCCGCTTTAAAGTAAATAAATATCTTAAAGAAAGCGGGCGTTTTACAAAAGATTCAATCGATACTATTAATACGATGACCGAACGGGTCGACGATTTCTTTTTTAAATTAAGGAATATTTTTAACATTCCGGAAAACGACGGATTTGAAAGACGGACGGATTTCGGCAAAGACTATATCATGCAAGACGAAACAGCCGATAAATACGAATCAAAAGACCAAACTATGCATCACATAAAAGTCAAGACCGACCTTAAAGAGTTCTTTTCCAACTATATTTCAAAGTTTATTTTAAATATAGATTTAGAAGAAAGAAAAGACGCAGTTAAAAAATTAAAATCTAAATCGGATAATTTTTTACTTGATATGCCTTTGGATTATAACGACGATTCATATAAATTCGGCTTGATATGGAAAAACGGAGTAGATTTGGAAATAAGCGCCCTCAAACAGATTTCTTACAGGCTCGTTATGGAAAACAGGGAAATTCTTTTAAACAGGTATAAGGCTGAAAATATCGTCAGAAAGCTTTTTTCCGTTTTTTCAGATATTAACAATATCAAACTTTATCCAGACGACTTTCAGGAACTTTACGAGTTCGGATTTTACGATTCTTTCGGAAAGGACGGCAGCGGCAATCCCGCTTTTAAAGTGATGTGCGCAGATTATATAAGCGGCATGACGGATATGTATGCGATGAAACTTTATTCGTCTCTGTTTGATGCAAGAACGCAGTGATTAGGGCATTACTATTTAAAAAAAATTTTCTATCTGCATTGATATTCATTTTGAATTTTAAAATAGCCGTAAGTATTGATGCTGTTATTTTTTTAATATTTATGTGGTATTATATAATAAATTAAATAAATTAAATTATAAAATTTTATTTTATGGAATTCAAATTTACAAAGATTAATATTTCAGAATACGAAAAATTTTGGCTGGAAAAGATTCTTTTGAGAATTAATAGTTATAACCGAGATGATTTTGAAAATATAAGAATTATTAAAAAAGACGACATAGATGCATTGAAATCAAAAGGTTTTGACAAATCAAAAATTAACAAGCTGTTGTTTAAAGATAATCATATAACTTTATTGGGTTTGCGGTTAATTGCGCCAGAAGACGATATATTTAAAAATATAAAATCAATTGTATATCATATTCAGAAAAAAATTAAAGAAAATTTTAATATAGAAAAAGCTCAAGATTTAAAATTAAAAGTTGCAGACTTATCCAATGATTTAAATATATCCAAACATGAAATTGTTTATGCTCTATTTTTATTAAAAGATTTAGGTTATTTTTCCGATTGCGGTGAAAATATAAAAGACTGCGATTTGATTGATTTAAGTAAATCATATATATGCGAGACATATTTGAATTTTAATAGTCTCGATGAAACGATCGAAAATTTCTTTAATGTTAATAATGTGTTGAAACATGAAGGGTCAGAGATATTTTTTAATTTTATAGCTAATATAATAAAAACAATTTCTAAAAAAGAAGCAATATATTTAGCATTTATTGGAGGGGTTGTTTGGCTCGGATTATATCTGTATGTAAATAAAATTCCGTTTCCAAATAATGCAAACGACTTATCTTTCTTAGGAGTGACATTAGGGCTTTCAATCTCTTTGCTTCTTGTATTTGCTTTTATAATTATACTTTATTATCCTTTATATAATTTTCTTATAGATGATGAATTAAGAATTAAATCAATAAAAGAAGAAAATTATATAGCGATATATTTTATCAATTTAGGAACTGCATTAATATTTTTCTCAATATTATTTATGCTCAGTTTTGATAGATTGTTTTCTTTTTCTGAGCGCAATGTGATATTGCCACTAATCATCTTATTTATAATTTTTATAATATATCCTTTATTTAAAAACTATCTTATTCCAGCAGTAATATCAAAATTAACATTTAATAAAAATTTTAATATATGGAAAAAACCATGGTACAAAAATATTTATATATTTTTTACAGATGGTATTTTTTTCTTAATAATATTATTAATTATAAGTTTAACCTTTGATACGTTTGTAAGTAAAAATCATATAAACATTGGAAGTATATTTTCTTGTAAGAGTATAGGATGGTTGTCTTTATATATAACTATCTTTACTTTTATTATTATCTCAATGAATATAATTATAGGGAAATACATTATAGATAAACGAAAAAAATATAATAAGGACATATACTCAGAGTTTTTTAAAACTTTTATAATAAGTATAGGTGTAGGCTCAATTTCCATTGTATACATATTGTCTTTATTAAAAGTTTTTAATTTCAATACTTTTTTGAATAATACTTTTAAAGAAGTTCATATTGGCTCGTATTATTCTCAATTAGTAATTAACAACAATTACTTTGAAAAAATTAAACGAAAAGATTTTTTAAATTCTGATCTGATTATATTAAACGAATTAAATTGCAGATAAATTAAATCTGAAGCCAACAATAAAAAACAATCAAATTATGAATGCGATTTTCGATTAACGAATTTAAGCAAAAATAAAAAATATTATTTAGCTGAATATTTATATAAAAAAAATGAGAGACTTAAGTTCTACAAATTAGTTCTGCCAAAAAAATATAAAAAAATCAATATAAAAAAACTTTCTACCATAAAATTGAATAAAATCTTATTTAAAAAATATCTGAACAGTTTAAAAAAGATAAATACAAAGAATAATCAAATCAAATTGGTAAGAAGCATTGCTAATACTTCCTTCCAATATTGTTATATTGGTACAAAATCTACTATTTGCAAATTTTTTGTATTGCTAAATTTAGGCTCTAATTATGTCGTCAGGATAAATAATAACATTGCGATTCAAGATAACAAACAAAAAAGTCAAAATTTTTCTATTATAACTATTCCCAAAAAATATGTTTTGAGCACAAGGTTAAATCTAAGTTTTAATAAACTCAAATGAATTGAAATATTATGGAGCCGATAAATGAATATAAGTAAAATAGAGATTTACAATTTTAGAGGACATAAAGAAACTAAAGTAAACTTATCAAAGGATTACAATTTACTTGTCGGGCCTAATAATTCCGGTAAAACTTCTTTTTTGCAGGCGGTCAATTTAGTTATCGGTTTCAATAGGCAATATTATACCGAAAATGATTTTTTTGCCGATGCAAACAGTAGTGATCCTAAAAAGTCTGAACCTATAAAAATTATACCTGAATTCGCGGAAAGAAATGATGATAAATTTCCGGAAAGCGTGATTCAGGAATTCGGCACATTCATACTATTCAATACAGAAGAATCAGATTTAACAAAAGACGTCAGCGATGTTCCGCTTAGATATTTTAGGATTTGCTATGAATGCGCTTTTGACGAGTTTGAAAACAAATTTAAAGAATATAGATATTTTGTAGATAAAAGCAATAATAGATTTAAAAAAACGCAAACATCGGATTTTACATATAAACATTCAACTTTTGTTCCATTTTTTACCTTCAATCCCTCAGAGATATAAAAAAAGAACTTTCTATTAAAACATCTTTCTGGGGAAAAATAAAAAATCATTTAAATAACGAATTTAAAGAAGAAGAAAATATAGAATTAAAAGATTTGTTGGATAAGATACATAATTTAGATTTTAGCAATAATCAATCTTTTAAAATGTTGCTGGATAACCTTAAAGAAATAAAAAATAATATAAAAATATCCAATAAATCATCCGATGTTGTTTTTTTAAATGCATTTCCACAAAATACATGGGAGTTATTTGAAAATTTGGATATTTATTTAAAGAATCCAGATTCTAATTTAACTATATCTATTTCAGAACACGGCTAAGGAATTCAGAATATTATGTATCTGCTTATTTTTAAAGCGTACATAGAAATAATTCTGCCTAATTATTTGAAAAATAAAGATGTTACGCCTATAATAGGCATTGAAGAACCGGAAGCGCACCTTCATCCGCATTTACAAAAATCTTTATTTCATGAGATATTAGAAATCAAGGGGCAGAAAATAATTTCAACCCACTCTCCATATTTAGTTGAACAATCCGAAATTTATAATTATGTTATTTTTAATCTTAACGGCGGTATTTCAGATATTAAAAGAGTACCGTATTACAAATCATCATTCAATTATAGACCAAATCTTACTAAAAAGGCTTATGAAAATAATAAATTTTTTACTGACGATGAAGAAATAATGATAAAAAGATATATTCAATTTAAAAATCCAGATCTATTATTTTCCTCCGTTTTCATTCTTTGCGAAGGCGATAGCGAAAAGATTTTTATAGAAAAGATTGCGCCATATTATTTTAAAGATAAAAGAATATTTGGTAGGTTAGGCGTTTCGGTAATATCATGTGATGGGCAAACCTATAGTCCGTTTCTGAAGATTTCCAACAAAGAATCGCTCGGATTAAAATGGGTGATTTTTTCGGATGCAGAAAAGGACACCAAAGAACAAATTGATAATACGCTTACGAATTGTGGTTATGGAGATTATGAATCTGAGAAAAACAGCATAATTTTTCTTCCGGATAATTTTGATTTCGAGAAGTATTATATTTCTTTTTATGGCGTAGAAAAAATAAAAGAAATTATATATGAAAAATTTTCCAAAAAGAATTATGACTTATGGTTAAATAACAAAATAGAAAATGAAAAATATAGCGATAAAGAAGAAGATTTTACTTTAAATTGTTTTATCGATTCTAAAGGTAAACCGGAGTTTGCGTATCACTTGGCTGATCACGTTATAAAAAATAATTTAGAAATACCTGATAAAATCATTGAGCTTTTTAATAAAATAAAATTAGAATCTGAATAAAAGATAAATCAATATTAATTTTAAATATAATAATAACTTAAAACTATGGATGACATATTAAAGGGGCTTTCGGAGTCACAGAAAGAAGCTATAACTTATGATGAAAGACCGTTATTAGTATTAGCCGGTCCAGGTGCTGGTAAAACCTTAGTATTAACCAGTAAGATAGCCTATATATTGAGTAATAGCATTAATGAAAGATTTAAAATATTAGCGCTTACTTTTACAAACAAAGCTGCTAAAGAAATGAGAAATAGGGTTGAAAAATTTGTAGGAAACGAAGTCCACAGAACATTTATAGGAACGTTTCACGGTTTTTGTTATGATATGCTAATCTCATATGGAGAGCATATAGGCGTCGGCAACGATTTTACAATATACGATAACAACGAAGATTTAATAACTTTGCTGGAGGATGCGCTTGAGATTGAAATCGATAAAGAAAGAAAAGGAGAAAATAAACCTACAGTACTTTTGGATAAATATTATAATGCCGATATTATAAAAAACACTATACCTTCTTTTTACTATGCTTTTATAAAATTAAAAAATAGACTTATAGATTCGGAATCTATAAATACCGGTAAAATTACAGAAAATTATTCGGATGATTTTAAATTAATTTTTAAATTATATGAAAAAACTCTAAAAGAACTTAATATACTTGATTTTTCCGATCTTATACTGAAAGCATATAAACTTTTTCATAAAAAATTTATCATTGAGCATGTAAGGCAAATTTATAAATATATTATGATAGACGAGGGGCAGGACACAAATAGGGCGCAATTTGAATTGATAAAGATAATCTGTGGGGACAATTATAAAAATTTGTTTATAGTTGCCGACGAAGATCAGTTATTATATGAATGGAACGATGCAAAATTTGAATATCTTTTGGAACTCCGTAAAAAATACGATATGAAAATTTTACAGGTTAACGAAAGTTTCAGATGTCCTTCCAAAGTTGTAGAACTTGCAAATAAACTTATTGCAAATAACAATATAAGAATAGAGAATAAAAAACCTATATGTTCAGGTAACGATATTTCAGATGAAGATTCTTTTGAGTTTAACGAATTTGATTCTCAAGCGGAAGAAGCCGGATTCGTAAAAGAAAAAATTGTTAGTTTGATAGCCGATAAAAACAACGATATCGGCAGGGATAATTTAATATGCGTTATAGGAAGAAATAAATACATTTTGGATGAAATTAATAATAAATTGAACGAAGCCAATATTCCTCATTTTGTTCCAATGCTTCAGGAAAAAATAGCAACCAGAGAAATGAATTTTATTATTAATTTACTTAAACTAATTTCTAATGAAAATGATAAAACGGCTTATTTTAAGATATGCGAGTTTTTAAATTTCAATTATCAGGAAATACAAGATAAAAATATCGGTTATAGTCTTTTAGAAGCAATATTAAACACCATTGATAGAAATAAGGATAATAAAATTTACGCTATATTATCCGAGTTTATCCAAGAGAAGAAAAAATATAAGGAGTATTTCGATAAATTAAGCGAATTTTTTTCATCTATAGAAGATTTAAATGAAGATAACTTCAGAAAGGATAAAGAGTTTATAGATAATGTATACGACAGATTTGTCAAGGAAGGGTATTATTCCAATAATCTACGCGATTTTTTAAATTTTCTTGCATTAAGTTCAAAAAACGGAGGAAAAGGTGTTGCAATACTAACAGGTCATGCCTCTAAAGGACTTGAATTTGATTATGTTTTTATCGTTTCATTAAATCAAGGAATATGGCCGGATTACAGGTCGTTAAAAAATGACGACATATCTGTTAGAATGCTTGAAGAAGAAAGAAGAAATTGTTATGTTGCATTAACAAGGACGAAAAAAAAATTATTTATAAGTTGTTCTAAGCATAGGATTACTTATAGCGGACAAAAAAAACGTGAAGATCCTTCGCAATTTTTGAATGAAATGGGTTTAATTTAGATTATTATCTAAGATATCCAGTTTAAACCCCGTTAAACAAGCTGTTTTCGACCAATTCGCATATTATATGGGCAATTAAAATGTGGTTTTCCTGGATTCTGGGCGTATCTTTAGACGGAATTTTAATAAGATGGCCGCACATTCCAGGTTCGGCCATTTTTCCGCCGTTTCCGCCGGTAAAACCGATTATTTGCATGCCTATATTTTTTGCCGTGTTTATTGCGGTTAAAATATTTTTGGAGTTGCCCGAAGTAGATATTCCCCAGAAGACGTCGCCTTTGCGTGCGTTTGCTTCGAGCTGACGGGAAAAAACTACCGAAAAATCGTAATCGTTTGCTATAGCCGTGAGATTTGACGTATTAACCGTAAGGCTTTCCGCCGCGAGAGCTTTTCTTTCTTTATAAAACCTCGAAACAAGCTCCGCCGCGATATGCTGGGCGTCCGCCGCCGACCCGCCGTTTCCGGCGATAAAAACCTTTCCGCCGTTACCGTATGCGGAAATAATTGTTTTAGATATGTCTTCCACCGTATTTAAAATCTCTTCGTTATTTGAAGTAAGCTCTAAGAGCGCTCTTGCTTCCGCAAATCTTTTTTCGATCGTATTTTTCATTTAATAGCCCCTTTTAAATTTTATTTTTTAATACATAGCCGCTTTTCTGCAATTTCGACGTATTTTTTTTCTTTTTCTATTCCAATCCATTTCCTGCCGAACCTTTGTCCAATAACTGCTGTAGTTCCGCTTCCCAAAAAAGGGTCTAAAACTATATCTCCTTCTTTAGAGCAAATAAGAATAATTCTTTTTAACATTTCTTCCGGTTTTTGAGTAGGATGTAAAGCCTTTCCGCCTTCGCCCTTAATGCGTTCCTTGCCCTGAACAAGCGGCATTTCCCATAAATCCCGCATCTGTTTTATTTCTCCGTTTTTTTGTTTTTCGGGATTTATTTCTTTTGCCGTCTCGTAATTAAAAGTCCAACCTGAGCCCTTAACTGCCCAGACTATAAATTCGGTCGAATGAGTGAATACTCTTTTTGTCATATTAGGCATAGCATTTGTTTTATACCAAGTAATAATATTGTTAATTTTAAAATTAAGCCGTTTTAAAGTCATTATAATTTCTGCTATATTGTGATAACTTGAAGCAATCCAAATTGAGCCCGATTTTTTTAAAACATTATAACAACTTTCAATCCAGTTTTTGGTAAATTTTAAATACTCGGCATCCGGAATCTTATCCCAATTTTCATTAACCATATTCCAGTCGCCGCCTGTTTTATTGCCAACCCATTTTAGAGCATTACCTGACAAATTATAGGGGGGATCGGCAAAAATAAGGTCTATTGAATTTTTTTCTATTACGCTGTTTAATATTTCTATACAGTCGCCGTTGTAAATTATATTAAGTTTCATAAATTTCTAAGTTAAGTTAAGGTTTTTTTCCAAGAAGCAATTATTTTCGGAATATCTTTCAGCCATTGATCAGAATTAGGCATAGTTTCTGATTTTTCCAAGACATTGTTATATAAACGAAAGAGTTCATCGTGTTTCAAAAAATTTCCGTTTTGCTTAATTTCTATTAGTATTTTTAAAAGTTCTATAAAATTATCTATGGATAGAGGGATAATTCTTTGTTTTTTACCTTCATATTCATATTTTATTGCCATCCAGAAAGTATTAATCGTATCACGATGTATTTTTGGGGCAATAAATAAACAAAAAGTGTTTTTATCATTATGTTTATTTTCAAAATCCCGCAGATGCCTCATCACAGGCTGTCCTTCGTAATACCATTGATTACGTCCGGTTAACATCGTAACCTCGCATATTGCGTTATGTTGTCCGTAAAAACATTCAATATCAGGCATATTTCCGGGTGCGGTAAAGGTCGGTTCATTATCGTCTCCTACCGGATAGTTCGGTTTTATTTCTATTGCGTCATTTAAAGCGTTTAGTCCGAGGGAAATGAGTTTTTCAAGTAAAATAGACTTATTATCGAGCTTGTTTATGTTTTTTAATTCTTCAATATATTTTTTAATTTGTTCGACTTCCTGTGATTTTAGATAATTTTCTTTTTCTTGAAGTTCTCTTCGATAAACCCTTAAATCGTCGATAAGTTTTTTAATGTTTTCTTTATCAAATTTTTTTAAATCAGGAAATGATTTTCGAGATAATTTTAATTTTTTTTCAAGCAGTATTGTTTCTTCTAATAATTTATTTGATATTTCGGAAAGTTCTTTTATAGTTTCCCATGGCAATTCCGGTTTGGAATTATCGGAGATATAGTCATTATAATATTCTTTTGATTTAAAATTTTGAGACTTGCCGTTATATAAATCTAACAATTTATTTATTTCAATAGATCTTCTCGGTTCCAAATCGATATAATATCCTCCGCCTCTGATATAAATAAAACGCGTAAGGCGAAAATACCTTATTGCATTGTCTCCGTAATCGTTAAGATTATTTAACAATTTTTTTACTTCTTGATTTTCGGAAGTTCCTAAAAATTCAGAGGCAAATCCTATACTATATTTATTAAAAATATTTATTTTTTCCCTATTATTTTTTCCCTCGGTCTTTTTTCTTAGAGTAATGATTTTTTCGGCATATAAATCTATATCTTTATAATTAATCAATGTAGGGCAGAATAAAGAAAATTCGCTCCTGCTGATACCTTTTTCTATTTTTCCTATCGCTGCATATTTCTCATTAACACGGCGGATAAGATGCAAAACTCCTATGAAAGGTTTTATATCGTATCCTTCTTCATAGCTGTAGTCATTACTGTCGGGATTAGGTATTTGCCATTTTAAAAAACTTTTAAAAAATATTTCCCCGATGTCGAATTTTTCATTTAAAAAAAGTTTCCCTAAATCGGTGATAATGATTTTTCCATTTTTTATTATTACGAATCCGAATTTTTTTAGCGGGTTTATAGATTGTCTGCCTCTCATTGGAGAGTCTTTATACTTTTTGGATTCGAATATTTCTTCTGCCTTATAGAATGAAATATCTTTTTGATGGTTGTCGATTAAATCGATATTGTCTTGAGATAGTCCATTATAGAACTGATTATTTCCGTAACCGTACAATCTTTCTTTAATTAGGAGTATTTGGTATTTTTTTTGATTTTCCTTATTCCATTCATTATTTTCAAGTTGTTTTAAGACTTTCAAAAAGTCTCTTAATCTTTCGGGATTTCTTAAAGTAGTGCTGATAGACCAAGGTTTTTTCATAAATTTATTTATATTTTTATTTCACTTTGCAATAAAAAATTCGTTCAATGTTTCCCGTATCAAAACTTTTACCTGTACTAAAAGCTTTGAATTTTTTTTCAAAAATTTCTACGCTGCCTTTGTTTTCTAACGTTTGTATAATTTTATCGTCGCTTATCCTTGCGTTAGAGCGTTCGTCTTTTGATTCTTTGGTATTGTTGTAGGATACAAGTATATGTTTGCAATCTGCGTTTATAATGAGGTCTTCAAAAGCAAGTCCTGCATTTTTCAGACAGTATAGGCTTTTTATGTGCGACCTATCCATTTTTTTTGCAACACCTTCAACTTTTGGTTTTTTCCATTCGGCTAAATTTTCTAAAAGATGATAGGCATCCGAATATTGTCTGGAGTTATATGGAGGGTCTATATAAAGTACGTCGCAAGAGATATTTCTAATTAAAATATTTGCGTCGCTTTTGTATATTACATTATTGTCGTTGTTTGAAAAGTTTATATAAGGCGTTAAAAGTTTTAACGATTGCATCGTATCCATATTTTTACGAAATGCGTCATAATGGCCTACCGTATTGGCGACTTTGTCCGTCGCATATATTAAAGAGCAGAGCAGTATATTTTTTTCGTCTTCGTTAAATGCTATTTTATCTATTTCTTCACGAATCATGCCTATTTTTCTTGCGTTTGCCAATGAAAAATATGTGTTGCCAAAATTCAAAGAAAAATAATTATCATCTTCGGCATTTAAATTATTTAAGTAATCTATTTTTTCGTAAAGATCGGTTTTAATCGTATTCATGCCTAAAAAAGCTTTTAGGCATATATAATTGCTGAAAAGAATATCGTTGGAAATTATTTGAATTTCATGACTGTTAAATCTTTCACCTACAACTCCGGTGCCGGCAAAAATATCGCAAAACGATTCTATAATTCCGCATTTTTCGGAAATAATATCTTCGATAAACCCCAATAATTTATATTTATTGCCGAGGTATCTTCTATTATGTAAACGAAAATAAGCAGATGAGTTATTAGATTTTGTCAATATATTTGCAAAACCTATTTTTCTATGTAAATTGTTATAGCCTTTATCTTTATTTACACTATCGGTATTTATTGAAGAATATTTTTTTTGATTTTCGAATATGTCGAATAAATTTAACTGTTCGCCGTCCGCTACATAGCCCCCATATGTATTATTGCTTTCGCAATCCTTTATCTTTTTATGAAAACTATAACAATCTTTATCTCCTATAATTATAAAATCAAGTATCGGAATTCCTATTAATTCTCCCGCTTTTATTAATCTTTCCATTACTTTTTCGTCTTCTGCGCTTGGTTCGGGATTTCCAGACGGGTGATTATGAACTACTATTATGGAAGAAGCGTTTAAATTAATTCCGGGGTTGAAAACTTCTCTGGGATGAATCAAACTTTTATCCAGAGTTCCTATACTTATAACCTCTTTTTTTATCAGTGCATTTCTAGCGTTAATATATAAACAAACTAAGTATTCTTTTTTTTTATCCCGCAAATCGTAAGTTAAAGATAAGACATTTTTATAATCTTGTATAACGATATCTTTTTGTCTTACTTCATCGTATAATCTTTTAAATAATGATATTGCGGAAACTATTTGTAATGCTTTTGCCGTTCCTATTCCGTTTATCGCCGTTAATTCTTCTACGGTAACGTCAAGAAATTTGCCGCCGAATTTTTTAATAATATTAGATGATAGTTCTTGTACATTCTTGCCTTTTATTCCGTTTCCTATCATTATTGCTAAAAGATCGGATTTAGAAAGCGTTTCTGGTCCATTTTTTATAAACTTTTCTCTTGGACGGTCTGATTTAGGCTTATCTTTAATTTTTGTCATATTATTATAGCTTGAATTTATATAGAAATGAAAAAATTAAATATTCAATATTATATTATAATATATTTGTATTAAAATATAAATTGAAATAAGGAGATATTTATGGCTAAGACCGTATATAATATTTTATAACTAATTATTTGTTATTTGCCGTAATTAATCTCTTCATCGGCTTTAATTACCGAGTCTGCCATATCTTTTCTGTACTGTTTTAATTTTTCCGACAGAGATTTATCCGATAAGGCAAGAATAGATGCCGCTAAAAGGGCGGCATTGACACATCCGCTTTTGCCTATTGCAGTAGTTGCAACGGGTATTCCGCCAGGCATCTGGACTATGGACATAAGACTGTCTAACCCGTTGAGGGATGAGGCGTCAAGAGGAACGCCTATTACGGGAAGAATAGTCATTGCCGCTACGACGCCCGGCAGATGTGCGCTCATTCCCGCTGCCGCTATTATAATCTTTGCGCCTTTTTTTTCAGCGGATTCTACAAGCTCCATGGTTCTTTTTAAAGTTCTGTGCGCCGACGATACATGCAGTTCGTAAGAAATTCCAAATTTTTTAAGAGTCTGAGCGGCGTTTTCTACGTCGTCTATATCGTTTTTAGAACCGGTTAAAATCAAAACATCCATAAAGTTACCCCCCCTTTTATTTTTGTTTTTAATTATTATCGTATAAATTAAATATAGACAATTTTTTTAAAGTTTCGTCGGGTACGTCTTTTTTTGCCGTTACGACGGCTTGGCGCAGCGATGAATCGCATGAACATAAACCGCTTTTATTAAAGTCTATTTTAGATACCGATTCTTTAATAATTTTCTTGGCTTTTTCCGCATTTTCGATAAGAATTTTGATAATCATATCGGCGGTGACGTTTTCTTCTTCTTCGTGCCAGCAGTCGTAATCGGTAGCCATAGCTATCGTAGCGTAACATAACTCGGCTTCTTTGGCAAACTTGGCTTCAGTGGCGTTAGTCATGCCGATGACGTCGAAACCGTTATTTTTATAAAAAAAGGACTCGACTTTCGTTGAAAATTGAGGTCCTTCGATGCATATATAAGAGCCTCCTTCATGGCAGGCGACATTAAGATTTTTGCAGGATTCTATCAATATTTTGCGCAGGTACGGGCAGACCGGTTCCGCCATAGAAACATGCGCTACTATGCCCTCGCCGAAAAAAGTGCTTTTTCTATTTTTGGTAAAATCGAAAAATTGATCTACTATAACCATATCCCCAGGTTTTATATCTTTTTTAAGGCTTCCTACGGCGCTGACGGAAATAACTTTTTTCACGCCGGAAACTTTCAATGCATATATGTTAGCTGCGTAATTTATTTCCGAGGGCAGAATTCTGTGTCCCTTTCCGTGTCTCGGCAAAAAAACTAATTTTTTACCGTTTATTTCTCCGAATACCAGCTTGTCCGAAGGACTTCCGAAAGGCGTATCTACCGATTCTTCTCTGACGTTAGTCAGTCCTTCCATTTGGTATAATCCGCTTCCGCCTATTATTCCAAGAATATCCGTTTTGTTTTCTAAATTTTCACCGTTTTTCATATTTTTTACCTCTTTTATTTTATTATTTGGTTTAATTATTTTTAATCGAGCACATAAGCCTTTTTTTGATATTGTTTTCTCCTTCCCTGACGACTTCTATATTTTTACCGTTTTTAACTAATCTTATTATCGTAGAAGAACCGCCTGCAAGCTCTCCGGCATTTACCGCTAAAATATTTTCGTCATCTTTATCCGGAATAACGGATAAAAATATTTTATTTAGTTCGTTAAAATCCGCAAAACTGTCTTTACCGGATGAATTTGCACTTGTAGAAATTAAAGGGAAATCGATTTTCTCGAAAATTCTTTCTGCAAAAGGATGCGGCGAAATTCTTGCGGCTACCGAGTCTAAACCACCGGTAAATAAATAATTCTTTGAAAATATCTTTTTCTTTAATTTAAAGATAATCGTAAGAGGCCCCGGCCAAAATTTTGATATTAAATTTTCTTCAGGTCTCTTTAAATCTGCTATATCTACAAGCATTTTTAAATCTTTAACCAATATTGGAAGCGGCTTTTTAAAATTCCGGCCTTTAAAAGCGTATATTTTTTTTACCGCATTGTCGTTCAAAGCATTTCCGCCTATTGCGTAAGATGTTTCGGTTGGATATATTATTATGCCGGAATTTTCAAGATGCTCTTTAATTAAATCATAGTCTTTATCGGTTAATGCGTCGAATTCATAAATTCTTACCATAACTTATAATTTATACCTTATATTTTATAATATTTAATATATACTTTATTTAAAAATTTACGGCTTTGTCTGTTTCTAATTATTTTTCTCCGTTTTTATTGTTTTCGCCGTCTTCGTGGGATGAAACTATTACGTAAACGCCGAAAAGAGTTATAAAAATCCCTACCCATCTCATCAAAGGAACAGGCTCGCCAAGCGTAACGGCGGCAAGTATTACCGTCAATACGACGCCGATACTGACGAAAGGGTATGCAACCGAAAGGTCGATTTTAGAAAGCGTTTTTATCCAGAAAAACATGGAAATTAAATAAAGAATTATTCCTAATATAACAAACTTGTTCATAAAAATAACAGCAAGTATCTTTACCGCTTTAAATATTAATGCATATTTTTTATATTTTAAAGGATGTGCTTGCGATATCGATGCAGAATTTTTTCCTACTAAACTTCTTGCCGAACCTATAGAACCTTTAATTTTTATCATTCCGTATTTCATGGATAACTGCGCAAAAACGCCGGTTAAAATACTTATTAAAAGATTAAACAGCACTTGAGGTTTGAATTTAATTAAAGGCATAAATTATACTGATTGATTATTTGGTGATTATCGCTTAAAAAATTAATTTAAAATTTTTCCTATATCTTTTCTGTAATATTTATCTTTAAAAACTATATTTTCCGCAATATCGTAAACCGCATGTATTATATCTTTTCCTTTCCCTTTTGCGCAGACGTTTAAAACTCTGCCGCCGTCTGTTAAGTATTTTTCTGCGGTTTTTTTTGTTCCGGCGTGAAAAATATAGTATTCTACGCCGTTTTTATCGATAAGTCCTGTATCATGAAGACTTTTATCGAAAATTATTTCGTATCCGGTTTTATAATCTTTAGGGTATCCGCCTGAAGCAAGAACGAGGCATATGGATTTATTATCGTCGAAAATCAATTTATAATTTTTTAAATTTTCGTTTATAACGCTCAAAAACAGTTTTATTATATCCGATTCAAGCCTTATAAGTACGGCCTGAGTCTCTGGATCTCCGAATCTTACGTTAAATTCCAGAACGTAAATATCATCGCCCTTTATCATAAGTCCGGCGTAAAGTATCCCTTTATATTTTATCCCTTCTTTTTGTAATCCTTCCAGCGTCGGTTCTATAATGTTTTTGTTTATTTTATTAACTAAGTTTTCGGAAACATACGGGTTCGGCGTAACGGCGCCCATGCCGCCGGTATTTTCTCCTGCATCTCCCTCTCCGATTTTTTTGTAATCCATGCTCGTAATTAACGGTTTATAAGATATTCCGTCCGTTACTATCATATAGGAAAGTTCAAATCCTTCTAAATAATCTTCTATAACGACCGTCTCTCCGCTTTTGCCGAATATTTTGTCTATAAATATAGATTTCAGTATTGTTTTGGATTCCTCGACGTCTTTTGAAATGAAGACGCCTTTTCCTGCGGCAAGTCCGCTTGCTTTTATCACTAAGGGATGCGAATTATTTTTAACGTAATTTTCGGCTTCGATTAAATCGTCGAAAGATTTGTATCCGGCGGTTTTAATATTATATTTTTTAAGAAAATCTTTAGAAAATTTTTTCGACGATTCTAAAAGCGCCGCTTTTTTATCCGGTCCGAATATTTTAAGTCCTGCCGCCGTAAATTCATCGACAATGCCAAGCGATAAAGGTATTTCTGGACCTACTACGGTTAAATCAATTTTATTTTTTAAAGCAAAATCAAGAAGCCCTTTTACATCATCTTGTTTAATAGGAACGTTAACGGCATATGTTTCGGTTCCGCCGTTTCCTGGCGCGCAGTAAATTTCGTTTTCTATTTTTGATTTTTTAACGGCATAGGTTATTGCATTTTCCCTGCCGCCGGAACCGATTATTAATATTTTCATTTTATTATTTTCCATTTTTTTACTTCTTTTTTAATATTTAATGTTTAAAATGCCGTATGCCGGTAAAAATCATTGGTATATTATATTTATTTGCCGCTTCTATGACTTCTTCGTCTCTGATAGAGCCTCCCGGCTGTATTATTCCGTTTACGCCTATTTCTGCGGCATACTCTACCGAATCTTTAAACGGGAAAAAGCCGTCTGATGCCATAACGAAATTTTTTATTTCGCCGTATGTATTTTTCATCTTTTCGCGGGCAAAAATAGCGCTGTCGATTCTAGACATCTGTCCTGCTCCTATGCCGGCGGTAGCGCCGTTCTTCGCATATACTATAGCGTTAGACTTAACGTGTTTTGCGATTTTCCATGCGAACAAAAGGTCGTTTAATACCGATTCGGGCATTTTAACGTCTGTTACCGTTTTGAAATTAGATGTATCGTCCGATGTGTCGTCGGTTTCTTGTACCAATATTCCCCCCGAAGCCGTTCTCAGAGACGGATAGCCTTTAAAATTATCGGTAATTTTTTTGTCGTAACGAATTATTATAGTATTCTTTTTTGTTTCTAGTATATTCAATGCCTCTTCGTCGTAATCCGGCGCCAGTATTATTTCCACGAAAAAAGGTTTAATTTCGGCAGCGGTATCTTTATCTAATTTTTTATTGAATACTATTATACCGCCGTAAGAAGAAACTTCGTCGGTTTTTCTTGCTTTTAAAAATGCGTCTTTTTGGGAGACGGAACTTAAAGCGGCTCCGCATGGATTGGTATGTTTAATGATGGCGGAAAAAAACTCTTTTTTCTTATGACCTTCAAAATCTTTAATAATTCCGAGAGCTGAATCGATGTCCAATAAATTATTATAAGATATTTCTTTGCCTGAAAGTTTTTCAAAAGGCATTGAACGGTCTTTTGAAAAAAAAGCAGCTTTTTGATGCGGGTTTTCGCCGTATCGCAGGTTAAAAATTTTTTTTATGCTTATATTAATTTCTTCTTTATTTTCTTTGTAAAAATCCGTATCGACTGCGGAAGATTGCGATTCGGCATCCTGATTTAAAAAGCCGGCTATAGCCGAATCATATTCCGAGGTTAGTTTGAACGTTTCATAGGCGTAAAGTTTTCTAAGTTCCAAAGGAATTTTTTCCTTATTCTTAAGGAAAGTAATTATAGCTTCATAAAATGAAGGATTAATTACCACCGTTACGTCTTGAAAATTTTTTGCAGCGGCTCTTAAAAGCGAGACGCCGCCTATGTCTATGAATTCAAGTTTTTCGTCGAATGCTATATCTTTTTCTTTCATTTCTTTGAAAGGATAAAGATTTACTATTACAAAATCTATAGGGGTTATTCCGTTTTTTATCATATCGTCCATGTGGCTTTCGTTGTTTCTTATGGATAATATGCCGCCGAAAACGGCAGGATGCAGAGTTTTTACTCTTCCGTCCAAAATTTCGGGAAAACCGGTAATTTCTTCAATTTTTTTTAATTTCGTAATTCCTGCCGATTTTAAAAATTTATAAGTATTTCCGGTTGCTATTACCGTATAGCCTGCAATTTCTAAATGAGTCGCAAGCTCCGTTATTTTTGTTTTATCGTAAACGGAAATAAGGGCATATTTAGTTTTTTGCATTATTTGAATACCTTTTTAATTTTAATTTGATTTTAAAATATATATTTTATATATTAGAATAGAAGAAAAAATTTATTATATTCTACTAATTTTTGTCATATATTTCAATATAAATAATAATTTGGGGAGATGAGAGGTTTTAATGAAAAAAATAAAACTTGCCGTTCTTGCATTTATACTTTTAATCGCAATTAATTTTTTAAGCGGATGTGCGCTTTTGGTTGTAGGCGGACTTGCGGGGACCACCGGATATTTAGCGGCAAAGCAGGGATACGGAGTGCAGTCTCCCGTTACAAAAAAGTGACAAAAACAAAATTAACGAATGGGATTTTAATAAAATTAGCAGCGTAATCCGTTATGTACGGCAGTGCAACAATATTAACCGCTTTATGAATATTAATTTAATGGAGAAATTTTATGGCAATTACCGTTATAGGTTCCATAGCAATTGACGACATCGAAACGCCTTTCGAAAAAACCGGAGATATTCTCGGCGGTTCGGCGACATATTTTTCTATGGCGGCGTCGTTTTTAACCGACGTAAAAATTATTGGAACGGTCGGCAATGATTTCGACAAAAAACACTTAAACGTTTTCAAGAACAGGGCTATAGATATTAAAAATATTAAGACCGAGGACGGTAAAACTTTCAGGTGGAAAGGCAGATACGGTTACGATATGTCCGACCCCGAAACTATAATGACAGAACTTGGAGTATTTTCTTCATTTAAACCGGTTGTTCCTCATAATTCTAAAAACGATATGATATTTCTTGCAAATATAGATCCCGAAATACAGCTTGATGCGCTTAAACAGATGAATTCTCCTAAACTTTCGGCTCTCGATACTATGAATTTTTGGATAGACTGTAAAAAAGAAAAACTTATAAAAGTTCTTAAACTAACCGATATATTTATAATCAACGAATCAGAGGCAAGGCTTTTAACAGGTAAATCGTCAATTTTCGACTGCGCCGAAACTATTTTTAAATACGGCGCAAAGATATTAATTTTAAAAAGAGGAGCATACGGCGCCACGATGTTTTTTGAAAATAAATTTTTTATGGTTCCGGCATATCCTTTGGAAAATGTCGTCGATCCTACGGGAGCCGGAGATTCTTTTGCCGGCGGTTTTCTCGGTTATATGGATAATACCGGAGATATGTCTTTTGAGAATCTTAAAAAGGCGCTTGTGTTTGGAAATATTATGGCTTCGTTTGCAGTCGAAGGTTTTTCCGTAAACAGATTTTTAACTATAAGGATGGACGAAATTAAAGAAAGATTTAAAAAATTTAGGGAGATGACATATTTTGAAGAACTTAACGCATAAACATTCTTGCAGTTATATTTTTTATTTACTTAGTTAAATTTAATTAACCTTTTAATTTTTATATTCATCTTATTTATTATGGAATACACCGGTAAAAAAAGCTTTTTAAAGTTTGCGGTCTTATTATTAATTGCTGCGGTAATTTTTCCTTTACTGTCCGGTTGCGGCATGTCGGCGGTTTCCAAAAAAAACAAACTCAAATCAAATCTTTATTACAGACTCGGCGTAGGTTTTTATCAGAACGGCAATTATATAAAAGCAATGCAGGAATTTATAAGGGCGAAAATGCTTTATCCATATTCCGCTAGAAATTATAACGCTATAGGCATAATATATATGAAAACCGCCCGCGAGAACAGAGCCGTAAAAAACTTTAAGCAAGCCGTAAAAATAAATCCTAAATTTTCGGATGCATATTATAATCTAGGTTTAATATACATAAAAAAGAAAAATTACCGGCAGGCAGAAATATTCCTAAGAAAAGCATTGAAAAACCCCTTTTACAACAAACCTTACGAAAGCTATACTCAGCTTGCAAAGATATATATTGCCGAAAATAAAATTAAAAAAGCGGAAAAAATATTGACGGTGTCTATGCTTCTCGATAAAAATTATTTTTTGACTTATTATTATTTGGGAAAATGTATGCTTTTAGAAAACAATCTGCCTGCAGGGCTCTATTATTTTAAGAAAACATTGGATGTAAACATGTTTTTTGTTCCTGCAAAATATTACGAAGGCTTGATTTATTTTAAGCAAAAAAGATATAATAAAGCAAAATATATATTTTCTTCGGTATATAATGCCGATAAGGCTGATAAATACGGAGCAGGATCTTTAAAATATATTAAAAGAATCCTTATCTTATTAAATAAATAGAGTTTATATTTATGGAAAACGAAGATTCCTATTACGAAACAGTAGGAGAATATCTAAAAGCAAGCAGGAAGTCTTGCGGACTTGAAACGGCGGAAATTTCAAAAATAACCAAAATCAACGCGTCTTATATAGAATCTATAGAAAACGACGATTTTTCTTTATTTTCTTCTCCGCAACTGCTTAAGGGGTACGTTAAACTTTTTGCAAAAACGGTAAATGCCGATGAAAAAAAAGCTGTTTCTTTGTTAGAAACGGAATTAAAAAGCAATTTTACCGGTAAAGTAGTAGAAGATATAGTCGGAGAAAAATTTAAAGAAGAAATAAAGATATCTCAAAATTTCCGCAGAAAATTTTTATTTATATTATTAGGCGGAATTTTAATTATTATTTTATCTTATGTTTCGTTAAAATTATACGGCTATATAAAAACATTAAGAGACGAAAAGCATAACGTTTCTACGTCACTTAATTCTTCAACTGCCGCGAATCCTTTTAAAAAAAAACATAACAAGATAAACGGTTCTCAAAAGAAATACGCCGTACTGCTCAAGGGGAAAATAGTAAAAAAGACGTGGGTAGCGGTTAAAATAGACGAAAGGCATATAAAAACATTTATGCTTTATCCGGGAGAGTCTAAGATTTGGAAAGCGAACAAGAGATTAAGAATTAAAATAGGAAACGCCGGCGGTATTATATTGAATTATAATGGCAAAGATATCGGAAAGCCAGGCAAAGAAGGGCAGGTTGTTACCTTGTTTTTTCCTCCTAAAAATAAAAAGCAGCGGTAATATTTCAAGATTATATCTTATATATTTTTCCTGCTTTTAGAAATATAGCCTATTTTATCGAATATAAAAGTAAGCATAAATAAAATTATTCCTATTCCGGCTATAATCAGTGCAAGATCATAGTCTTCCATATTTACGTTAAATCCCTGCAAACCCCAGTAAATTCCAAAACTCAAGAGCAGAACGGAGGCCAGCCCTTTCATCCAGTGCGAAGGTATTTTCTTAAAATATTTTCTTAAATAAACAGAGAGCAGTATAACTATTATTGAACTTAAAGCAAGAGCCGATATTACCGAAAGCCACTGTTTATCCGTAACGGCAAAAGGAACCGCTACAACCGCTACTTCGAAAGCTTCTATTATTACGGCATTAAGCGCAACGATGAAAGATTTGAAAGAACATTTTTGATGTTTTAAGATAGCGCTTTCAGCTTTTTTAAAAAGCGGTTTTTCCCCTATTTTTTTTGAAAACGGAGTTAAATAAAATACAAAACTTATCAGTTTATACGAAAAGTATAAGCCTACGGCTAAAAGTATTCCGCCTATTATTAATTTGACGGTAGTTATAGGTACGGTTTTAATTATAGTTATTCCGCCTATGAAAAGAACGAACAGCGTTCCGACGAAACCTATCAGCGCTCCGGCTAATGCGCTGGAAAGCCCGACGTCTTCTCCGACTATAAAAACTATTGCCGACACTTCGCTAAGTTCTACTATTGCAACTGAAAATACGACTATAAATATTAAAATGCTGAAATTCATAATATATAGATTATATCAAAGTTTTTTAAAAAAATGATATAAAAATCTTTATTGACTTTTTTGTCGTTAAGTAATAAGCTAAATAAATCTAAGTATTATACATTTCCGTTTATTTAACCGTAAAGATGTATAATGCAAAATTATTTTATTTATAAGGAGGTAACATTATGGCAGTATCGTCAAACAAAACACTTGATGCGAGCGGGTTATCATGCCCCCTTCCTATCGTTAAAACAAAAAAAGAAATCGACACAATGTCTTCGGGGCAGGTTCTTGAGGTAATCTCTACCGATCCCGGTTCAAAAAACGATATGGTGGCGTGGTGCAATAGGACTGGAAATAAACTGCTGGAATCTTCCGAAGAAGGCGGAAAATTCAAATTTTACGTCCAGAAATCTTAAATATGCGTTTAAGCCGCCAAAACAGCTTTTTGATGAAGCTTTTAATAAAGTATTGTTTTAACTTGATTTAAAAGCGCAATTTGGAGTCCGTACATATAAATTAAACTTTAAAGACATTTGAGGTTGTTGCGGATTAAAGGAAACTCCGTCCGAAAGAGTGCGGTAGTTCGCCTTACGATTTATATCTAAAGGCGGTTTTGTTTTGCGATTCCACTTTTTTAGTACGGTGCCGGAATTTGATTCATGCACCGTACTAAATATTTATCATCATTATCGTTTTATATCCCTTATTTTTATTTTAAAACTTGCTTGTTTTTGCTAAACGTTACAGTTATAGAAGATAGATGTCTAATAAAAACAATAATAATAAAGAACCTTCCAAACTTAACGAAGCAGGAAGAATGTCTTTCGTTGAACATTTTTCCGAACTTAGAAAGAGAATTATTTATGTATTTATAGCAATAGTAATCTGTATGGGTTTTTCATGGCATTTATCGTATAAGGCTATAAATATTATAGAAACTCCTTTGGAAAAGCCTACATATATAACATATTTTGCCGGATACGCAAAAAAAATTATAAAGAAAAAAATACCCTTTGTTTATTATTCGTTCGGATTAAATAAAACTCCTAAAAAATTTCAAAAACATATTCTCCACTATTCAAAACCGCTTGAGCCGTTTTTTATGCAGGTCAAGGTTTCTCTTATTCTGGGACTTATGATTGCATTTCCTTTTATTCTGTTTGAGTTCTGGCAGTTTATAAAACCGGGGCTTTTAAGAAAAGAAAAAATGTATCTTTTACCTTTTTTATTTTTCGGGACCCTTTTTTTTATTTCAGGCGTAGTTTTTATGGTTTTTTATATATGGCCTGCAGTTATTAATTTTTCTTTAAGCTATCAAAGCCCTAATCTTTCGCCGTTAATTAACCTTACTCATTATATTAATTTTGCGCTGAGGCTTGGTTTAATATTCGGTTTGATATTCGAACTGCCGCTTGTTTCCGCTCTGTTTTCTCTTGCCGGTATATTGAAGCCTAAGTTTTTAAAAAAATACCGTAAATATGCGCTGCTTGTAAGTCTTGTAATAGCGGCTTTTCATGCCGATATCGTTACTATGTTTTTTATAGCTGTACCTCTTTATTCTATGTACGAAATCAGCATTCTTATATCTTCTTTTATATGGATGTTTAAAAAACGGGACGGTTTAACAGCCTAAAAAAGTAATATTTATGCATTTCTAAATAAAATCTAATATTTTTATATAACCGTTAAATAATTCAAATATTATGCCGTTCACTTTTATTGCATTGTCCGTACAGTTTACACAGTTGTTCAAAATATCCACTATAGATTTCTGCCTGTTGAATACCATAGCCTTGTGTTTCGGCGCATCTTTTTCCTTATCAAGTGAATTTATAGAAATATTAAGAGTAAAATAGCAGTTTAAATAGCCTTTGTTTTTTGAATTTTTGTTTTTAAATTCGCGTTTGTTTATATCTAAAAGGTTGATATCTCTCAATAAAAATTTAGGTTGTTCATTTAAAGGTCCGCATGGAGATATTATTTTTATTATTTCAGACAGTTCCCTGCCTGAAAGCAGATCTATATTTATTTCCTCGTCGTAGCTGTATAGCGATGCGGTTTTTTCCATCTTGAGATCGCCGCTGTTTTCCGTCTTATTATATTCGGGAGCGTTATTTACGACCGCTGCGATAAAATTTTCCGTATCGGATCCTTTTTTTAAAGTAAGTCCGCAGGCCATTTTATGTCCGCCGAATTTTATAAAAAAAGATTCATATTGCTTTAGAAAAGCGTAAATATCTATATCACCGCATGACCTGGCGGACCCTATATATACTTTTTCTTTATAGCCCGTAAGAAGTAGAACCGGTTTTTTGAAATAATCGGAAATTTTGGAGGAAACAATTCCTATTACTCCAGGATGCCATAATTCGCCTTTCAGCATTATTATAGGAAGCGACTTTTCAGATATTTTGGATTTTTCTTCTATTAAATTCATGGCTTCCGTAAAGCATGCATCTTCAAGCTGCTGTCTTTTTCTGTTAAAAGATTCAAGCTCCTGAGCAAGGTTAAAAGCGGTTTTTTGATCGTTTTGCGTTAAAAGTTCTACGGCTACGGAAGGGTCGCCGACTCTGCCGGCAGCATTAATTTTCGGAGCGATTTTCCATGCTATGTCTGACTCGTTTACGTTATCGAAATGCAGACCGCATATACGTCTCAATTCCTTTATGCCTGGTCTGGGGTTTTCATTTAATATCTGCAGTCCGTAGCGGGTTAGGATTCTGTTGTCGCCGTACATAGGAACTATATCCGCTACTATGCCGAGGCAGACTATATCGAGATAATCTTTTAGGTTCGGATAGCGATCAAGCAATTTTTCTTTTACTAAAATTTTTCTTATAGCAATTCCTAGGTTAAAGGCTATACCGACTCCGGGTAAAAATTTAAAAGGAAACCTATCTCCTTTACGTTTTGGATTTAATACGGCGAATGCAGGCGGAAGGATTTCTTCTTCTCCGTTTAAAGGCACTTCATGGTGGTCGCATATTATTACGTCGATATTTTTGGAATTTGCATATGCAACCTCTTTAACCCCCGTTATTCCAAGATCCACGGCTATAATAAGCGACAGCGGTTTGCTGCCCTTATCGTTTATCTCCGAATATATTTCGTTTATAGGGTCTATTCCGAGACCGTAGCCGTCTTTAATTCTATCGGGAAGTTTGTAAAAAACGGAACGGTTATCGGTATCCGCGTTTTTTTTTAATATTTTTTTTAATTCTCTTAGAAAAGAAACAAGAAAAGAAGTAGCCGTTATTCCGTCCACGTCATAATCGCCGTATATGCAGATAGATTCGTCCTCCAAAAGCGCTTTTATAATGCGTTTAACGGCTTTATCCATGTCGGATATAAGAAAAGGGTCGTTTAGATATTTTAAAGACGGATTAAGATAGTTATCTATAAAAGAGGATAAGCCGGTTATTAAGATATCGCCGCAATCCTCTTTTTCGGTGTTTTTTTCTTTATAAAACGGGTCGGAATTTAACTGTGAAATTATTCTTTTTGATATAAGCGAAGATGCAGTACCGCTAAGGTATAAAGGCAAATGTTCTTTTAAATATCTATATACATATTCTTTTTCCATATTTTAATTTATTGATTTATGTATGCGATACCCTTTACTTATAATGTTTCTCGTTTAGAATAACCATAATCGGACTTGCTATAAATATCGACGAATAAGTTCCTATTAAAACCCCAAGAAGCAGAGTAAAGGCAAAATCGTGAAGAACTATGCCTCCAAGGAAAAATAGCGACAATACCACCAATACTACTGTAAGAGAGGTAACCACAGTCCTTGTCAAGACCTCGTTGATACTTATATTAACTAAGCCCTTTAGATCTATATGTTTAGTTTTTTCGGTTTCTATTTTTAGATTTTCCCTTATTCTGTCGAATACGACCACCTTGTCCGTAAGGGAATATCCTGCAACCGTAAGCACGGCGGTTATGACCAGCAGAGTTATCTCTTTCTGGAAGATAAATATTACTCCCAGCAAAGCTAGTACGTCGTGTCCAAGACCTATTGCCGCCGCTAAGCCGAATCTGAATTCAAAACGCCAAGTTATATATAATATTATGGCTATTATAGATATAATAATTGCTATAACCGCATCTTTGGCAAGTTTTTTTCCTACCGAAGGACCTATCATTTCGCTGCTGACTACTTTTGGAGGATTTTTTACGAAAGATTTTTTTATTACTTTTTTAATTTTAGCGGTATATGCGTTTAAATCTTTTGCCATAGCTTTAGTCTGAATGATAATATCGTTCTTTCCTTTTATTTTTACTATCTTGACGTCTTTAAAACCGGCAGGTATTAAGACTTTTCTAACGGAGGAAATCGATATTTTATGTTTGAACGCAAGCTGCATGGATAATCCGCCCGTGAAATCTATTCCTATCCTTGCCGTGCCGGCTATCATAGTTATTATTTCGATAATGCCGAATATAACCAGAATGGACGAAAGAACAAAGGAATATTTTCTTTTGCCTATAAAATTGTAATGGGTATTTTTTATAAATTCCAATTTTTACTCCTTTTCCGTTTTTATTTATAACAGTTAAATACTTAATTTATTAAGCTCTTTTTTGTTAGAAATTATATCGAATATAACTTTTGTACCGACTAATGAAGTGAACAGATTTATCATTATGCCAAGAGAAAGCGTTACCGCAAAACCTTTTACAGGACCGGAACCGAAATAGAAAAGAACAGCGGCGGTAATAAGAGCGGTTACGTGAGAATCTAATATAGTAAAAAATGCTTTGTTGTATCCGTTTTCTATAGCTATTACTACGGGTTTGCCTTCCCTTAATTCTTCCCGTATCCTTTCAAATATAAGGACGTTTGAATCGACCGACATACCTATCGTAAGTATAATACCGGCTATACCTGGCAGCGTGAGAGTCGCTCCGAAAAGCGAAAGCGCCGCCATAAGAAAAAGAACGTTTTCCAATAAAGCAAAATCCGCAATTAAGCCTGAGAATTTATAATAAAATACCATAAACACTATAACCAATATGGTGCCTACTATCGCCGCAAGTATCCCGTCGTGAATAGAGTCTGCGCCAAGTGTGGGTCCGACGGTATTGTTCTGTATTATTTTAACCGGAGCGGGAAGTGCGCCGGAACGCAAAGCTATCGCAAGATTATTTGCCTGAGCTATAGTAAAATGACCCGAAATAGACGCATTGCCTCCGAGTATAGGTTCATCTATTACCGGAGCGGATATAACGTTATGGTCCAATATAATAGCAAGTCTTTTTCCCGTATATTTTGTAGTAATTTTTGCGAAAAGCCTGGTTCCCGCCGAATTTAAAGAAACTCCCACTTCAGGCTGGTTATACTGATTCATCTGAACGTTGGCGCTTGAAATTGCGGAGCCGTCCATCAATACCGTTTTATTTAAAAGGTAGGGTATTTTGGTAGTTTTATGAGTGTATTTATTATATCTGATATGATATAAGATTTCGTCGCCCTTAGGTATTTTACCGTTCAACGCTTTTACTATGCTGTGTTTGTCGTCGACCAATTTAAAAGTAAGCCTTGCCGTTTTTCCTATTAATTTAATAGCCTGTTTGACGTTTTTAACACCGGGAAGTTCTACTACTATTAAATTCTTTCCCTGCCTTGCTATTTTCGGTGCTACTAGTCCAAACTGGTCTATTCTGTTTCTCATTACTTCCACGGCTCCGCTTACCGCTTCTTTTTTATACAAAGAAAGCGCCGACGGTTTAAAGCTGATTATATCGTTAGATAAATTTAGCGATACATGATGATTTTTAATATATCTTTTAAGAGCGGATAAGCCGGATTTATTCTTAAGAATATGACCGCTTAATACTATATAATTATTTTTAAAAGTTAAATCGGATGTTTTGCCGATTTTTTTTGCTTTGACGAAAGATTTTATATCGGCATAGTCTTTGTAAAGTTTTTCTTGCACGGCTTTTCCGGTTTCTACTTTTTCTACGAGATAAACGCCCCCCTGGAGATCTAGTCCAAGATGCATTTCTGCATTACCTATTATCGCTTTCCACCATCCCGGCGTATTTTGATAGACGGACGGTATTATAGAAAAGACGGATATCAGAATTAATACCGATATTAAAATAACTCTGGTTTTAACTGGTTTCATCAAGCCTCACCATAAACATAATCGTTAATATTTAAAATTAAAAAATTTAATTAATAATAAATCAAAATATATATAATATACTTATATAATATAATAAGTAAATTAATAATAGAAAGTTTAAGAATTATATATTTTTATATATTACTGCTTATTTACGGTTTTGGTAGCAATCGCGCTTTTTGTAATTTTTATCTTAACGTCTTTTGCTATTTCTATAGTAAAAAGCTGGTCGGCTATTCCGGTAATAACTCCGAATATGCCCCCCGTAGTCAATACTTCGTCGCCTACTTTAAGAGATTCTATCATCTTTTTATGCTCTTTGGTTCTTTTTTGCTGTGGAAGTATTACCAATAAATAAAAAATAGCTACTATGGCAATAAGCGGCGCAAAACTTTCCAGCGTCGATTCCCATCCGCCGCCCGTTTTTGCCGGCGCGCTTCCTGCGGCATAAGCAGATTTAACTTTTAAAACATTTAATAAATCGGATAAAACTGATAAAATTTTCATTCTAACTCCTTTGACTTTATTTTTTTAAATTTATTTCGCAATTTTATATATTATATTTATATTAAAAGAAAGTCAAAACAAAGATGAATATTTTTTTAATAAATCGCAGAAATCGCCGTTTTTAACGGCATTTCTAATCTTGGCTATTAGATATTGATAATAATGCAGATTATGTAGGGTTAAAAGCCTCTGGGCAAATATTTCTTTACTCATGAAAGCGTGTCTTACGTAAGCCGCGCTGAAATTTTTACAGCAAAAACATCCGCATTCAGGGTCTATTGGCGAAGTATCCGATTTATATGCCGAATTTTTGATATTTACGGTTCCTTTAGAAGTAAAAATGAAACCGTTTCTGGCGTTCCTCGTCGGCAGTACGCAGTCGAACATATCTATACCCAGCGACACGGCATTAACGATATCCGAAGGAGTACCAACGCCCATAAGATAGCGGGGTTTGTTTTCCGGTAGATTAGATGCTGAAATTTCAAGCATTTTCAGCATAGTTTCATTAGATTCGCCTACGGCCAAACCTCCTACCGCATAACCGTCGGCGTTTAAGTCCGACATCGCGCCGGCGGATTTCTCCCTTAAATCTTCAAAGAAATTACCCTGCGTTATAAGAAAAAGCAGATTATCCCGCCGGTAATTTTTTTTAGCTTCTATAGATTTTCCTGCCCATTCCAGCGTAATTTCTAAATCCTTTTCCGCCTTTTCTTTTTTTACGCCTGGTCCCGAAAAAACGTCAAGCTGCATCATAATATCGGAATCAAGAATACTCTGTATTTCTATTACCCGTTCCGGCGTAAAAAAGTGAGTTTCGCCGTCTATATGCGACATGAATTCAACGCCGTCATCTTTTATTTTAGCAAATTTTGCAAGGCTGAAAATCTGAAATCCCCCGGAATCCGTCAATATAGAACCTTTATACTTAGTAAAATTTCTTAAAGAGCCGAATTTTTCGATAACGTCCGTTCCCGGTCTTAAGAATAAATGATACGTATTTGAAAGCATAATTTTAAAGCCTTCGTCGTATAATTCGAAAGGAGAAATTGATTTGACCGTTCCGATTGTTCCTACCGGCATAAAGACCGGTGTTTCTATCGTTTCGTTTTTAGTTTCCAGCAACCCGGTTCTTGCTTTTGTTGCCGTATCTTTTGCGGTTATTTTAAAAGTCATTGTTTTAATTATTTTATTTTTTTTATATATTTATATATTGTAAAGATACATCGCGTCTCCGTAGCTGAACAGGGAATAATCCTTTCTTAAAGCTTCCTCGTAAACGGCTTTTGTTTTGTCTATGCCTATTAGCGCGCATATCATAATATAAAGCGACGATTTAGGCTGATGAAAATTAGTTATCAGATTTTTAGTTGCTTTAAATTTATAACCCGGATATATATATAAAGACGTTTCTTCGTTTTTAACCGGATTTATAAAACAGCCGCCGTCTTTATTTTCGACTGCAGCCGATTCCAGCGACCTTACAGCCGAAGTTCCAGTAATTATTACTTTGTTTCCGGATTTTATCGCCCCGTTAACTATATCGGCAGTTTTTTTTGTTATAGTATAAGTTTCCTTATGTATTTCGTGGTCCCTTACATCTTTTGTCCTTACCGGTAAAAAAGTGCCGAGGCCTATATTTAGCGAAACGTTAGTAAAAATACCGCCTTTTTCTTTTATTGAATTTATGATTTTTTCGGTAAAATGCAGTCCAGCTGTAGGCGCTGCTACCGATAAACCGGCGGAATCGTCTGCGTAAACGGTTTGGTAGTATATGTCGTCTTTTTCGTCCGCCGGCCGTTTTATGTAAGGCGGCAGAGGAATTGCGGCACATTTTTCGAAAATATAATCGTAATCGTTTTTAGTTTCTATCGATATTTGATATAGCCCTCCGCCGAAATTTTTTTCCGCCGTAATATAAATTTTTTCGGCTATTTCTATTTTTTCATTTTCTTTTACGGTCTTGTGCGCCTTTACGAGAGATTTAAGTTTTAAAGGAAAAGAAATATCCGCCGGGAATTCCGTAATAAATATTTCGACTTTGCCGCCTGAACCCCTTTTTCCGAAAATCCTAGCTTTTTTTACGCCGGAATTATTGACGACCACGACGTCACCTTTTTCGATAAAATCGGTTATTTCGTAAAATTTTTTATGCGTTATTTTAAAATTTTTTACGTCGACCGCCATAAGGTTGGCTTCTTCTCTGTTTGTTTTCGGATATTTTGCTATTTTTTCCGCGTCAAATTTGTAATCGAACAGATCTATTTTCATATAAACCTATATTATACAATAACTTTCTGAAAAATTGGAAAGAAATATTTTATATTCCGTCGCATTCGCAAATTTAATTTATTATTATGACGGATTATATGGTAAAATTATTAAATCGTTTAAAACAGGTATATAATTAATAAAGTTTAATTTTTAAATTTATTTTTTTAATTTACGTGTATGGCTTTAAACTATAATTTGTCCGAAATAATCGGACATAAAAAACAGATAGATTTTTTAAGAGGGCTTTATACTTCGCAAAGGATGCCGTCGGGACTCTTGTTTTACGGGCAAAAGAATATAGGAAAAAATATTACGGCGCTGTCGTTTGCCGCTTCGGTTTTATGCGGCGATTACGCGGAAAATTTTAAAACCGCTTCTTCGTCTTTGAATTTTTGCGGTAAATGTCCGTCCTGTCTATCCGTTTTAAACGGTATGAATCAAAATATTTTCAGGGTAGAGTCGTCAGGCAATGTTATAAAAATAGAAACAATTCATCAAATCACGTCTTTTTTGGCTCTTAAGCCGCACTATCCGACCCACAGGTTTATAATCATAAACGACGCTTCGGCTATGAACCCGTCGGCATCCAATGCGCTCCTTAAAATACTTGAAGAACCGCAGGAAAAAACTGTTTTTATTCTTATAACGTCAAGCCCCGGCGCACTTGCTCCTACGATTATATCCCGATGTATTTTGCTCGGTTTCGCTCCCATCGCCGACGACATTTTATCCGGAGCGGTTAAATCAATATATCCGGATATCAAAGACGATAAAATTAAGATTTTTTTAAAACTCGCAGGAGGAAGCTATTCCGGTTTTATAAGGCTTATAGAAGGCGGATATTTAGAAAAAAGAGATTTTTTGATTAGCAGAGTGTTCGATAAACTTTTTTCAGAATTTAAAAAAAATGGAGATATTTACGGTATTTCCTCAGAATTTGCGGCAAAATTTACGTTTCAGGAAAAGGGTTCCAAAAGCAAAAACGCAAAGAAAAAAAACGGAGTTATAGATGCCGAAGCGAAAGACGCTGCTCTGGATGAAGATGAAGATAATGACAAAACATTAATTTTTGAACTTATTTTATTTATATTGCGAGATATTTATATTTATAGTTTGTTAAAAGATGAAGAAATATTGTATAATGAAGACATTGCAGGAGAAATAAAAAAATTTGCTCTCGAAAGCGGAGCTTCTCCCGAGGATATAAGGCATATGATAGAAACTACGATTTTGCATATAGAAAAAATAAATAGTTATAATTTAAATAAATCGATATCTATAGACTCGTACTTCTCAAACCTTATATCTGCTTGAATTAATAAAACTAAACCAATACAATATGAGAACCGTAGAAGTAAAAATATTTAATACAGGCGATACTATAGAGTGTATTTCCAGAATTCCAAATCTTATACCCGAAGATAAGGTTGTAATAGATTCGGATGGAAATATTCGCATAGGAACCGTAACGGGAGAAACTAAAGTATTTACGGAAGATAGCGCCGCCTTACCCCAGAAACCGTCTTCTTTTATAATAAGAAAACTTTTTCCTTTCGAAACGGGCGATAAATTTATATCTTATAAAACCGAAAAAGAAGGCTACTATTTTTGCAAGAAGAATGCCGAACAGCTCGGATTAGAAATGAAACTGCTGAAAGTGAAGTATGCCGCCGCAGACAATAAACTTATATTTTATTACAGCGCAGACGAAAGGGTAGATTTCAGGGAATTAGTTAAGATTCTGGCTTCCAAATTTCACATAAGAATAGAAATGCGCCAGATTAATATCCGCGACGAATGTAAAATATTAGGCGGAATAGGCATTTGCGGAAGAATTTGCTGCTGCGTTTCCGTAATAGGAGAAATGAATCCGGTAACTTCTAAAATTACTAAACTGCAGTGCCAAAATACAAGCAAATTTGTAGGCTATTGCGGCCGACTACTGTGCTGTCTTGCATTCGACCCGCCTACGGAATGCGAATGCGGCGGGGATGAAAAACAATCTTTGGAAAAACTGGCTGAAAGCGCTTCCGTTTCGGGCAGTTCCGATAATCCGCCGGATTCTAAAAAAATATAAATAAATAACAATAATATAAAGGATAGAGACTGCTTTTAATTATTTAATAACGATATGAAAAACGATTATTTTTACGTTACCACTCCTATTTATTACGTAAACGATAAACCGCATATAGGACATGCATATTCTACTATCATAGCCGATACTATAGCAAGGTATAAAAGATTATGCGGATATAAAACGTTTTTTTTAACGGGAACGGACGAACATGGTTTAAAAATAGAAAAAGAAGCCGACTCCAGAGGGATAACGCCTAAACAGCTTGCGGATTCCGTTCATATAAAATTTAAAGAACTTTTTAACGCTATAGACATATCTTTCGACAGATTCATCAGGACGACGGATGAAGACCATATAAGAACCGTGCAGATTGCTTTTAAAAAAATGGCGGCAAACGGAGACGTATATCTTTCCGAATATGAAGGATGGTACTGCACTCCTTGCGAGACTTTCATTACGGAAAAATCGCTTATGGAGGGTGAAAAATGTCCTCAGTGCGGAAGACCTACTTCAAAAGTAAAAGAAAAAACCTACTATTTAAAATTAAAAAAATATGAAAAACAGCTTCTTGATTATATAGAAAAAAACCCCGATTTTATAAAACCGGATTTTAGAAGAAACGAAGTTTTATCTTTTGTCAAGGAAGGCTTGGAAGATTTAAGCATTTCTAGAACGTCTTTTAAATGGGGGATTCCGGTTCCAGGCGACGAAAAGCACGTTATATACGTATGGTTCGACGCTCTTTTAAATTACCTGACCGGTATAGGATATGAAGATTATCTTAACGGTAAAAATCCGGATTTTCCGCTTTTTTTTAAAACGGCAAACCATATCGTAGGCAAAGATATATTAAGATTTCATGCAGTTTACTGGCCTATTATGCTTTTCTCTCTTGGGATAGAACCGCCGAAGTCGGTTACCGCCCACGGCTGGTGGCTTACCGAAGGCAGAAAAATGTCTAAATCTGCCGGAAACGCGGTCGATCCTATATCATTGATAGAAACATACGGATCAGATCCGCTCCGTTTCTATCTTTTGAGCGAAATAACGCTTGGTTTGGACGGAGATTTTAATGCCGATAATTTTATACTCAGATATAATTCCGCTCTTGCGAACGATCTTGGAAACTTAGTTTCGAGAACCGCCGCAATGCTAAATAAATATACTGGAGGCAATGTTCCAGGAACGGATTCGGCATCCGAAGACGACGGCATATTGAAAACGTGCGCCGATATATTAAAAAATTTAGATAAAAGATACGACGAATACGGCTTTGCTAAAATATTGGAAGATATATTTAAATTTATAAATATATTAAATAAATATATTAACGATTCTGCTCCGTGGAAATTAAACGCGGACGACCCGGAACAAAAAAGAAAACTGCTGAATATACTTAGAACGGCTTCAATTTCTATTTATTATATTTCTTATTTAATATATCCTTTTATGCCGGAAACTTCTCGAAAAATTAACGATATATTTAATATTCAACCTTTCGACGCTCCCGGCTTTTCGGCGGGGGTCGATAGTATTTCGGAAGTTTGCGAGGGCTTGTTTAAGGACGGATTGCGGATAGCCGAAAAAGCCGAAATTATGTTCCCAAAAATAAATACCGATAAAAATATTAAAAAATAATCGTTTAATCTTTTATAATTCTATGATAGATTCCCACTGTCACCTTGAAATGCATGAATTTGACGACGATCTTAACGGCGTTTTGTCGAGAATGTCCGAAAACGGCGTAACGCATGCAGTTTCTATCGGCTCTTTGGCTCAGCACGAAAGAATCGATAAAACTATAGAAATAATTAATTATTACGGCAATATATTTACTACGCTTGGCGTCCATCCAAAAAGCCCTTACCGAGATATTGCCGATATAGAGGAAAAATTTGAAAAATATTATTCAGGCAATAAAAATAAAATCGTAGCCGTAGGTGAAATCGGATTAGATTATTTTCTGCCCGAAACATCCAAAGAAGACATAGAAGAAATTAAAATAAAACAGAAAGAACTTTTTAAATTTCAGCTTAAAATTGCGTCGTCCAAGGGCTTGCCGGTTATAATTCACATAAGAGACGCATATGAGGACGCAATGGAGATTTTAAAAGAATATGCAAAAAATCAGGACGGTTTTTTCGGCGGAGTTATACACTGTTTTTCCTCTTCCGATAAGACGTTAGCCGATGAATTAATAAAAATGGGTTTTTTTATTTCCTTTTCAGGAAATATAACATACAAAAAAAACGAAGGATTAAGAGAAGTATCTAAAATAATACCTTCCGAAAAAATACTTATAGAAACCGACAGTCCGTTTCTTGCGCCTCAAACTTTCAGGGGGAAAAGAAACGAACCTTCTTACGTGCGGCTGGTTTTGGAAACAGTTGCGGCTCAAAAACGCGTAGAACTAAAAGCAATGGACGATTTAACCGTCCAGAATACCGTTAATCTTTTTTCTCTTGAAAGCGTTGACGGATTTTATCCTGCAGTAGCGTATAAAATAAGAAACTCCGTTTACGTAAATCTTACGAATAAATGCACCAACAGATGTACTTTCTGCCCTAAATATCAGGGCGGCAAAAGCAATTTCTGCGTGCAGGGATACAATCTTAAACTGAAAAAAGAACCTTCCGTGAGCGAAGTTTTATCCTCTATTTTTCGTTATTACGATTTCAAAGAGATAGTATTCTGCGGACTTGGAGAACCTACTTTGCGCATAGAAACCTTGAAGGAAACTGCCGCCGCAATTAAAAAAGGCTCCTATAGAACGGATTCGTCGGATATAAAAATAAGACTCGATACCGATGGACTTGCAAATGCCGTTTACGGACGCAATATAGCCGCAGAACTTGAAAATATTATAGATTCCGTAAGCATAAGCTTAAATGCCCAGAGTTCCGAAATATATGCCGCTATATGCGATCCTAAACTTGCTTCAAAGGGAATAAATCCTTATAATGCGGTTATAGATTTCGTAAAAGAATCTAAGAAATATATTAAAAACGTAACAGTGACGGCTATAGACCTTCCTGAAGTCGATATCGCGTTTATTGAAAATCTTGCAAAAAATCTTGGAGTCAATTTTAAACTCAGACACTATAATAACGTAGGTTAATAAGGAAAAAACAAAATGGAAAAAATTTTAGTTTCGGAAATTACCGAAAATCAAAAAGTAGATTCGACTTTTCTTGTAAAAAGCAAATCTCAGGCTATGGGTAAAACCGGAAAACCTTACGTTTATTTAAAGTTGTCCGATAAAGCAGGAGAAATAAAGGGATATATTTGGGATAACGTCGATAAACTTGCGCCGCTTTTTGAAACAGGTGATATAATAAAAGTAAAATCGAAAAGTTCGCTGTTTCAAAACGAACTTCAGTTAAGCATTACGGAAATAGAAAAAATAGATTTGAAAAATATTGCCGCAGAAGACGCCGCCCTTTTTTTTAAGTCCTCGAAGAACGATATAGAATCTATGTATAACGATTTAAAAACCGTGTTAAAAGAAAATTTAACCGATGAATATATTATACGGCTCGTCGATAAATTTTTAGAAGACGAACATTACGTAAAACTTTTAAAAACGCTTCCGGCCGCAAAATCTATACATCACGCATATATAGGCGGGCTTCTCGAGCATACTTTAAGCATGGTTAAAATAGGTGTTTTCCTTGCCGAGCATTATAAAAAATACGTTATAAAGGATGTTCTGCTGGCGGCTATATTTCTTCACGACGCAGGTAAAATAGAAGAACTTAAAATCAAGAACAACGTAATAGAATATTCGGATGAAGGCAGGCTTTTGGGACATATAGTATTAGGTTCGTCTGCGGTAGAAAGAAGAATATCCGAAATAAAAGGATTTCCCGAAAATTTAAAACTTATTTTAATCCACAGTATAATATCGCATCACGGAGAAATGGAATACGGTTCCCCTAAAAGGCCGAAGACTACGGAAGCATTTCTTCTTCATTATATAGACAACATGGATTCTAAGGTCAATCAGATTGCGGATTTTATAGAAAACGGGGATAACGCTTTATGGAGCCAGTATTCAAAACCGCTTGACAGATATCTGTTAAATTCCATGCTGTTTTTAAAGAGTCATAAATAAAAATATTAGATAAATAATAAATATTTTTTTTTATAAATGTGGTATAATATTTATACGTTTTTATATTTTATATATTGTTATAGGCAGTTAATAACAGTTAATGTAAAAGTATCAAAAATTGTTTGATGTAATTTCTATAATATAATGGGGGCGCAACGGTTTCGACGGTGATATTAGGGCTTTAAGCCGCATGCCGAGGACGCTTTGTAGGCTCGTTAATCATTCAAAGCAAAACATAATCGCAGACAACTACGATTACGCATTAGCCGCTTAATCGGCTAACGTCTTTGAAATTTCTACCTGCAAAATTCAAAGGCGACAACTGCAGGTTATAAGTTTGGCGTTTCCTTTTCGTCAAACTAGAACCTTTAAAAGGACGGCGAAGAAAGGTTTTGTTTATTCTTTGCTTTCGTAAGCCGTATTTAAAGAATAAACTAAGCATGTAGAAGCTTTAGTTTTAAATCTTCGGACGCGGGTTCGACTCCCGCCGCCTCCACCATTATTTTTTAAATATTCATTATACAATATACAAATAAATGTAACGCAATGCCGGATTTATGTCCGGTAATACCTAAATTAATATATGTCGAATCCGCTTGCCGGACAAAAAATAAAAATTGTCGCAGATAACAGAAAAGCTTCTTTTCTTTATGAAATTATCGAAAAGTATGAAGCAGGAATATCCCTTTACGGTCCTGAAATAAAATCTATAAAAGCCGGCAAAGCAAATATTTCCGACGGTTACGTAGTCATAAAAGACGGAGAAGCGCTTTTATTGAACGTGCATATAAGTCCTTACGAAAAGGCAAACAGGGAAAACAAGGATCCCTTAAGAACGAGAGTTTTGCTTTTGCATAAACACGAAATTTTAAAACTGTTAGGTAAAATAAAAGAAAAAAACTTAACGGTAGTTCCTCTAAAAATGTATCTAAAAGCAGGCAGGGCAAAAGTAGAAATAGCATTGGTAAAAGGAAAAAAGAATTATGACAAAAGAGCTTCCATTAAGGAAAAAGAAAATAAAAGAGAGGTAGAAAGGGCAATTAAAAGCAGGTCGTTAAATCGTTAAAATAGAATTTATTTTTTTTAATTATTATATTATAATACACGTTAAATAAAAATTTAATAAAAGAAGGAGCGTATATCTAAATGAAAGGTTGCGGCAAACGCAGTTTTATATCCTCGCTTTTAATAATGGCATTTGTTTTTGCTTTGATTTTTTCCTTCGGCATTAAACATGCAGAAGCCAGGACTAAAAAAGCTTATAATTTTAATTTAAAAGTTCTTAATCCGATTTTATCGGGATATAATAATTTTTCGCTTAAAAATTTCAGGGGTCATGTCGTCATCGTTAATTTTTTTGCAACGTGGTGTCCGCCTTGCAGAGCGGAAATACCGCTGATTAAAAAATTTTACGAGTCTGAAAAGAATAACGGCGTAATAGTGGTCGGTATTAATGTAAATAACAATCTCGGAGGGGTCAGGTCTTTTATTAAAAACATAGGCATTCCTTATCCGGTAGTTTATGCAACATCGAAAGTTATAAATAATTACGGCGGAATTAACGAAATACCCCAAACTTTTTTTATATCTAAAAGCGGACGCATAATGTTTCATTGGGAAGGCGAGATAACAAAAGGGGCGCTTTACGGAATTACAAATAAACTTTTAAATATAAATTAAAAATAAATAAAAATTATTATTGTTTTTTAATCATATTTAGTGTATAAAATTAATTATCGAAAATCGATTGGCGTTTTAAAATCTAAATAATGAATTATTTAATATTAAAAATAGGACGATGTTATGGCTATAGACGACATGATGAGAGAGTTGAAAGACCTTGCAAAGGTTGTGGACGAGGCGACTAAAAAAATAGGCGATTTAAAGGCGCCGGTCAAAGAAAGCTCCGATAATATACCTATTGCGCAGGAAGGCATTTCCGATATCATCAAAGAAACTGAAAAAGCGGCGAATAACATAATGAATTTGCTGGACGAGATAAACGAAAATTCAAACGATATGAATAAACAGCTCGTCGATCTTATAAATTTGAACCCGACTAAGAAAATAAGGGAAAGTCTTATTAACCTTAAAGAGCTTAATAATAAAAATATAGATAAAATATTAGGCGTTCTTTCGCTTCTTTCTTTTCAGGATTTAACAGGACAGAAACTTTATAAGATACAGAATACGCTTAATGAAACTAAAGCAAAACTTATAAAAGTGCTTGTCGATTCAGAAGTGGAGGCTAAAGAAATACCGACTGAAAAAAAGGCTGAAATATACGGGAAATTAAAAGATATGGTGTCCGACAATCAAAAAATGGCCCAAAACGATGTAAATTCAATTCTCGGGGAACTGGGATTTTAAATCTGTAGATAGGTTTCGTAGATTTTTTTCTTGCTTTTCTTATAAAAATATGGCATAATATTCTTTCTGCATTTAAAAAACATTGTCCCCATCGTCTAGCCGGCCCAGGACATCGCCCTTTCACGGCGGCAACACGGGTTCGAATCCCGTTGGGGACGCCACTTTCCAGTATTTCTTTTTTTAACGGTACATTTATAATAAATTATTTTATTCTTTTGTACCTTAAAGGCGTTTAATCATAATTTATTTTTCATTGCATATTCTTGTTTTTTTTGATAGTATAAAATATGATTACATATTTAATGAAGTAATAATATTTTTAATATAATACCAAATGGTACTTGAAGATATAAAATATCAGCTTGATCAATTTTATAGTTTTGAAAATATAAAATTATCGTTTGAAGTTTTAAATAGGCAGGGCGCTATATATTTTTCCGGCGGAAAGATATTGCATGCTTTTTTAGGAACAAAACAGGATATAGATGTATTTAAAGAATTAAACGGCTTAGATGCTCCGATAAATATACAGGTCAGCATAGGAGAATCTGCTCCGGAAATTACGCTTGATAAATATTTAGATGAAATTCTGGAAGAAATAAACAAAAAAAGCAACGATACCGATAAAAATCAAAAACCGGATGACGCAAAAAGTTCAGATTCTGAAATTATAAAAAACAATGCGGAATATACTCCTGCTTTAGTAGTTAAAATTGCAGAAAATTTATCTATTATACCCGGAGTAGAATCTATACTTGCAGTTAAAGAGGACGGCGAAGTATTGTATTCGAAAGGTATCGACGATGCCGATTTTGAATCCGCCGACGCTTTATTTCTTTTTAATCAGTCAAAAGAATTAGGCGATATATTAAATTTTAATAAATTAAAAAGCGCGATATGCGAAGCCAATAATTATAAAAAGATAATTATTAACAATAAAAATGTTTTATACAGTCTTAAAGTTTCGTCTGAAGTCCCTGCTTTAAAGACTCAGATGGAAGCTATTAAATTACTTAAAGAAAATTAAAAAATAATTCAATATATTGCTGTTTAACAATATAAATTTATGAATTCAAACGACGATAAAAGCATTATATATAAGATACTTAAAATTGCCGGTGTAGATGCTTGCGCAATATCGTCTTTAGACGGCGAAGTTTTGCAGTTCGAGGCTAACGACCCCGAAATACAATCAGAACAAATAAACAGAGTATCAAGAGAAATAAGTAAATTATTTGCATCATATTCTATTTCGTCGATAGAAATTTCTTCTCTTTACTTAAATTTCGACGACAGAAATATTATCGTCAACGGATTTGGAAGCGGATTTATTTTTATTCTCAGTAAGAGAAATTCTAACGTTAATCTTCTAAAGATGGAGACTGCTTATCTCGAAAGCGAATTTGTCAAAATAGTGAATCAATCGATAAGCGCCGATAATTCCAAAAAGACAAGCGGCAGTATTATAAGCAATGAAAGCAGTGCCTCATTTTTTGATCAAAACGAGGCTGCATTCAATTCCATCTTAAATAGTAACGGAACTTCGGAAGGTGAAATAAATTACGGCGAAGTAATTCCAAAGGATAAAATGGAAGCGCTTAAAGATATTTTTTCGGAAAATTTGGGACCTATATCTTCCATTATTTTCGACGAAAAGCTTAAAGATTTAAACGAAAACGCAAATAATTTTCATCGGGACAATATAGAAAATTTAATTAACAATTTAGCGCAAGAAATAGAAAATAAGAAAGAAAGACTTAATTTTATTACTGCCGCTAACAAAATTATAAATTCGTAAATCTTCCGCATGCCGGCGTGGCTCAGGGGTAGAGCAGCTGATTCGTAATCAGCGGGTCGTAGGTTCGATTCCTATCGCCGGCTCCAGTTTTTAAAAGGGTTTGCAAGGTTATAAATTTTTTGATTTTTTAAATTGTGCTAATAATTGTGCTAATAATTTTTTCTGTGCTATAACAGAATTTTAAACATATCTTTTATCTTTTCTACTTTCTCTTTATCGCTTTCATATTCTTTATTGTCAAAAATACTTATAGCATTTCTTAAATGCTTATGCGATAAATTTGAATATCTCATTGTCATTTTTATATCTTTATGTCCCAAAAGTTGCTGCACTTCCGCAATTCCTACCCCCGCCATTACCAAATATGACGCAAAAGTATGCCTCAAATCGTGAAAATGAAAATCTTCGATATTTGCTTGTTTTAATATGTAGCAAAAAGGTTTTTTAAAGTCATAAAGTCTATTCAAAGTCTTCTTGTTATAAAATACATATTCGCTTTTTGACTTTTCTTTTATTTCAAGCAATATTTCTTTTAACGGCTCAGGTAAAGGTATATATCTACTGACTGCATTTTTTGAATTTTCCGCTTTAATATTAATCATTTTATTATTAAAATCTATATCAGACCATTTCAGCGATAATATTTCGTTTTTTCTCATTCCTGTAAAAAGCGCAACCAGTACGATATTTTTGGATTGGCCTTTATAGCTTTTAGCTTTTGAAATTTTAATTATTTCGTCTTCGCTTAAAAATCTGATTCTTGAGATCTCTTTTTCAAGTCTTATTTTCTTAAGCTTTTGTAGTACGTTTTTATCGACTAATTCCCAATCTTCACCTTTTTTAATAATGATTTTTAAAATCACAAAAAGACGGTTAAAATAAGCTTTTGATAATCCTTTTTCTTGTAATATATGTTTTTTTAAGTGTTCGACGTCAGCAGTCGTAAATAAATTAACCTTTTTATTTTTTCCGTAGAAAATTAGCAAAGTTTTAACAAAGCTTTTAAGCTTATAATAAGATTTTAAGGTTTTAGCAGATTCCATATATCTATTCACTAAATCTTCAAAAGTAAAGTTATTGTTCTTTTTAGCATTTAAATCTTCGCCGCTAGCCAGCATTTTCTCATAGACAGTATAGGGCAATAAAAGAATACTATAAAATTATAGGTATGGAGGATATTGGTTCTATATCATGTAAAACAGCAAAAGAACAAACATTGTGGCTCATAAACGAATTTCGTAATGAGGGTATGCTTTTTTATAAAATTAATAAAGGATTTTATTCTAATACGGCAATTATAAAATTTGAAGACGGCAGAAGCAAAAAGATTTATGAGATATTCTTGAAAGTAGATAAATTAAATATAGATTTTAATGATACACAAATACCATCTTTGCCTGATAAATTTAAAAATGCTGTTATAGATATAAATATAGATAAAAAAAAGTTATAAAATATGCTTAAGTAAAATTATACTGTTGCCGAAGGATGTAATTTTTTCGTTGCTCATTTTTAAATTTAGTAATAAAATTATTAGATACTTGGTTTAATATATTATAAATCACCTTTTGAGTTATTGTTTTTACTTGCTTAACACCTATATTATACAATAACTTGAGGTGGTTTTTAAGTTTATAATGGTGATTTAAGGAAACTTATGAAAAACTTCATAACAAACAGCGGTGCAGAAAATTTAAAGAAACGTTTAATCGAACTCATAGAAAAAAGCGAAGAGCTTAAGTTTTTGGTTGGATTTTTCTATTTCTCTGGCATAAGAGAGTTATATGAAGGTCTCAAAAAAAATCCGTTTCAGAAGGTAAAGGTCTTGGTAGGTTTGAATGTGGATATCACAAACTTCGGCATGGTTGAACTTGCATATGAAGATAATCATATGTCCGATGAAGAAAGAATTTTCAAATTTTTCGAATCCATTAAAAAATCATTAAATACAGAAACTTTTGATACTCAGGAATTCTACGAACAGGTAAAGTTCTTTATTCAGGAAATCCGTGACGGAAAATTGGTGATTAGGAAGACATTTAATCCTAATCATGCCAAACTGTATTTGTTTAAATTAGAAGAAGGGCAGGTGGGAAGAAAAAATCTGTTCATTACCGGCAGCAGTAATTTAACTAGGGCCGGTTTATCAACCCAGAATGAATTTAATGTCGAGATAAGCGATTTTGGCTTTGACGATGCGGAAAAATACTTTGACGAATTGTGGGATGAAGCAGTAAAGATAACCGAGTACGAAGAATCTAAAAAGAAACTAATCGAGGTGGTGGAAAAAGAAACGCTTATAAAAGAAATATCTCCATTCGAGGCATTTGTTATAGTACTTAAAACATATTTAGACTCGTTTGAATCGCGAGAAGTTGGCGGGTCGTTATTAAAAATACTTGAAGAGAACGGTTATACCAATTACAAATATCAGATAGATGCAGTGAAACAGGCATTGGCAATTATAGAGAGCAATAATGGAGCTATAATCGCTGACGTTGTCGGATTGGGAAAGAGCATTATTGCCTGCGCCGTGGCTAGAGAAATAAAAAAACGAGGTATTGTTATATGTCCTCCCGGTCTTATCGGAGATAAAAACAAAAATTCCGGCTGGAGGAAATATGTAGAGGAATTTAAGCTTTACGATTGGGAGGTAAGGTCGCTTGGGGATTTAGAAAGTATTGCCGATTTTGTTTCTAAATATAACGATATTGAAGTCGTTATTATCGATGAAGCCCATCGCTTTAGGAACCAGGATACCAAGGACTATGAAACCTTAAAGAATATCTGCCGCAATAAAATTGTTATTTTACTTACCGCTACTCCCTTCAATAATCGGCCTGGCGACATATTAGCCCTATTGAAATTGTTCATTGCTCCCAAGAAGTCATCTATTACCATTGAGGATAATCTTGTCGGCAAATTTATGGTGTTCAAAGGAACATTCGAACGTCTCGGATATATTAAAAAATATTGGAATTCACCGGATGTCAATAAACGTAAGAAAGCAGAATCCTATTATCGGACATTTTTTGGCGAAGATGTTATTAATTTGGGAAAAGTTAAAAAGCGCTCCCATTATCTCGCTAAACAGATACGCGATGTTATCGAGCCTGTGACTATCCGGCGCAACCGCTTAGACCTACAGCATAATCCTTATTACAAGGATGAGGTTAAAAACCTTTCCAAAATTGCCGACCCTAAAGAATGGTTTTATAAATTAACAAAAGAGCAATCAGGATTTTACGATATGGTTATCGACAGATATTTTGGCGAACCGGACAACGGAGGTGAATTTAAAGGAGCTATTTATCGGCCATTCGAATACGAAATTGAAAGAAAAAATATTACTGAAGAAAAACTCTCTGAGAAAGAGAACCGACAGTTTATGCAACAGCGCAATTTATACGATTTTATGCGCAGATTATTGGTAAAGCGCTTCGAAAGTTCATTCGGTTCATTTGAGCAAAGTATAAGAAATTTTAAGCGGATTACGAAAAAAATACTGGAGTTTATTGAGAAGACAGGCAAAGGGGATTATTATAAAGGCGAGTATATTCTTGATCGTTCTCTCCTCGAGAAAATCTACGACTTAGATTTAGACGATATTGAAAAAGCTTTAACTGATTATACCGAGAAAATTAAAAATGGGGAATATCCTAAAAACCATAAGGTTTACAAGATTAAAGATTTTAAGTACAAGGAAGATTTTATCGCAGATATCGAATCCGACCTTAAGCTTTTTGATATTATATTAACACAACTTTCAAAACTGGACTTAGTAGAGAGTGATCCTAAAACCGAATGTCTTCTTGAAAACATTAAGCGTGAAATTAAAGAAAAACCTGATAAAGGAGAGCCTAAGCGAAAGATAGTTATATTTTCCGAGTATCTCGACACTGTTAAATATCTTGCTCCCATATTGGAGAAAAACTTTAACGGCAAGGTTCTTGTTGTGGAAAGCGACCTATCCGCAAACAAGATAATGCAAATCAATAGGAATTTTGATGCTTCTTATGATGACCAGGACGATAATTACGATATTTTGCTTGCATCAGACAAGATTTCGGAAGGGTTCAACTTAAACCGTGCAGGACTTGTCGTTAATTACGATATTCCGTGGAATCCTGTCCGCGTTATTCAACGGGTAGGACGTATTAACCGTATAAGCCGGAAGGTGTTTAACGAATTATACATCGTCAACTTCTTTCCTACCGAAAAAGGGGCAGAGCTTGTCAAATCCCGTGAAATTGCCGCTAATAAGATGTTTCTTATACATAATACGCTTGGCGAGGACGCTAAGATATTTGATATTGACGAAGAGCCGACGCCTTCAGGCTTATTCAACAGGATACAGGAAAATCCGGATAAACAGGAAGAGGAAAGCTTATATACCAAAGTCCTGAAAGAATTTATCGAGATTAAAAAATCATATCCGGAATTGATTGCCAATTTAAATAAATACCCTCCCCGTATCAAAGTGTCTAAGACATCAACGGAAAGCGAGCTATTGGTATTTATAAAGAAGGGCAGGTTATATATTCACGGCGTTCAGTACAACGGCGGAAAAAAGTTTGAGGTATATCAAGCGGCCTTTGGAGACGTATTTGAAAAAATAGCTTGTTCTGAAAATGAAAAGGCATTGCCTCTATCTGAAAATTTCTGGGAAGCATACCAGGACATAAGGCAATTTAAAGAGTATCGCATGTTTACGCCTAAAGAGCAAAGCCTTGAGCAAAAAGCGCTTAATAACCTTGCAACTTTGATTAACCGGATTAATACCGAATATATAATGCCGCATAAGGACTTTTTACGAATGTTAAGGGAAGATATTTTGGATTTCGGAACTCTGTCGGATTTTACCTTGCGTCGGATAGCAAATATGGAAAGCGGGGATGATGCGAAACAAAAAAAGACATCTTCTGAAATAAAGGCTTTAAAGAAAGAACTTGGAGAGGATTATTTGCGAAAAGAAAAATCGAGGCGAAAAAATATATCTAAAGAAATTATAATTGCTATTGAAAACCAGACATTATGAGTAAAGAAATATTACAAAACATTATTGCTGAATTTTCCCCGGATAAATTTATAAAATTTTTCAGAGAGAAAAATAGGAATTTTTCTACGCTAAGTGAAGACTTTACTTATTATAACGATGATAATTTTAATAACGGACTTAAGCTTGGCGAAATTGATTTTTCAGACGGCCAAAAAATGATGGTTTGTGCCTTTCGAGCAGAACATCATCTATCTGAACGAACCGGCAAAAAAGCGCAATATGAAAAAGGCAAAAAAATTCTAAAGGATAGCCAGGCGGATGCCGGTATTTTTATTTTTTACGATGAACAAGGCAATTTTAGGTTCAGCCTGATTTACGCTAATTATTTAGGAAAAAGTCGTGATTGGAATAATTTCCGGCGTTTTACGTATTTTGCTAGCAAAGAACTAACCAATAAAACTTTCCTGAGGCAAATTGTCGAGTGCAATTTTTCTTCGTTGGAAAAGATAAAGGATGCTTTTTCTGTTGAAAAAGTTACTAAGGAGTTTTACAAAGATATTGCAAACTGGTACTTTTGGGCAGTTGAAAATTGCCATTTCCCTAAAAATGCCGAAGAAGAAGAAAACGGCAGAAATATTGCCATAATTCGTCTTATAACCAGGATGATTTTTGTTTGGTTTATGCGTGAACGCGGATTAATACCAAAAGAATTATTCGATAAAAGGAAAATTTCTGAAATTCTTAAAAATATTGAACCAAATAGTTCCTCTTATTATCAGGCAATTTTGCAAAATCTATTTTTTGCTACGTTAAACACTAAAAAAGAAGAACGGGAATTCCGTGATGAAAAAAGATTTAATAGGGGTTGGAATAAGGATTTCGGCAATCAATATGTTTATCGCTACCAGGATTTTTTTGCAGTTCCAGAGAACATGAAAGATTATTTTGGAGATATACCTTTCCTAAACGGTGGTTTATTTGAATGTTTAGATGATGGTAGAAACGGCGTTTATATAGACGGCTTCACTGAAAGAAAAAAAGAATACCAGGCAGAAGTACCAAATTTCCTTTTTTTTAACGAAAGTGAAAAAACTGACCTAAATTCTTATTATGGAACTCAAAATAAAACTTATAGAGTCCAAGGACTTTTAAATATTTTATCTTCATTTAATTTTACTATTGATGAAAATTCGCTTGATGATGCTGATATTGCTCTTGACCCTGAACTTTTGGGTAAAGTTTTTGAAAATCTTCTTGCGAGTTTTAATCCTGAAACATCTACAACTGCTCGTAAAGCTACTGGCAGTTATTATACTCCACGGGATATTGTGGATTATATGGTTTCAGAGTCGCTAAAAGAATATTTCAAAACTCATCTTTCTGAAGTTAAGAATATTGATGAAAAGATTAACAAGCTTTTTGCTGTAGAAGAGAATGAAAATCCATTTGGCGATGAAGAATCAAAAGAACTGGTGAGACTGCTTGAAAATGTGCGAATTGTTGACCCTGCTGTGGGTTCCGGTGCTTTCCCTATGGGATTACTCAATAAAATGGTTTTTATTCTTAATAAAATTGATCCAGGTAATGAACTCTGGAAACAGGAACAATTGAAAGCAACGGATTATATACCTGACCCAAATGTAAGGAGTATTGCTAAAAATCAGATCGAGGATTTTTTTAAGAATAAAAATGCAGATTATGGTCGCAAGTTATATTTAATCCAGAAATGTATTTATGGTGTGGATATCCAACAAATTGCAGTTGAAATAGCAAAGCTTCGTTTTTTTATTTCACTTTTGGTTGATGAAAAAATAGACAAATCAAAACCAAATTGGGATATTCAGCCATTGCCTAATTTGGATTTTAAAATTATGCAGGGTAACAGTTTAATTTCAGAGTTTATGGGCATTGATTTTGATATTGATAATGGACAAAAGGAAAATGCACAATTTCAATTCGATTTTGTTACAGAAGATAAAGATTTTATTAAAGAATTTGAACAAAAAAAAATAGACTTTCAGGATGAACCGAATAAAGATAAAAAAGCAATTCTTAAAATGGAGATTGAGAACCTTTTAATAAAAATGTTAGAGACTAGAATTAGAAAGCAAAGAGCTGATTATTCTCTTGAATTAAAAGAAATTAATAAAAAGTCAGTATTAATTCCTGATAATAAAATAAGAGAGGAATTTATTATCAAGGAAAAACAAAAAATATCTAAAAAAACAAAATTTGATTTGGAGAATATCGAGAAACAACTTAGAGATTTTATAAATCAAAATAAAATAAAACCATTTTTTCCTTGGAGACTTTATTTTGCAGAGGTTTTTGAAAATGGAGGGTTCGATATTGTAATAGCAAATCCTCCTTATGTAAGTGTCAAAGAGATTAGGCAAGCAGATAAAAATATATTTAGTCATAATTTTGAAACTGGACGAGGCAGATTTAATCTTTTCACTTTATTTCTTGAAAAAGGAAATAAGATTTTAAAAAATGGAGGTATTCTAACATTTATATTGCCAGAAGGTTTATATTCAAATGTTGAATATAAATATATACGGAAGTATCTACTTGAAAATACAAATATTTTGTTTATTAACTTATTCACAAAGCGTGTTTTTGATGCAGCCGTAAATACTTCAATAATTAGTGTTAAAAAAAATAAAGAATCTATTAGAGAATTCCCAGTAATACGTGATCTCAAAAAAGAAATAATATTCTTATCGCAAAGTTTTTTTGACGAATTACCATTTTATATGTATACAGTGAATCTCGATAATTATTCAAAACATATCGTATTTAAAATTTTCAATAGTAAAATGCCATTAATTAGTAATATTTTAGAAATACAACAAGGCATAATTTATTCGGGTCAAACAAAAGAAAAAGTATTTGCAAATAATATGAAAACCCAAAATTATAAAAAAGTTTTAGACGGTCGCGATGTCTTAAAGTGGTTAATAAATTGGGAAAATAAAAGAGAAAATAAATTTATTCATTATACAGATAAACTACTTAGAGCCCGCGAGGAAAGGTTGTTCTTAGCTAAAGAAAAGATTATTTTGCCAAGGAAAAGTATGAAGATAAGTTGTGCTTATGATAATGAACAATATTATTGTTTAAATACTGCTTATGTATGTCTATTGCAAAATAATAATTATAAACTAAAGTTTATTTTGGCAATACTAAATTCTTTTTTGATCAATTTTTTTTATTCAAAATTATTTTTTGGCTGGCAGATAACTATTCCAGCGCTTAATTGTATAGGTATTCCAAATATATCCTTATCAGAACAAGATAAATTTATTGAGCTTGTTGATAAAATCCTTTCTATCACAAAAACAACTAATTATTTAGATAGTTCATTGAAACAATCCAAAGTTAAAGAATATGAATACGAAATTAACCAGATGGTCTATAAACTTTACGATATTAAACCAGAAGAAATAAAAATTATTGAAGGAGATTTGAAGCAATATAGTCCAAAGCTTAATTAAAACTTTTTCAAATAAAGAATTGAAAGGCGGTAATAAATTGCCTAATATGATGTCTGATAAATCATATTTGCCTAATAAAATGCTTTATTGCTGATTTATTTATCTTTTTTTGTGTTCAATATAGTTTAAAGCTATAATTTAAATAATAGCAATATAAAAATAAATTTTACGCATAAATTTTACGCGCACTTGACACTTTATAAAATTAGTAATAAAATATAGTTAAAAATAAATATTTATAAGTAAAAAATAAAAAGCAATAATTTGAAATATACAATCGCTTAATAAATGTGCTAAAAACGTTGGCGAGTTATACTGCCTACGCTAATTAACACGGTTTTATTTTACAAAGATTTTTAACGGCGGGGGATTTAGGAGCATATTGCAGCCGCCTTAACAAGATGCTAAAAAGCCAATTAAACCCCGTGGCTTAGCTCCCTAAGTCACGGGGTTTTTGGTCTAATGAAATTAACTATTTCCGGAATTATAGGTTCCGGCAAGGAGGAAATCATGGACAAAAATCAAGAATTATCATTTCAACATTTAAATCTCACCGGTAACTCGCCTAACAAAGTGGAAGATTATATTTATTGCCGTCACGTAAAAGATTATCTTTTATCGCAGCATCAAAAATCAGGTAAAGATATAAAAGATATTGCTGCCGCTTCAGGATACACTAAACTTGATAAATTTAAAATGCATCTAAAAAACTGGCAAGATCTTACCAGTCCGATTCCTAAAAAATATTTACAGGCAATTGACGTAGATTTAGATACTCTTTTATCACTATTTGAATTAGATAAAGCAGAGTATGAGTCTGCTTTAAAAATTCCCAGAAATGTTTCTACATGCACAGTCCGTTTAATGCCAGCCGCATATGCAACATATTCTTTTGGCAGAATGGTTTCCGAAGAGGAGGCAATAGAGTTAGCGAAAGATCATTCTAAAAAAACTAATTTTAATTGTATTATTAATTTCCCTGGTCTTTTTTCTATACAAATATATCCCGACGGAGAAGTATCAAAAACATATTATAATCCAACCATTGAAATAACAAAAGAATGGGTGAAATTTGGCTTAGATGGATCAAGTCTCGGCGTTATGAGGATAAAATAAAATCATAATATAAAGCTAAAGGCTATTTAACAATGATTTTAAATAGAGGACAAACAAAATGATTTTAGATGACGTTGATAATTATATTACTATTAAAAATGTATCGGTAGAAAATAAAAACAAATTTTATAAAAAGTATATTGATAAAAAAGAAAATATCATTGATTTTGAAAAGGTTATTAAAGCTAAAGATAACAAAAAAGATTTTGCGTATGATTATGATTTATTTGAAACACATGACATTTGGGGGTCTTCTATCAACTGCGAAACAGTAACGCATGACGAAGAAGATAATTTTAATTACGATGAAGACAATAAAATAATTTCAATGCAAATTAAAACTTTTTACGCAACAAGGATAGACGACGATTACGCTTTTTTATTATTCCCAGGCGTACCATGGCAAATTCTAAAAAAATTATCGGAAGATCCTATATTAAAAGATTGCACAATAGAGGATACTGTGTATGATATAAACAGATGGTTTGTCGGCACAATAGCTTATCTTAATGGCAAGCTCATACTCAATGTTTTGAAAAGAATAAATCCTAAAGACGAAGAAGAAATAAGCAAAATATATGATGATTGCGGTTATAGTTATAATTTAGATGAGGCTATAAAAGAAAATAGAGAATATAAAAATCCAAATATGGTTAATATAAATGCTATATTATATGTTGAACTAGATAATAAAAATATAAACGGTTTTTTAAATAGATATTGCACGGATTTTAATAATTTAGTGATGATCTTGAAAGTTTAATTAATAAGAATTACATTGAAAATAAAGATCATTATGCTGAATGCCATAAAATATTAGATCCCGATGAAAATATAATCCCAAAAGGTAATTATAAAATAGAAAAAATAAATAAAACAAAAAGTTTATTGACTTTTGAATTTTCAATGTTAAATACAATAGATGATTTAAGATACTTAATATCTGATTTATCTGATTTATATCCAGAAAATACTATTTACTATTTAGATTTTCATTCAAAAGAACAATATACAAGCGGTAAATTTGCATGTTATAATTCCGAAATGATATTAGAAGAGGTAAATAATCATAACTACAAAAATGAAACTACTAAAATAGATTTTGAAGAAATAAGAAAAAAAGCTAAAAAAATCGGTAAAATGTAATTTTATTAAAACAGCTTGAAATAATGTTATATAAACTATAATGATATATTTATTTAAAAAAATCTAATCTACATAGAAATTTATTTTATGCAGCATAAATTTTTTAAAAAGAAAAATTGAGGGGCATAAATAGGAATATTAAAATCCTAAATTGAGATTTGGGTTTAAGATTGAAATACAAAATAAATCTATGAATAGATACTATAAATTAATACAACCCCTCCATATGTGTATTAGCTCCGTTAAACTTAGTTATAAATATACAATATTTTGAAATTATTGTAAAATATAAAAAAAAATTGAAAATGGGACCGGTATAATTTAATGGTAGGAGTTATTAGCCTGATATAATGCCTGATTAATTAGGTCTGCCTGATAATGCCTTATTGCTGTTTTATTTATTCTTTTTTTTGTGTTCATCATAGTTTAAAGCTATTTTAACGGTTTCTATCTGCAATTTTGAGAATATAATGAATACAGATATTTAATTAATAATATGTTATAATTTACATATAATTTACTTAATAATAAGATTTTGCATAATTAAGCGGGATTATAGATTATAAAAATTAAGCAGCATTAAGAAACTATAAAGTTATTTTGAAATATAAAAATGAAACCTAAGATAATAATAGACACAAATATTATTATTCCACTACAAACATGCAATATTATAAAGAAGAAGATTCAGACATACTTAAAACAGCCAAAAGCATAATAACCGAAGAAATAGAAAAGTACGGATACAAAGTAGAATCCGTTTATTTATTCGGTTCGCGTGCAAGGGGAGACTTTAACGAAGACAGCGACTGGGATTTTTTTGTCGTTACCGATAAAGAAATTGAAGAGCAATTAAAATGGGATATGTCCGTGAAAATCCGCAGAAGATTGGCTATAACAAATAAAACATCTAACGACATTTTTATTGCATCTACAAAAAAATGGAAAGAAAAAAATCATGACGTCGGTTATTTAGATTATTATGTTTTAAATGAAGGCATGTCTTTATGAGTAAAAAATCTGCTAAGGAACTATTTAATATTGCGGAAGAAGATTTTAGAGACGGTAAAAAATTATATACCAAAAAGAAAATTCAAAAAAGAAAACTTTAAGGAAAACTTTTTGACTTTGCGGAGAAAAAGAGCTATAATCTACGCATAATATGCGGAGATTATATATATGTATATTTATCAACGGTCAAACTGGCCGGAATTTAAATGGAATCAAGAAAAGGTATTGAAACTTCTTTCCGAGGTTAAATTTTCACAGGGCTTATTACTCGGAAAAATGGAAGGAATAGGTTTTGAGCTTAAAGAAGAAGCCGTTCTTAATGTTTTAACCCAAGATGTATTGAAATCCAGTGAAATAGAAGGAGAAGCTCTCAATAAAGAGCAAGTGCGGTCTTCTATCGCCAGGCGTTTGGGTTTAGATGTAGGCGGTGGAATTAATGTTGAACGAAACGTTGAAGGCATTGTCGAAATGATGATGGATGCAACGCGACATTATGATAAACCGTTAACTAAGCATAGACTTTTTGGTTGGCATGCCTCGCTGTTTCCGACAGGATATAGCGGCATGCATAAAATTAAAGTCGGTAAATTTCGTGACGATAAAAATGGGCCAATGCAGGTAGTTTCCGGACGTATCGGAAAAGAGAAAGTCCATTATCAAGCGCCTGACGCATCGTTTTTAGACATTGAAGTATCGCGTTTTCTTGGCTGGATTAATAATTCTAAAGAAATTTGCGGCATTTTAGCTGCAGGAATTGCTCATTTATGGTTTGTTACGATACATCCTTTCGACGACGGCAACGGCCGTATTGCCAGAGCAATAACCGATATGCTTTTAGCTAAGGCGGAAAATACCGAGCAAAGATTTTACAGCGTTTCCGCCCAAATTAGGAAAGACAGGAAAGCTTATTACGATATTCTCGAGAAAACTCAAAAAGGAGATATGGATATAACAAACTGGCTTGTCTGGTATCTTGAATGTTTGCATAAAGCAATCGAAAATACCGAAGAAACTCTTTCCGTCGTCTTTAATAAAGCTAATTTCTGGCATAAATATTCTATGGTAACCTTTAATGACAGACAGAAAAAAGTATTAAACAGATTCCTTGACGGATTTGAAGGCAACCTTACTTCTTCTAAATGGGCTAAAATTTCAAAATCTTCGCAGGATTCCGCAAATAGAGATATAGCGGATTTAACAGGAAAAAATATACTAAAAAAAATAGGTTCAGGTCGAAGTACACGTTATGTTATAAATACATAGAGCATAGCATGATTTTTGCGGAGATAAGCTTATTTATTCTCCGCAGATTATGCGGAAGTATTGTATAGTTTTATGTCAACAGTTGGTGAAATTATAAAAATTTAAAATACGTAATTTGTTGCGGATAAAATTAATAATATAATTTTCAACGAGCCGTTCGGCGACAGAGATATTGCCTGATATAATGCCTGATTAATCAGCTCTGCCTGATAAAATGCCTTATTGCTGTTTTATTTATTTTTTTTGTGTTCATTATAGTTTAAAGCCATTTTAACGGTTTCTATCGGCAATTTTGAGAACAGAATGAATGCAGATATTTAATTATAGACGAACTTAAACAAGAGTCGCTTATAGTGGGACAGGGCATAGATACCGTGTTATTCATGGGCGGACTATATTTACGGAATTTAATTTTTTTGGAAATCGGTTCTTCGCTTATAGATAATTAAAGAAAAATATTTTACAAATATTAAATAATAATGTATTATTAATACATTAAGGAGGTGTATGATGAATACAAAAAGATTTAATATAACTTTGCCGTTAGATGTAGCTAATGATATACAGGACATAAAAAATAAGTCTGTTTTTATATCTAATGCCATAAAGGAATATTTGGAAAAAGAAAAAAAACAAAAACTTGCGAAATTACTTCAAGAAGGATATATTGCTACAAAAAAAGAGGATAAGAAAATAACTGCCGAATGGGAGCATACAATCAGCGATGGAATTATTTAAAAGAGGCGATATTTATTGGATTAATCTTAATCCCACGGAAGGTTCAGAAATAGGGAAAACGAGACCTGCCGTTATAGTATCAAATGATATAAATAATAAATTTGCGGATACCGTTACTATCGTCCCGCTGACGACAAGCACTGAGAATATTTATCCTTTTGAAGTGTTTATTGAAAAAAATACAGCCAATTTAAAAGACGATTCAAAAGCAAAAGCAAACCAAATTAGAACCGTAGATAAAAAAAGAATTAAGGAAAGAATAGGAAACCTGCCCGAAGTTCTATTTGAGCAAATTGTTAAAGCAATAAAAATACATTTAGACATTATTTAATTATTTTTTTAAGAATAATTAAAAAAAAGTTGTTTTGCCCCCCTACGCATTTAAATTTACCCATTCTATTTTTGACAAGGTTAAGACCGGCAAAGCAAAAGCTTTAATATTTGAAAGCGTTATCTTTGAAACTGTTTTACGTTCTTCTTCGTCTCTAAAAGAATAGACTATGCAAAATAAATAAAATATTATATTTTCTTTAAAATAAGGCTCAGGATGGCTATAACTATTCCGATAAAAGAGCCGGTTATCGCGCCGTTTATTCTTATATACTGTAAATCGTTGCCGATTTTATCTTCGATTTGGCCGACTAATTTATCTTCGTCGAGATTTTCTAAATTTTTTCTTATAAGTTTTCCTATTGCAGAATGATTGATTTTCATAAGATATATAATGTTGCTTTTTAAAAAAACATCAATTTTATCGGTGTTTTTGGATATTTCATTTTCCATGAAAATAAAAAAATAATTAAATTTTTCTTTAAACATTTTTTTATTAACGACATAATCTTTGTTGTTTTTAAGTATTGAACCAATAAAATTTATTATTGCGTCGCGTACAAGGCTTTTTAAGCGGTCTTTAAAACGGACTATAATATTCAAACCCTCCGAATTAATAAAATTTGAAAGTTTATTTTTAATTGTTTTTTTCAGTTCGTCGTTATTTAAATAATGTATTATGTAATCTTTTATTTTATCGGCATTTTCGTCGATAATCGTTTCGACGGTATTTAAAATTTGAATCCTTGAAGTTTTGTCTATATCGTTTAATGAGCTTAAAATATAATCTTTTATATTTAATCTGACTTCGTTATTTTCGTTGTTTTTTATATCTTTAATAAAATCTATAATTTTTGCTATAATTTCGTTGGAAAGTCTGTCTATGTCTATGATATTTGTCTTTTCCGCTACAAACATCAGTATGTTCTTTACGGCTGAACCGCTTTTATATTTTTCGATTATTTCGGCGATTTGCTGTTTTAAATATGGTCTGTTTTCTTCTATGTTCAATATTGCGAAGTCGCTTAAATTGGATATAATATAGGCGAAATTTTCTTCTATTATTTTATTTCCGGCAAATTTTATAGATTTTATAATTTCATCCGAATATGCGTTCAAGATTTTTCTTGACAGATCGTCCGCATTGTACGCTTTAATATATCCGCTTATATAATTAATTAAATTATCGTAAATATAATCCGAATCTTCGGACTCCAAAAATAAGGTTAATTTGCTTATTATATTTTTGGATATACTGTCGTCGGACAGCGTTTTATCTAATGCTTTATCGATATTTTTATTTAAAAAATTTTTAAATTTATCCGTTTTGGCATAATTAACCGATTTTAAAATTAATTTTCTTAAAGACAGCATTAATTTATTTTTATTTTTATCTTTTTTGATAATATTTAGCAGGATATCGGAAAAATTTACGCCGCTTATTTCCGACGCAAGATAGTTTTTGCCGAGCCATACATCGTTGACGGTATTGCTTATCGCATTAATAATTTTTTCTTTGTTGTTTTTAATAGTATTCGTGTGCGGAATATGAAGTCCGAGCGGATATTTAAATAAAGCCGTGACGGCAAACCAGTCGGCGATGCCGCCTATAAGCGCCGCCGCCGAAGCCCTTTGCAGTATAAATACCCAGATGTTATCGACGCGGATAAGGTAAGATGCTAAAAAAATTAAAAAAGCAAATAAAAGAAATAGATTTGCGATAATTTTATTTTTGGCTTTTAAATCCATATTTTTAATTTTATCATTATTTTATAGTATTGACATAATTTTTTTGCTTGACAGTGAACGATTGTTTACTATATTATAATATGTATGGCATTATATTCCGTTATATATGTATGCCGTCTTATTCTTCTATATATAACGTTAACGCAAAATAATTTCAATAATATTTAAAATAATTTAATAATCTATAATTTAAATTCCGTCATTAATTTCATTAATTATTATAATTCTAAATATGGATATAAAACTTAAAGGCAGGCTCGATTCTATAAATGGTTTTTATGCTAAAAGCAGAAGAATGCCCACATATTCCGAAATGACGGATTTATTCGGAGTGAAATCAAAAAATGCGGTTTTTAAAATAGTCGGTAAACTCATAGAAAGAGGTTTATTAAAAAAAGATTCCAAGGGATATTTACTGCCGGTTTACGGCGGTTATTCGGCTATGCCTCCTAATGCATACGCGGTTGCTGTTTCTACAGCGGCAGGCGCATACGCAGGCGGCGGTCTTCTTAAACTTCTCGGAAGCGTCGAGGCGGGTTTTCCCAGCCCGGCGGAAGAAGAGCTGTTAGACAGCATTTCCATCGATAAACTTTTAATAAAAAATCCAAATTCTTCTTTTATGCTTGAAGTTTCAGGAGATTCGATGATTAACGCCGGCATTATGCCGAAAGATTTTGTAGTAGTAGATAAATCGCTTACGCCTAAAGAAGGGGATATAGTAATAGCGCGCGTGGACGGCGACTGGACGATAAAATATCTCAGGAAGGATGGCGGTAAATATATACTTGAACCGGCAAACCCTAAGTACGGACTTATAACACCCAAGCAGGAATTAACGGTTGCGGGAGTAGTAGTGGGCACTATAAGAAAATATCGGTAACATAAGTTAACATAAGTTAACATAAGTTAAGTATATATATCCGCCTTTAATTATTTAGCGGAGGCATAAAGCATAGGCGGACGAAAACCAACGAAGCGAAGAGTAATTAATTCATAAATAATGCGGACGGCTGATATAAATAGGAAGATATAAAGCATCAAACATATATAGTATAGATAAGATATATATATAGAGAGAGGGTATAGCAAAAGGTAAATTATGACTAATTTTTGCGTACATTCATGGCCGAAGGCTATCGCTCACATAGATGCCGACGCTTTTTTCGTAGCATGCGAGCGCGCGTTAAATCCGTCTTTAAACGGAAAATGCGTTGCGGTAGGAAAAGAGCGGGGTATTATAACGGCTTTAAGCTATGAAGCTAAAGCAAGAGGCGTAAAGCGCGGCATGAGGTCTTTCGAAGCTAAAAAAATATGTCCTGGGCTTATAGTAATAGAATCGGATTACGAAGCATACTCTCTTTTTTCTTTACGCATGTTCAATATAATAAAAAACTTTTCGCCGCAGGTAGAAGAGTATTCGATAGACGAGGCTTTCGTCGATTTAAGCGGATTAAGAAGAGTGTTTTCCTGCTCCTACGAAGAAATTGCTAAAAAGATGCAGATTGCGGTAGAGAAAGAGCTGTCTATAACCGTTTCGATAGGCGTAAGCATAACGAAAACGCTTGCAAAAATAGCTTCTAAACTTAAAAAACCAAAGGGACTTGCCGTAATAGAAGGCAGGAATATACAAAATATTTTACGCGATATAAATATAGAAGACGTCTGGGGCATAGGAAGCAATACGGCGTATCTTTTGAAAAAATTCGGCATCAATTCGGCTTTAGACTTCGCCGTTAAAGACGAAACCTTTATCGATAAGTATTTATCTAAACCGTATAAAGAAACTTGGCTTGAACTTAGGGGAAATTCAGTTTTCGGAATAAACCCGTCCGCTAAATCAACGTATAAAACTATTAGCAAGGCTAAAAGCTTTTATCCTCCCTCAAGCGACGAGACATTTCTTTTTTCCGAACTTACTAAAAATTTGGAAAATGCCTGCGCTAAAGCCAGAAGATTTAAATTATCCGCCGCAAAAATTTCTATTTTTTTAAAAACCAAAGATTTCAAAACGTCCGGCGCACAGATAAAACTTACGACCCCTTCGGCTTTTCCGCCCCTGCTTATGGATGCTTTAGAAGAAGGTTTTAGGTACATATATGAAAAAGCCTATTCATATAGGCAGACTGAAATAGTTTTACATCTTACGGACAACATTCAGTATTCGCTTTTTGACGATACGGTTAAAATAGATAAAATAAAACGCATATACGATTCTATAGACGATATAAATAAAAAATTCGGAAGAAATTCCGTTCATCTTGCTTCAAGCATACCTTCTTTAAAATACGGGCATGCCAGGATATTTTCTATGCCGCTTATGGATATAAAAGTATAAATTTTAATCAATTAATTTCAAAAACGCAGAGGCTAAATGTATGTATGGATTAGGCAGAATTCTTATATTAACCGGAATAGCATTGATAATTTTAGGTTTATTATTTATTGTTTTTCATAAACTGCCTATAAGCAAGTTTCCTGGAGATATAATAATTAAAAAAGGCAATTTTACTTTTTATTTTCCATTGGGATTAAGCATAATAGCAAGCATAATATTGACTATTATTATGTATTTAATAAGAAAATAATTATTGAAAACCTACCGCAAATCCTTGAACGGCAATCTAAATATTAATTGATAATATAAAGTATATCTATGACCGCTAAAAAAAGAACTATGCGACCAGCGGGAGCAAAGACCACAGTAAAGCTTAACAGGTTTCTATGGCATTCCCGATTTTGCTGGGGGTTTTTAAGGGGGGTGGGGGGGGGGTAGCTTTGTTCAGACAAAGCGAGCCCTCTTAATATATCAGCATTTAAGCATTTATTATTGTATTACTATCGGACGGGCTTTTAAATTCCGTATTTTTTCCAGATTTTTTAATTTTACAAAAATCTTAACTTGATTTTTTAATTGATTACCTTTATAATAAAAGTAAGAAATACTTACGTATTTTGGAGGTTTATTATTATGGAAACTACAAGCATGTCCGTTAAAGGACAGGTGGTCATACCGAATAAAATCAGGAAAGCCTTAAACTTAAAGCCTAATTCCAAACTAATTATACGTCAAGACGGCAGCAATATACTTTTAAAGCCTATTGAAGAACCAAAGATAAAAGATTTTAAAAATCTAATCGCTATGGGTGACGAAATTTCGAAAAAATTAAATCTAAAGCGCAAAGATGTCGGCAGGGTTATAAAAGAAACAAGGAATAAGCAAAAGTGCGCATAAAATTACGCCGCCATCTGAAAATATTGCCTGTAAACTTTCATCGGCATGCTGTAATTAAGCGCCGAATGAAGCCTATCGTTGTTATATTTATGGATATATTTTTCTATCCCGATTCTTGCGTCTTTCAGCGTTTCATAGCCTGAACGTGTGGAATAAGAACGAGAAAAAAGGTTAATGGTTTTTATACCTAAACGAATAATAGAAGCCCTTAAAACGCAAATATGCAAGGATTTTTAACTAACTAAAAGATATTATTAAGGAAAAGCATATCCTTTTTATCTATTTTATCGGAAACTATTTCATATGCTTTATTAATAGCCTGCTTTAAAGAATATGGATTGTCATAGGGAATAGAATCTATAATATCGTCATCTTTTATATCTTTTGATAAAATATTTACAGATTGACGCCAAGAGCTGTAAAAGGCTTCGTTTATTTTAGATTTCAAACCAGGATTTTCTTGAATATCGTCTTTAATTTGCAATAAGGAATTTAAAATAGTAACCTTCCAGATCTTAGTTCTTAACTCAGGCTGATTATCCCATTTATATATATGAGAAAGAAGATTTGCAAAATAACTTTCCAACTTATAATATTCAGATTTTCCCAAGTCTTTTACCTCTTCCGCTAAGTTAATATAATCTATTTCGTCTAATT
>JAJZBN010000074.1 GCA_021798875.1 bacterium | reverse complement strand
TCTTTTATATCGACTTTAAAGTACCTGCTTAACACTAATTCGTGCATAGGCAAACAATTTTTTGCGTATTTTACTACCGCGTCTACGGCGTTCCTTGCTCTATTAAATTCCGAAGACATCTTGCAAGTAAGTTCTAAGAAAGAAATTGGGGTAGCATATAATTCTCCAAAAGAATTTATACTGCTTAACACTTGTTCGTTTTTTCCCGAAAGATGATACCAGACGCAAGTATCGGCGACTATAATTTTTTTTATGCCCATAAACCAAATTTATTCACGATATTAACTTAATTCGCAATAGATAAAGTCAATTAAGTTAATTTAGCCGATTAAAAAAATTACCGTATTTTAAAATGAACGCATTGAATATTTTCTTTATTCATTATTTCTTTTTTAATAGCATAATCAATTATTTTTGAAACAAAAACTTCAAAGTTTTCTTCGAATTTAATCTCAATTGTATTTATTGGGTCTATTTTTAATTTTATCTTTATCTGCAACTGCAGTAATAACGGATGAATTAAGGAAGCCAATTCTGCGGCGATTTTTAAAATACTACATAACGTATTTATTTCATTAACTGTATTAATAGTTTTTGAAGCCAATTTGCATAATTCAGAAGTAATTCTTGCTATTTCAGCCAAATTTTCATAGGTTGAAATTTCTGTATTTTGTTTTTCAATATAACATTTTAAGTCTTCAATTTTTTTATAAATTTTTTTATCGGCTTCATCAATTCTGATAGATAACGATTGTTGCCCTATATTTCCTGAATTGTCGCCATCAGTACCCGATTTATCATCGTCGTCCGATTGTTTTATTTTTTTCAAAAGCAACTCTATATTGATTTCAAATAATTTTTCTTTTATATCATCATTGAGTTTTTCTTTTTTAATTTCTTGTTTTTCCTTTAATACTTCGTAAACGTCTTTAAAAAAAGTATCCGCAATTTTTAAAATATCTTTATAGACTTTAAGTTTTTCATTTTCATCTTGTATTGTTTTATTAATCTGTTTGCTAAAATTTTCAAAATCAATATTTGAATTCATATTGTCTACTTATAAATCTATTATTTCTAACACACCGTTCATTTTTTAATAATTTATGGATTATTTTTATATTTATAAAAATAAATTAATTTAAAAAGCATTATCATTTGTTATAATATAAATTGATAGGTTAGAAGTATCAAGTGGCTTTGACTTTATTTTAAATTAAATTTTGGTAAACTTTAGTAATGTTAGGATTTAAAAAGCTAAACCTTGTGTCGAAATACCTATAGTTATGTAAAAATCTTCTAAATAAGCCGAATCTTCCGGCCATAATTTAGGAACTTTTATTTTGTAATGAAACGCAAGCCAACCAAGAATAATAATTATAGAATCTTTATATAGCATAGATTCTTTCCTTTTATTTTTAATTACTTCAATAAAAAATCTATTATTTTCAAGCCAATATTGCAATTTTTCCTTATTAACATCTTTTAATAAATCACGGTAGGCGTCAGCTATCTTTATTCCAAGTTTTGTATTATTATTGGCTTCTTCCCCTATAAAACTTTTATAAATTTTTGCGGATTCTTGCAATAAATTATCAATATGGTTATAGCAATCAATTAACATTTTTTGTATTTCTCCAAAAGCATCATCGGTAATTTCTACTAATGCTGAACCTTTCGCCAGTAATCTTTTTATATTTTTGCTTTTATCTTCCTCAAGCGGAATGGCAGGTTTATAGTCGCTCATATGAGACATTTCAGCATAAGCATGCTGAAGAATTGTCCTAATTTGAACTTCGCATGATACACTATCATCGACAATATTTCCATTAATATTAATTTTATTTTTTAATCTTATTACATAATGGTCAGATTGATAAGTAAAATGATCAGGATTATTTAATTTTTCTTGCTCAAAATCACGACATTTTTCACACTTAAATTCTACCATATTTTCAATAATTTTGCCAATATTACGAACATCTTCCAGGAGCAAGGTTACAAACCTCACTCCAACTTGGTCGGTAATATCCAATAATGGATCATTATAGTTCTTTTTTCTATATAATGCTTTTTCTATAAATGAATCGGTTTCTTTAACTCTAACCAATGGAGGAATTTGTAAAAGTTTATCGCAGGCATTTTTTAAGAAATATTTTTGATCTAATGCATTGCATATCTCTTTTTTTACAAATTCTCCAAATTCTTTGAGCATTCCACGTCTTTCGTTATAAGCCTTGCTTAATTCCAATTCTTTTATATTTTCCATAATTATTTTATATTTTCTATTTCTCCTCTTATTCTTACTTTAACCCAACCTTCATTTTCATCATCTGGACCAATAATACAAAACGAATTATGAAGTTCTTCCGGCAACGCAATAATAGTAATATTAGATGTGAATCGTATTGATTCCCTACGTAATTTACCTTTGATTAATTGTGTATTTTTTGAAAATGATTCAGCTATTCCTTGCTCTTCGCACTCTCTTAAAAAAGAGTCTTGTTGATCTTCTGGAAAATAATCGATAGAAAATTCTCTTGGATTAATAATAGTACTATTATCACTTAAATACGAAATTAAATGCCCATAAAGTTCTAATTTGTCTTCGTTCCCCGTATTTATACTATTAATAAAATTGCGAGTAATTTCATAAAATTTTTTTGTTTTTGAGGATGAGTTATCAGCAATTCTACATCCTAAAAAAGTGCTATAAAAATATAGCGAAGCATTTCCGTTGGTAGAATTTTGCATTAGGTGGTCAAAAACTTTAATAGAAAAATCATCAGTATTTCTTACTTGGTTTTGACCGGTTGTATGATTTCTATTTATTTCTATAAATAAGGCTAATTTCATTAAACGAGTCGAATCTCCAAGAATTATATTATTAATATATTCAAGCATTACTTCATTATTTTCAATCCTCTCCATTAACCCCCTGTCGTAATCAGCCTTTATAATAGCAATAAAACGAGATTCTGTTCCATCATCATATAACGTTCCTTGAATAAAAATTGCAGACCCGGATTTAATTGACCCTGAGGTTTGAGCATTAGAAAGTTGCGCAGCTAAATTCCTTGAATTTGTTATAAACTCGGCATCATTGAAATCAAGCATATTTGAAATTATATTAAATGAACGACCTGGCGCAGTATCTTCTACAGTTAAATCTACGCAATGACTTCCTTGAGAAATTACAGCCATAATTCTGTCAATTAAAAGATTTAAACTTTTGTTATCAAGACTAATAAGAATATTGCTATATATCGGATTTAGCGTATTAAGTTCAGAAGCCCTGACTACTTCATGGGCAATAACTCTTTGAATCCGCATATTGATTATAGACATAAATAATTCTCCTTATCATTTTGCAATTTTTATTTTAAATTAATTTAATCAGAATCATATTATCAATAAAAAACTTTTTCATAAATTCATAAAAAGTGTAGTCATATCTAAACAAAAAAGGCATAAAAGGAAATAAAATATCCCCCGAAACAAATGTAGATTCACAATTATTCGATATCTTTTTAAATTCCTCTTTAAATTTTCCTATCATCTTAATGCCATTTGAGCTTAAAGCATATTCACATATAATGCTTTTCAAACTGTCATCCCAATGTGTGCCGTGATGAGGCGTAATTAAAACCGCAAAATTTTTTCTTTCTTCGTCTTTAAGTGTTTCTATGACATTAATTATTTATTTTTTTTCTAAAATCACCTAAAAACAAAATTCTATCATCTATTGCAAAAGATAAAATTAACTGGTTTGCAGCCTTTCTTAAAGATTAATAAAACCTCCGCAAATATTGTTAACATTTAAATTTAATTATACCGGTTTAAGGTCTTATTCACCCAATCTTTTTCTTTTGGTTTTACTTGATTTTATTTATCATAGTAAGACAATACTGGGCTTCGGGAGTATCCCCGCTTATTTTAAACATTTTATAAGCTTTTTCGTAATAGACATAGGCCTTCTTGTTGTTTCCTTTATTTCTGTAAAGCCTGCCTAAGTCTTTATATCCTGCCCCAATCCAGTTTTTATTTCCTATTTTTTTCTCCATTGAAAGACCTTTTAGAATTTCCTTTTTTGCAGAAACATAATTTTTATCAAATGTATTTAGCTCGCCGAAATTTAAATAATCTGTGGCTGTCCCGTAATAGTCGCCTATGCTTTCGTCTAAATTTAAGGCTTTAGTCTGGTATTTTATAGCTTTAGGATATTGATTCATTTCGGCATAAACCGTAGCTATATTACTATATTTTATAGCCTTTCCTTCTTTAGTTTGACTCAGCGCCAAAGATTTTTTATAGTAATGCAGGGCTTTTTGATATTTGCCTTCGTTTTGATAAATTATAGCAATACTATCGATGACGTCAGATTCAGCGCTTGTATCATTTAGTCCCCTTGCAAGTTTTAACGACCTAAAATCATACATTAAAGTGTCTTTTTCGTCTCCTAAATAGTTAAACGTTTGACCTATCCAGCCATAAACCAGCATTAGTCTATTTTTATCGTTAGCAAGGGGAATTGCCCGCTTAAAATCGTAAAGGGCGGGTTTGTATAAACCGAGATATTTATCTGCTACTCCGAGACATAAATGAGCGTAAAAACTTTGGGGATGTTTATCTACCGCTCTTATGCCCCAAGACCTTGCCGTTTTAAAAGCCTGAGCGCTTATATGGTCGTAGCATTCGTTTACGGAATAAGGGGAAGCGTAAGATTTAACCGAAAAGATTAATAAAATAAGTAGGGATAAAAATAAGATTTTTTTAAGCATAAGTCCTCCGTATTTATTTAAAATGCGCTGCTTTGCGATTTTACTTTTTTAGCTATTTTATCTTCTTTTTGTTTATGCAGTTCATAAAGAAACCTGCGGTAGTTTGGGATATTTCTTAAATTTAGATAAACGGAGGTAGAAGGCCAGCCCCTAAATATTTTAATTTCTTCGTTAGAGCCGAAATGCCAGTAAGCAGTGACGTCTCCGAGATTATAATTCCCGTTAACGCTGTCAGGCTTGCCGTATTTATCGGATACCATGGTTATTACGCGTTTAACTAGTTCCGTGTTCATAAAAGTAGGAAAAACGTATTGGGCATTAGCAAACCTGTTGTTTTGAGTATAACAGACGTAGAGTTTAGATGCTCCGCTAAGTTGGCCGTTTACTCTGTAGCTGTCGCAGGAATAATTAGGACCTGCTTTAATAGGAGTAAGCCCCGCTTTTTTAATTGCGTTCTCAAGAGTCTTTCTATTAGGATTTAGCAAAGATACCCCAAAGAGTTTTAAACGGCCGGAGGTTTTAGATTTAATGGAAGATTTAGGTTGATTTGGGCTTTTATTAGAATTTGTACTTTTGGAACAGGCAGAAAGCGAAAAAGAAAGAAAAATAACCGATACAGTTAAAATAAAAAATAATTTATAGGTTTTCATTAAATATCCTCCTAAAGATTTTATTTTTAGCTTCATAAAACACTTTTAAATTGATATTTTTAGTTTCAGGACTTATCTGACGCTTTTGTTCCCCTGAATAGCATTAAGTTATATAACTGCTA
>JAJZBN010000001.1:83633-252662 GCA_021798875.1 bacterium | reverse complement strand
GCAAATTTTTTAAATAATCTTGTAGCATTTAGTATTACAGAATATTTTTATCTTTATGCCGCAATTCATCATGTATATGGGTGTTTTTCCAGCAAACGCAGTCGGGAGTAAGAGATTAAATAAATCTGACCCCTTTTTTGAAAGCTAAATCAATTTCCTTTTTAGGGGTTTTCTGCGATTTTTTAATAAAAGAATGCAATATAATTATTTCTTTTCCTTTCACAAAACAGAAAAACGATCTGGCGATGCCTTCTCTTCCCTTTGCCCTTATTTAAAATAAGCCGTTTCCAAAAGCTTTTGTATATGGACTGCCTAAATTAGTCCCAAATTCTTCAATCAAAGAAGCTATGTGTAAAAAATCGGCTAATATGCCCGGCGGAAACTTATAGATATCTTCCTCAACTTTTTGACTAAAGTACGTTATCTTCCAAGCCATAATATTATGTTATCATTTATGATAACTATTGTCAAGCTATAAATTGCCGATAGAAACTTAACTAAAAACTAAAAAACTTCTTTATTTATCTGTATTTCAATGATATAATTATATAATAATTAAATCACCCGTACAGATGCTATAAACTTTCCTCTTATATAATACCGTTAAAATAAATAAATAAATCTGACACCTTAACTATTGTTGTTTTATTGCAGGATTAAAGTAGTACAGATATAGCAATATCTTGTTTCTTTGATAGCCTATAAGAGGATACATAGGAACAAAACTATTACTGAAATTAAATTAGGCAGTTTACTATCAGGCTTTTTTGGTATATAATAAACTTATTCTAATAATATTGTTATCTATAATTAGGGCAATAATTATTTTGCTTTAATAATTATAGGATTATAGGATTATGAAAATTTATCTGGATGTTTGTTGCTTATGCCGCCCCTTTGATGATCAGACCCAGGATAGGATCAGGATGGAATCAAATGCAGTTTTAACTATTATCGAAAATTGCAGAAGCGGAAAATGGGATTTAATCGGTAGCAATATTATAGATTTTGAAATATCAAAGATTCCTGACGAAGATAAAAAAGAAAAGGTTAATATTTTAGTTTCAATCGTTAATTCAAAAATTACGGTTAATGCCGTGGTAGAAAAAAGGTCGATAGAACTTGAAAAATTAAATTTTTATTCCTACGATGCGCTGCATATTGCGTGCGCCGAGCATATGAACTCCGATATATTGCTTACCACGGACGATTTTTTATTAAAAAAAAGCAAAACAAAATATAAGCGCCGTTAGGGTAAAAATCGAAAACCCCGTTATGTGGTTAATGGAGATAATAAAAAATGAATATTAGAGAATTAGACCCTGTTCAGATAAGAAAATTAGGTTTAAAAGCATTAGTCGAAACTTTAGGTCCTGTCGGCATGGTTTATTTTCTTAATTTCTATGAATTAGGAATATCCGATTACACTAAAGAAAGAAAGAAGTGGCTCGGCAAGCCTTTCGTAGAAGATATATTGAAAGATATGAAAAAAGATTTTTAAGTTTAGCTTGACAGTATAGATTTGTATCTGAAGATTAAATTATAAACTGTTTCTATATCTAATCCTTTTCCGCTATTATCTTTTTTAACCATTTTCTTAAATTATCAATTGATTTTATATTTTTTTCGGTAAATTTTTCGGTACATTTTTTATAAAAAGTTTTCTTATAATCATCGTATCTGACGGCAATATTAAATTTAGTAATATCCTGCAATTAGTTTGCATATTTTTCGGATAATTCCAATCCTGCATTATTTGCAAGTTTATAAAAATAAATAAATCTTGTATCTTAAAATCAGACTTATATTAAACTATATTAATTAAATAACAACACAGTTGCTGGCACCTTTAATTTTATTTGTGAGCTTGAATTATTTGTTTGCTATGATAAAATTACAATAGTAATTTTATAAATTTGCTATAAATTGGCTATATAAATGATTTAAAAAAAGCGTAATTACAAAAGAAGAAATAATAAAATTCCGGATTGAATCTTCTAATCTGACACCTTTGATTATGAAAAACATGTCTGAAGAAAAATGCGACATTAGATGGCAAAAAATTATTTTTAAACCTGTCGCAAATTTTCTAAATAATCTTGTAGTGTTTAGTATCATAGGATATGTTGGTCTTTATGCTGCAATTCATCCTGAATTATTACACAAACCACTCACAGACTTTTATTGCGGATTTGCGCTTATAGGGATTTCCATATTGATGATTTGTTGGAATAGTTATATTTTAATAAATACTATCAGAATTAATCTTGAACGCTATTTTAATAGAAACTTTGCAACATGGATGTTTATCGTGCTTTCTATTTTACTTTTATGGCCGTTGCTATCATTTATAGTTTTTGTTCCTTATTTTTTCAATCTTTCAATTAAATAACTTAAGTTTGAACACAGAAGATTTAAAAACGAAAACATATTTATTATTGAAAATTATGATTTAAAGTTGCGATTTAAAGATTCTATTTTATTATTTTAATTTCAATAGGAGAAATTTTATGGCGGACAACGGTATCGATAATAATCAAGGCAGCAATCGGGAAGAAAAAATTGAAATAAGATTATCGGAAATAGGCGATGCTAAAATATTTAAAAATGCAGGCGGCGAAAAAGAAGCCCATAATGAAATAATCCAGATCGAAGCTCGCGACGAATTTAAAAGGCTAATAGAGGAAAGAATCAATAAATTAAATTCGAAACGAATAGATAATAACGAAAATAATCGAGATAATACGAAGTATGCTAATCGTTGCAGAAATTCAGATAACGATTTTCAAAGCGATGATTGCGATTTTGACATACTATCCGATATCTATGTCAGGCAACACGATACGATATTGATAGACGGCGAAAGAGGCGCGGGAAAAACGACCTTTATACTAAATATGTTCAATGAAATAAAGAATTATAAAATAGAAAACCTCGCGATATTAGACCCTACGCTAATAGAAAATAAAGAAAATATATTAATAAATATAATTTCAAGTGCCGGTTAGAACTTTTTTGCAGTTAATAAAAGCGGTGGTATTTTTTTTGTTTATTTCAGGTCTGACCGCATATATATAAAAAGCGAACGTTTTGAAGAATGGCAGGATTTGATATCTAAATTGCCGCCTTTGCCCATTATTGCTTACTCTATATACAATAAGTACAAAATATACGACCATAACAATAAGAACGAGATGTCGTTTGAATACTTTGCCGACAAGCTTGTAGGCGAGTTGCTTAATAATTCTGTTCTTCCTTCGATTTACGAGCCTGAGATTGAAGATTTTATAACAAAAGAAGGACTTTCGGAAATTCATCTGCATCTGAACGGAACTACGGAATCCGATTTTGTTTGGCAGGATGCGCTTTTACATCCGGTCGAATTTTACCGTAACATAAAAGAGTTATTTAAAACCGGAAGCGATAAAAAGATAGAAATGGCGGAGCAGTATGCGCAACTGGGCGATTTTAAATATGACGACGTGTACGACTTAATCAAAATATTCAGGTGGATGGGCACGGATAAAACCTCTGCCGATCCAAAACCGATAGTCTGTCTCGGTTCAGACGATACGGGAATATTCTCTACCAACTTAAGAAACGAATTTTCTCATATTTTCTGCTCGCTTATTTCAAAAGGCATAGGCAGGAAACAAGCTTTAGACTACCTAAAAGAAATAGCCGAAAATAACAGAATTTACGGTTTTAAAAACATTTAAACGGGGGGATTTTTATTTGGGATTTTTATTGACAAAGCTGAAAGAATATTATATATTTATTGACGAATATTTAATATGTAATAAATAAATCAATAAGATAAGAGCGCTATACCGTAATACAGATCTAACGGTAAGAATAAAGGGAGAAGGGCGTAATGGAAGAATCCGAAAAGAAAGATAAAATATCAGAAGAAGAGTCAGGCAAGCCGCCTTACGTTTCAGGAGACGACGACGAAATCGACCTTTATGAGCTTGTAATGGTTTTGGTAAGAAGGTGGAAGCTCATTCTCGGCATATTCGTAGCTGCCCTCATAGTCTCTGCCGCCGTATCGCTATTTTTGCTTAAGCCGCTTTACAAGTCGTCGATGCTTATTAAAAGCAATGCTGATGCTAAATCTATTGCGAAACAAAATATCAAGGCGTATCGGGAATTTCAGATTCTTACTCAATATATTAACGCCATCAATTCTAACCTTTCAAGCGGCAGTTACGTTTCAATTTCCAAACAGTTCGGTATTCCTGTAAACTCGGTTAAATATTTAAGTTCTCTGTCCGTCAGGCAGGTTAAAAACTCAGGCTTGATTTCGGTTGCCATATACGTTCATAAAACCAAAGGCCTTAAATCTTTAGCGGACGGTATATTTAAAGGAATTAACGATTCTGAATATTTTAAGACTATCAGCGCTAAAAACAAAAAATATATGCTTTATAAAAAAGCATTATTAATTAAAGAATTAGATAAAACGGATTATATGATGAATAATATCGGCATGCTTATTAAAGATGCAGGAGAAAACGGAAAACTTTTGCTTATTTATGCCCATCCGAAATCGTTTTTGGAGGAATATAGCGCTTTAAAAAGCGAACTTAATAAAATAAATTACGACTTAAAGCACCGTTTATATCTGCCGTTCAGCTTAGTTTCAAAACCTTATACGCCGAGAATGCCGTTCAAACCGAATAAAAAGCTAATCGTAGCCGTATCCGGAATTTCGGCGTTGTTTTTAGGTATTTTTCTTGCGTTTTTTCTCGAATTTATCGAAAAGAACAAAAACAGGCATAATAATAAATAATAAATAATTTATAATTTTATCTTTTTTTGGAGGCTCAAAATTGCAGAAAGCTTTAATAACGGGCATAACTGGCCAGGACGGTTCATATCTTGCAGAGTACCTTTTGTCTAAGGGCTACGAAGTCCACGGCATAATAAGAAGGGCGTCAGCATTCAACACTCACAGGATAGACCACCTCTACGTCGACCCGCACGATAAAAACGCGCGCCTTTTTCTGCATTACGGCGATATATCGGATTCATCCCGTCTTGCCAATCTTCTTTACGGCATTAATCCTGACGAGATATACCACTTAGCCGCCCAGAGCCACGTGCGCGTGGCTTTCGACATACCGGAATATACGGCGGACGTTACCGGTCTCGGAACGGTGCGTCTTCTCGAAGCGGTCAGGACTACCGGCGTTAAGTCTAAAATATATAATGCCGCTACTTCGGAACTGTTCGGCTCTACTCCTCCGCCTCAGAACGAGACTTCACCGTTTCATCCCAGAAGCCCCTATGCAGCCGCCAAGCTTTACTCTTACTGGATAACGGTTAATTACAGGGAAGCCTATAATATGTTTGCCGTAAACGGCATACTTTTTAACCACGAAAGCCCCAGAAGAGGAGAGACCTTCGTAACGAGAAAAATAACCATGGCATTAGCCAATATAATAACCGGAAACCAGAAAAAAATATACTTGGGCAACTTAAACGCAAAAAGAGACTGGGGCTTTGCTCCGGAATACACCGAGATGATGCACCTCATTCTTTCCCAGGACAAACCGTCCGATTATGCAGTAGGAACGGGCGAGAGCCATACAGTCAGGGATTTCGTAAACGCCGCCTTTAACTATGCCGGCATAGAGCTTGAATGGCAGGGCGCAGGTATAGACGAAAAAGGAATAATAAAAAGTTTCGACAAAAAATACGATACCGTTTTAAAAACCGGTGAAACACTTATAGAGGTTGACCCTAAGTATTTTCGTCCTACGGAAGTTGAGTTTTTGCAGGCAGATATTTCCAAAGCTATTAAAGAGCTGAACTGGTCTTCGAAGGTAACTTTTACGGAACTTGTTAAGATTATGGTTGACTACGATATGAAGCTTAAAGGCATTGCTCCTAAAGGCGAAGGCATAGAAGTCTCCCGCCTAAAAGGCTTTAACTATACGAATCACGACTATTCTTTCCACGAGAAGCTCAGAGAAGGATGCTGATGGATAGAAATTCCAAAGTATATTTAGCAGGACATACAGGTTTAGTCGGTTCTTCGATTCTTAGGAAACTTACCGAAGACGGTTTTAATAATCTCATATATAAAAGAAGCAAGGAACTTGACCTAAGAAGGCAGAAGGATACCGAAGATTTCTTTTTTTCCGAAAAACCGGATTACGTCTTTCTATCCGCCGCCAAAGCCGGAGGCATACTTGCCAACAGCACTTACTCTGCGGAGTTTATCTACAACAACTTATCCATCGCCTTAAACGTAATACATTCTTCTTATAAATCCGGAGTTAAAAAGCTTCTCAACTTAGGCTCTTCCTGCATATATCCCAAGCTTGCCCCTCAGCCTATGAAAGAAGAATACCTTTTATCCGGCAGTCTCGAACCTACAAACGAGGCGTACGCCGTCGCCAAGATATCCGCCATTAAACTGTGCAGGTATTACAACGAGCAGTATGGCACCAACTATATATCCGTTATGCCCACAAACCTTTACGGGCCGAACGACAACTTTAATCTCGAAACCGCCCATGTCATACCGGCGCTTTTAAGGAAGTTTCATCTCGGAAAACTTCTTATGAAAAGAGATTTCGGCCTTATAGCAAGAGATATTAAAGCCCGCCCTTTAGGCTTTAACTTGGATAACGAAATAAATCTTGAAGACGAAAAATCCGTTGAATATATTTTAAACAAAGCCGGCATATTTAAAGACCATATCCTTCTTTGGGGAACAGGAGAGGTTTACAGGGAGTTTCTCTACGTTGATGACTTATCCGATGCCTGCCTATTTCTTATGAATAATTACGACTATAAAGACATAGGGGAACTCATCAATATCGGAACCGGCGAAGATATTAAACTTGAAGACCTTGCGGTTATGATTAAAGAGATAATAGGATACGAAGGCGGCATAAAGCACGACACTTCTAAACCGGACGGCACGCCGAGGAAGTTATTGGACGTCGGCAGATTAAAGGCGCTTGGGTGGGAGGCGAAAACGACGCTGGAAGAGGGGCTTAGGAAGAGTTATAGTTTTTATATTAAAATAACCAATAAAATAGTTTAAAGGTTTAAAGAAAGATACAATAATAATGAATATAAGTTTTACCCAAAAATTAAATTCTATCCTGTCAAGAAAAGATAAGATATTTTTATTATTTTTATTTATTTTTTCAGTCTTCGTTGCGGTAATGGAAACATTTGCAATTTCCATTATTATGCCATTCATTGCGGTTGCGGTGAACTTTAAAATAATTGATAAAAATAAATATTTTTATTACTTTTATCATCTGTTTCATTTTTCTTCACCTATTTACTTTGTCGCAACTTTCGGCATATTGCTTATTCTTTTTTATATATTAAGAGGTGCAATAAATATAGTGTATTATTTTTTTCTCGGCAAGTTTTCTGCCGGAAGATATCATAATATAGCTTATAAACTTTTTTCCAATTATATGTCTATGAGTTATATACAGTTTATAAATTCTAATACTTCCGAATTATCCAAAGCGATAATAACCGAAGCATATAACTTGACGCTAATAATAAACAGCGTTCTATTGTTATTAAGCGAAATATTAGTAGCGCTGTTAATATATTTTGTTCTTTTATATATCAACTGGAAAATGACCATACTATTAACCGCTTTTTTAGCTCTCAACATTTTATTTTTAATTAAAACCGTTTCAAAACAGATTAAAAAATCAGGAGAAAAAAGAGAGAAATTTCAGCGCAGGTTTTATAAGATTTTAAATTCCTCTTTCGGCAATTTCAAGTTAATAAAACTTAAATCCAAAGAAAAAGGCGTTCTTAACAACTTTTTTGAATCTTCCGTGGGTTTTGCTTCCGCCAATATAAAGAATCAAAGCCTTGTGAACGTCCCAAGATATCTCCTTGAAGCTATAGGATTCAGTTTAGTTTCTTTTTTTGTAGTTTATGCGGTGTTAAAAAATCACGCGGATATTAGAAACATTTTACCCATAATTTCAATTTTTATATTAGGGCTTTACAGGTTACTGCCTTCAGCCAATAGAATACTGTCTAATTATAACAATATAGTTTTTTATAATAAATCGTTAGACGTGGTTCACAAAGACATTCATCAAATACCGGAAGAATTAGGAAACGACCCTATTGAATTCAATAAAGAGATAGTATTAAAGAATGTATCTTTCGGTTATACTAAAAACAAACAAATCCTTGACAATATTAACCTGACTATTAAAAAAGGAGAAAAAATTGCTATTACCGGAGAAACCGGAAGCGGCAAAAGCACCCTTGTCGATTTAATTATCGGACTATTAAAACCTGACCAAGGAGATATTCTTATAGACGACGTTAAGCTTAATAATCAAAATATTAAATCATGGAGAAATAAATCCGGTTATATTCCTCAAGCGATATATCTTTTTGACGGCACGGTCGCACAGAATGTCGTAATCGGGGAAGATATAATAGACGAAGAGAAGGTAAGAGCGGTTTTAAAGAAAGCAAATATGCTGGATTTTTTAGAAAAGCATCACGAAGGAATTTATACCAAAGTAGGAGAAGGAGGAATAAAATTAAGCGGCGGTCAAAAACAAAGAGTTGCCATAGCCAGGGCATTATACGACGACCCCGAGATATTAGTGCTTGACGAAGCCACCAGTTCGTTAGATAATAAGACGGAGTCTTTAGTAATGGACGAAATATATGAAGCGGGAAAGGATAAGACGCTTATAATAATAGCCCATAGGTTGTCGACTATTGAAAAATGCGATAAGATTTATAAGTTGGAAGAGGGAAAATTAAACAATTCAAAGGATTGAACTATTTTATAAATAACAATGAAGATACTTAATATTTGCCCAAGTTATTATCCGGCTTTTAAATATGGCGGCCCTATTCAATCTGTGCATTTATTAAATAAAACACTTGTTAAAAAAGGGATTTTTGTTTCAGTTCTTACTACTACTGCGGGATTAGAAGACATTAAAGACATATGTATAAATAAATGGATAAATTTAGAAGGTGTAAATGTTAAATATATTAAATATTGCGGTTACGAACACTATAATTTTTCATTGAATTACCTGCTTCAAACTATAAAAGAAGTTAGGAAATTTGATATTATTTATATACCAGCAATTTGGAATTTTCCTGTTTTGGCAGGAAGCATAGCAAGTATTTTATTTCAAAAACCTTTTATTATATCGCCTCGTGGTGCTTTATATGAAGAAACTTTTAAGATAAAATCTAAAAATAAAAAAATTTTATACTATTATTTATTTGCAAAACATTATATTGAAAAAGCTACCGCTATTCATTTTACAGCTGAGCCTGAAAAAGAGGGCTTTTTCTCATACTTCAAACATAATAATATATCATTTATTATTCCTAACGGTATAGATTTATCAGAATTTAAAAATCTTCCTAAAAAAGGCTCTTTCATAGATAAATACTCTATTCTTAAGGATAAAAAATATATATTATTTTTAGGCAGAATTACTCCCAAAAAAGGGATTGATATTTTAATAGAAGCCTTTAAAAATCTTTCGCAAGAATATGAGGAATTATATCTTGTAATCGCAGGGCCAAACAATGAGGAATATGAAGAAAAAATTAAATTGCTGATAAAAGAACTTAAAATTATAAAAAAGGTATTATTTGTAGGAATGCTTAAAGGTAAAGAAAAAATAAGTGCTTTTGTTGATTCGGAAATTTTTGTTCTATCTTCTTATTCCGAAAATTTTGGAATGGCAGTTATCGAAGCTATGGCGTGCGGAGTACCTGTTGTTATATCAAATAAAGTTGGAATTTATAAAGAAATAGAAGAAAATAAAGCTGGCGTAATTGTTGATATAACTCCTAAGAGTATTTACAATGGAATAAAGTCACTGTTATCAGATGAGAGTTTTAAAAAAGAAACTGCTGCAAGAGGTAAAAGATTTGTAGAGAATTATTATAATATAGATAGAGTAGCTGACATGATGATAAATACTTATGAAGAAATTTTAGACAAATTTTAAATATAATGCAACACTAATCCATTATAATTTTTAATAACAAATGTGCGGAATATTAGGACAGATTTCAAATAAAAACATCGATGAAAAGATATTTTATAATGAATTGTTTAAATTAAATCATCGAGGTCCCGACGACAACGGAATATTTATAGATAAAAACGTTGCATTAGGGCATACAAGATTATCTATTATCGATTTAAGCGATTTAGCTCATCAGCCAATGATTTCCGAATGCGGAAGATATATTGTAGTCTATAACGGAGAAATATATAATTATAAAGACATTAAAAAAGATTTAGAAAAAAAAGGATATTTTTTCAGATCACATTCGGATACCGAAGTTATTTTAAACGGATTTATAGAGTATAAAGAAGAAATATCCGATAGATTAAACGGCATGTTTGCTATTGCAATTTATGATAAATTATCGAAAGAATTATTTTTATTAAGAGATCGAAGCGGTATGAAACCGCTTTATTATTTTAAAAATTATCAAAATTTTGTTTTTTCTTCCGAGTTAAAATGTTTAGTTGGATATTCAAAAATATATAATATTGAAGCAAAAATCCTATTTTTATTGCTCGGTTATGTTCCAGAGCCTCTAACAATTTACGATAAAATATCTTCTTTTCCTGCCGGTCATTATGCTTTTTTTAAAGATGGGCAATTGAAATTTTATAAATTTGATGAATATAAATTTGAACCTAAAATTAAAAAACCGTATATAGAGATAATTTCGGATATAAGAACATTATTTAATCAAAGCATACAAAGACATTTAATCAGCGATGCACCGTTAGGCATATTTCTTTCCGGAGGCGTAGATTCTTCGCTTCTAACGGCAGTTGCATCACAATACAAACAAAATTTACATACATTATCCATAATATTCACAGAAGATAGATTAAACGAAGAATATTTTCAAGATTTAATAGTAAAAAAATACAATACAAAACATAAAAAATATTTAATAGAAGAAAAATCTTTTTTAGAAGAGATTGATAATTTTTTTCAAACAATGGAACAACCGACAATAGACGGTCTTAACACATATTTTATTTCTAAAGCCGCGCGAGAATGCGGATTAAAAGCTGTCTTTTCAGGTATTGGCAGCGACGAGATATTTTACGGTTACCCGTCTTTTAAGGATGTGAGAATTTTAAAATCCATGCATAATTTTAAATTTATATTCGCAAATTTATCAAAATTTTCAAATAAATATAAAAAATTAGAACTATTAAAAGCCGATGAAGATTTAGCTTATTATCTTCCCAAAAGAGGACTTTTTACGCCTTATGAAATATCTAAAATTCTTAAAATAAATATAAAAGAAATTTATGAATCAATTTCTAAATTATGGTCATGGTACAATACAACCTTCATTAAAGACTTAGAGGATAAAATTTCTTTTTTTGAATTAAATATGTATATGAAAAATCAACTTCTAAGAGATGCCGATTTATTTGGCATGGCTAATTCTATTGAAATAAGAGTACCGTTTCTAGATAAAGAATTATTAAATTATACTTTAAGAGTTGAATCGAAGCATAAAATAGGCAAAACTAATAAGCAGCTTTTAATTGATATTTTTAAAGATTTATTGCCTGATGAAATTTTTAAAAGGCCTAAAATGGGCTTTACATTGCCTTATGAGAATTGGTTTAAAAATAATATTGATAAATTTAATATTGATGATGATATAAAATCTAAATTTAAAAATAAAAAGTTGCATTGGTCTAGATTTTTAGCAATATTAATATTAAGGAGATATGATGAAAAGTAATAAGATCAATTATAGGGATAAAATTTATAAATATTACTCAAAAATTGGGATTGCTGATATTGTTCCTAACAACATATCTGGATTAAGACAAAGAGAACCCTTTTTTCAGAATATTATAAATAATTTTTTTCCAAAAGATAAAAATGCAAGTATATTAGAGATCGGTTGTGGGCATGGAGCCTTTCAATATTTTATTTTAAAAAACGGTTATACAAATTCTATCGGAGTAGATAATAGCGAAAGTCAGATAAATGAATCAAAAAGATTAGGTATAAAAAATGTTATTCAAAGAGATTTGGTTGAATATTTAAGAAACATTAAAAACGAATCATTAGATGTTTTGATTGCAATTGATGTAATAGAGCATTTTTCAAAAGAAGAATTAGATGAAATCATTGAAGAATTTTACCGTGTTTTAAAGAAAAACGGAATAATAATAACACACCAACCAAATGGAGAAGGACTATTTGGAAGTTCTATAAAATATTCTGATTTTACTCATGAATTAGCTTTTACTAGAAATTCTATTGCTCAAATATTTTTAGCAAATGGTTTTTCAGATATAAAATCGTTTGAAGATAAACCTATTATGCACGGTTTTAAAAGCGGAATAAGATTATTTTTATGGATTTTTTTTGTAAAACCTTTTTATCAATTCCTTACAGCAATAGAAACTGGAGCGTTGGATAAAAATATGATTTTTTCAAGGAATTTTTTAACAATAATAAAAAAATAAAATATATGAAAATAGCAATTATTACCGGTATTACTGGACAAGATGGAGCATATCTTGCGAAGTTGTTATTAGAAAAAAAATATAAAATTGTTGGAATCACAAGGGATATGTCTAAAATTAAGACTTTTAATTTAGACTATTTAAATATCACAAAAGATGTAACTTTTGATTGTTGCGATTTAACTAATGTCTTGGAAATTATTGGAATGTTAAAAAAATATCAGCCACAAGAGATATATAATTTGGCCGCGCAGAGTTCAGTAAAAGAATCTTTTAAAGATCCACTAACTACTTTGAATTTTAATATATTGTCTGTTGCAAGTTTGCTTGAAAGCATAAAAATATTTGATAAAACTATAAAATTTTATCAGGCATCGAGCAGTGAAATGTTCGGCAATATAAAACGGCTTCCTATTACTGAGGCATTTGCCTTTAATCCCGCAAGTCCATATGGTATTTCAAAAGCTTCTGCTCATTGGATTGCTATAAATTATAGAAGTTCTTTTAATCTTTTTGTAACATCAGGAATACTTTTTAATCATGAATCTTTTTTGAGAGGAGAGGATTTTATTATAAAAAAAATTATTAAAAAATCGTTAGAAATTAAAAATGGTCGAGTAGATAAATTAATTGTTGGCGATATTGATATCAGAAGAGATTTTGGATATGCTCCAAAATATGTTGAAGCGATGTATTTAATGATGCAGCATTCTGAACCAGAAGATTATATTATTGCTTCCGGTAAGTCTATTAGTATTAGGGAAATTATATATTATGTGTTTGATAAATTTAATATAAGTAAAAACAAAATAGTTGTTAATAAAAATTTATTTAGGCCTAATGAGATTAAAAATATATATGGCGACCCCCGAAAGGCAAAAGAAAAACTTTATTGGGAATATGATATGAGTTTTTTTAATGTTTTAGATTTATTAATAGAAGAGGAAATTAAAAATTATGATTAATCCAAAGTTTTCAATTATCATCCCTACTTATAATGAGGAAGATGACATAGAGAATACATTGAAAAATCTTTTAGAATTAAATTACACAAATTACAATATATTTATTATTGATGATTCTAATGATAATACTCCAAATATTATAAAAAAATACGTTCATAAAGATAAAAAAGTAAAATTGATTAGACCCAATGAAAGAAGAGGGAGATGTGAGGCGCGAAATATAGGAATTAAAGAAGCAGATGGAGAGATATTAATAATTTTGAATGCCGATGTTCATTTGCCTAAAAATTTTATTAATCAAATATTAGTTCATTATAAAAATGGGGCAGATTTTGTTTTAGTTGATTCCACCGTAGAAAATATAAACAATTTATATGCTAGATATGTTGAATGCGAACATAGGTATGACAAAAATAATTATAAATATATAAATTCAATGAAATGGTCAGAGGGATTTTCAATAAAAAAAAAGATTGCATTAAAAACTTCACTTTTTCCTTCTGGTTTTCATGTTCCTATTGAAGCAGGAGAGGATGTTAGATTTGGAGAAGAATTAGAGGAGATTGGTGCAAAAAAAGTTATAGATTTAAGTATAAGAGTTTCCCATATAGCGCCTGGAAATTTAATAGAATATTGGCGTATAAGGAAAGGTAGGGGCAGAGGCACACCCCAAATAAGGAAATTTATTGACAACTGGTCTTATTCTAAAATTATATTAATTGAATGTTTAAAAGTTGTTAGATTCTTATTAAAACTTATAACAATTATACCTATGATTTATCATAATTATAAATTGGCAAAATATTCTAATAAGTCAGTTTTTATCGATATAATTGTTTTTTCTTATGCGTGGATAATTGAACAAATAGCCTTTAGCTTTGGTTCATTTGAATCGCTTTATGAAATAATAAAAAAAAATTAAGCAAATGGAAGATAAAACCCCTAAAAATTTTGATTTAAAAAACAAAAAATTTTTTGAAAAAATAAAAAAACCTTTTAGGAAATTTTTTTATCCATTATTTACAAAAATAATTGAACCATATATTGAAAAAAAATTCAAAATTAAAAAAATCATAGGATGTGACAAAGTTTTTTTAGGACAAAGAGGCAATGATTATGAGGCACATAGATCAAAAGTTAATTCATATAAACCTATCAAAGATTCTGTTATTTTAATAATAGGTGTAGGAACAGGAAAGGATTTAGAAAGTTGGTTAAAATATAATCCAAAAGAAATTGTAGGGATAGATTATTTTAGTTATGAAAAAGCATGGAAAAAAATAAAAAAACAGTTTTCGGATAAATATTATACAACAAAGTTAGAATTTTTGAGCATTGATATAAATAATATTAATGAAATATATAACGAAAATAAATTTGATATTATTGGTTCCGATGCAGTTTTTGAGCATATTAATAAATTTGATGATGCATTAGAAAAGTTAAGAATGGTATTGAAAGATGATGGCTTGATATATGCCACATTTGGTCCGCTTTGGTATTCATGGGGAGGGGATCATATATCAGGTAGAGATAGATTGATGAATGGTTATAATCATATTGTCCTAATAAAAGAACAATATAATAGATATTTGGATACTTTTGGCGATTTCAATCATTCTGAAGATGACGGGAGAACATGGATATATAATAATCTTTTTTCTTATTTAAAAGCAGAAGATTATTTAAAAAAATTGCGTAATTTTGGATTTAAACCTATTTATTCTTCTTGTATTATTGAAAAAAGAGCAATTAAATTCCAAAAAAAATATCCCAAAGAATTTGAAATTTTGTCCAGTAAGTATGGAATAGAGAATCTCTTAATAACAGGGATGACAATAATTTCTGAAAAGGTTAGCAATAAAGATAATTAAAACTATTTAAATTGAATAACTTAAAATTGCAAAAAATAGATAAAAAGAAAATATTATTTTTAAATCTTGAAACCTTTTCGAATACCGGTGGTATTCAAAATTATAATAAAATGCTGTTGAAGGCTTTAGACCTATCCGACTATAATACTATATCAGTGAGCATTTACGATGATCAAGATATTAAAGACGAATTTTCTAATATAAAAATCTATAATTTTAATAAGCATAAAATAAGAGCCACATTATTTATCCTAAGAAACTTTAAAAAAATAGATAAAGTTATTTTGACCCACATTAATTTAATACCGGTGGCTTTATTGCTCAAAATATTAAATCCAAATATTAATTTTTATCTTTGTATTTATGGTATTGAGGCATGGAAAAAACTTTCTTTTTTTTATAGATTATTTTTCATTTTTAAAAAAATTAAAATATTGTCTGTAAGTAATTACACGACTAATATGTTTATGAAATTTAATAATATTAAGAAGGAACTTTTTTTCTATCTGCCCCCGCCTATTTCAATTAATCCTCAAAAAAAGGTCGTAAATCCTTATAAAGAAAAAGAATATAATATTTTATCAATTTCTCGTCTTGATGATAATTATAAAGGTATAGATACTATGATAAACACTTTGCCATTTCTTGTTAATTCAATTCCTAATATAAAATACACAGTTATAGGGAATGGCATAAATAAAAAAAAATTGGAAGAATTAGCTTATAATTTAAATGTGTCAAAATATATAGATTTTAAAGGTTTTATAGAAGAATTAACACCTTTTTATAAATATTGCGATGTTTTTGTTTTGCCAAGCAAAGGCGAAGGGTTTGGAATAGTTTACCTTGAAGCGATGAGTTATAAAAAGCCATGTATAGGCTGTAATGCAGGCGGAGTTACAGATGTTATAGTAGACAATGCTACAGGTTTTTTGTGTGGATACGATGACGTTAAATGTTTAGCGAAAAAAATATTATTATTATACAAAGATAGAAATCTGTCGATAAAATTTGGCAATAACGGATACAGAAGAGTCATTGAAAATTTTACATTTGAAAAATTTCAAGAAAGATTGAAGAATATTTTGGATAACTAGGAATTATAAAAATGAAAAAAATAAAAATAGCATTTTTTGTTACTCATCCTATACAATACTTTTCACCTTTTTTTAAAGAACTTAATAAAAATCCAGAGATTGATTTAACAGTATATTATTTTTCTGATGAAACAACAAAAATATTTGAGGATAAAGAATTTAACAAAAAAATAGATTGGGATATTAATTTATTAGAAGGATATAATTTTGAATTTTTAAAAAATAACTCTCTAATACCCACAATTAATAAACCGCCATTTGGACTTATTAATTTTTCTATTTTCGAAAAGATAAAAAAAGATAAATTAGATATAGTATTGATTCACGGATGGAATTATGTTTCCCACTGGATTGTTTTTTTAATCTGCTTTTTTAGAAAAATACCCGTTATTCTGAGATCTGAGATGCCGGTTAGCCAAGAATTTAAAAAAAGTAAGATTAAATTATTTTTTAAAAAAATGATATTGAAAAAGTTTTTATTTAAAAAAATATCGGCATTTTTAGCAATAGGTAAAGAAAATTATAACTTCTATTTATATTATGGGGTTCCTGCAAGTAAAATATTTTTTGCTCCATATGCTATTGACAACGATAGATTTCATGAGATGTTTGATCTTTATAAAAATAGTAAAGAAAAAATTAAAAAAGATGAAGGATTTGGAAAATACAACAAAATTGTTTTATTTGTCGGCAAACTAATACCTAAAAAAAATCCAATTGATTTAATAAAGGCATTTAATATGATTAATAATAAAGATTTTGCTTTAATATTTGTAGGAGAGGGAAAATCCAGGCTTGATATTGAAAGAAATATCAAAGAAAATTCTTTGAAAAATATTTTTATTACAGGATTTGTAAATCAATTAGAGTTATGGAAATATTACATTATTTCAGATTTATTTATCTTACCCTCAGGAATTGGCGAAACATGGGGGTTAGTTGTAAATGAAGCTATGAATTTCAAACTACCTGTTATTGTTTCCGATACAGCAGGATGTTCTCTTGACTTAGTAATAGACGGTGTTAACGGTTATAAATTCAAAGAGGGAGATATTAAGGACTTGTCAGAGAAAATATCTTTAGTATTATCTGACGAAAATAAGGTTAAGAAAATGGGCGAGGAATCTTTAAAGATTATAAAGCGTTACTCTTATGAGAATGCAATTAAAGGTTTTACGAAATCAATTTATTATGTTAATAATTATAGCAGATAAAAGCTGGAGTAAAATTTAAAATAAAAAGATAAGAAATAAAAAAATGAAAATATTCCAAATACTTGCTTTTATAAATAAAAATACTAAAAATAAACTCAAAATACCTTTGTATATTGTTAGGGGGGGGTATATAAGTTTATTAAAATAATTTTGCCGGATATGTGTTTCAGTTGGAAAATATTTAACGGCATGAAAATAATAGTATATCCGCAGGCTTCGTCAACAACCGCTTTTATTTATGCAGATTATTATGATAGGAAAGAAATAGATATATTAAGAAGCATATGCGATAAAAATTCAGTTTTTATTGATATAGGTGCTAATGTTGGGGCTTACTGCGCGATGCTTATGGATAAAGTAAAACAAATAATAGCTTTTGAAGCACATCCAGATACTTTTGAAAAATTAAAAATGTTGTTTCTTATGAATAATTATAAAGATTATAAATTATTTAACATTGCAGTCTCGGATAAATCTGGTAGTATTTTTTTTACCGATAAGGGCTATCTCTCGCATGAAAATTCTATTTCATCCAAGAGCAAAGGCATAGAAATTAATTCTGATTGTTTAGATAGTTTAATAACAAAACTTAATAAAAATGATAATTATATAATAAAAATAGACGTGGAAGGCTTTGAACACGAAGTATTAAAAGGCGGAAAAAATTTTTTAAAACAGAGTGCTGTAAGATGTATATTGCTTGAAAAATCCGATAATAAACTAAAACAACAAGAGGTATGTAAAATACTTTCAAGTTATGGTTACAGCGTTAAAAATATAAAAAATTCAAATAATTTTTTTGCAAAAAGAGGTTTAAAGGGATAAGTAATATGAGTTTTAAAGTTAATTTAGCCGTGGTCGGACGTTTTCATGCATTTAATTTGGCTTTGCAATTACAAAAGCGTGGTATGTTAAATAAATTAATTACTACGTATCCAAAATTTTTAACAAAAAAATTTGGAATTAATAATAGCGCTGTTGCAAGCGAACTATCATTGGAATTGTTTAATAGACTTCGGCAAAAATTTTTATTTAACATTCCGTTAATTAATAATAGTATATATTGGCAAAATTTTACAAATAAGCATCATGCTATAAAAAGCTCGAAATATTTGAAAGATTGCGATATATTTATAGGATTCAGCGGTTCAAGTCTAGAAGCAATTATTGAAGCAAAAAAGCTTGGGAAAATAACTATTCTTGAAAGAGGGAGCAGTCATTATAATTATCAGATGAAGATTTTACAAGAAGAATATTCAAAATTTAATATACCATTTATTCCTTATTATTTGCATTGGCAAAGAGAGCTTTTAGAGTACGAACTGTCAGATTATATTTCTATTCCGTCTTCTTATGTTAAAAAAACATTTTTAGAAGAGGGTATTAGCGAAGAAAAGATTCTTCTTAATCCATACGGAGTTAATTTAGGTGAGTTCACTCAAATACCTAAAAATGATGATATTTTTAGGATAATATATGCAGGCAGTCTTTCTATCAGAAAAGGTTCGTATTATTTACTGGAGGCTTTTAGCGAACTGAACTTGCCAAAAAGCGAGCTTTGGCATCTAGGAACAATTAACAATGAAATATTGCCATTATTGAATAAATACAATAATAACTATAAAATCAAATTTTTAGGCCATAAACCTCAAAAAGAACTTTATAGATATTATTCCCAGGGTTCCATTTTTGTTATCCCATCTATTGAGGATGGGCTTGGAATGGTTGTAGTTCAGGCTTTGAGTTGCGGATTACCGTGTGTTGTCTCTGAAAATACCGGAGCAGGCGATATCATAGAAAACGATTATAATGGGTATGTTATACCGATTAGGAATATTGAGCTGTTAAAAGAAAAAATATTGCTTTTATATGAAGATAAAGATAAACTTGAAAATATGAGTAAAAATGCTGTACATTCAATTTCTCAAATGAAATTAACATGGGATGATTATGGTGATAGGTATATTGAAAATTTAGAAAGTATTACAAAGACCCAAAAAGCATAGTTTTTGTTTTTACTTACAGAAACGTTAAAATATAGTAGAAAGAAATATAAGAATTAAAAAACATGAATAGATTATTATTAATATCTGGAAATTAGCATAAAGAATATGGAAGATTTTGGTGTTAAAAATTGTTCTTTTAAAGAACATCAAGTATTAAATAAGAAATTTAGGAGTAGTATAATATATTTTTTATTATCATTGCTGGCTTTATTATCTTTTTTGGCTATCTCAATTTCAATATTTTCCAATTGTTGCAATAATACTATAGTTATACTCCAAGTATTTATTCTTCTAATACTATGCATTATTCCTTTTTTTATTGAAAAAGTGATTGAGATATATAATTTAATATTAATAATTTCATTATTATACTTTATTAGATTTGGTATTGGCGCTTTTTATATGCTATGGCATCCCCGATATTTTGATTATTATATAGGGCAAAATTACATTAATGCTTTAAATAACGGAATATTATTTGTTTTATTGAGCTTTCTATTTTTTTTGTTGGGTTATTATGTGTTTAACTATAGTAATATCGTGCATAAATTTTTATCTAATATTATTAATTCATTGCCTAAAATAAATCAGTTTGAAATTACGAAAAAAAACTTTTTTATTTTTATAATTTTTTTAATATTTATTAGCATCATATCAGACTTAATTATTTTCAAAAATGGGGCTTATTTATTTTTAAAATCGGGAACAAGTATTTTGGCTATCAAATATTCTTATTTGAATGTATTGCTATATTATCTATCATTAATAAACGCGATGGTTATTTGTATATTGTTTTTGAAATATTTAGTAAATAATAAAAAAATATTTTTATTATTTACATTATTTTTTTTAATGATAAATTTTATATATACAATACCAACAGGGAGTAAAACTGAAATTTTATTGCCATTTTTTCTTTTACTTATAATCTATTCTATAAGAAAACGAACACCAATAAAGATTATTTTGTTCGCAGTTTTAATTTCTATATTTTTTGTTTTCCCTTTTTCAACTATATATAGGTCTTTGCATTATGGTTCTATAGCTGTTAATATTGTAAAAGCTAGTAGTAAATACTTATATCTTTTATCGAATTTTAATATGAAAACAATTCAATTGCTCTTTTTTAATGCTATTGCGCTAAGAATAAATCAAATGGGTGTTGTAACTGCTATAGTTAAAAATACGCCAAGAATATGGAACTTTAAAATGGGTTCTACTTATATGCAATTTTTTATTTCCCTAATTCCTCGAATACTTTGGCATAGTAAGCCTATAATTGGCGTGAATGGCAATATGTTCGGCAGGAATTACGGTATTTTAAGAGTGAATGACCATCAAACTACGGTGGGCATAACATGGATAGGAGAAATGTTTATTAATTTTGGATGGTTTGGAATAATAATTGCGTTTTTATGGGGGTTATTATATAAAATTATTTATATCTATTTTTTTAAAGATGGCATGCCAAATATGTTAGGCACACTAATTTATTCATTTACTTTATATTTTTTGATAATAGATAATACATTTGTGTTCATGTTTTCCGGTTTATTAAAGTTTTATATCTTCTTGTTTTTCATATTTTTGTTTTTTAAAAGAAGATCAGCAGAGACTCGTTGAAAAATCTATAGCACTTTTCTTTGCTTAATAAGGTCTAAATTGTATTTTTTTGAAAATTAATGTTGATAAAAAATTATGAAGCTTCCTTTGTCTGTTATTATTCTCACATATAATGAAGAAGTAAATATCGAGAGATGTCTTCAAAGTATTCACGGATGGGTTAATGCTATTTTTATCGTGGATTCTTATTCTGCCGATAAAACTCTTAAAATTGCAAAAAAATATACGAATCAAATTTACCAGCGCCCATTTAAGAATCATGCTGAACAATTTAATTGGGCATTAAGGAATTTAAAAATTGGAACCGAATGGATATTAAGGCTTGATGCCGATGAAATTGTTACGGAAGAATTGCGAGATGAACTTAAAAAGAAGCTAAATGAGTTTGCAGATGAAATTTCAGGTTTGTATATAAAAAGAAGGGTTTATTTTTTAGATAGATGGATAAAGCATGGTGGATATTATCCGATATGGCTTTTGAGAATATGGAGAAAAGATAAGGCTTATTGCGAAGAAAGATGGATGGATGAACATATAAAAGTTGCTGAGGGTAATACGGTTTTTTTGGAGAATGATATAATAGATTATAATAAAAAAAATCTACATTGGTGGATATCTAAACATAACGATTATGCAACGAGAGAAGCTATCGACATTTTAAATCTTAGGCATAATATATTAAAACATAAGACGACCACAGTTTCTGCAACATTATTTGGCACGCAGGAACAAAAAAAGCGCTGGATTAAAGAAAAAATATATGTTGTTATCCCTTTATTTGTTAGACCGTTTTTATATTTTATTTATAGATATTTCTTTCAATTCGGGTTTCTGGATGGTAGGGAAGGTTTAATATGGCATTTTATGCAGGGATTTTGGTATAGGTTTTTGGTAGATGCAAAGATATATGAAATAGAAAAAGTATCAAAAAAAGAAAAACAACCTATAAAAGATATAATAAAAAAAATTTATGATATAAGATTAGAGGATGAGTGAAGATGTATATTTTAGGTGTTAATGCCTATCATGGTGATTCAGCAGCGTGTTTGATAAAAGATGGAAAGATAGTTAATGCTATTGAAGAAGAACGAATAAGAAGGATAAAACATTGGGCGGGATTACCATCAGCGGCAATAAAATTTTGCCTTAAAGATGCGGGGATTTCAATTTCCGATTTGGATTATATAACCATTGGACGTTATCCTTATGCGCATTTTTTTAGAAAAGTTTTCTCATCTTTAAAAAAATTAACGAAGCAAGGTTTTATAAAAGACAGGCTTTCAAATATTCAAAAAGTTTCTTCTCTTAAATTTGAGATAGCTAAGGAATTAGGTGTAAGCGAAAGAGAAATAGGGGCTAAAATTATACATGTAGAGCATCACAAGTCCCACATGGCGTCAGCTTTTTTTGCATCCCCTTTCGAGGAATCGGCAGTATTATCTATCGACGGATTTGGGGATTTTTCTTCAACTATGCTTGGAGTGGGCAGAGGAAATAATTTAAAAATATTAGATTCGGTAACTTATCCCCACTCTATCGGTGTATTTTATACTGCATTTACTCAGTTCCTAGGCTTTCCTTTCTATGGAGATGAGTACAAAGTCATGGGTTTGGCTCCTTACGGCGAGCCAAGATTCGTTAATAAATTAAAAGATATTTTAATATTGAAGAAAAATGGATTATTTGAATTAAACCTTGATTATTTTATTCATGACAAACAGGGCGTTTCAATGTTGTGGAATAACGGAATGCCGTCTATCTGGAGGTTATATTCCGATAAATTAATTAAAGAATTTGGAATACCGCGCGAAAAAGACGAAATTTTATCACAGTATCACAAGGATATCGCAGCCTCCGTTCAGAAGCATTGCGAAAATGCCATTTTTAATTTATTAAATAATCTTCAAAAAAAGACCGGGTTAAAAAATGTTTGTATAGCTGGAGGCATAGCTCAAAATTCTGTTGCTAACGGAAAGATATTAGAAAATACTGATTTTAAAAGAGTATATATTCCATCTGCCGGTCATGACGCAGGTGTTTCTATGGGTTCAGCTTTATGGGTATATAATAAGAAATCTCATAATTCCAAGAGGGAATATATAAGGTCTAGTTATTTAGGAGCGCACTATTCCGACGAATACATAGAGAGCTTGATTAAAGAAAAGGGTCTTAATTATGTCAAATATTCTTCCGACGATGAAACCATAGAATATACATCAAGTATGTTAATGAACGGGGCAGTTATCGGATGGTTTCAAGGCAGGACAGAGTTTGGTCCCCGCGCGCTTGGAAACAGGTCAGTCCTTGTCCATCCCGGAAGGTTAGATGCTAAAGATTTAATAAACAGCAAGATTAAAAGAAGAGAGTCGTTTAGGCCTTTTGCCCCCTCTATTTTGAGGGAATATGTAGGCGAATATTTTGAGCAGGAAGATGATGTTTTTTTCATGGAAAAAGTTTTTAGAATAAGATATGAAAAAAGAGCGTTACTGCCTGCCGTAACCCATGTTGACGGAACAGGACGACTGCAGACTGTTCATAAAGACATATCTCCTAAATATTATATGCTTATCGATAAATTTAGAGAAAAAACAGGCTTGCCGATATTATTAAACACATCATTTAACGAAAATGAACCAATAGTTAATCATCCTAGTGAAGCGATTGATTGTTTTTTGAGAACGGAAATGGATGCTGTAGTTTTAGGGAATATAATGATAAAGAGAGAAGATATTAAAAGTGAAAATAAGTTGAAATGAAAATTTCAATAATAACCTGTTCTTATAACGCTGTAGATACTATTGAAGAAACCATAAAAAGCGTTCTGTCTCAAAATTATGCCGATATTGAATATATAATTATAGATGGGTTATCAAATGACAGTACTATAAATATTATTAAAAAATATTCGAATAAAATTTATAAGTTCGTATCTGAAAAAGACAGCGGAATATATAATGCAATGAATAAAGGTTTAGAAATAGCCATGGGTGACGTAGTTGGTTTTTTAAATGCAGATGATGTTTACTTTGACGAGGCTGTAATAAGTAATGTTATAAAAATTTTCGAGGATAAAAAAGTTGACAGCGTTTATGGAGATTTAATATATGTTTCTAAAGATGATAATAAGATTAAAAGATATTGGAAATCTGGAAATTTTAATATAAATAATTTTAAAAGGGGGTGGATGCCGCCGCATCCTTCTTTTTTTGCGAGAAAGGATATATATAAAAAATACGGGGGCTTCAACGAAAATTATAGAATATCTGCGGATTACGAATTAATGGTCAAACTGCTGTATAAAAACAAAATTTCGACGTTTTATCTGCCGAAATTACTTGTTAAAATGAAAACAGGCGGCGTCAGTAATAAAGTTTCGCAGACCCTCAAAAGACTTAAAGAAGATTATGATATAATTAAAAAATATAATTTGGGAGGTTTTGGCGGAGAATTAGGAGTAATGTTTAAAAAAAGATTTTATAAGATAAACCAATATTTTAATAAAAAATTATGAGGCGGTTATCTTGATAGCGCAAATAATAATTTCTTTTTTTATTTCCTTTTTTGTTATAGGCGGAATACTCCTACATTTTGCAAAAGGCGGGAAGATAGGATTGGACGACTGTTCCGGCACAGATGTAAATTCAGATAGTTTAGATAATGAAAGAAATGAAGGGGCAGGTAAATACAACTCAAAATCTAAATCTAATTTCAAACTCGAACCGCAGAAATTTCATATTAAATCTGTTTCAAGGTTGGGCGGCGCCGGAATATTTTCGGCTTTTTTTATAGTGCTTATAATAATAGGGTTGCAGACAAAAGAATCAGATTATATATACTTGCCTGTTACGGCTTTGCCGGTCTTCTTTATAGGGTTTACGGAGGATTTAACAAGAAGGATTAGTCCGAAATTTAGGCTTCTGGGTGCGTTAGTTTCAGCTATTTTAGCAGTCTATTTTCTAAACGCCTATCTTATGCGAATCGATATAGGGTTTATAGACGGCTTGCTTTCTTTTAAAGCCGTTGCGGTAATTTTTACTATATTTGCGGTGACGGGAGTGGCAAATTCATTTAATATTATAGACGGTTTTAACGGACTGTCTTCCGCCGTGTCTATTATAATACTTCTTAGCCTCGGCTACATATCTTTTAAGGTAGGCGATATTTTTTTAATGAAAGTCTGCCTTATTTTAGCTTTTGCGATATTCGGTTTTTTTGTCTGGAATTATCCTTTTGGAAAGATTTTTCTCGGAGACGGCGGAGCTTATTTTATAGGTTTTATTGTAGCCATAGTGTCCGTTATGCTCGTTGACGGAAATAAGACCGTTTCGCCGTGGTTTCCGTTTCTTTTGTGTATATATCCTATTTTTGAAACGTTATTTTCGATGTATAGAAGAAGAGCCAGAAAAAGCTCTCCTATGGATGCCGACGCGTTTCATCTGCATACGCTTATTTATAAAAGATTAGTTCCTCATATATTAGGAACAGACATAAAAAACAATCAATTAGCCCGCAATTCCGCAACCTCACCTTTTTTGTGGATGCTTACCTCATTCAGCGCCGTTCCTGCGCTTCTGTTCTGGAATAATACACCGGTTTTGATTATTTTTGCTTTTATATTTATAATAGTTTACCTTTGGCTGTATAAAAGTATCGTGGGTTTTAAATTGTGGAAGTTTATAAAGAGGAAGGTGTAATCTTTTTATTATACGCAATTAAAACTATGAAAACCGGTATGACTGCATAAATGTTGTATAATGAATTAAAATTGTCAAACATAAACATTGCCGGAAGCGTAGCAAATATTGTAAGCACATAGGCATAGAAGTAAAATTGACTTTCCGGAATTATACTGAATAATTTTAAAAGCAGTCTCCAGATATATGTTAATAGAGCCAAAAAGAATATTAAAGAAATAATACCATTGTATAAAATAACCTGCAAAAAAGTATTGTCGAATAATAATAGAGACGGTTTTAAATGAAGAAGCGCAGGAATATTTGGCTTCCATGGATAAATTTTTTCTTGACCGTATTGTATAATTCCATGTCCGAAAAGTAAATTTAATATATTCCCGTTTAATATAAATTTATTTAACATAAATTGCCATTCACCCAATTGCCCAACCAAACCCAATGAGCTATTTAATGGATTATTTCCTTTTATATCAATTAAAACGATAAAAGAAATTGCAGCTACAGTAATAATCAAATTTATACAAGGCAATGCATATATGATGAATTTATGAATCTTATTTTTATAGCCAAAATTTTTATAACTATATAATAAAATTAAAGAAAAAACTGATAAAATTATACCTAAATAAAATACTCTATAGTATGTAAAATATATAGCCACTGCTATTATTGGCAATATAAGCAAAATAAATACTTTTAATAATATTTTTAACCTGTAAAATAATAAAACAGATAATAATATTATTACCAAACTAATTAAATAAGTACCATTTATAAAAACAATAATATCATGACCAAATCTATTATTTATTGTATTGAAGTTAAGATTTTTAGCAACATATTCAAGTGTCGAGTTTAAAGGCACCGCAATATTTAGCATTATAATAAACGGCGACAAGCTGAATAAAACTATAAGCCATAATTTGTATAATTTTTTAGATAGAGCCTCGTCGTAATAGTTATTCTGGCCGTCTTTACTACGGTTTATCTTTAGAGACGAGACTAATAATATTAGTATAGGAAGATTATAAAATCTGTAAAATAAATAAACCGAATATTTTAAAGGATATCCAAGATAAAACTTATCGTAGATAATAGATATAAAACCGTAGCAAATATATGCTATATATAAAAATATTAGTTTCTTGTCATAGTTTATCTTTAATGACAAACCGAAAAAAGCAAGCGTTAATATTGCTATAATTACTAAAGCTTTGAGATACAATACGCTTAAATGAACCGGTTTATGATAAATCAATAGCAAAAAATCTACAAAAAATGTATTATAAATTATTAAAAACAGCAGTCCTATAACCAAGACGTATAGCGTTAAGGAGAGTATTTTGAAGTATTTTTTGTCTATTAAATTGTTTATTTGCTTTATTTGCATTGTTAACAAAAGATTTTAGCATAATATACTGTATTTGTAAATTAAAATTGCAATAAAAATTATAATAAATCATATTCAATTAAGTCTTTGTAGATATTTTGAATTAAATTAAATAAATGGAAACCGCTAATCTTACACATAAGCAGAGGTTTATAAAAAATTTAAGCCTGCTGTATCTTGCCACACTTATTTCAAAAGTATTTGCGCTCATCGTAAATATTTTGCTTGTAAGAAAACTCGGTGCTTCAATATACGGAGAATACGGTTTTGCCCTGACGCTCGTAACTTATTTTACGCTCATCGCCGATTCGGGGCTTTCTTCCTATGGAGAAACATCGATTGCCAAAAAGAAAGCAGGTGCTAAAGTAATCGCGGGCGATATTTTTTCGTTTAATCTGATTTTATCGTTTGCTTCGTTTATAATATTGCTTTTTTTAGCCGTTAAAGTTTTCAGGTTTGGCAGAATTCAAACCAATATGATTTTATTGATTTCAATTCTGCCGTTAATTGAAATTTTTAGCTTCAATTATGTCATAAAGGCGCTTGAAAAAAATCATATAATGGCTTTTTCCGTCTTTTTTGGGCGGCTTATTTATTTTTTAGGAATAATTATATTCGTCGGGAATAAAAACGATTATTTTTTCGCTATATTATTTTTTATAGTCGGAGCATTTATAACTTCTATTATACAATTTGGATTTGTTATTAAACTTATCGGAAAAATAAAATTAAATTTTAGTTTTAAAAATTTTAAATATCTTGCGATAAACGGAATGCCTTTCGGGATAGTGTCGGCTCTTCTTATTTTATACGGAAGCCTGCCGGTATTATTTTTAAAAGTTTTCAGCACGGATAAAAACATAGGTTATTATTATATGGCGGGCAGATTGGTTTTTTTCGTTTCGTCGTTTATAGGTTTGATTATGGGAGCTTTTATTCCTATAATTTCTGAGGCGATTAAGAATAATGATTTTAAGAAACAGTCTTCAATTATCAGCGAACTTTTAAGATTTAACTATACGTTTCTTATACCTATTTGTTTCGGCGGCGTTGTTTTAAGCAGGCAGATAATTTCGTTATTTTTCGGTTATAAATATATGCTGAGCGCGCAACTTTTAGATATTATGGTATGGTCGGTTTTATTTATGGGAATATCTTCAGTATTCGGCGGTTATTTGACTTCTTTGCAGGACAGAAAGAGTTTGATTTTGTCTTTTTTAATTATATGCATTATAAGTATTGTTATAGTGCCGGTTTTAATTAAATTTTATGGAGTATATGGCGCAGCAATTTCAAGTTTATTTAACGAGTTTATTATGGTAGTATCTTTGATAGTATTTACTTTAAAAAGAGATAAAAATAAAAAGAAGGAAGACAGGATAAATATCAAAGTTAACGGTTTAAATTTAATAAAGGTCTTGTTAATATCGGCAGCAATGGGTTATGCAGTATGGTTTTTTAGCTTTGTTTTACATTTTAATCTTGCATTATCTATCATAGCAGGTATTTTTATTTATTTTGTTTTATCGATATCGTTAAAAACTATTAACAATAAAGATATTATAGAATTAAAACAAATTCTGAAAAAATAAAGAAAGGATAAACTATATTAAAATGCAATTATGAGATTATTTAAAGAATTTTTTGGTCGTTTTATAGATTATATTATAAATTTATTTTTGCCCAAAAATAAATTTTCTGGCGATTATTTGTTGTTAATACGGTTGGATTCAATAGGTGATTATATTTTATTTAGAAATTTTATCTCCATTATTAAAAATAGTGAAAAATTTAAAAATTATAAGATAATTTTAGCGGGTAATATTGTATGGAAAGATTTAGCTGAAAAATTAGACGGCGAATATATCGATAAATATGTGTGGATTGATTTGAATAAATTTATTCATCCTTTATACCGTTTTAAAAAATTAAAGGAATTATCCTCTTATGATTACGAATACGCTATAAGTCCGGTTCATAGCAGAAGGTTTTTTTACGGGGATGCTATAGTAAAGTTCGTAAATGCCAAGGAAAAAATAGGTTCGGAAGGAGATTTGTCCTTAATGACAATGCGGCAAAAAAAAATAGCCGATAAGTATTTTACTAAACTTATACAGTCGGAGAAAGAAATTATTTTTGAATTTTATAGAAATAAGCAGTTTTTTGAAAAAATATTAGGAATTGAATTATTGATAACAAAACCTGAAATTGATATTAAATCTGTAGATAGGAACGGTTTAAATAAATTTGATTTAAAAGAGGGATTTGCTGTTTTATTTATTGGAGCGAGCGAAAATTACAAAATATGGGATGCCAAAAATTTTGCAACAGTTGCAGAATATATAAAAAATAAATATAATTTAGAAATTGTTTTATGCGGAGGTAAAAACGACGTTAAATACGCTGATAAATTCCATAGTTTTTTTCATGGAAAATATTTTAATTTGACCGGCGAAACATCCCTTATAGATTTTGCGAAAATTCTTTCAAAATCCAGTTTGCTTATCACAAACGATACTTTTGCCCAGCATTTAGCTGTTGCCGTTAATTTGAAAAATATTATAGTTATTTATAACGGCAACGACTTTGGAAGATTTATTCCATATCCGGATGAAATAGTTAAAAATTTAAATTATGCCGTCGTTTTTCATAATGAAATAGAAAAAGATATTCAAGGTTATAGAATAACAGCTAAAACTTATGGTTTTAAAAGCAATTTAAATGTCAACGATATAAAACCTGAAGAAGTAATAAAAAAAATAGAAAAAATATTATGAAAAATAAACTATCCGTTTTAATTAATACTTTTAACGAAGAAAAAAATATTAGAAATTGTCTTGAGTCAGTAAAATGGGCGGATGAGATAATTTTAGTAGATATGTACAGCGAAGATAAAACGGTGGAAATAGCCAAAGCATACACCGATAAAATTTATTTCTACGAAAGATGCGGTTATGCCGATCCTGCAAGAAATTTTGCATTAGAAAAAGCGACGGGCGATTGGGTGCTTGTAGTAGATGCGGATGAACTTGTAACTTTAGCTCTTAAAAAAAAGCTTTTGGAAATTGCCGAGAACGATTTGGCAGATGTGGCGTTAATACCAAGAATGAATTATATTTTCGGACATTTGTTTAAATATTCCGGCTCAAGTCCTTTGGCGGATGTCCAGTTAAGATTTTTTAAGAAAGGATATATGACTTTTTTGCCTGCGGTTCATCAAATATATAATATTAAAGCTGACGCTCGTATATTTAAAATAGACAAAGAAGACGAAGCATTAGTTCATTTTGCATACCTATCCGTAGAACAATGGGTAGAAAAAATGAACAGATATTCTACTATAGAGGCCAATAACGCTTTTAAGGGCATAAAAACCGATATAACTTTTAAGGGGCTGTTTATTAAATCTTTAAAAACTTTCATTAAAAAATATTTTGTTCAAAAGGGCTATAAAGAAGGAGAATTAGGTTTTTTATATACTATATTGGAATTGTTCTATTTTCATATAAGCTACCTTAAATTGAAACTCATGAAAAAATTTGATACTATAAATCCCAAAGAAAAAATTAAAAAAGAGTATGAGCAAGTAGCAAAAAAGATATTAGAGGAATATGATAAATATTAAAACTAAAAAATTATTCAATAAAAACTTTATTTTCGGATTATCTGTTCTTATAATATATGCAGTTTTATCAATTTTTTATACAGGTTTCTACGAACATAAAGTTTTTTCATCAATGTTTAGTCCTAGCGGAGACCAGTGTTATTTTTTGTTCTTTTTGAAATGGTGGCCATGGGCGATTACGCACAGAGTTAATCCTTTTACGACGAATTATCTTACGTATCCCCGATTTTATAACACTGCGTGGCTTACGTCGGTTCCTATTTTATCTTTAATTGCATGGCCGATTACGCATTATTTTGGAGTAATTTTTTCATGGAATATTTTAATGTTATTAGCTCCAGTTACAGCCGCTTTTTCTGCTTATCTTCTTTTTAGATACTTAAAATTAAATTATTTTTCTTCGTTTGTCGGAGGCTATATTTTCGGCTTTTCTTCATACGAAATGGGGCAATTATTAGGACATATACATTTAGTCTATATTTTTCCTATTCCTTTAATGATTATTTTAATTTTAAAGCGCTATAGCGGACAAATAAAAAGTATAAATTTTACTTTTTTAACCGCTATTTTAATGGTTTTTATTTTAGGTATCACAACGGAAATTATTACGACATTCGTGTTTTTCTTATTTTTATCTTTAGCTATTTTTGTAATTTATTTTTATAAAAATAAAGATGTCTTAAATAAGATATATAAACTTGCGATAAATATTATTATTTCAGGTATGGTTGCTTTGTTGATAAGCTCTCCTTTTATTTATTACTTGTTCAAAGGCTTTGTCGGCAACACGCATGCTTTAATTAATACTCCTAAAGATAATTCTGCCGATTTGTTAAATTTTTTTATACCATCGCCGGTAACAAAAATAGGCGGTATGTTTTTTAAAAACATTTCTGCTAATTTTTTTGCAAACTACTATGAAGTAGGTGCATATATTAGCCTGCCAATACTTATTATAGTATTTTTTTCTATTAAAAATAAAATAAAAGAAAATTGGGCAAAACCAGTTGCTTTTATTACTATTATGCTTGCTGTTTTTTCGTTAGGTCCCTATTTGCATTTTGACGGAATTATAACAAAAATACCTTTGCCTGGACATTTGCTGCTTTTTCCGCCGATAGATAAGGCTCTGCCTATGAGATTTGTAATGTATGTGTCTCTTTTTGCAGGGTTTTGGGCTGCTTTATGGATAAACGATATATATGTAAATAAAAAAAAATATAAACACGTTAAAATTTATGGAAGTTATATTTTTTTAATTGCTGGATTAATTATGATTATGCCTAATCCTAAAATTTATGTATGGTCTAAACCTCAATTTAATACTAAAAGCATACAGGAAATTATACCAAAGCATAAAGCGTTTTTACCTATACCTTATGAACCATACGGACAGGGAGCATTGTGGGTAATCGGTTCTAATTATCGAATTTATATGTCTGGTCCCAGTTAGGGAGCTCTTATAGAGAGACATTTTTGGCCTGAGCAGAGGATGTTTCATAATAATTTATTATATCCAGATTATAAAAGTCAGATAAATGATTATATGACTTATCATAATATTAGATATGTAATAATGTCCAATAATTACGAGAAATTGCATCCCATGTGGAAAAACGTTTTTTTAAAACTACGCTGGGATTTTATAAAAAGTAAGAATGTAGATGTTTTTAAAATGCCCGATGTTTTATATAAAAAGTATAAAGATATATCGCGTAAAGAAGCAGTTTCTAATTTTTTGTTTAATGAATTTTCAAATTTATATAAAGCATCAAGATTATTATTGATATACGAAAACAAAATAGGTAATAACCCTCATAATAGTTTGAATAATTTTTTAAACCATTTAAATCCTGAATATTTGGAAAAAAAAGGCTATCTTTCAAAAGGATATGGCTATATATCAACAAATAAATCAAATAAAACAAAATTAAAGCATTATACGGCAAACAGAGGTGGTGGATATATAGGCAGATGGCATTGCGGAGTAAGATTCAAATGCTTTGCGGTTGGTGTAAGGGGAACTTATGGCGAAGTAAGAAAAATTATTAACCATTATTTCAAAAACGCATTTAAAATTTATTTTCCATATCCAAAAATATATATAAACAAGGAAAATATTAAATATAAAAATAAAGGCAGAATTTTAATTGTTTTTAGCGTATCTACAATAAATAAAGTTGGCAGATAAAGGCGTCATCATATAAAAATAATGGTATCAGATTTATTTAATTCCTTACTCCCGCCTGCGTTTCCGTCTGATTTGTATTTTGCAAATCGTTTCTCCCCAAAATTGCAAACGAAATTCCCCACTTTTGCAACGGCTTTTCCTCAATATTGCTATTAAAAAATGAAAATTGCATTATAAATTGCCTGATTTTTTATTGAAATTTTATAAAGAATTTATTTAATTAATTATAGCACACCTTAGAGTCGAGTCCAGTTTTTGGGGAGTAGTATATGATGCCGCTCCGAATAGATTTATAATGTATGAATTTTTATTGAATAGTTATTTCAAAAAAAGCTCATAAAAAGAAGATGTGGGAATCTATTTTCGATGAGATTGGCTGGAAACGCAAAGTCGGCGATGGTATTATAGTATATAAAACGTCCATAAAATTTAAATAATTCCAAATTAATTTTTTTTTTGACAAAATTTTATGCTATAATTAAAGCAAAATTTTCTCTATGTGCCAATAGCTAATGCAAAGCTATTTAATTTAATGTTGAAGTAAATTAATGCAATATGCGCGATATGCGATAGGCAATAAACAACGCATTAGACGTCTATGACTTATACTTATATGGATTATAGAGTTTTTCAAAACGGTTCAAACTGGCTTAGGGCAGATTTCCATTTACATACAAAAGCAGATTCAGAGTTTAAATATGAAGATAAAAGCAATCAATTTATACAAGATTATATTCAGGCATTAAAAAAAGCTGAAATTCATCTGGGCGTAATTACTAATCATAATAAATTTGATTTAGACGAATTTAAATTGCTTCGCAAAGAAGCGTTAAAAGAAGAAATTTATTTATTGCCCGGAGTTGAATTTTCAATTAAAGACGGCTCAAGAGGGATTCATTTGCTAATTGTTTTTAGCGATGAATGGATTTATAACAAGGAAAACAAAAATTACGTGCAAGATTTTTTAACATCAGCATTTGTCGGTATAATAAATTATGACTCTCCTCCATATCTTAATTCAAAATTTTATTTATATGAAACTTATCAAAAACTCAATGAATTTCAAAAAGATTATTTCTTCGTTTTAGCGCATGTAGATGATGATAATGGTTTATTTAAAGAACTTACTGGTAGAAATCTCGAAACATTCGTGGAACAGGAAGCCTTTAGCAAAGTATTGGCAATTCAAAAAAGCGGAAATTTTGATAATTATAAAAGATTATGCGCAGCAATAGGAAAAGAAATAGCTCGCGTTGAAGGCACCGATAATGCGCAAAAAGGACTTGATGCAATTGCAAATAATAGTAGAAAATGCTATTTAAAAATTGGCGATTTTAATTTTGATGCGGTAAAGTTCGCTTTAATAGATAACAAATTTAGATTATATACCAAAGAAAAACCGACTGCAAAAAATACATTTATTAAATCTATTTCCTTTGAAGGCGGTTTACTTGATAAGCAAACCATTTATTTTTCTCCGGAACTTAATAATATTATAGGCATAAGAGGCAGCGGTAAATCCGGCATTATAGAAACTATACGATATTCTTTAAATATTCCTTTTACAAATACAAACGTAGATAAAGAATATAAAAATAACCTTGTCGGCTATGTTTTGGGAAGCGGCGGAAAAGTTATTTTAAATATAGTAAATAAACATGGACAGGAATATACGATAAAAAAAATATTTGGTCAAAAAGAAGATATTTATCAAAACGACGTTCTTCAAACAGACATTGATATTAATGCTATTATAGAAACCCCTGTTTATTTTGGTCAAAAAGATTTATCCAGTAAAGATGCGGATTTTGAATCCGATTTTGTCAAACGTCTCATTGGCAAGAAGTTAGACGATATCCATGAAAAAATTGAAATAAAAAAACAGGAAATAAAAGATATTGTTTTTAAATTAAATAAGACTAAAAATATCAGCGAACAAAAAAAAGAAATCCAAACAGTTATAGATAATGCCAACCATCAATTGCTAATTTTTAAGCAACATGGTATAGAAGAAAAATTAAAAACTCAAACTTTATATGAAAAAGATATCTCCGAGTTAAATGCTTATAAGGAGGAAATCAATAATTTCATAATAGAATTGGATGATATTATAAATTCCAATAAAGAACTTTTTGAAAAAATTCCCAAAATATCCGATATCAACAAAACTTACGGAGAAGAAATTAGACAAATATTAGGTAATTTTAAAGGCGAATTCGGTAATATATCTGCGTCCGTGCTCAGGCTAAATAATTTTATAAATAAGTTTATAGAAATTATAAATATAATCAATTCAGATAAAGAAAAATTGAAAGAAGAATTTGCTAAAATTAAAAGAGAAATAAACGTTCCAAACATTAATCCAGACCAATTTATTGAGTTAAATAGGATAATACAAACGAATCAATTGAAATTAAATGAAATTGAAAAATTAGAAAAACAAAAAAATGAATTGGAAAAATCATTACAAGAAAAACTTGTAGAGTTAAATAACTTGTGGCATAATGAGTACAAAATTTTAAAAGATGAAATTGATAAGATAAATCAAAATCAATCTAAGTTATTCATAAAAATAGAATATAAAGGTCAAAGAGAAAAATTTATAGAAGCATTTAAAAGATACTTTAGAGGCTGCAATATTCGAGACAACACTTATAAAGAAATTTCAGAATCTTACAAAGATTTCATAGAGATTTACAAAGAAGGATCTAAAATTAAAGATTTTTTGAATACAAATCAACTGGCAGAATTTGAAAAACATTTCAATGAAAACTTTTTTGATTTACTCGTATTTAGAGTCGAAGATAAAATAACAATAAAGTACAATGACAAAGAGTTGTCAAAACATTCTCTCGGTCAACGGGCTTCGGCTTTAATACTATTTCTTTTATTGCAGAAAGAACAGAATATCTTAATTATAGACCAACCGGAGGATGATTTAGACAACCAAACTATTTATGATGAAGTAATAAAAGAAATTTTAAAATTAAAAGAACATATGCAATTTATTTTTGCCACTCACAATGCTAATATTCCTGTACTTGGAGACAGCGAAAAGATTGTCGTTTGTGAATATGAAGAAAATAAAATTACCATTAATCAGGGATCAATTGATACCCGTGATATGCAAAAAGCCATAGTGAATATAATGGAAGGCGGTTTAGAAGCTTTTAATAGAAGAAAAACGATTTACGGTATATGGAAAACATCGAATGAAAGACGGGTATAAAGGAACAAAAATAATTATAATGTAAAAAGATAGGTATAATATAGACGGTGATAAGGCGGGCGAGAGAGATGGATACATTTGAAATATTAGATATAATAAGCAAAGGCGAAAGCAGTAAAGTGCAGTTCAAAGAGAATGTTCATAATGAACTTAGCATAGCGCAAGAAATGATAGCATTTTCTAATACCGAAGGCGGGATAATATTGATCGGCGTTAACGACAAAACCTGGGAAATTAGCGGGCTTTCTAAGGAGGATATACAAAAATTAAATAATTTACTTGTAAATGCAGCCGAACAACATATAAAGCCGCCTATTTATATTGCTACGGATGTGATAAGGATTGAAAATAAACTTGTAATGGTTGTCAATATTCCAAAAGGAACGGCTATACCATACAAAGATAAAGACGGTATTATTTGGGTAAAAAACGGTGCCAATAAAAGAAAAGTTACAAGCAATGAAGAAATTGCAAGATTGCTGCAAGCCAGCGGTTACTTGTATGCCGAAGAAAAATTAATCGGACATAGCACCATAGGTGATATCGATATTAATAAATTTAAAGATTTTTATCAAAACCTGTATGGAGAAGATGTTAATGAAGACGATTTAAAAAAAACATTAGAAAATTTAATGTTAGCAAAAGACGGACAATTAAATATAGCAGGAGCGTTGTTATTTGGTAAAGATAAAGATATAAAAAGATTATTGCCTCAGTTTTATATTACCGCTATTTGGTTTTGGGGAAATGAATTAGAAGACAATTCTTACAGAAGCAGTGAAAATATTTATGGAACTCTTGATCAGCAATATAAAAAAAGTTTTGAATTTATTGTTTCAAAATTGAATAAAGTGCAACCTTCGGACAAAGGTTTTAACAGTATAGGGCAATTGGAAATACCTGAAATCGTATTCACCGAGCTATTAGTGAACGCTTTGATTCACAGGGACTATTTTATAAATGATTCCATTAAAATATTTGTTTTCAAAAACAGAATCGAAATTATAACCCCTGGTTCCTTGCCCAACAATTTAACTTCGGAGCAAGTAATGAAAGGCATTAGAAGAACAAGGAATAATATAATTGCATCTTTTGCTCCTTACTTAATGGAATATAGAGGCGCCGGCAGCGGTATTTTAAGAGCAAAAAAAGCGTATCCTTATTTTGAAATCATCAATGAAAAAGAAAACGAAAGAGTAATCGTAAAAATTAAAATGCCCGTAAGTTGACTATATCGCCTTTTTGGGATACTCTATATTGAAAAAATATATTTTATATTGAATATTAAAATTATATAAAAGAGTTATAAAGGTATATTCCATCTACTTCTTTTGCAATTAATTTAAAAACCTTTTCAATACCGTAATAAAAACTGCGACGCTGTCAAAATATAAATCGTCGTTAGTATTGTATGCTTTTTTCCACGCAACTTTAGCTCTTTTTGCGGCGGTATGAATTCCATTTAGTTCTTCAAGTATTTTTGCGGATAAAATATTGCCTTTATTCATTTTCCGATAAAATAATACCTTCGGATAGGATAGCCTTTTTTAAAGATTCTTTGCAATCGTTAAAGTCCACTAAATCAACATTCCATTTATTGCTATATCCCGTGGCAAAAGCAGCCGCTTTGTAAAATAAATTGTTTGGTATGTTCCATACGGCTATGTCTATGTCAGAGTTTTTTGTCATTTTATTTTTTGCAATAGAACCGAATAGCACTACTTTTTCGGCTTGGAATTTATCCGACAGTCCTCTGCTTATAGCTTTTGCCGTATCGATCGCATCTTTAACGTATGATTCCGGCAGATAAAGGCTTTTCCCGTAAAAAGGTTTGTAGTTTCTCCAATTTTTGATTGTTTTATCTTGCTTTAAAGTTTCATTCATAGATTTTTTCGGCTTTTAATTATTTCTTTTACTATATATGTATTGTACCACAAATCAAAAAAAGTGTTAGTATTGGCTCAAATTTGCCGATTTAATTAAAGTCAACTATATTATTTAATTTCTGAAACTCTTCCCAGCTCTGCGTTTCAGCGTTTTTGGACTTATTGTTAACCAAACAATAAGTCCTTTTTTCTCACCCCTTTATTGTTATTTAATATTTATAAAGTTGCTCACAGGTAAATTCTTAACTGTTTATCGACAGCTATAAAGCATGCTGTTGATAAACCTTGACCAACTTTTACGACGACGGCTAATTTTTTAATTTTAAAAAAAATAAAACCAATTTAATTATGCCGATACGGTAATATTTGACTCATAACCCTTATTTATAGATTCTGTCAACACAGATTTAAAATTAATTAAAACGTCGAACAAAAAATTAACTTTTCGCCGATTATAAATCTTATAAATCAGCATTTCTAAAATAATCGAAATTGCATAAACTATTTTTTAGGACATTTTTAATTTATCCTTACTAATCACCTCCTTTTTTTCCTTAATTTATACGCCTTATAACCCTCTTTTTTAAACCTCCTTCCGAATTAAGTTAAATATCTACTTAAGTAGAAAGAAGATTATAAATTAATTTGTTAATTAATTTTAGTTTAAAATGGGGGTCAATTCTATTTTACGATTTACAATAATTTATTGATATTTTCTAAATCTGGATTAGCAAATAAAATAGTACTTGAATAATTTTTTAAATAGATATTTAATGTTATTTATATTTTTTAAAAAATAAATAACATTTAACTTTAAGAGGAGAAAATGATGAGAAAAGGCAAAATCGCTATTTTATTAGTTTTAGCAGTAGTAGGTATTTCCGCATTAAGTTTATCCGGTTGCGCTTACAATGTTTTCGGCACGTTAGCCCCTTCAAACGTTCCTGTCTCGCAGACAGGCTATAAAGTATTGGGTTCCACAAACGGAGGTTCATGTACCGATGTATTTTTAGGTATTCCGTTAGGAGAATCAAGCGTTAGAGCTGCCGTTAAACAAGCGATATCTAAGGTAAGCGGCGCCAATGCATTGATTAACATAACCGTAAACAATACCATGACGAATTACTATTTGGTTCAGACCTATTGCATTGAAGTTCACGGCACGGCCATAAGAAAGTAAATAAAAGAAAAAAGCTATTAGATTTATTTTAATCTCTCACTCCCGACTGCGTTTTAAGTGGTCGGGAGTTTTTTGTTGACATTATGTTAGGCAAAAGGTTAAATTATATCCTGAATATAAAAAACTAGTTCTCTGCTTATCTATAGATGAGATAGGAAACGGCTATATCTAATATTAGCTTATCTATTTATTTTAGATTAAATAAGGGCTTTGAGAAATTGTATGGAAAATATTAAAATTAAATTAACAAAACATGCTAAAATAAAAATAAAAGAAAGAAATATTTCTTTAGATACTATTAAAAATATTATTGCAAATCCTGAATTAATTGAAAATGACAAATTTGATGATTCATTAACGCATTTTATAAAGAAAAGCGATGATAAGCATTATTTAAGAATAATCGGCAGATGGGAGGATAAAAATTGTTTTTTAGTCGTAAGTTGTTTTTTTGACAGAAGAATTAAAAAATATAAGAGGTGAATTATGATAAAAATAGATTACGATAAAGAGGGGGATATTTTAGAAATAAAATTTTCCGATAATGCTATAAAAGACAGCGAATATATCGACGAATCCGGATTAGTTATAGATTACGATAATAATGATAAAATTGTTGCCGTTGAAGTAATTTCTTTTTCCAAAAGGGTTTCTAAAGATGATTTCTCAGAAGCATTGGCAGTATAAAATGCATAAATGAATTAAAGTAGACAGGAAAAAAGGTGTAAAAAAGTCACAACTTTTACAAAACTTTTAATATCTTCTTCAAATAAAAGTTTTAATTCTATATCTTCAAACGTTAAAAAAACCGCATCTTCCGATTCTTCGTATATTTTTTTAAGAAGGGTAGTTTTCCCGACCTGTCTCGGTCCCAGGACGGCTATGATTTCCGGTTTATCGATATAGGCTTTTATCTTTTCTTCCAGGTCTCTTTTATAATACATAATATAAAAAATACATAAAAATAAAAAATATAAAAAATATATACAACCCAGACAAAATATTATTTATTTTTATTTTAGCAGGGGAAAAATTATATGTCAATTAATTTGCAGATTAATTTGCAGATTATTTTCTAAAAACGTTATATTTTATTATGCAGTATAATGCCCTAAATCCGTCTTTTAAACCTATTTTCTTGCCTTCGTCGTATGTTCTGCCGTAATACGATATGCCGACTTCGTAAATGCGCACGCCTTTTATTTTTGCAATTTTAGCGGTTATTTCGGGTTCGAAACCGAAGCGGTTTTCTTCGATTTTTATGTTTTTTATTATATCGCTTTTAAAAACCTTATAGCAGGTTTCCATATCCGATAAGTTTAAGTTGGTAAATATATTGGAAAGAAGAGTTAAAACGCCGTTGCCGACTCTGTGCCAAAAATAGAGTATCCTACGGGTTTCCGTAGTTATAAAACGAGAGCCGAAAACTACGTCTGCTTTGTCCTTAAGTATAGGCTCGACTAACCGAGGGTATTCTTTGGGGTCGTATTCAAGGTCTGCGTCCTGAATTATGATTATATCGCCTTCGGCGGCGGCTATACCGGTTCTTATAGCCGCTCCTTTGCCGGAATTTACCTCGTGGTAAATTACTTTATCTACTTGCTTTTCTAATCCGTTTTTAAGCAGTTCCCTCGTTCCGTCGGTAGAGCAGTCGTCGATAATCACTATTTCTTTATTTTCGTAAGGGGAATTTTTAACGGCGGTTATAATTTCTTCAATCGTTTTTACTTCGTTGTAGCATGGTATAATAACCGATAGTTTCATGCTTAATTCGTTAATTAATAAATTATTGATTTAATTATTTATTTGATTTCGTATATTATAAATTAACGCATAAGGAAAATAAAGCTTTTTTTAAAATTGGGGCAAAGATTTTAAGTTATCGACGTTAAACACCATTAAAAGCAAGCCGTTTCCTAATTTTGAAAATTAAAGGTGTTAAAAATTAAAGGTATCGGATTTATTTATTTTCTTACTTACGAATGCTATTAATATTTATACCAATATTTAATGTAATGTCCAAAATTAGGAAAAATTTTGCCCAAAATATAAATTGATTATCTTTTCTAAATTCCAAATCAAAGAATAATGGTTTTTAACTATATGACGTTTTACGGCTAATAATCGTAAAATTCTGTGATAATTAGCGGAATATTAAGATAGTGCTTGTCGGTAGTAATAACTTTAAGTCCGTATTCCATGGCCGAAGCGGCTATCCATATATCGTTGGATGGTATCGGCGTACCGTTTTTGCGCAGGTAATTTATTAGAGCTGCATATCTTTCGGAGGTCTCTTCGCCGATAGCGGCAATATTTACCCTTGAAGATTTTAAGAATTTTCTGAGAATTTCCCTGTTACGCTCCTCGTTTTTTCCCATAGCGAATCCGGATAATAATTCGCCTATCACAACCGGATTTATAAATATTTCATCTGAAATTTGTATTGCAAATTTTATCTTATCGTGACCTCTCAAGAAAGAAGAGTAAGCGGAAGTATCAAGTATTATTTTTCTGTCGTCCATAACTCGTTATCAATTTTTCTTATACCTAAAAGATTTTTTTTAAACTCTTCGGCTTCGCTTTCCGACCATAAACCGGAAAAACAGTCTAAGTCATGATACAGCTTTTCTTTTTTGCTTTTATTTTTATTAATGCCTATAGATTTTACCGCCAGCGAAATAAGCGCCTTATTAAGACTGATTCCCTTTTCCGCAGCTTCTTTTCTAATAATATTTTCGAGTTCGTCGGGTATTCCTCTTATAGTAAGTTGCTTCATCGATATTACCTCCATTTATGATTCGCAATAGAGTCATTTTATGTTATAAATGAATCTATTATAGCATCATATAAAAGCTTTTTCAACTTTAGCTCTTTTTGCGGCGGTATGAATTCCATTTAGTTCTTCAAGTATTTTTGCGGATAAATATTGCCTTTATTCATTTTCCTATAAAATAATACCTTCGGCTAGGATAGCCTTTTTTAAAGATTCTTTGCAATCGTTAAAGTCCACTAAATCAACATAGCAACTGTGTTATTATCTAATATGGTAGTCTGATTTTAAGATACAAGATTTATTTTATCTTCACTTAATACAGCCCTTCCTCTTTAAGAACGGCGATAACGTTTTCTACGGTGTCGTTTACGTTAAAAGCAATCTGTTCGGGGGTAGCCTTAAAATTGTTGCGCAAGTTTATTATTATTTGCCTCTTGGTAACGGATATTCCTTCGGCTCTGCCTTTTTCGATTCCTTTCTCAATCCCTTTCTCTATCCCTTTCCTATATAAAGGGTCGTCTTCCAGTTTTATGGTAATAGGCATTTTATCCTCCAGTTCTTCGGTAATTTTTATTAAATTAGGTCTTAGATGCAGCAAGTTTTTAAGTTTAAGTTTATAATCTTCAAGCTCTATCGGTTTAAGATGCGAAAGACGAGAGGCGACTTCCAATATTAATGACCTTTCGTCTTCGGCGTAACAAAGCACCGAAAGAACGACGTCGTTTAAATCGTCTGACTTTAAAAGTTCTCTGCAGTCTATAGTCTTTATGTCGACCAAAGAATAGTCGAATCTAAGATGATCTTTATTAATAAAGTTTTCCATGCTTAAGGGTTTTGAACCTATATAAAGAACCGTCTGAATAGGTTCTTTGGAATAGATAGAATATATATAGGTATAATACTTAAGCATCCTTAAGGGCATTAACGGATCGTTTTCGGTTTGAAGTTCAAGATGGAATATGCTTTCGTCTTCAAGCCTTAAAAGAAGATCTGCCCTTAACTCTTCTACCTTAGGAAAACTGACGTCTAAAGACTCCAAAACTTTCTTGCCGGTAAGTGATTTTATAGAGCTTGAAAAATTAAATATAGACGATATGACAAACTATGCCGTTATAGTAAGGTATGACGACATTATAGAGCCGAATTTAGAAGACGCTAAAGAAGCTATAGCCATAGCCGAAAAAACAAAATTATTCACTTTAAAAAAAATAAATATCCAATAATATAATAACGAAAATAGAGAAACAATTGTGGAAAAATTTTCACAATGGTGATTAGTCAGGAATAATATAAAAATTCGCAAAACAGTTCGGCGATCAAGCCGGCGACAAGGGATTGAGGAGTGATTGTCACAAAATCGTCACATATAACTTTTTATAAATAAATATGACAAATTAAAAGTTGACAACAAACTAATAGCAGTATGAAACGCAAGAAACTTATAAGGCATTTAAGTGCTAACGGATGCAAGTTTTTCGTCTATCTTATCCAAAACCGATTTAACCGTTATCTCAGATATATCGAACCTGTCGTCGTAGCCGCGTCCAAATTTTGCAGTGATGTCGATATATTCTTCGAGGTTTTTTTCTATATATGGGTGGAAGACGGCGGAGTAGTTTGAATTGCCGCCTATTTCTTCGGGATAAGGCACGAAATGTCCGTATGAAGCTTCGCCTGTGGATATAACTATTACGGCTGGTTTTACCGATGGTTTTGCGGGTTGTTTTGCTGGTAGTTCTACGGATGGTTTTACGGATGAGTATTTTGACGTATGAGCTTGAGTAAAGTTAGAGGTATCGTCTTTATCAGCATAGGCGTTCGCCAAAGCCATTGCGATATGAGGCGCCATAGTTTCGTTGGAGATAACCAAAGAGGCGTCTTTTATTATATAGAGTAAGTCTATAAGCGATATTTTTCCTACGGCGTCGGTAAAAAATGATTTGTCCGCAAGATTGGTAGGAAAATGTTTTTTGAATTCGGCGGCGTCGTTTAATTCGCTTTTTCCGCCGCACAGGACTATGTTAAAGCCGTATTTCGTATTAAGGTAGTTGGCTGTTTCGGCAAAGTATGAGGGCGGCCATTTTCTGTGCTTTACGCTTGCGCCGATAAAAAAAGCGGCGTATGGAGAAGAAATACAAAGTTTTGATTTTAAATCGGCGACGTCTGAAAGAGCGGAGACGGATGAGTTTACAGCGCCTGATGGGCATGCGCTATAAAGCGGCAGACTATAAGGCGGCAAATTTATAAAAGGCCTGTTTAAATTTATACCTGAATTTATACCGGCGTTTATTGTTTGGGGGGCAGTTTCGTGGAGCAGTTTTTCAAAGAAAATTTTATTTTTATAAAATTCAAATCTGACGTTTTCTTCGTCCGGAATTAATTCGTTATAAATTTTTTCGAGTATTTTAGTTTTATACGGCTTAGTAAAGCGGGGAATTCTGATACTGCCTATTTTTTTGTCCGCTTTTATAAGAAAAGCCAAATCGTTATCGGCGTTAAAAAATTCCCTGCTGAAAGGGTGGATGAGAACGTCGTATTTAACGGAAGTTATTTCTTTAAATTTTTTGTATCTGTAAAAGAAATTTGCCGTAAACTTTTTTTTGTCTAGCCAGATAAATTCGTCTATATAGTCTTTGTCTAAAAACTCTGCAAGATCTTTCCATGCGGCATTGCCGAGAAGCGTTATTTTATAGCCTGCAAATTTTGGACTTTTCTTTAATATTTCAAGGAAGTTTCTAAACATTACGTAATCGCCTATACCGTCGTGACGAAATATTATGAGGCGTTTTTCCGTCTTTTTTAAAGGCGCGGAAGTGGAAGATTTGTTAGATTCGTCGGATTCGTAATGCCTGGGATTAAAAACGCCGCGTAAAAAATTGCGCAGATAAATCAGTATATCGACCGGCAGGTATATAAACAGTTTGTTGAATAATTTATAAGAGCGCCTTTTTATCTTATTTATTTTTTGTCTTAACATCATTTGTTTAATATTTGCATTCCGTTTATAATTTTTCCGTTTATACTCTTTATTATATCTATAGGCTCTATTGAATTCATACACTCTGGAACGTTAAGTCCTCTTGGGCAGGTTTCCATCCAGTCGTCCGTGCTCCACCAGCAGTTTCCGCACAGTTGCGGGGTTATTGCAATATAATTTGAAAGTTGCGAATACGAACAGTATGCGGCGTTAGTGGGACCGAAAAGGACTGCGCAGGGAGTTCCAAGCGAAACGGCGATATGAACGAGTCCTGAGTCGGTATCGATATGCAGGGAAGATGCCGCAAGAAGAGAGGCTGCTTCTTTAAGCGTTGTTTTGCCTCTTAAGTTTAAGTCGATGCCTTCAATGTCGGAGCCGTTGCCGAGACCGCCGAGCTGAACGGTGATATAGTCTGGAAACTCTTGTTTCAACAAGGTTACCAATTCAGACCATTTTTCGTGCGGATAAGACTTCGTCGATGAGCCGGTTTTTGTTTTAGTGTTTTCGTCCCATCCGTCGTGGACGGTGATAAATTTTTTGCCTTTTAAATTAAATTTCGCTGTTATATCGGATGCCGAATATATGTCTATATCAAGTTTGAGGGCTTTTGTTGCGGCATCTGCGGGAACCGCAATTCCTATTCCGGCAATGCTATTCAAATACGATGCGCGGGAAAGCCCCATAGCCGTTACGGCATCGGATAAAATGCCCTCGCTGAACGGACGGGTTTTAATATATTGTTCGATAGGGGACTGGTTGGTTTTAATGTTTTCGATAATTTTTAAAACCGACGGAAATTTTTTGAACAATTTATCTCGGCTTAATTCGTTAATTTCTTCTTTAATAAAAAAAGTGTTTAATCTTAAATCTATATCGTAAAATTTACGCAATAGGGCATAGTCCGGCAGGTTTAAAACCCTTCTTACGTTAGGAAGAGCCGCAGTAATAAACTTAATAGAATAAGGAGACCTGTAGAAAACGTCAAAGACTATTTGGCAGCCTTTATCGCCTTTATCGCCTTTATCGCCTTTACCGGTTTTACCGTCTTTACCGCAATTACTGCTGTTACCGTCTTTACCGCAATTAACGGCTTTACTGTTATTAACGCCATTTTCGCGACTTAAAAAAACGGTTAAATCCCTTAAAAATCTTATCGCTACGATAGCGTCGCCTATGCCGGCGTTGCCTATATTTACGGCTATGTAGCAGCTGTCTGAGCTATTAAAGACTAATTTGCCGCCGGCGTCGCCTATGGTTTTACCAAAGTATTCCTTTTTAATCGCCTTGCTTTTTAAATCTGTTTTTATTTTTGCTATAGGAATTATGAATAAGTAAGAAAAAGCATATTTTATAAATTTGGCAAACGGCATGCCGTATTTTAAAAGATAAACGATTTTTTTCAGCTTTCTTTTAATAGGCGAGGCGGCAAGCTTTTCGATTTCGGACTTTCTTATAGATTTTATTTTTTCTAATTGCATATTATTTTCGATAAATCAATAAATTTATTTAAGGCGTGATTCTTTTAAATCGTTTATTATTTTTTTCGGGTCAATTTTTTTCATACATTCCAAAGTTTTACATTCGCTTATTTTATAAAACGAACATGGGGCGCAATTGATTTCTGCTGCGTAATAACCGATGTTGTTAAACGGCAGAGAATTTGCCGGACTTGAATATCCAAAAAGACAGTAAGTATTAGGATTTACTAAAGAAGATATATGCATAAGTCCGGAATCGATGCATATGTTAAATAACGAATTTTTAAGAAGTTCCATTGCTTTAGGTATATTTTTGGTTTTTTTTACCAAAACTATATCCGTTGCCGACGGCGAACCGTTTAAATTTAATTCGCCGCATAAACTTTCAAGATATGGATAATCGGTTGGACCTCCAAGTAGGTAAATTTTATAATTCGGAAAGTTTTTTATAATTAGATTAATTAAAAGAATGGAATTTTCTAACGGTAGCCTTCTGTCCATGTTGCCGCCGCCGCTGCTTGACAAAACGAGGTTTATAAAATTTTCTTTATCAGGTTTTAAGTCGTCTGCAATACCAATTTCAGGTGCACCCGTATTAAAATTTATAGTAAATTTTTTTTCGTTCGAGATAGAAAAAAAAGGCTTGACGAGATTTAAATAGTTGTCGAATATATGGATTTTATTATCTATAGCAGTCGTGTAATCGTAGCTTTTTTTTCTTAAATCCAGCATATCGAATCCAACTTTATATGATGATTGTACGAATAAAAGCATTAGGGGAATATTTACCGGCATTCCGGTAAAGTCCAGTATCATGTCGTAATTTTCTTTGTTTATTTCTTTTACGGTTTTATAATAGCTTGAAGGACTTAAAGGTTTAAGAACTTTTATGCCGTATCCTGGTTTATATGATTTGTTAAACGAGTCTTTAAAGAGCGGAAATATCGGATTGCCTCCCGTCGTTAAAACATCTATTTTTAGCGAAGGGTAGTTTTGTAAAAGCCTATTAATTATTTCGACCAGATAAACCGAGTCTCCCATGCCTTCTAATTTAATGAATAAAATCTTTTGAATTTGCGAAGAGGAAGTCCCCGCCTGTAATTGCTGTTTTTTACTTTTTTTAAAGTTTAAAATACGCAGTATAATTCCAAGAGGAAGCAAATTAATAAATTTTAAAAACAAATCGTTGATTTTTTTACTGTTCATTTTTTATTTATAATTTTTAGGAATTTTATATAGCAATATGCCGCCTTTTTCAACGGGTATGATACCTAATGTATTAAGTATATTCTTAAATCTTTTAAAAGGATGATAGGAGCCGTATCCGGGAATATATGCATTTCGACCCCTAACTACTATTATATAGTTTATTTTATGGTATAGTAAAAATTTTTTGAATAAATTTGAGGTTTTTAAATTTTTTTTTGAATTTGTTCTGCTGAATTTTTTATTGTATAAAAAATGTTCAAAAATTAAGCTGCGCTTATATGAGATAGGTATAAAACTAGTATCGTTATAGCCTCCGGCAAGCCTGAAATAATTTTTGGTATAAGCTTGGAATAAAAGACTGTATCCGGAATTGGAAAACGGTATAATCATAACGATCGAGTTTCTTTTTATATATCTTTTATATTCTTTTTTGTAAAAAAATCTTGGCATATGAGAGTTAGAGTCGAAATAATACTGGTTTGGAATGAAAGAAAATATCGCTAAAAATAGAATAATATACTTTATTATTTTGATTGGATTGGAACTATTATGGGAAGAAAGCCAGAGTCCCGCAATAATACTTAAAATTAGGAATGCAAATAACATAAATCTTATCGGAATAGCCTTGCCTATTACCGGCAGTTTATAAAAGATATACCATGGAAGAGGAAAGTGCGTGTTATTTCCGTTGAAATGCAGGTATGGTCCAAGCGATAAAATTAATATAACCGCCAATAAAATAAGAAGATATTTGCCGGCAATGGACTTTGACTTTTTCCGCCTTTCATATGCAAACCATATTAGCATAATAAAAATAAAAATTCCTAGATATGAAGCGGTTTCACGGATGCGAAAATTAAAAATTTGATAAAACAGCCTTCCGCCGAGAAAAATAACAGGTCCAGGTAAAATAAGATTTATTATATAAGTACTCCAGCTTATAGGATTCATCGGATATTTGGGAGATTTTTCTATCGATTCGAACATGATATATAAAAATGGACTTACTAAGACTATAGATAAAACATAGCTTAAGATAAAATAAAAAGAATTTACGATAAATTTTGATAAATATTCAATTTTTTTATTTTTTATGATGAGCAATATATAAATTAAAATACTTGTAATAGCAAAGAAAAATATAATTAAATAAATTTCGGGCGATATTGAAAATTCAAGGGTAAAAATTACGGCGGATAAGATAACGTAAACAACTGCATTAATTTTATCGTCATATTTAAGCAGAAAAAGATAAACCAATAAAGGAATAAGACATATAAAAAAAACGTTTAAATCTGAATTGCCCATTATAAAGCTTGAAAATCCGTATAGATATGCGGAAATTGCCGATGCTGCGGTATTTTTAGTTATATATTTTATTAATATGTATGCGAAAAAAGCCGATAAAGCAGGACTTAATAAAGCAATAACGTTATAAGTAAAAACCGGTCCGATTAAAATAGTCAACGGAGAAAATATTATGCTTAAACCTGGAATAGCATTAAGCCATAGTAGATTCTTAATACCTTCGGGTGCCCACATATAAGCCGTTGTAAACGGATTAAGATGATGAATAATCGCAAACGGCCACCATTCGATAAACCATATAAAAAGAGTAGGGTCTATGTTCATTCCTACATAACGTGTTTGAGGGGAATTTAAAGTTGGAAAGCCGAAATATGCCAGAGATATTAAAATATATATTATAAAAACTGTAATATTAATTAACGAAGTTTTTTTTTTCGATTTTGACATAGAAAAATGAAAAATGGGGTAAAGTAATTATTTTCTGAAAACGTTATATTTTATTATGCAGTATAATCCCCTAAAGCCGTCTTTTAAACCGATTTTCTTGCATTCGTCGTAAGTCCTGCCGTCTTTATTTTTATAAGGGGAATTTTTAACGGCGGCTATAATTTCTTCAATCGTTTTTACTTCGTTGTAGCAAGGTATAATGACGGACAGTTTCATGTTTAATTTATTAATTAATAAATTATTTATTTATTTAGTTAGTTATTTGGTTATTTATTGATTTTGTATATTATAAATTAACGTTTAAGGAAAATAAAGCTTTTTTAAAATAAGGGGAAAGATTTTAAACTACCTGCGTTAAATACCATTAAAAGCAAGCCGTTTCCAGATTTTGAGCCGTTATATATTATCGGATAAGGGAAATAGATTTTTTTTGCGTATTTAGAGTATTTTTTGAAAATTAAACGCAAATTTTTATATGAGCCGCCTATGCCAATGCCTATTCCTATTTCTACACCTAAACCTTTATATTTACCTTTATCTTTATCTATACCGGTTTTTGCATTTCCGAAAGGACCTATCCAGGAATCCTGCGCCGTATAATAAGGTTTTTTAGATACTCCGAAAAACTTGGGTATATAGCCGTATTTTTCTAAGAATGCGGGAGATATCTTTTTGTATATTTTTTCATATACAAATTTACTATTATGTTTACCCTCATATTTATATTTATTTTTAGATAAACTAACTTTTATAAATTTTATTGCTCCTTTCAATAAGAGGCCGAAATAATATTCCTTAAGAATAGGTTTTGTAATTTTTATTTTTAAAGTTTTATATTTCGATGTAGCCTTCGCAGAAACGGAGTAAATATAAACGCCGTTTTTATAAGCAGGTTTTCTGCCGGGCGATATTTTATCGAAAAGTTTAAAATAATATTTATTTACCGGCGGAATAACGATAATTTTTTTTACTTTATGCCTGTAAAGGAAATTAGCTAATTCCATTTTTGAATACGGTATCGGTTCTGCATGATAAAACGAATGAACTATAGGATATTTTGAAAAATAAGACGGAGTAGCGCCGAGATATCCGTCCGCCGTTTTATAGTACATTCCGTCGATTGCCTGATAATATAGGAATAAACCGTTATAACCGAAAGGAATAATAAGCACGTTTGAATCTTTTTTAATAAATTTTTTGTAATTGCCGCAATTTTTATCGTTATTTTTGTTATTGATAAAAGTATTGCCGGTATTGCAGGAGAAAAAAGGCGGAAGATACGGTTTTGTATATCTTCCGGAAAAATTTAAAGGGGGCAGGATGAACAGAATTCCCAACAAAGCAGATGCATATTTTATCGAGTTTAACGTTTCGTCTTTCAATGGTTCGCTTAAAAATAAAGCTGTTATTATGCCGAGCACGAAAAAAGCGTAAAGCATGAAACGGGCGGGGAGAGCATGTTTTATAAGCGGGACTACCACGAAAGGCTTGTAGGGCATAGGCATAATGGAATATTTGTAAATATGAAGCGTAGGCCCTATCGAAAATACCGCTATGGTTAAAAAAGTATACATTAATGCTTTCGTTAATAGTTTAGAGCCGTTTTTATAGAAATAAAAAATAAGAATGCCTATAAAAGGCAGCCCTAAATACGCGTCTTGGTCGAAAACGTAATCGCGGGCGTCAAACTTATCGGATAAAAAGGTAAAGAAATTGCCGCCGAGCATAGTATATTTTGAAGGTATAAAAAAGTTTAAAAGGTTTGAAGAAAAATCTGCCGGCGCAAAATGCACGACGTTAAATCTGCCTTGGATAAAAAACAGATAAAGATACGGCGAAAGAATGGCGGCAGCTATGATATAAGAAATTACGGCAGGCTTTAACGCTTTTAAAATTCTTAATTTTAAATCTTTAGCTTTAGTTTTATCTTTAGATTCGTTTATATTACATGTATTTCTATTATCGTTATCAGATAAATCTTTTTTTCTATTTGCGTTCCGAATCTTATTTTTATTGTATATTAAGTGAAATATAATTAAAGAAATAAATCCGAAAAACGTAAAAGTCGCAAAAATTTCCAACGAAAAAAGAAATTGAAATATCAGCATAATCGTAAAAAGCGAAATAAATTTTAAATTCGTAATGCGGTTTTCGATTTTAAGCAGAAACAGATAAACCATCAGCGGGATTAAAAACACGAGGACGAGGTGCATATGCGAAGACATCTGATTTATCATATAGCTTGAAAAGCCGAATATATATCCGCCGATTATTGCTGGAAAAAACCGCGTCGGATTTTTAACGGCAGCTAATTCCGCCGCATTTAATTCTATGATATGTTTAAGCAGTATAAACATAGAAAAAGCGGCAAGGGCTGGAAGCAAAATCATAACCGTATTGTAGCTTGCGACGGGACCAAAAAGAGTTGTAAGCGGCAAAGAAAGAAAAGCGGCGCCGAATACTACGGTAGAACCGGTAAGATTAAAGCCGCGCGGCGCCCACATAAAATTAGTATAAAAAGGATTTTTAAAATGGATTAGGCAGTATTTTGCCCATTCGAACGACCATATGTATTGGGTAGGATCTATCCCTCCTCCTATATAGTATTTAGATATATGCTCCAGTATAGGATAACCGAAAAAAAAGACCGATATAAGAAGATAAAATATAAAAACAACCAGATTTTTTATAAAATTTTTTTTAAAAAAATTTTTATTCATGGTGTTTATTTATTCATGGCATTAATGTCATTTCTAATAAATTTTATAGATAGTTATTGTTTATAATAATTAATTATTATAATTATTAATTATTATTGTTTATAGCTTTAGTGATGGTTCTATCTATAGTTATAATTATAGTTATTATAGCCTTGTATTATTTACATTTATTATATTTATTACATTTTTATTTTGCATTGCGAGCTTGTCTTTTTAAAACCTTTGCGTAAACGTCCATGACGTTTTTATAGCAGATATCGGAAGAAAAAAATTTTTTGGCTCTTTCGAAACCATTGACGGCTTGTTCGTTTTTAAAGTTTTCGTTTTCTATATAAAGTTTAATTGCTTCTTTGAGTTTAAAAGGGTCTTTAGGAGGCACAAGTATATTGGTATCGCCGAAAACTTCGGGGATTCCGCCGGTATTGGAAGCTATGCACGGTTTTTGCATAAACATGTATTCCAGATTATTAATACCGAAAGGTTCGTTTAACGAACAAGAAACGCAGACGTCGAAAGTATTGACGAATTTTCTGACGTCTTTTTGATATCCCCAGAATCTAAAATTTTTGTCAATATCCTTACTTTCGGTTATCCGTTTTAAATCTTTTTCCGTTTTACCGCTTCCTACTATATGAAACATAAGCGGTTTTATTTTTGATTTAAAAGCCGAATTTTCTTTATATTCTTTAATTAAAAGTTCTGCCGCTTCTATAAAATAAATTTGACCTTTCTGTTCGTCAATTCTTCCGGTAATACCTATGTTGAAATAATTATCGAATTCGTTTAACCGGTCTTTGTAATTAATGAAATGCGATTCGTCTATTCTTTCGTATAATACGTAAGATTTATTTTTTATTTCATTTATATCGTTAACGGTTTTGTAAGAAAATTTAAAAAGTTTGTTGACTGCCGATTCTATTAAATTAGGTTTGTATTTTAAATATTTCGGGGTGGAAAAGTATTTTATATGATAGTCTTTAACGGCATTGCTATCAAAACATAATGCGTCTGCAAGCGCGTAATAATGATAACCGCTGAATATGTTTATAGTGCTGACGACTGGAATTTTAAGAAAGTTTCCTGCTATAACCCCAAGGTAACTTCCTGTGCCAAGATGGGTATGTATAATATCTATATTGTTTTTTCGGCATATTTTTATAATTTTATTTAAGGCGTATATATTTTTTCTTTCGGGATTAAATGCAGAATAAAAATTAACGCCGTTATTTTTTAGGATATTTATAAGCTTTTCGTTAAGCGAATGAATAAATAAAAAAGCCGAATTCCCTTTTTCAATTTGCGTTTTGGCAAGATAAACGGCTGAATTTTCCGCCCCTCCCCAGCCCCTCGAAGATATTATGTGTAGAATATTCATTATTAATTGTTAATTGCAGATTTTTATTAAGTTAAATTAAGTTAAATTAATTTTATTTTATTAAAATTATAGCTTTTTTAAATAATTATGGCAACGATTCCTTGCTTTATATCGTTTGGATTAATATAATGAAATGAACAAGGAAATAAATTAAACGGATTAAACGGAAAGATATTTGCATAAAATCTGTATATGAGGTATAATTAAAAAATAAAAAAATATTAAATATATATATCGACATTGTTAAAGTTAAAAGCGCGGTATCCCTTTAAAGACTTTTCTTTAAATATTCCTCTGAAATAAAACTATTCGCAGTGTTAATTTGTATAAAAACAGGAGGATTTTAAAGAAATGTTGCAAAAATTAAAGACGGTTGAAGAAATGAGTTTTAAAGATTTAAATTTATCGGAAAATTTGATGAAGGCGATTGCCGATGCGGGTTATGAAAATCCGACGGCGGTTCAGGCTAAGTCTATCCCGATAGTGCTTTCGGGAAAGGACCTTCTTGCGGGAGCGCAGACCGGAACGGGGAAAACGGCGGCTTTTACGCTTCCTATACTTCATATGCTTTCAAATTCCAATAATAATTTAAAGTCTAAGCCGAGGTGCTTAGTGCTGGTTCCTACGAGAGAGCTTGCTGTGCAGGTCGAGGAATCGGTGAAAATGTACGGAAAATACCTTCCGCTTAAATCGACGTCCGTTTTTGGAGGAATGAGCATAGTTCCGCAGATAAAGGCTTTAAGGCGCAACGTGGATATATTAGTGGCTACGCCAGGAAGACTTCTCGACCATGCGGGACAAAGGACGGTGGATTTATCGGGAATTCAAATTTTAGTTCTGGACGAAGCGGACAGAATGCTGGATATGGGTTTTATAGTCGATATTAAAAAAATTATAGCGCTTTTGCCGAAACAGAGGCAAAATCTGTTGTTTTCGGCAACTTTTTCGGAAAAAATAAAGTCGCTGTCCGAGTTTGTTCTTCGCAATCCTGCTTTCGTGCAGGGAGAAAAACAGAATTCGGCTTCGGAATTAGTCGATCAGAGCGTCCATATGGTTTCGCAGAAGTTAAAAAGCCATCTGTTATCTCATCTCATTAAACATCATAAATGGGAGCAGGTGCTTATTTTTACGCGCACTAAAAACGGAGCGAACAGGCTTGCGGATAAGCTTGCGGCAGACGGAATTTCGGCGACCGCAATACACGGAAACAAAAGCCAGCCCGCAAGAATTAAGGCGCTCAATCAGTTTAAAAACGGTTCGGTAACCGCTTTGGTTGCTACGGACGTGGCGTCGAGAGGTATCGATATAGACCGCCTGCCGTATGTGGTCAATTTTGAACTGCCTAACGCAGCCGAAGATTACGTTCACCGCATTGGAAGAACCGGAAGAGCGGGGTCAAGCGGAAGAGCGGTTTCATTAGTTGACAGAGAAGAAATGCGTTTCTTGAAAGAGATAGAAAGGTTTATAAAACGTGAAATACCGAGGGTTATGTTCGACAGTTTCGTGCCTCCCGCAAATATTAATATAGCGGCGGAGGAAAAGACCGTGTCGCATAACAATTACGACGGACAGTTTAAAGGAAGGCCGAGAACGGCTCAGCGTAAAACGTCGAGAGGAAGACAGAGCCGTTTTAACGCAGGGGCGGAAAGAGGCTTTTCTAACGATTTAAATATTTCGGCAAATACTGCAAAATCTTTTAAGCCGTCAGGGTTTACGGGTACGCAAAGTTCAAAAAAACCGTTAAATTCATACAGATTCGGAAATTCCAAAAGACAGAATTTTTCAAAAAATTCTTTTTCTAATTCTAAGTCCGCCAAGGTTAAATAAGTTAAAATATTTGATTTATAAAATAATATAATATATAAATTATAATTTTATTTTTTTAGTAAAGCTGAAGCATACGGTATGAAAATAAGGGTCGAACCGGAAACAGGCGGAAAGAAAAACGGCTACGATATAGTAATAGACGCCGGAATTATAGGCGGAGTTTCAGCGGATAAAGCGGTTTCGCTTTTAAATTCCGCCGCCGTAAATTTAAAAGCGGGGTTTTTAGCCGTAACTTCTAAAACCGTTCATGGTTTATACGGAGATAAATTTTCCGATTTTCTTAAAAAATGCGGAATAGAAAATTTTGATTTTATCGTCCTTCCCGACGGGGAATCTACCAAGAGCCTTAAATATCTTTCGGATATTTACGACCGGCTTATAGATAAAAGGATGGAAAGGTCCGATTATATAATAGCTTTCGGAGGCGGAGTTGTCGGCGATATTGCGGGATTTGCCGCGGCTACGTATCTAAGGGGAATTAACTTCATTCAGGTTCCGACTACTTTGCTTGCCGACGTAGATTCGAGCGTAGGCGGAAAAACGGGCATAGACCATCCTAAAGGAAAAAATCTTATAGGCTCTTTTTATCAGCCGAGAGCCGTATTTATCGACGTAAATCTTCTTAAAACGCTGGATAAAAGAGAGTTAGCCAACGGATTTGCCGAAGTCATAAAATACGGAGCTTCGTTAGACGCAAATTTTTTTTCCTATCTCGAATCTAATTATAAAAAAATCCTTGCTTACGACGAAAAATGTTTAATTCATATAATTGAAAAGTCGTGTTCTATTAAAGCTGATATAGTCAATCAGGACGAGAAAGAATCGGGACTGCGTTCCGTTTTAAATTTCGGGCACAGTCTGGGGCATGCGGTAGAGACTTTATATAATTATGAAAATATTAAACACGGCGAGGCGGTAGCCATAGGAATGGTTTTTGCCGCAAATCTCTCTAAACATCTTGGATTGTGCGGCGATGAAGACGCAGCGAGAATTAAAAATTTAATAATAAATTCGGGTCTGCCGGCGGACGTTCCGGATTTTACTCCCGAACAGTACGTAAACGCAATGAAATTAGACAAAAAAGTGGCGGATAAACAGATAAAATTCGTGCTTATAAAAGGAATAGGAGCATATGAATTTAAAATGCTGGATTTTGGACTTATATTTAACTATTTGACCGAGTCGGTGAAGTTAAAAAAAACGCAAAATTATTAAAGTGCCGATTATTACATTCGAGCGCGGCAAAATGAAATGCAAAAGTACGGCAAAATGCAAAATTATGGATGAAGGAACGATTCCTATTAAAAATCCGATTAAAAAAGACGAACTTGAGGCTTTTATAGAAAACTATATATCTTTTCTTAAAATAGAAAGAGGTTTAAGCCTTAATACCGTTTCTTCATATTATTTGGATTTAATGAAATTTCGCGGCTTTTTAGCGGACAAAAATATTAATTTTAAAGAACTTTCGCCCCTTTTTTTTCAGGATTTCCTGTCTTATCTTTCCGAATTAAATTTAAGCGGAAAAACAAGGGCGAGGTTTTACTCGTCTATTAAAGGATTTTATAAATTTTTATTTAAACGCGGCATTGTAACGGAATTTCCTTTTAAAGATATAGATTATCCTTTTACGGCAAAGAAACTGCCCGATTTTCTTACGGAAGAAGAGATAAGAAAAATTTTATCTGTCGAGTTTACGGGACAGGGAAGAATACGAAAAAGAAAAGACCCGGATGCGGACAAATTTGAAAATCTTAGAAATAAAGCAATAATAGAATTTTTATATTCAAGCGGACTGAGAATTTCCGAACTTGCGGACATAAAACTGGATAATTTCAACTTTGATTTAAATTTTGCGAGAGTAATAGGCAAAGGCTCTAAAGAAAGAATAGTTCCTTTTGGAACGCCTTTTAAAGAGATGCTTAAAGTTTATCTGCCGCTCAGGCAAAAATACGCAGTTAAATCTAAAAATACCGGAAAAGCGTATCTGTTTATTACGGCAAAAGGACTGCCTTTAACAAGACAGGGTTTGTGGAAAATTATTAAAAAATCGGCGCTTCTCGCTAAAATAGATAAAAATATAACTCCGCATATGTTAAGGCATACTTTTGCTACTCACCTTCTTGGGGGCGGTGCGGATTTAAGGTCGATTCAGCAGATGCTTGGTCATTCGAGTATTTCCACTACGGAAATTTACACGCATACCGATATATCTCATTTGAAAGAACAGCATGCAAAATTTCATCCGAGGAATATGAATCAGAGTTTAAAAATAGCCGACACGGCGGAAGAATACGATAGAAATAAAACTCAATAAATATCAATAAACAGGTCTTGGCAGTTTAAAAAAAGGAGAATTTATGAGCAGATTGGACGACATATTAAAAAAAAATAAAATGACCGAAAAGGGCGTTATAGGCATTTACGGTCTTTTCGGTCAAAACAATGTAAAACTTTTAAAAGATTTGACTCATTTTACGCAAAAAGACATAGACGGCATAGGTAAAATAACGGAATGTATAGAAAATAATTCTTTAAAAATAGCTTCGGATTTTTACGATTATTTGCTGAATATCGAAGAAACCGCTAAAATTATTAATTCAAGACCCGACCTTTTGGAGCAGCTGAAACTTACTCAGTCCCACTATATTAAGCAGCTGTTCGGATTGACGTATGACGAAAATTATTTTATTAACAGGGTTATAGTCGGTTTTGCGCATTACGTTTATAAGATATCTCCTTCGGTTTATATAGGTAGTTACGGATATTACAATACGCTTATAACTAATGCCGTTATAAAATGCTGTAAAGAAAAAGGCATAGACAGCGAAGAGTCTATATCGATACTTAATTCGGTACAGAAAATGCTGTCTATCGATATAACGCTTGCCATAGAATCGTATTATCAAAAAACAATAGACGACGTTTATAAAATGGAGCACGATTCTATTAACAGCTTAATGGTTTTAGCGGAATACAGGGACGAAGACACCGGAAACCATATTGCCAGAATGTCTCATTATGCCGCAATTATAGCAAAAGAACTTGGAATGGACGGCGTTTATCGGGAGAATATATTGAATTCCTCTCCCATGCACGATATAGGCAAGGTCGGAATACCGGATAATATTCTATTGAAACCCGGACGATTGGATAAAAACGAATTTGAAATTATGAAGTCGCACACCGTAATAGGATATAATATATTAAAGGATTCGGAGTCTAATACATTAAAGGAAGGCGCGGTTATAGCATTATCGCATCACGAAAATTACGACGGAAGCGGATATCCTAACGGTTTGAAGGGCGACGCCATACCGCTTTCCGGACGGATTACTAAGATAGCCGACGTTTTCGACGCGCTTATAAATAAAAGAATATATAAACCGGCTTATACGCTGGAAGAAACCCTCAGGATAATGAAAGACGAAATGAAGCCTGGGGCGGCTTTCGATCCCGCCTGTTTCGGCGCTTTTTTAAAAGGCATAGACGAGATACTGGAAGCAAGGCGGAGAATAGATGAGGAAAATTCTTGACATGAACCGTTTTTTATGTTGTATTATTTAGTATGTATAAAGCCAACGTACTTATAATAGACGACGAACCTGATTTGGTCGAACTTTTAAAATATAATCTTGCTAAAGAAGGCTATAAAGTAGAGTTTGCTTTTAACGGATTTGACGGATTGAGGGCATCGGAAGTTTTTAAGCCCGATCTGCTGATATTAGATATAATGCTTCCGGATATTAACGGCTACGAAGTTTGCAAAAGAATAAAAAGAACGGCAAATTTTTCGGCGGTTCCGGTAATATTTCTTTCCGCAAAGCAGGAAGAGGTCGATAAGGTGCTGGGTTTTGAGTCCGGAGCCGAAGACTATATAACCAAACCTTTTTCGGTAGCGGAACTTCTTGCTCGAGTAAGAACTATTTTAAGAAGGGTGCCTCCGGCAAACGCCGTAGAAAATGAAAATAATAAGGCGGAGAAAATATCCGACGGTTTCGGTTTTAAAAATATTACTATTAACGTTCTTAAACACAGCGTCATGGTAAAAGATACCGAGATAAAACTCAGCCCTATAGAATTTAAACTTCTTATTTTTTTGATGACTTACGCAGGGGACGTTTTTTCGCGCGAGAAACTTTTAGACAACGTATGGGGAAGCGATTCTTTCGTCGAACCAAGGACGGTCGACGTTCACATAAGACGGCTCAGGTCTAATATCGAGATAGACGAATCTGTCAAGTTTATTGAAACTATAAGAGGCGTAGGCTATAAATTTATAGATGAAAAAATATGACAAAAAGATTAAAATTTATCTTGCAGTTCTGCTGTTTATTATCATCGCAATTTCGGCAAGCGCCGTTTCTTTTTTAGAATCTTCCTATTTTGCATATATAGCAAAAACCTATATATCTTCTTATCTTTCCAAAAAACTTAAAAAAACGGTAACGTTAAAACGAATAAGATTTTCTATTTTTTCTCCGCAAATAAGTATTTACGGCGTAAAAATTAAAAATTTGGCAAAGATTAAACAAATCGATATAAACGTCGGACACGTTAATATTTTCGGCAGAAAGTTAAATATTTATAAAATAAATATAATTAATCCCTACTTATATGTTTTAATAAAGAATAATAAATTTTATAACTATAAAAAAATAGCTTCGGTAATAAAAGAATTTTCCGTTAAGCGTCCAAACACTTTAATTTCGGTTTCATTCGATAAGATAGAAATATCAGGCGGCAGTTTCAACTTTAACGACGAAGATAAAAAAATACTTCTTAATCTTAAAAAAATAAATCTTACCGTTTATAAAAAGCCTTCTAAAATGCCGTTCGTTTATAAAAACGCCGGCATATATCTTAAATACGATATTCCTTATATATTTTTAAAATCCGGCAATTTAAAATATGGAGGGTTTTACCGCTCAAGCGCTGAAGAGATACATTATGCAAAAGGTTTTGTATATTACCGAAAAGTAATATTGGAAAATAAATATTTTAACGTTTCATCCGGCGGGATTCTGGAATTAAAGAAAAAAATTTTATTTCCGGAAATTATTAAAAAAATTAACGATACTACGATATTAAAAGTAAGCGATCTTTCTTTTTTTTCAAAACGCTTCGATGAGCTTCCGGCTTTAAAAGGAAAACTGCGGGCAAACGTGAATGTAATAGGAGCGGCTGCCGGAAGGTTAAAGTCTAAAGCTGTAATTACATTAAAAGATACGGTTTTTTCGGGAGGCGATTTTAAAAGCGGAAAAATAATATGTACGTTTGACAGAAACGGCTCAAAAGACAAAAATAATATTATAAAATTCAAAAAAATCAACCTTAAAACTTTTAACGGCACGTTCAGTTCTAAGGGCAGTATAAATCTTAACGAAAAAGAAGGCAGATTTAAATCTGTATTAAAAGGAATAGACGTTGGAAAGCTGATCGATTTTTACGATACGGAAAAAATTCCGCAGTTAAAGGCTGAAGCAAGCGGCAGTATTACGACTTTTTTAAATTTCGGCAAAAATTTTTACATTGCTAATATAGAAAAAATAAATTTGCTTAAACCGGTCGAACAGCTTAAATTTAAAAACAAAAAAGGAATAAATACGATATACAGGATTAATTACGGAAACGGAATTTTACTTAACGGAGCGGTTTTAGTAAACGATAAATATATTGTTATAAAGCATACCGGAATTTTATCGGAAACCGTAAAAGGCGTTTTAGGAGGGAAAATTAATTACGAAAAAAAATATTTAAATTTAAATTTTCAAGCTTCTTACGGCAAACTGCCGAAAATTGGTCTTGTCGATAAATATAAAAGCCGGTATTTTAATCCAACGGCGGAGGGAATTTTAACCGGTAATATAACCGGCAAACTTCACGATATATGTTTTAAGTTTAAAAACAGGTTTAACAGGCTTTTTATAAACGGATATACGGCTCCGTTTACCGGAACCGCAAACTTTAATATAACCGGAAGCGGCAAGGTTATCGTAAAAAAAGTAAGACTAAAAGAAAACGGCACGGACGGAAAGGGGATGTTTAATTTTAACGGAGAAATTTATAAGGACAAAATTTCCCGTCAAGAGCTGATTAACGGATATTTTAATGCAAAAAACCTTGCGGCGTCGCATACCGGTTTCTTTGCCGTTTTTAATTCCGAAGGAAATATCGAAGGGAAACTAAAAAATCCAGTTTTAACGGCGGCGGGAAATTCTAAGAAAGCAGTTATATACGGTCAAAACGTTAACAAAGTTAATTTTAAATTTTCGGTTACTAAAAAAATATTGAATTTATATGAACTTAGAGGCTTATACGGCGGCGCATATTTTAACTCTTACGGCGTTTTGAATTTTAACGGAACCGCAGGAAGAAGCGCTAACGGACAAAACGGCGGCGGCCATGATAATTACGATATAAATGTAGTTTCAAACGGCATTAACCTTTCGTATTTAAATTTCAATTTTTTAAAAAAATATTCGGTAAAAGGAATCGCCGATGCCGATTTGCATTTAGGCGGCACTTTTAATCTGCCTGATATTTCCGGTTCCGTCGATGCAGAAAACGTTTTTGTTAAAGATTATCGTCTGGGCGCTATAAAAGCCGTCGTCAATTCTTCGAAAAGAAAAATGAAACTTCGTTTATTTGCTATGGACAATACGCTTGACACGAAAGCTAAAATTTTATTGGAAAAAGGTTATCCCTACAATTTTATTACGAATATAAAAATGTTAAGCGTTAATTACAGAAAAACTTTGTTCAGGCTTTCCGGCGGAATTTTCGGCAGCGGAAAACTTTCTAATTTTAAAAATTCGTATATTTTTTCCAAATTAGATTATTTGTATTTAAAACACGGTCCTTTTTTCCTGCAAAATACCAAAAATATTAAAATTTCTTATATGGATAGAACCGTTGAATTCAGCGGTTTTAAGCTCAAAGGCGGCAATAACTATTTTCAGCTAAGAGGTTATATAACTCCGCGAAAATACCATATAATATTAAACGACAGAACGGATTTATGGGTTCTCGGAATTTTTACTAACAAAATAATAAATTCATCCGGATTTGCGACTGCTTCTGCGGTAATATTCGGACCTTTCGCATCTCCGGAAATATACGGATTTGCAAATATCAAGAGGGGGCTGATTGAACCGTCCGTTTATTCTTCATTTGCGGCTTCAAGAATTTTTGCGCAGATTACGTTTAATAAAAACATGATTTATATCAAAAAAGCAAGATTCAGAATGCTTAACGGCATTTTTTCGGCTCGCGGCGTTATAAGGCTGCACAATTTTTTACCATCTTATTATAGATTAGGAACTAATTTTAATTCCGCGGTTTACAGGGCGTCCGACTATTTTTACGCAAAAATGAGCGGAAGACTGGGTTTTTCGGGGAGGCCGGACAACCCGATTTTATACGGAAGCGTAAAAATTAAAAAAGCCATGTACGATAAGAAAATAAATTTTTCGTCGTTTCTTTTAAGCTATAAAAGATACAACGCGGTAACTCAGGCGTCTCCGGTAAGTTTAACCAATCCGAGGCTGAATGTTAAGGTAACGTCGAAAAAGAAAATAGAGATAAGAAATAATATAATAAATACGAATTTCAGCGCCGACCTTAATATTCTCGGCACGCTCGATAATCCCGTAATTATAGGAACGGCTAATGCCGAAAAGGGCGATATATTTTTTAGGGGAACCGAACTGAAACTGTCATACGCAAATTTAGATTTTAATAACAGGTATAAAATAAATCCTACTTTCGACGTCGCGGCGAGAACTTATATAAATCAATATATAATAAGAATGAACGCAAGCGGATCGATGCTTAATTTTAACGTTAACCTTTCATCGACTCCGCCTCTTTCTGAGTTAAGCATAGTTTCGATGCTCGCGCTCGGCACTTCGGCTAACTCGGTTTATGCTTCTTCCGCCGGAGGAATAGCCGCTTCGGAAGCCGCTTCGGCGATAGGCGGAGGGGTCGAGCAGAGCGTTACCGGAACTATATCGAGCTATTTCGGCTTTAAAAATATGTCGATAACCCCAGGTTATTCGGCGATAACGCACAGTGCCGCACCTCAGGTAACCGTTTCTAAAAACTTGACAAAGCGGCTGTCGGTTTCATACAGCGATATAGCGTCTTCCCAGTCGTCGCAATCCGCTACCGTCACTTATAAAATTTCCCCTCATATTTCCGTTATAGGAGTATGGGAAAATAACGAGCTTGCTCCAAATAATTCAAACGTTTTCAGCGAAGTGGGCGGCAATATAGTTTTTCACTTCAGATTTTACTAAAATTTAAAATAAAAACAATGGATATTATAAATAAAATAAGAAAAATAAATCAAATTATAAATTATTTACCGTTATTTGCCGCATTTATTTTATGTTTTGCGGTAAAAGACGCTTATGCTTTAAACGCCGTAAATATATACGGCATAAACGCGCAACGGTACACCGTAAAATCCATAAATTACAGGGTGCCTTACGGTATTCCCGCAAGCAATATAAAAAACCTTTTTTATATAAAAGCGGGAAGAAAATTTTCTATGGTTTATCTCGAGAAAACAATTAAAACGCTTTATGCTTCCGGTTATTTTTCCAATATTTCGGTTTTTGCAAATATAAATAAAAAATTGAAATTAATTTATTTAAGATTCGTTTTTTTCCCGAAAATTTACATAAAAGAAGTTAATATAAAAGGGCTTAAAAATACCGGAATTTCAAGAGGAAGTATAATAAAATCCATTCCTTTTAAAAAAGGCGGTTTAATATATAAGTATTATAAAACCGTAAGCATAAAAAAAATAAAAAAGATTATGTCTAAGGGCGGCTATCCGTCGGCAAAAGTAAACATAAAAACGCCTTTATTGCAAGGAAGGCCTAAATATTATGCGGTAAATATAAAAATTATTTCGGGCAGACCGGTTATAATTTCTAATATATTCGTTAAATTCAAATTATATTATCCGAAAAAAAAAGTTGAAGCTTTAATTGAAAAACTTATCGGCAAGCCGCTTAATTTAAACAAAATTCATTTATTAAGAAAAAGCATATGGGATTTGTATAAAAATAAAGGCTATTTAAACGCCATAATAACAAGTCCTAAAATAACCTATATTTCTAAGCGCAAAGCAGTTATAACCTTTAAGGTTCATCCCGGTTATAAAATATTATTTCATTTTAAAGACATAAAACCGTTAAGCGAAAATTACGTAAAAAATTCCGTATTGCAGATAAAAAACGTTTTAATATTCGACGGCGGTACTTTTTTAGCATTTCAAAAGGTTTTAAAAAAATACTATATGAAGCAGGGCTACTTTTTTGCTAATGTTTTGTTTAAAGAAAATAAAGACGAAAAAGATAAGACGATAAATCTTTATTACTCGGTAAACAAAGGAAGTAAAGTAAAAATAAGCAAAATATACATTTACGGCTATAAACCTTTTAGCAGAACGACTATAACGCGTCTTATGAGAACGCACGTTACATCTTTTTTTAACAGAGAATATTTCTGCAAAAACAGGCTTAAAAACGACGTTCAAAATATTAAAAACTTTTACGACAACGAAGGCTATTTATCCGCCCGCGTTTCTTATGAATTAAAATTTTCGCCTGATAAAAAGAGCGTAGCGGTAACCGTAAATATAGATTCGGGAATTCCTACCATCGTAAAAAAAGTTTATATTGCGGGACTTCCGGCTATTTTTAAAAGCGATGCCGCGCTTACCGGCTATTTTTTAAAAATGAAAGCGAAGCCTTTCCGTATAATTATAGCCGAGAACGGAAAGGAGCTGCTTTCCACCAAGTTATCGGATTCGGGATATGTTTTTTCAAAAGTCAAAATGAACGTAAAGTTTTTAAAAAATAAAAAATATGCATATATTTACTATGAAATAAAAGCGGGGCCGAGAGTAAGGATAAAACGGATTTTAATAACCGGCAATACGGTAACGAGGACGGGTTTTATTAAAAGTCTTTTGCTTTTTAAAAAAGGGCAGTTTTACGACCAGCGGAAAATACTTGAAACTCAAAACAGGCTTTATAAAAGAGGTATATTTAATTCGGTCGTTATTAAAATAGAAAATCCGGAAAACGAAGTTTCCGAAAAAACGGTAATCATTAAGGTAAAAGATGCAAAACCGCTGGATTTGAGTTTTGGCGCAGGTTACGGAACTTATACCAGATATAAAGGGTTTATTCAGATTGAAAACAACAATCTTTTCGGCACCGGAAAATCTCTTTCTTTAAGATTTTCAAAAAGCGCTATTTATACAAATCTCTTGTTAAACTATTACGACCCCGCTATATACGGATACAGGGGGCTGGCGTTTAACGCAAGCGGACTCGATACCGACGTAATAACGCTTAATTACACTATGCACAAAGAGGGGGCGGATTTTTCGCTTATAAGAAGATTCGACAAATATTTTAAAGGATTGCTGTCGTACGGCATGTTTTACGATTTTCTTTCGGGATTAAACCCCGGCGCCGAAATTACGCCCCGCGACAACGGTTTTACCAGAATAAGCTCTGCTTCGCTTTCGTTTATATATAATACTAAAAATAATATCTTCAATCCGACTTCCGGAAATTTAACGGATTTACGTTTTTCTTATTCCAATTTCCTGATAGATTCCCAGATTAACTTTTTTAAAATTTATTTTCATTCGGAAGAATATATACCTTTCGTATATGACACCGATTTTCTTGTAGGAGCAAGATTGGGCTATATAAGGCCGCTGTCGCCGACTTCGCAGGTGCCGATTAACGAAAGATTTTTTCTCGGCGGAAGGACGACCGTCAGAGGTTTCCCGCAGGATTCCATAGGGCTCGTCAACTTAAATCCTTACGGATATCCTATAGGCGGAGACGTTATGGAAAATTACAATCTTCAGCTTAATATACCAGTTTATAAAAGTATTAATTTTTTTATTTTTCAGGACGGAGGCAACGTTTTTTTGGATACGTCGGACGTAAGGCCTTTAGCGCTTTATAAATCTGCGGGAGCGGGTATAATGTATCTTTCGCCTATCGGACCGATAAGCTTTTCTTACGGTTTTATTCTTACTAGAGAACCTTACTGGCCGGCGGGAGGAGTTAATTTTACCGTGGGGACTTCTTTCTGATGAAACCGGCGGAAATATTGATTGAAAGCGCTGACGGCGGGTCGGGGCCAGGTTTAAGAAAAGGTTTTTCCACAGGCAGCACAAGCGCCGCGGCGGTAAAAGCGTCTATAAGATACTATTTTGAAGACGAAAAATTTAATTCCATAGAAATAAAAATGCCCGGAGGCGAAAATGCTTATTTAAAAGTTGCATCTTTATTAAAATTCAAATTAAAACCGGACGCGGAACATGTTATTTCAAAATCTGTTTTGATAAAGGATTCCGGAGACGATTTTGCGGACGTAACCGGCGGAATTGAAATTTGCGCCGATTTTACGGTTATAGATAAAAAAGATAAAAATGCCGTAAAAAGTTTAAAAAAATATTATGAAAAATTCTTGGTTTATAATATAATAAAATGTCCTTTATGCGCAGATTCGGCGATAATTTTCGTATCGTCTAAAGGCATAGGCATTGTTAAGAGAAAAGGGCTGCCGGTAAAAACGGGTTATCCGGCAATAAATCCGGTTCCTTATAAAATGATAGAGTCTGCCGCAGAAGAAGAATTAAACGCTATAAAAGGCGTTAAGTACGGCTTAGGCGGCGGCTATGACGTCGTCTGCGGCAAAATATTTTTTTCGGTACTTTACGTGCCGGAAGGAGAAAAAATTGCGGAACGGACTTTAAATTCGAGACTTGGTATAGAGGGGGGCATTAGCATACTCGGAACATCGGGGTACGTCGTTCCCATATCTACCAAAGCATGGCTCGAAACTATTAAAGCGTGCTTAAGTTTTTTAAAAGCAAATAAAATAGACGTCTGCGTTTTTACGCCTGGAAGATTCAGCGAAAAAGCGGCAGTAAAAATATTTAAAAATATACGCAGGGAAAGTTTTATAGAAATAGGGGATTACGTTTCATATTCTTTAAGAAAAGTTTGCGGAACGGGAATTAAAAATATAATATTTGCAGGACAATTAGGGAAAATAGTTAAAATTGCCCAGGGCGCAAGAAACACTAATGCTAAATATACGTCGTTAAATTTAGGTTTTCTTGCGGAAACCGCAAAAGAAGCGGTTAAAGAGCGCAGCGAAACCGATGCCGAGCGTATTTACGGGCTTATAATAAACTCTAATACTTCGCGGGAAGCTTTCGGGCATATAACCTCGGATGATTTTAATATTTATTCGGACGATATTTTAAGCAAATTATTAAAAAAAGCCGCCGAAAAATTGTATAATATCGTAAAAAACGCCGATAAAAACGATAACGGCGCAGGCCGCGTTTTTGAAGCAGAAACCGGAGCCGATATTAATGTTAATACCGAAGGCGGGAATCCGACGGATATGAAAATAGATATAGATATAGATATAAATATAGAAATAGTACTTATCGATTACGGCGGAAACGAAATAAAAAGGGAGAGATTGTAAAATATGGCAAAAACGTCCAAAAAAGTTTATATAGCAGGAGTTTCTCCATGCTATCAGGATATTGCAAGAAAACAGATTTTAGAATTGTTTGCGGATAAAAAAAATAGAATAGATGCCGTATTTGCAAAAAAAGAAGATGCGCCGCTTCTTATATGGGTCAGGGAACAGATATCGACCGAAAAGAAGAGCTTAGTTCTGGAAAATAACGGAAATATTACGCGCTTAAACAATGCGCAGATATTTTACGACGGCAAAATAAAATTTATAGAAGATTACGTTAAAGACAATCTCGGTAAAAAGAATATTTTAATACTTGCTAACGGAGATCCTAATTTTTTCGGTATCGGCGGCACTATAATCGGCGGATTAAAAGAAAACGAAAAAAGGTTTATAGAAATATATCCTGCAATAAGTTATATGCAGATAGGATTTTCGAAATTAAAAATCCCCATGACCCATGCTTATATATTAAGTCTTCACGGAAGAAGTTTCGACGACCTGCATCCCGTTCTTAATTCCGAAAAAATAATAGGGATATATACCGATGAAGTAAACACCCCTTATAAAATTTACGGCGAACTTGAAGAAAAAGGTATTATAGGAAATTTTGAATTTTATGTCCTGACGGAATTATGCTCTAAAAACGAAAAAATATATAAAACTTTTACTAAAGATATTTTGGAAGATATAAGCGGTAAAAAAAATATCGTTATATTAAAGGAAAAAAATCAAAAAAACAAAACCGAGACGGTGAATGCAGGAAACCTTTCGGACGGTAAAAGCAAGAATAACGGTAACAATAAAAGCGGCAATAATAAGAATTTTGACGATAACGTTAATTCTGCCGGCGCGGGAATGGGTGTAAACGCCGAAAATACGGTTAACGTCTATATAAATAGAAACAGAGATATAGTATTGGGCATAGAGGACGACAGATATATTCATGCTTCGGGCGAACCTACGAAAAAAGAGATAAGGGCCGTGAGCCTCGGCATGATGGAAATTAAAGAAGATTCAGTTATAATAGACGCAGGCTGCGGAAGCGGAAGCGTCAGCATAGAGGCGGCAGGGCTCGCTTTCAGGGGCAAAGTTTACTCTATAGATAAAAATAAGCAGAAAATTGAAAATCTAAAGCGAAATATAAAAAAATTTGGAAGAAATAACATAGAGCCGATATTAGGCGAACTTCCGGACGCGATAAAAAGCCGTTTAAATTTGAAATTAAAAGGCGTTAATCCTGATTCCGTTTTTATAGGGGGCGGCGGAGCCGAAAACATAGACGGAATATTGAAAGAATCTTTGAATATACTCAAAGAAAACGGAGTTATCGTAGTTAACGCCGTCACTATAGAAACTTTATATGCGGTAATTAATTTTATTAAAAACACGGGACTTAAATATGAAATGGTTTCCTTGAACGTTTCAAGGCTGAAATCTATCGGCGAAACCTCGTATTTTCAGGCTTTAAACCAGATTTACGTAATTAAAATTACTAAAAAGTTTTTAAAACAAAATGTCGAAATTAAAACGGAACCAAAAACAGAATCAAAAATTAACGGAAGACCGAAACAAGAGTCAAGTACGCTTGCTAAAACCGAACTTAAGCAGGAAGCCGAAACCCTGCGTAAAAAAGGAAATATGACCTTTAAAATAGAAAATAGAAACGATAAAAAAAACGAAGAATTAAATTCCGAAATGCCTAAAATAAAAGTAAGAAATAAAGCTATCGGAACGGCGAAACCGGCTAAAGATAACGGCATAGAAAACGGCAATAACGGTGGAAATGACGACGGTAATAACGTCATCGGTAAAAATTATAATAACCGCGGCGATAATGGAAATGCCGGCGTCGAAGATACCGGACGCAATCCTGACGAATTAAACGGATTAAAAGAATTAGGAACATTAAGCGAATTAAGCGCAGATGAAGAAACCGGCGCAAACGCTAACGATTTAAATTACGGCATCGAAAACGACTGGAGCGGCGAAAATGAGCGCTAACGTAAGCGGACAAAAAACGCTGTTCGTAGTAGGAGTCGGACCGGGAGATCCGGAGCTTATTACCGTAAAAGCGATTAACACCGTGATTAAAAGCGATTATATATTTTATCCGGACGTTTGCGGAGGGAAAAACAAAACCGCTTACGATATAATTAAAAGCGCGTTAAAATTTGCCGGCTTGCAGGATATCGGGGAAAACAGGCTTATTCCTTTGCAGGTTGAAATGAAGCGTTCTACCGGCAAAAATAAAGATTTATACAGGGAAAACGCTTTAAAAATTTATGAAAAATTGAAAAACGAAAGCGTTTCGTGCGTTTCATACGTTACTCTTGGAGACCCGGCTTTTTACAGCACATATTTCGGAATTCACGCCGCTTTAAAAGAAATAGGGAAAGAAATCGAGCATAAAAATTTTGCTATAAATATAAATATTATTAACGGCGTTTCTTCTTTCTTGTATTCTTTCGGACTTCTCGAAGAACCGTACATAGCTAAAAATGCGAGCGTTTTAATATCCGTGCCGCTTAAAAAAAGTTTAGACGAATTAAAAGCGGAAATAAAGTTTATAGCCGATAAATCCGGAATTTCGCGTCCGCAAATTATAGTTTTTATGAAAGCGGGAAGCTGCGTAAAAAATATTTTGGAAGCGTTTAAAGAAGCGTTAGGCGACGGATACGGAGAGAACGAAAACGGTAAAATAAAACTGTATTTAATAGAAAAATCGGAAGTCGTAGAAGATTTTACAAAGAAAACCGATTTGGATTTCGATTATTTTTCAATTTTAATAGGCGTGTTTTTGTGAGGATACGGCATGAATAATAATAAGTTTTTAAAATCTAAAATATATTTTGTTTCGGCGGGACCCGGCGATCCGGAACTGCTGACCGTCAAAGCCGCAAAAATATTAAAAAAATCTGATGCCGTTTTTTACGCAGGTTCTTTAATTAATCCTTTAATGCTTAAAATTATCAAAAAAGGCGCCGAATTGATAGACTTAAAGAGCCTTAATTTTGAAGAAATAAAAACTAAAGTAGAAAATATTTTGAGTATAAACGAAAGAAATAGCGGAGGCGCAGGTTCAGTGCCGGTTAAAGGCGGTAAAGTAGAAAAATACGGCAGAGCGGTGAAAGACGGAAAAGTCGGGAAGCGCGGAATAAAGGTAATTTCCATACTCCATGCGGGAGACTCGTCTATTTATTCCGCAATAAACGAACAGATGGCTTATCTGGAAGAAATGGGCGCTGAATATGAAATTATACCCGGGGTTACCGCTGCTTTTGCAGCAAGCGCCGCAAATAAATCTATTTTGACCCTTCCCGACGTTTCGCAAACCGTTATATTTTGCAGGGGCGAAGGAAGGACGGGCAAAATGCCGGAAGGGCAGGATATAAAAAGCCTTGCGAAACACGGAGCCACTATGGCTATATATTTAAGCTTCGGGCTGATAAATTCCGTAACCGAAGACCTGCTTGAGTCTTACAATGAAGATACGCCGTGCCTTATAGCAAAGGACGTGTCTTTAAAAAGCCAGTTTTTGATAAACTGCAAATTAAAAGACGTAGTTAAAAAAGCCGAACAATTTTCGATAAAAAATATGGCTGTTTTAATAGTCGGAGAAGCTCTTAACGGGAAATATTTTAAAAATAACAAATCGAAACTTTATGACAAGAACTTTTATCACGGGTACAGAGATTCTTCTGCCGGCTTATAATGATAAGGCCATAGAAAAAATTAATTTTATCGCATTAGTTATAATATCGGAAAATTCTTTGTCTAATGCTGCCAAAATTTGCAAGGGTATAATAAATAAAAAATTAAATAAAAAATCTGACGAAGAATATTATAAAATAAATTTTTTTATAGAAGAAAATAAAGATGAATTAATTAAATCCGCTTACGCATTAATAAAAGAATTAAATTCTTTTAAATTTACCGATATTGAATTTGAAATAAAAAAATATAAAAAACTTTCGGACGGAGAAACGGTTAAATTATTGCTTGAAAATTTCGATTATATAATATTTTTTCTTGCAGTCGGCGCAGTAGTAAGGTTGATAGCACCGTATTTGAAAAATAAGTATAAAGACCCGGGAATAATAGCTGTGGACGAAGCCGGAAAATTTGCGGTCAGCCTGCTTTCCGGACATATAGGCGGAGCAAACAGGCTTGCCGAAGAAATTTCTGGATATATCGAAAATTCTATTCCGGTAATAACTACGGCTACGGATTCCAAAAATAAATTTTCGATAGACGCTTTTGCCGAAAAATTTGATTTTTACATAGAAGATGCGAAGAAAAAAGTCAAGGATTTCAACGAAGCGTCGCTTAAAGGCGAAAGTTTTGAAATAATTTTGGAAGATAATTTTAAAGATTTCTATATAAAACAATACGTGAAAGGTTTTATAAACGCGGAAAGAATAAAAATAAACGGGGCATTGACGTTAGATTTTAACGCTAAGAAGCGCAAGGCTATAGTAGTTACGATGAAAAAACATTTGAACGGTTTGTCCAAGTCGAAAAACATTGCTATTTTAAGACCTAAACGTTTAGTCGTAGGGATCGGATGCAACAGAAATACGGGTTTTAACGAGATAGAAGATTTTGTTTCGGAAATATTCGAAAAAAACGGCATTGCTTTAAATTCCATAAGAAACATAGCATCCATAGATAATAAAAAAAACGAGCGGGGGCTCTTAGATTTTGGATTTAAATACGGCAGATTTATAGATTTCTATTCAAAAGACGAAATCAACGCTTTTATTGAATCGTTTGTTTCTAAAAATACGCCTTTATCGGCGGAATATTTAAAATCTCCGAGTTTTAAATATACGGGGGCATATTCAGTCTGCGAGCCTTGCGCCATGATGTCCGCTAAAAATTTTACGGCTCCCTTGATATTAATACCTAAGCAAAAAAAAGGAAACGTTACGGCGTCGGCAGCCGTTATTGGGGATATTAAATAAAAACATAATAATTATTAATTATTAGAGAATAATTATTCAAGCAAATAAATTTATAATAAAAAACAATTTATAAAAACAATTTATTTAAATAATTTAAAATAAGGAAAAGAAAAAATGAATTATGGAAAAATAACGGTTATAGGAACCGGACCCGGAGATTTGGAACATCTAAGCAAAAAAGCTTATGAGTCTATAACCGAAGCCGAAGCGGTTATAGGATATTCTTCTTATTTAAAACAGATTGGCGGTTTATTGAAAGATACTCAGGAAAAGCTTTCGTTTAATATGAAAGACGAAATTAAAAGGTGCGAAGCGGCTGTTAAAAAATCTTTGGAGGGAAAAACGACGGCTTTGGTTTCGGGAGGCGATGCCGGTATTTACGGCATGAGCGGTTTATTGCTTGAAATTTTAGACAAGCAGTCCCTTATCGGAAAAGTTCCGGTTGAAATAGTTCCGGGTATTCCGGCTTTCTGCGCCGCAGCGGCCGCCGTCGGAGCGCCGATAACAAACGATTTTTGCGTTATTTCGCTGTCAAATCTTTTAACGCCCTGGCAGGATATAGAAAAAAGGCTCAGAGCGGCTGCTGCGGGAGATTTCGTAATAATAATCTATAATCCAAAGAGCATGAAGCGTAAAGACGAGCTTACGACGGCGAAAAATATTTTACTTGAAACCATAGAAAAAGACAGGCCTGCGGTTATAGCAAAGGCGGTAACGAGACCGGACGAAGAAATAGTTATAACGACGCTTGAAAATATCGACAAATTCGATATCGTAAGCATGAATTCTTCCATAATAATCGGCAACGGCAATACTTACGTAAACGAACTTTACATGATAACGAGAAGAGGTTACGGCAATAAATACGATTTAAGCGGAGACGGTTTAATTAAAAAGACGGACGATTAAGAATAATCAAAAATAACGGGAGGATAATTAAGATATGCGGATACTTGTAACGGGAGGAGCCGGTTTTATAGGCTCAAATTTATGCGAAAGGCTTTTAAACGAAGGACATGAAGTTTTATGCATGGATAATTTTTATACGGGGTCGAAAAACAATATAAATGAATTTATCGGAAATCCGGCATTTGAATTAATAAGATGGGATATAAGCCGGTCTTTTAACATAGAAGCCGATTTTATCGTAAATCTTGCATGTCCGGCATCGGTTCCGCATTATCAGAGAGACCCTTTAAAAACTATGAAAGACAACGTTTTTGGAATATTTAACGTTATGGAAAACGCAAAACGTCTTAAAATACCTGTTCTTCATACTTCGACTTCGGAAGTTTACGGTTCGCCGTCGGTTCATCCTCAGCCGGAAAATTACAACGGCAACGTTAACCCCGTTTCTATAAGGTCTTGTTACGACGAAGGAAAGAGGGCGGCCGAAACTATTATGTTCGATTATCACAGGCAGTACGGAACGGAAATAAAAGTAATAAGGGTTTTTAATACATACGGTCCCAAAATGCTCGAAAACGACGGCAGGGTAGTTTCAAATTTTATCGTTCAGGCTCTAAGAGGGCAGGATTTAACGGTTTACGGAGACGGAAAACAGACCCGTTCTTTCTGCTACGTATCGGATTTAATCGACGGTATTATGCTCTTTATTAACGATAAAAGCGGATTTACCGGACCAGTTAATATGGGTAACAACTACGAATTCACAATATCGGATTTTGCAAGTTTAGTTTTACGGCTCACGGGGTCGAAATCGAAAATTAAATTAGTAGAACTGCCGAAAGACGACCCTATTCAGCGAAATCCGGATTTAACGCTTGCAAAAACTAAACTCGGATATAACCCTAAAGTAGATATAGAAAGCGGAATTAAAAAGACCGTAGAATACTTTAAAAAAGTAATAAAATAAAAACAAAAAAATGCAGTACCTTAATTTATATAAAAACTTTGAACTATGAATATAAATATCGGCGCCGTTATTATAGAATCGGTAATTTATATAATCGTTGCGTTTATTGCCGGTTTTTTACTGAGAGACGAAGAGTTAAAAAAAATTAAGCGCGTTATTTTGATTTTATATCTAATCGTCGGCATAGCCGTGCAGAGCGTTCTGTATTTTCTTATACTTTCCGCAGGAGTTTTGCTGTCCGCAGTATTAGTGCTTAAATATTTTAACGAATAAAATTAATATCGATGCAGCGCAATAAAAATATATTATATCAAAAAAATAGCAATAAAAATATTGACAAGAAGCCGATTTTTATTTATACTATCTAAACAGTTAAGAATTCAATTCATCGTTACATAATTATTCATATTAATTCTATATTCCCCGATAGCTCAGCCGGCAGAGCAAGTGACTGTTAATCACTGGGTCGATGGTTCGAATCCGTCTCGGGGAGCCAGTTTTAACAAGGGTTTCAAGAGTTTGATAAAATTTCATTTTCATCGTCTATGATAAAATTATGATAATTTTTATCAAGAACCTTAACAGCTTCCCTAATATGTCCCTTTGCCAAATGAGCGTAACGTAAGGTCATCTTTACGTCCTTATGCCCTAATAGTTCTTTAAGAGTCGTTAAATCGACGCCTTTCATTATCAATGAGCTTGCAAACGTATGTCTTAAATCGTGAAACCTAAAGTCTAAAATATGCGACTTTTTTAAAGCCTTTTGCCATGATTTTTTAAAATCATAAAAAGGTTTTAAAGTTTCCGGATTATAAAAAACGTAGTCGGTTTTGATATTCCTCACGATACAGGATAAAGTATTTAAAAGCGTATCATTAATAGGAATTTCCCGCCTTTCACCGTTTTTAGTCTTATCTAAAAGAATTATCCTGTTCTTTAAATCCACTCTATCCCAAGTAAGATTAAATATTTCCGACTTCCTCATTCCGGTATTTAAAGCCGTTATTACGACAGGCCTTAAATAATTATCGCAATTCACGGAATAGAAAAATAGCCTTTTTTCGTTTTTGACTGTAATAAAATCAATAACTTACAATTTGTCAACACGTGATTAATTGCAGGTAAAATAAGGATTTGAAAGGTTTTTATTTTGATAAGGTTTTAAAAATATGTTATAATATCTAAAAATAAATCAATTAAATAAAATATGAGTGAATTTATATCCGTCTTAAACGATTTTTTAAACAAAAATATACTTGTAAATATATTTGTATTTGCATTCATATCAGAATTATTTATTTATTTCGGCATAAGACAAAACGATAAAAAGGATAGACTATTCCATATATTTATTTTTGCATCGTTTCAATTAATTCTTATAAATTACATACAATATTTTAGTTTGCATATAGAATATGCAGGGTTAGCTTCTATTCTTAGCGCAATAATAGTATTATTTTTGTTAAACATTGGATTTTTTAGAACTATTATTTATAAAACAAGGTCAACTATTTTAATCAATGGATGGGATTCTTTAGGAAAGAAAGCAATAATTAATAGTCCGTCTTTAGTAAGGGTAAAATTAAAAAACGGAGAAATATTACATGGTATATATGCCAATGAATCTAATATATCTTTTTCAGAAAATTTAAATGGCATTTTTTTAGAAAAATCCGCAAGTTTTGGAGATGATGGCAATTTAGAAATTGATGAATTTAATAACGGTATTTGGATAAATAGTTTAGATATAATAACGATTGAATTATTAAACTTAAAACAAAAAACGGGGTGATAATATGAGTAAAAAATATGTTCCTTTAACGGAAGGTTGGGTCGGTAAAAATCCTTTAGACTTATCAAAGGGATTAAAAATAGATATGTCTAAAATAAAACCTATCGATAGAATTATAATACCGGCGCCGGTAATAAAAAATAATACAGATAATAATCAAAAATTAAACAATAACAAAGATTAGTTCCGTTATAAAACCTTAATTTAGATAGTGGACAAGCTATCAGGCCGAACCTATGACCGACTGACTAAAAATCACCGGGTCGGTCTATGATAAAATTATGATTAAATTTTAAAAAAAAGAAAAAAGCGGATAAAAAAAGGTAAGATAAAAAAGCCGTAATCGTCAGAAAGTAAGCCATAAAGCCGTTATTTTATTAAGTTTAATTTTCGTTTAAAGCGTCTGTTAATCACTGGGTCGATGGTTCGAATCCGTCTCGGGGAGCCATTCAATCAAGAACCTTAACGTCTTAACCGATATATCCCTCTTTATCAACCATCCGTGCGATATGTTTTTGATGAAATTTATTATGCCGAAAGAGCATATAATAATAAAAAAAACCTGCCGGAAGTAGTTGGTAACCGGCAGGTTAGGAGGACATTACATCGAGGAGTTAAGATGAAAAATAAAACCTCTGATAATTTAATTATAAAACATAAAATTCAAAAAATCAAATTTTTTTAATTTTTTTTTAAAAAGCATTACGCCGTCTTAAACATTTTTACCATATTGGACAAATCTACCGCCATTTTTGCAAGCTCTTCCGAAGAAGCTATTACCTGTTTTGAGCCGGTCTGTGCGCTGTCCTGCGCTTTAATGATTTCTTCTGAGGAAAGAGATATCTCTTCGCTCACCTGCGACTGTTCTTCGGAGGCCGTAGCAATCTGCGTTATCATCTCTTTCAGTTTTATCATTAAAGAGTTTATGTTGGATATAGCTTCGGCGGACTTTCCGGCAATCTCCGCTCCTTTGGAGACTTCTTCTTTTCCTTTCTGCATAGAGGTAACGGCATCTTGGGTATTTCTTTGAATGCTAAGTATCATCGATTCTATCTCTTTCGTAGCTTTTGTGGTTCTTTCGGCGAGTTTTCTTACTTCGTCGGCGACTACGGCAAAGCCCCTTCCTTGTTCTCCGGCTCTCGCCGCTTCTATTGCGGCGTTTAAGGCGAGAAGGTTGGTCTGGTCGGCTATGTCGTTAATTACGCCTATGATTTCGCCTATTTTTTCGGAAGAAGAGCCGAGTTCGGTAATGGTGGCGGAAACGGCGGATACGGTCTTTTCTATGTTTTTCATCTCGCGCGCCACGTCCTGAACGGATTTTGTACCGTAATCGACGACTTTTTCCGTTTCCTGAGCCTTCTGAGCGGAAGAGGAAGAGTTCTTGGCTACTTCTATGATGGCTATGGACATCTGTTTAATGGATTCTATTATGCGTGATGCTTTTTCCCTCATCTGTTCAATTGTTTTTTCGAATTCTCTGGAAGAGGAATTCAACTGTTCGGACTGTGAGCTTAAAGAGTTGGAAGTGTTGACTATTCCCTTTACGTTGCCTGATAAAGAATCTACCAAGCTGTTGACCTGCCCTATGAGAATACCTATTTCGCTTTCTTTATGGATGCCTGATATTTTGATTTTGGAGGTGAGGTCGCCGCCGGCTATCTGCTTTATTTTTTTATCGATTAAGTTTAATACATTTATGACGGAATTTTTAAAATATAAAATTACTATAATCACTCCTATTAAAAATACGATAGGGAATGCTATGAATATATATTCCATCAATTTTACCTTTTTGTAATATGATTTATTTACGGCGGCTTTAATCTGGGAAATTTGGGAAACCATGGGATTAAGCTGGCTTTCAAAATATTTGGTGCTCATTGCGCCGCCAAGAAGAAGAGGATATTTTAGGAGCCTCCCGACTATGGGGCGGAATATATAAAATTTATTTTTAAGGCTTTTTAACAGCAATGCGGTGTTTTGCGACGAAAATTCGTTAAGTTTATTTTTTTGCATGCCGAAGACCGCTGCCGCTTTAACTTTTGAAAATCCCATTGTGTATCCGGTAAGAGCGTTGTTTACGTTTGTAAACAGGGGTTTAGATGCGGCGGCTAATTTTAATATCTTTGCGTTGTAAGATTTTTCAATCCGCGCTTTTGCTTTTTTAGATTTTACCGAATTCATTTTGAGCATTTTTATGCGGGATAAAAAAATTATCTGAAGAAGGTTTCCTTTTAAAGTTTTGATAGCCGTCTGAGTACTTGATATAACCTCCGAATTAAGAGTTTCGTTTTTTAAGCCGTTAGAATAATTAATTAAAAACAGGTTTACAGCCAAGATAAAAATAAAACCGACGACGGCGATGAAATAAAGCTTGGATTTTAAAGTTTTCAGCATAAATCTTCCCCCTCCCTAATAAATATTATTTATATTAGAATAATTTTATAAATTTTTATTATTTTTCTATATAATCGGCATTATATAAAGAAAACTATAGCGATTAATTTTTACAATAAATTTACAATAAATAAAAAATTTAATTTATAAAATTCGTAATCTTAAATTTTAAGATTGTTTTAAAATAAGATTGCTTAAAATCGTTGTTTAAAAATATTATTTTTGTTATAATTTTTTAAAAGAAATTATATATAACTATTACAAGTAAGTAAAGGAGAAAAAAATATGCCTTTCGTATCGGTTAAGATGCTCGAAGGAAGAACCAAAGAGCAGAAAAAAAAATTAATTAAGTCTATAACTAAAAGCGTTTCCGAAAGTTTAAACATAGACGAAAGCAACGTATGGGTAGTAGTCGAAGAGTTTCCTGCGGACGAGTGGGGACTCGGCGGGGAACTGGCTTGCGATAGAATAAAAGCGCGAAAGGAAAAGGAAGAAAAAAAATGAAACCGAGAGTCTGCCTGTCGATAGGCAATACGGGATTAAAAGAAGTTTACGGCGCCATAGACTACGCTAAAAGCAAAGACGTCGAGTTTATCGAGCTTAGGTTCGATATGATTGCCGAAACCGCACGATTAAACCGCATGGACGGTAAAAGCGGAGATAATTCATATGCAGGTTCAGCCGGCGGCAATCTTGACGAAGAAAGCATTCTTCCCGAAATTAAAAAAATAATTTTATATGCCAAAGATAAAGGAATTAAAACTATAGGAACTAACAGGGCGGCTTTTTACGGTTCAAACAGATGCGTTTCGTTTTTGGAAAAGCAAAAATTAGTAAAACGGCATGTTGATGCGGAAACGGAAGAGAGCGGCGGTAAACTCAGTCTTAATAAAGCCGATGTCTTTGATACGATGGCGGCGGAAACCGAACTGGAACCGGAAAGAATTAAATTTTTAAAGTCGGTTATAGAAGCAGGTATAGATATATGCGATATAGAACTGGATATTTTGAAGCGGAAGACCATAAAAGATTTTGTAGAGTTCGCTCATTTAAAAGAAAAACAGGTTATTTTATCGGTTCATGATTTTAACGGACGCATAGACCTTCTTGATGCGGTAAGATATTATTTGGATTCAAGCTATTTTGAAGCAGATTATTTTAAGCTTTCCGATACCGTAATATCGGACGAAGACGTTTTGGCGGTTTCGGAAAAAAATATAAAGATACGATCCATAAAATCGACCGACGAAAAAGTTTTTCCGGAATTTATAATTTTCGGAATGGGCAAAAAAGGGGCGGTTACCAGAGCGTCTTCTTTGATTAACGGGTCGTATCTCGCATACTGTTCTTCTCCTTTCGGAATGACGGCGCCCGGGCAGATTGGGACGGACGATTTGTATGAAACCGTAAAATTTTTAAGCAAAACGGCATAACGGTATTGATTAAAAAAGTATAATATTTCTTTACTATGGCTATTTATAATTACAGGGCAAAAGACAGGCGCGGCGAATTCGTAACCGGCAAGATAGAATCTTCTACCGCGGTTTTAGCCGAAAAGCAGATAGAGGACTTAAAACTCATTCCTATATCCATAGAAGAAGCTTCGAGTTTTTACCTTAAAGATTTTTTTCCGGCATTTTACAGCGTTACAAAAAAAGACGTAGTAGTTTTTTCAAGACAGCTTGCAGTTCTTTATCAGTCTGGCGTGTCTATAAGCAAAAGCCTTGGATTGTTAATGGAATTTACCAGAAACAGGAAATTTAAAGAAGTGCTTTTAGATATTAAGTTTGACGTAGAAAACGGAATGACTTTATCTAAAAGTTTAGCTAAGCATCCCAAAATTTTTTCCGAAATTTACGTCGATATGGTTGAAATTGGAGAAGCGAGCGATCTTTTATACGACACGCTGGTAAAACTTGCTCTTTTAACGGAAAAAGATATTGCCGTTAAAGCTAAAGTTAAAAGAGCCGTGTTTTATCCAAAGATAGTCGTTTCCATAATCGTAATTGCGTTAGTAATTTTTTTAGGTTTTATTATGCCCAGTTTTACGTCTTTTTATAATAAATTTAACGTAAAACTTCCTATAGAAACGAAAGTTCTCGTAAGTTTATCCAATTTTTTCGTAAACGAATGGCAGACGTTATTTCTTGGAGCGGCTATATTTATTGCAGGCGTTTTAATTTATTTAAATTCCTCTTACGGAAGACCTTTGTGGGATAAATGCAAACTTAAGATGCCGATATTCGGAACTATTTTTTATAAATCGGCAATGAGCAGATTCGTTAGATTATTCGGACTTTTGTATAAAAGCGGACTTCCGGTAAATAAAGTTTTTGAATTGGTGAAAAACGAGACCGACAATAAATTTATTTTAAATAAAATAGACTATATCCAAACGGATGTTTCAAACGGTAAATCTATAACTGAGAGTTTCAGAAATTCCGGAATATTTTCGGGTATAATCATACAGATGTTAAGCATAGGTGAAGAAACGGGGCAGATAGACGAAATGCTCGCCAGAGTAGCAGACTATTTCGACGAAGAGTTAGACCACCGCATAAGTATGCTGCATACCAGCATAGAACCTATATTGCTTACGGTAATTTTCGGCACCGTTTTATTTATTATCCTTGCTATATACCTTCCAGCTTTCGACGTTGTAAATTTTGCAAAAAAAGGTTGATATTTAATATACAAAAATGATAATATTATTATATATTGATATTCATATATATGATATTGTATATTATTTTGAATATAACCGATAACTAATATAACTACCGATATAAATTAAATTTCAGAATTGCTAAAATAAGATATTAAAGGGGAGCAGTCGATGAGAAAAAAAAGAATATTTTACGGTATTTTTATTGCAGTTTTTATAACGTCGCTTTTATCCTTGGTATTAAGCGGATGTTCCGAAAAATCCGTTTATAAAGAAAAAGCCGAAAATAAAATATCCGTAGCCGCATACAAAACCAAATATACTTCGATGCCGAATTTTCTTAAATCTCCGGGCAATACGGATTCTTTAAACAATACGGTTATTTCCGCGCATATAATGGGCTACGCAATTACTCAAAACGTTCATCAGGGTGAGAAGGTTGACAGGGGAGAGCTTTTATTGAAATTAAGCGCGCCTGAAATCGTTTCAAAATATTACGCCGCCAAAGCGGGATTCGCAAATGCAAAAAAAACTTACGACAGAATTAAAAGATTGTACGCCGAAAATTCGGTTTCGCGTCAAACTTACGACAATACTCTGATGCAGTATAACGTTGCAAAGGCCGAACTAAACGAAGCCGGAAGTTATTTGAATTATAAAAACATATATTCTCCCATAAACGGAATTATCGTTAAAAAAAACGTTTCGATGGGAGATCTGGTTGCGCCCGGGCAGATGCTTTTTATGATACAGGGAGTTAAAAATTTAGAATTCAAGACTTCCGTGAACGTTAAATATTACGATAAAATTAAAAACGGCGAAACGGTAAAACTGAAATTTTCTTCTATAAATAAGACTATAAAAGGAAAAGTAGTATCCGTCGTCCGTTCGGCAAATCCTTATTCCCACTCGGTTTTAGTAAGGATATCAATAGCAAAAGCAAAATCCGCTATGGACGGGCTTATGCCGGGAATGTACGGGGTAGCTTATTTTAAAATAGGTATCAAAAATGCTTTGATAGTTCCTAAAAACGCCGTGGTCAGAAGACTCGGTATAACTGGGGTGTATATCGTAGGCAAATCGGGTCGGGTTATGTTTCAGCCGGTGAAGAAAGGACGGATTTATAAGAAAAAATTCGTCGTAATTTTAAACGGATTAAATTCGGGAATGACGGTTATAACCGGAAAATTAAATAAAATAGATATCGGAGATTACGTAAATCCCGATTTTGCGGCCGCGGCATAAAATAAAAGAAATATAAGGAGTTTTATAAATAGATGAATAAAAATTTCAGTGCAAAAATTACCGAATATTTCATAGAAAATAAAATTACGTCCCTATTTATATTATTCATAATAGGTTTCGGAATAATAGCGGTTATGTTGACGCCGAGGCAGTATAATCCCCAGATTATCGTTCCTGCCGCCAACGTAATAGTAAGATTTCCTGGTGCAAGCGCGGAGCAGGTTAAAAATTTAGTCACAAAGCCTTTAGAAAGAAAAATGTGGCAGATTCCGGGAGTGAAGCACGTTTATTCTATATCTATGAATTCCGAGTCTATAGTGACCGTGCAGTTCCACGTAAATGCAAGCCGCGATAAAAGCCTCGTCGATATTTACAATAAAGTCTTTTCAAACTTAGACGAAATTCCAAAAGGAGTTATGCGTCCGCTTATAAAGCCTATCGACGTAAATCATGTTCCTATTCTTAATATTACGCTATGGAGTAAAAAATACGATGCGGGATATCTGACGACAATAGCAGAAAGAATATTGGATAAATTAGATTCCGTAAGGGGAACTGGGGTAACGTCTTTAAACGGAGCAAGATATAAGCAGCTGAACGTTTACCTTAATCCCGTAAAAATGGCTGCATATAACGTATCTCCGCTTATGATAGCGCAAGAGCTCAAAAATACCAACGTTAATATGCCGGCAGGTTTTTTGAGAAACGACAATAGGAAAACTTTTATTACAGCAGGCGGATATTTTCATCATGCAAGATCGGTTAAAAACTTTATAATATCGGTTCATAACGGCAAACCGGTTTATTTAAAAGACGTCGCAATTGTAAAAGCTTCATACAAACCTTTAAATTTTTTATCTGAAATAGGATTCGGCAGCTATTACAGAAAAATTAACGCAAACGACAGAATTATAAAAGGCGCTAAAGGCGTTTATCCCGCCGTTACTATAGCCGTTGCCAAAAGAAGGGGTAAAAACGCGGTTACCGTCGTCGATAACGTTCTTGCAAAGTTTCACAAAATAGCCGAAACAAGCCTGCCGGCAGGAGTTCATTATACCGTAACCAGAAACGACGGCAAAAAGGCAAACAATGCAGTAAATAAACTGCTGTTTCATCTTATTATAAGCATAATCGTCGTAATAGTCCTGCTTCTGCTAATACTGGGCTGGAGAGAAGCTTTTATAGTCGCTTTTACGATTCCGCTTATGCTGTTTTTAACGCTCGGAATTGCATATATATTTCATCAGACGCTTAACAGGATTACCCTGTTTGCTCTTATTCTTTCCTTAGGGCTTTTAGTCGATAACGCAATAGTAGTTATCGACAACATAGAAAGGGTTTTTTCGAGGGAAAGAAACGTCCTTCCGACTTATGCCGTGGATGCGGTAAATGAAATAGGAAATCCTAATTTTTTTGCAACCCTTGCAGTTATAGCTTCTTTTATTCCCATGCTCTTCGTAACGGGAATGATGGGTCCTTATATGAGGCCTATTCCTTTTAACGTACCTATTGCAATGCTGGTTTCTTTATTTGTAGCTCTTACGATAGTTCCATGGTTCTATCTTAAACTTATGGCAAACGAAAAGGGAATGGCTCTTTTAAGAAAAAAAGAATTAAAAGAAGAAGGTAAAGACGTTAATTCAGGAATATATGCAAGAATATTAAAACCTCTGCTTTTGAGCAAAAAGAAAAGATATATTTTTATGTCGGTTATAATAATTTTATTTATTTTGGCAATGTTGCTTCCAGTTTTAAAAATTGTTAAATTTAAAATGCTTCCGGTAGCAAATACGAACACTTTTTTAATTACGGTCAATAAACGTCCGGGTTCTACGTTTGAATCTACAAATATCGCTACGATGCACATAGTAAATTATTTAAAACGCATAAAACAGGTAAAAAATTATGTAATTACGGTAGGCACGCCTTCGGTAATAGATTTTTCCGGCCTTTTGAGAGGCGCAAATTTCAGGAATGCAAGCTGGTATTCCGAAATAAGGGTTAATTTAATAAATAAAAACAAAAGGAGTACTTCGTCGCATCAGCTTGTGCTTAATATACTTCCAGTAGTTCATAAAATAGGGAAAGAATACGATGCAGACGTAAAAGTGCTGGAAAGTCCGCCGGGACCTCCGGTTAAGTCCACAATAGTAGCAGAAATATACGGCAATAATTATAAAGAGCAGGAAAAACTTTCTAAAATAGTAGAAGCGAGGATGAAGAAAACAAGGGGCGTTACCGACGTAAATTCTTCTTATAAAAAGCGCATCAGAAAAATAAGGCTTATAATCAGAAGAAGAAAAGCGGCTCTTATGGGTATAACCACGCAAATGATAGCCCAGTCGCTCTATATTTTAAATAACGGTATAAGTGTAGGAACATTACATAATAAAAGGCATTTGCATCAGGAAGATATATTTTTGAGAATGCCTGACGATTTCAGAACGGACGTAAATGCATTATCTTCCGTATGGATTTATGCGCCTTATGCAGGAAGATTAGTGCCTTTAAATTCCGTCGTAAAAATAAAACACGGCTACCTTCATAATATGATATATCAGAGAGATTTAAAATCCGTAGTCTATGTTTACGGCAAAGTCGTAAAAAGAAGCCCTATGTATGCAAACCTTGATCTTTTTCTTCATTTCTTAAAGCATCCTCTGCCTGCAGGCTATCATATAAGGTGGGGCGGCGAATGGCATTTGACCCTTAAAGTTTTTGCCCAGCTCGGCGCCGCTATGGGTATAGCAATTTTACTTATTTATATATTGCTGGTAGGTTATACCGGTTCTTTTATCATACCTTTAATACTAATGGGAGCTATACCCCTTGAAATGATAGGAATAATGCCCGGTTTCGGTTTAATAGGAGTTTATTTTACGGCAACTTCCATGATAGGAGCTATTGCCCTGTCCGGCATAGTTATAAGAAATTCGCTCCTTCTGCTCGAATTTATCAACGACAGAAAAAAAGAAGGATATAATATTATAGATTCGCTTATAGCGGCGGGATCGATGAGAGCAAGACCGATTATTATAACCGCTCTCGCGGTAGTATTCGGTTCTGCCATATTGGTAACCGATCCGGTTTGGAACGGTCTGGCTTGGGCGCTTATTTTCGGAATGATTGCTTCCACGACGCTTACTCTTATAGTTATTCCAGTGCTCTATTATATGATAGAAGGCAGAAGGTGGCATAAAGAAGATATTCACGACAATCTATAAAATATTATATATATTATTAAAATATACGTAAAATTAAATTAATTAGATTAAATATTCTTTTAAAACATAGAGGTTATTATTATGCCTATAAAATTTAGTTGCGCAAACAGCTGTATTGCCGAGATAGATTTAGATTTAGGCGGTAAAAATTCATTTAATATCGCCGAAATAAACGAACTTATAAAAATATTGGAATCTAATTTAGAAAAGGAAATAGATTTAAAGGCTGTCGTTATTAAAAGTACAAATCCGGATTATTTTGCTACAGGACCGGAAATTAAAGAAATAGCCGGATTGGACAGGGAAGGATCAAGATATTACGTTACGCTTCTTAATATTATGGCTAAACATATCACTACAATGTCGGTGCCAGTAATATGTATTATAAACGGTGCCGTGAGCGGCATAGGACTCGATATCGCTTCTACGTGCGATTTCAGGCTTGCGGGGCCAAAAGCGTCTTTTGCCGATTTGTCTTCTAAATACGGCATATTGTATCCTTCCCATATTATTTTAAGACTGTCTTTTTTGATAGGAGTGCAGAAAACTAAAGAAATTTTGCTTAGTTCTAAGATATATTCCGCCGAAGATATGTACAGATTTAATTTTTTAACCGAGTATTTTGGCGGAGAAAATTTTGAAAAAAGCGTTAGCGGATTTATAGAAAATTTTAAAAATCTTTCCGTCGATTCTTTAAGGCTTAAGAAAAAATTATTTATAGATTTATGGAAAAATTATTTGAAAAACAATCAGCTTCCTGCCGAAGAGATTTTTTCGGAAATTTTAAAAGATGGTAAAGACTGGAAAAAATCAATAAAAGATTTTTACGGAGACTCTTTGTAAAAAAATATAAAATATCGTGTGTTTTACGCCGTACTCGAAAATAACGGAAAATTGCAGAAATAGGTATCAGATTTTATTTTACGCAGAAAAAGGTGTCACAGAAAAAGGTGTCAGATTTTATTTTACGCATACGAAAATATACAATTAACGATAAAAGATGTTGCGTAAAATTAATCTGACACCTTTTTCGTTCTTTTCGGTATCTAATAAACCTGCAAACGCAGTCGGGAGTAAGAAAATAAATAAATCTGACACCTTTTTCTTAAAAGGCGTACTTGAGAATAATAAAAAAATGTAGTATTATATATTTAAATTTAATATTAAGGAGGAATTTATTATGTCGTCCAAGATTAACGGATGCGATATTCCGGAAGATTTATACTACAGCGTAGAAAAGCACGTCTGGGGAAAATTAGGCGACGACGGTATTGTGACCGTCGGAATGACGAGCGTAGCTCAAAGTTTAGCCGGTAAACTTTTATACCTTACTCCTAAAAAAGTCGGTCAAAAGATAGCCCAGCTTAAGTCCGTCGCAACAGTGGAAAGCGGGAAATACGTCGGACCCGTTCCAGCTCCGTTTTCAGGAGAAATAACGGCAATAAACGAAGACGCGGTTAAAAACGTATCTTTAATAAATTCCGACCCTTACGGCAAAGGGTGGGTATGCAAGATTAAAGCAGACAACATCGAAGCTGACAAAAAAAATCTTCTTACAGGAAAAGAAGCGGTAGAAGCATACAAGAAAAAAATCGAAGCCGACGGAATTAAGTGCGAATAATGCGAATAAAATAAATAAAACCGCAAAATATAAATTTATAAAAATTTGGAGTATATAAATGCCTATTTTTAACGAATGCAATCTGCCGGAAGACCTTTATTACGATATCGAAAATCAGGTTTGGGGCAAAAAAAACGGCGACGGAACTTTTACTTTCGGAATGACGGATCCGGCACAGTCTTTAGCCGGCAAGATTCTTTACGCAGACGTTAAGCCCGTAGGTAAAATTATTAAGAAAGGGAAAAGTGCCGCTACAATCGAAAGCGGAAAATACGTCGGTCCTTTTCCGATGCCTTTTGCCGGCGAAATAACGGAGGTAAATAAGGAGCTTGAAAACGATTCCCACATCATAAACGAAGACCCGTACGGAAAAGGCTGGATTGTAAAATTAAAGCCTCTTCCCGAGTCCGTTTCGGACGTAAATTCCCTTCCTTTCGGCGAAGAAGCAGTCAAAGCATACGTAAAAAAGCTTGAGAAGGAAGATATAATCTGCAAAAAGAGATAAATATGAGTTTTTATGAATATGACGAAAATATCGACGAAGAATATGCAGAAGGTTTTGAAATCAGAAAAAACTATTTCGATTCGGAAATAAATTTTTACGCTCCAAGTATAAAATCTTACGAAACGGAAGATTTTAAAAATACTAAGTCGGACTCTTTTCCTCCTTTTTCTATTACCGGCGGTTCCTGCTCTTTGAAATGCGAACACTGCAATGCGGAAATTTTAAAATCTATGGCTCCGGCTTTAACTCCCGACGAACTGTTTGAAAGAGCGAATGTTATTTATGAGTCCGGAGGTTTAGGCTTTCTCCTTAGCGGAGGTTCCAACAGCAGAGGAATAGTAGATATTCTGCCGTATATAAAAACTATCAAAAAGATAAAATCCGAATTAAACCTTAAAGTTATTGTGCATTGCGGGCTTATTACGGAAGAGATAGCCGACGGACTTTTGGAAGCAGGAGTTGATTCCGCTATGCTCGATATTATCGGCGAAGAAGATACGATACGTAAAATTTATCACCTTAACGCAGAAGTTAAAGACTACGAAAATTCTTTGAAATATTTGTCCGACAGAAAAATTCCCTGTTCGCCGCATGTAGTAATCGGGTTAAAACACGGTGTAATAGCAGGAGAATTTAACGCAATAGACATTATATCCAATTACGATATATCGTCGCTTGTATTGGTCGGTTTTATGCCTATGCACAATACGAAAATGGAAAACATGGCTCCGCCCGCCGCAGAAGAGATAGGAAAAGTTTTTTTATATGCTCGCAAAAAATTTATTAAAACTCCGGTTCTTTTAGGATGCGAAAGGCCATACGGATTAAGCAAGTTTAAAATAGAAGAACTTGCGGTAAAAGCAGGTTTAAACGGCATAGCCTATCCGTCGGAAGGAATAATTCCTTTCAGCATAAAATTAGGTTTAAAACCAAAGTTTTCCGAGGTCTGCTGTTCTTTAATTTTTTCTGAATCGGCTTTGCCGGTAATAGAAACCGGAAATTAAATAATTTATTGCGTATGTTTAGAGTTATAGACACGGGCTTAAAAGATTTCTCTTATAATATATGCATGGATAAAGCCCTGATAGAATTAAGAAAAGACGGGCTTATAGAAGACACCTTCCGTTTTTTGCGATTTGAACCCTGCGTTTTGACGGGTTATCATCAGTCCATATACAGCGAAATAAGGTTAGATTACTGCAAAGAAAAAAATATTGCCGTCGGCAGAAGAATTACCGGAGGCGGAGCTATATATTTCGACGAAGCCCAGCTTGGATGGGAACTTGTTTTTTCGGCTAAAAGCATTAAAATAAAAAATCTCGACGATTTGACGGAAAATATATGCGCTGCTTTTTCTAAAGGAATGAAAAAACTTGGGATAAATGCAGAATTCAGGCCGAGAAACGATATAGAAGTCGAAGGGCGCAAGATATCCGGAACGGGAGGAACATACGAGTCTTCGGTCTATTTTTTTCAGGGGACGCTCCTTTTGGATTTCAACCCCGAAAATATGGTAAAATCTTTAAAAATCCCGATAGAAAAGCTGACGGCTAAAAATTTTGATTCTATTTTATCGAGGGTAACCTCCGTCAAAAATATTTTAGGTTATATACCCGATTTAGAATCTATAAAATCTGCCGTTTTAGACGGTTTTAAGGAGCATTTAAATTTAGATTTTTACGAGTCTGAAATTTCTAAGGAAGAAAAAAATTTTTTAAATGAAAATATTTCTTTTTATTCTTCCGAAAAATGGATTTATTCAAAAGATTTTAATCCTGCGGAAACAAAAATAATTTCCGAAATATATAAATGCGCGGGAGGAGTTTTTAAAACCTTTGCAAAGGTGGACGAAAAAAGAAATTTATTAAAATATATATATTTTACCGGAGATTTTTTCGTTTCGCCTGCAAGAACTATTAACGATTTAGAAAGCTGTCTTAAAGACGTTCAGCTAAACGAAGCCGTATTTAAAATTGACGATTATTTTGAAAAATTTAAGCCCGAGTTTCACAACGTAAAAAAAGAAGATTTTTTTAATATAATTGTTCAAATAATAAATAAAGTTCAGTTTCTTAAAAACTCCGGCGTAAAAGAGGAAGATTTATCGAGGTTTACGTTCGTAAACGGAATGAATGCCGAAGATATTGCTTCGGCGGAATATATTTTGCTTCCTTACTGTGCAAAAAAACCGGACTGCGAATTTAGAAACAAAGATAAATGCATCGCCTGCGGAGAATGCGAAACGGGTATTGCTTATAAATTTGCGGAAAAATACGGAATTATTCCAAAAACTGTTATAAGTTACGAAAATTTGGTGGAAACTTTAAAAGAACTAAAAATAAAAGGTATTCAATCTTATATCGGTTTCTGCTGCAAAGAATTTTATGTAAAAAGAAACGAAGCGTTTAAAAAAAGCGGTATAAAAGCCCTCTTAATCGACATTTCTTCTCCGTTATGCTATAAATATAAAAAGGAAAGCGATGCTTACGAAGGCAGGTTTAACGGAGAAACTAAGCTAGGCGCGCGGGTTTTATTTAAAATTTTTGACGGACGGCAGGTAACCGTTAATAATAAAATAAAATAATTCGTTAATTTAAAAAAAGATAACGGAGGACGTAAAAATATGAACGGAATAACGGGACTTGCTGCGGAAAAGGCGGAAAAAAATTCCTATTTCGAGTGCGGATGCCATGAAAATAACCAAGTATTTAAAGTAATAGAGCGTAAAGAAGATTCCGATATTTTCGGAAGTTCTCCCGAATATTTAAAAGTGAGTTTAGCGGCGGCTATGACTATGGATTTCGTACCCGGTATTTTTTACCGCAACGCCTGCCTTCACTGCATAAACGTTCTTTTGACTTACGAAGAAGGCTGCAGGGCAAATTGCGCTTATTGCGGACTTCAAAAATCGAGAGAAGGCGGATATAACGATAAGAGTTTTATAAGGGTGGACTGGCCTGCGTTTAAAACCGACGACATAATAGAATCTGCTTTAAAAAAGAAAAAAATAGTTGACAGAATTTGTATTTCCATGATAACGCACGAAAAGGCAAAAGACGACACCTTGACTATTTTAAAAAGATTTTCAAGCGAGCTCCATTGTCCCGTTTCTATACTTATGACCCCAACTATATTAAAGCACGTAGATATAGACAAATTTAAAGAATACGGAGCGGATATGGTTACCGTAGCTTTAGATACGGCAACGCCTGATTTATTCGATAAATACAGAGGCAGAGGCGTCGGTGGTCCGCACAGATGGGAAAAATATAACGATATACTGGAATATTCCGTTTCCGTTTTCGGCAAAAATAAAGTCGGATGCCACCTCGTAGTCGGTCTAGGAGAAACGGAGAAAGAAATGGCTGAAAGAATACAGGCGGTAAGAGATAAAGGGGCAAGATCGCATCTTTTTTCTTTTTATCAGGAAAAAGGTTCCAGATTAGAAAACCACCCGCAATGTCCTGCAGGACAGTATAGAAGAATTCAGGTTGCAAGGCATATAATCGACTACGATTTGGGAAGAGCCGAAAACATGAAATTTGACGAAAGCGGAAAAATAACGGATTTCGGAATACCTTTTAAAAATGTGGCGGAAATAGTTGAAAGAGGCGCAGCTTTCCAGACTACGGGCTGTCCGGGCAGAACCGAAATTTCAGCTTGCAACAGGCCTTTCGGCGACTCTTCTCCAAAAAATATAAGAAGTTTCCCTTTTGAGCTTAACGCTGCCGACTTAAACAGGGTAAGAAAAGAATTGCTGGAATATTAAATAATACAAAAACCGCTCCGGCCGGTTTTGCCTGAAGCCTTTTATTAAAAAAGAGAGAAATTTATTAAAAAGTAAAGTAGTTAAGTTAGAAAGAAGTGCCGGATTTTGTAAGAAAGGAGAATAAGAATTGAACGAAGCGGAATTAGTCAGCGTCAAAGTTAAGCATTTAAATAATTTGCAAAATCAGATAATTACCGAAAAGCATACGATTATAACCGACGAGCCGGAGGATTCGGGCGGCGACGAACTTGCGATTAATCCCATCGAACTTGTGCTTGGAGGGGAAGGTTCGTGCACTATTTCGGTACTTATGATGTTTGCAAAAAGAATGAAGTACGATCTGCAGGGCGTAGAAATAAATCTTACTCACAAAAGGGTCAGGGTCGAAGAACTAAAAGACTCTGGGGTTGAAATAGACGATGAAAGGGGTTACGTTCATAAAATAGAAAAAAAGATAAAATTTATAGGAAATTTAGACGACGACCAGATAGAAGAACTCCAGAGAGTTTCGCAGAGATGTCCCGTACACACTATGATAGAAAAACGGACATATTTTGAAATTTCGTTTGATAGTTCGGAAAAACGTATGTAAATAAAGGGAACGGAAAAAGGTGTCAGATTAATTTTCCTAAATAGCTTTTAATGTTGATTGACCGTTTCATCTGCGGAAAATAAAATCTGACACCTTTTTCTTATTGACCGTTTCATCTGCGGAAAATAAAATCTGACACCTTTTTCAGTTGAAATTTTTTAAATTAACTTATAAAATTAATATAATAACATTTAACATTTAAACTTATATATAAATATTAAATCATTGAAGGAGGTTTTATTTATGGCGGTTACAAGCGTAACTTCGTCGCCTGCAAGCGCAATAGAGACAAATTATCAGCAGATTATTCAGAATGCTCCGCCTATAAAAATAGAATTGCCCAATGCTCCGTCTTCCGTTAAGGTTCAGCAGTCAAGCGGCAATATAAGTATTCACGTTTGACGGATAACTTTTAATAATTTTATAAATTGGATAAAATCAGCTCTTCTTTCCTCGATAAATTAATTAAAACCGTAAGAAGTTTTAACCTTCTCGCTTGGGGGGATAGAGTCGTGATTGCGGTAAGCGGCGGGGTAGATTCGACCGTTCTGCTTTTTTCGCTATACGAACTTAGGCATTATTTCGGAATATCGTCGGCCTGCGCTTCGTTCGACCATAAAATGAGGCCTGATTCGGGACAAGATGTACTATTCGTCAAAGATTTATGCAAAAATCTTTCCATACCGTTTTATTCCGGAAGCGGCGACGTAAAATTATACGCAAAAGAAAATAAATTAAATCTTGAAGAATCCGCAAGGATTTTGCGTTATAATTTTCTGTTAAAAACGGCGCGCGATTTTAATGCCCAAAAAATTGCCGTTGCCCACCATTCGGACGATTTTGCGGAAAACGTAATTATGAGACTTATTACGGGAGCGGGAGCGGGAGCTATATCGGGTTTTCAAGCCAAATCCGGACATGTAATAAGGCCGCTTATAAACCATTCAAAGTCCGAAATAATCGAATTTGCCGATAAAAATTCGATAAAATTTACAGAAGATTTTACCAACAAAGATACAAAAATTTTAAGAAATTTCGTAAGATTAAATATTCTCCCATCTTTTAAATCCGTTAATCCTTCATTTTTAAATACGGTTAGAAATACAGCTGAAATATTAAAAAAAGACGACGATTTTATCGAGAAAATCTCGCTTAAAATTTTTAAAGACATAGCCGAACACGTAAATAACGGAAAAATTTATTTTAAAAAAAAGGATTTATCGAAATTAGACGAACCCGTGCTTTACAGAATATTAAACTTTTCCGTTTTAGAAATATATAAATGCAATACGGATAATAAAGACGTTTTTTTTATAAAAAAACCAATAATTTACTATAATAAATTTAAAGCATTCGTAGAACTTATAAAATCAGAAAAACCAAACGTTTTTTTTAACATAGGGAGATTTATAGAGGCAGGAAACGAGTACGATAAGATTTTTATAAAATATAGCGCATCCGCAGACTCGTTTAGTTTTAAATCAATCGAATTTAATCCGGTCGAAACTATTAAAAACAGAGAATCTGCCGCCGCTTCGCGCTATAACAAATATGAATATATTATAAAAGAAAAAATGCCGACCTCTTCAATAACAAGTTTAAAAATTAAAATTAAAGAAATAAATAAGACTTTTTCTATTGAAAACGTTAATGCGTCCGACGGCAACGAAATAATAAATAAGATAATGAAAAAAGAATTCAATTTTAAACCGGATGCGGTTTATTTCGATTGCGATAAAATAAGTTTTCCGGTTACCGTAAGAAACTTTAAAGAAGGCGACAGATTCGTTCCGCTCGGCATGAAAGGCGCTAAAAAATTGAAGGAATATTTTATAGACAAAAAAGTTCCTATCGAAGTAAGAAGAATAATCCCGATAATTTTGTTCGGCGGTAAAATTGCATGGGTTTCTTTAAACGAGATTAGCGATGATATTAAAATAACCGAATTTACAAAAAACGTCGGAATTATGCGCATAGAGTAAAAGCTGGACGTAAATAGTTATTGAAAAAAATATATAAATATGACATATTTATATATGGTTGTGTTAATAAAATTAAAATTTAAGACAAAAACCTTAAGGGGGTTAATATAATTTGAATTCGAGAATAAAAAATCTTTTATTGTGGATATTTATAATTTTTTTGATGATATTTATCTTTACGATGTTTAATCACCATCCCCCGAAAATTCAAAAAATAATTTTTTCGGCTTTAATAAAGAATATTAAGTCGGGAAAAGTTAAAAGCGTTACTTTAGAATCTCACGATATAATAGGCATTTTTAAGAACGGAAAGAAATTTAAGGCTTATGCGCCTACTTATCCAGGTTTAGTGCCTCTTTTAGAAAAACATAACGTTGCCATAGATGCAAAACCTAAACCCGGTTCGCCGTGGTATTTGAGTTTTCTTATCGACTGGCTGCCTATGATAATAATCCTTTTCGCATTCTGGTATTTTTTCTGGAGGCAGATGCAGGGAGGTGCCGGAAAGGCTATGTCTTTCGGAAAATCTAAAGCAAAACTGTTGAACGACGGAACAAACAAGGTTACGTTTAAAGACGTAGCAGGAATAGAAGAGTCTAAACAGGAACTTGAAGAAATAGTCGATTTTTTAAAAGACCCTAAAAAGTTTACTAAACTCGGCGGCAGGATACCGCACGGCGTTCTATTGGTAGGACCTCCCGGAACAGGTAAAACTCTTCTTGCAAAAGCTATAGCGGGAGAAGCCGGCGTTCCTTTCTTCAGCATAAGCGGCTCGGATTTCGTCGAAATGTTCGTCGGCGTGGGAGCGTCGAGGGTAAGAGATCTTTTTGCACAGGGAAAGAAAAACGCTCCATGTATAATTTTTATAGATGAAATAGACGCCGTCGGAAGACACAGAGGCGCAGGTTTGGGAGGCGGACACGACGAAAGGGAGCAGACGCTTAATCAGCTTCTCGTCGAAATGGACGGTTTCGAGCCCAACGAAGGCGTTATTTTAATTGCCGCAACCAACAGGCCGGACGTTTTAGATCCCGCTCTTTTAAGACCTGGAAGGTTCGACAGGCAGGTAGTAGTTCCAAAGCCGGATATTAAAGGCAGGGAAGAAATATTAAAAGTGCACATTAAAGACGTGCCGGTAAGCCAGGACGTAAATTTAAAAGTAATAGCAAGGGGAACCCCTGGATTTTCGGGTGCAGACCTTGCCAATATGATTAACGAAGCGGCTCTTTTAGCCGCAAGAAAAAACGAAACTTCGGTCAGTATGGCAGACCTTGAAGAAGCTAAAGACAAGGTTATGATGGGAACGGAAAGAAAGAGCATGGTTATAACCGAAAAAGAAAAGAAAATTACCGCTTACCATGAAGCGGGGCATACCCTTGTAGCAAAACTACTGCCGGATACCGACCCTATCCACAAGGTTACGATAATTCCGAGAGGCATGGCTATGGGTCTTACCCAGCAGCTGCCTATAGACGAAAAACATAATTACGACAAAGAATATCTTCTTAACGAAATAGCTATTTTGCTCGGCGGAAGAACGGCGGAAGAGATAATATTCAACCAGATGAGCACGGGAGCATCAAACGATATAGAAAGAGCTACCGATATAGCAAGAAAGATGATTTGCGAATGGGGTATGAGCGAAAAACTGGGGCCTATGACTTTCGGCAAAAAGGAAGAACAGATATTTCTGGGCAGGGAATTTGCACAGCACAAGGATTATTCCGAATCTACGGCAGTAGCTATAGACCAGGAAGTTAAAGAAATTATTACTTCAAACCATGAAAGAGCAAGGGCATTATTAACCGAAAACATAGATATACTTAAAGATCTTTCGTTAAAATTAATAGAAAAGGAATCTTTAAGCGGAAAAGAGATAGACGAGATTATTATTGCCCATAAACCCGATTATAAAAGTAACGAGTCCAACGAGTCCGAAGACGAAAAAGCCGATCAGGCGGATGGCGGCAAAGGCGGGGAAAGCAATGAAGGAATAGACATAGAAGATTAACCGGCGGATTAAAATAAAAGTTTTAAAAGGTTTGTATTTTATGAAAGCTTATCTTGTCGATATTTTAGACAGTCATATTGCCGGCAGCGAATTATCCAAAATAGGGGTTTCCGCTACCGGCAGAATGATTATGGGAGAAAAATTAAAATATATAATCATAAAGCTGAAAAACATAAATGCAACCGCTCTTAATATACTTAAGCAGGAAGCCCTCGGCATAGGCGCCGAAGTCGCAAACCACAAAGACGTTATAACAGGTAAAATTCCTGTTTCGGATTCTATTTTATTCGGAACGCCCGTTCAATTAAGAATTATAGTAAAAAAAATTAAACTGCAGCAGTTTGGTTTAAACGAACTATCCAACGAACTTGAAAATATACTGTCCGAGTGCGACAAGTCTTTTAAAAAAAACAATCCGAGAAAAATTAAAACAAAAATACGGGATAAAGACATAGTTTTTAACGGCAAGACGTATATAATGGGCATTTTAAACGTTACTCCCGATTCTTTTTCTGACGGAGGAAAATTTTACGATTATAACGATGCCGTAAAAAGAGGAATAGAAATAGAAAAGGAAGGCGGCGATATTATAGACGTAGGCGGAGAATCGACTAGACCTTATTCCGAAGAAGTAGATATACAAACTGAAATAGACAGGGTATGTCCGGTAATTGAAAAACTCTCTAAAACGGTTTCTATACCGATTTCAGTCGACACCAGAAAACCGGAAGTCGCAATGGAAGCCTTAAAAGCAGGGGCTTCTATAATAAACGACGTTTCCGGATTATCTTATGATGCGGAAAATATGGCTAAAGTGTTATTGGATTTCGACGCTCCTTATATAATGATGCATTCAAGAGAAAAAAAACCGGAAAATATGCAGAAAGATATCGAGCATTACGACGATATTTTTTTTGAAATATTGGTTTATTTTAAAAAAAAATTGGAATATTTGGAGCTTAAAGGCTATAATACGGACAACGTCATAATAGATCCGGGATTCGGTTTTGCAAAAACTTTAGACGATAATTACAATCTTTTATCGGGCATTATTTCCTTTAAATCTCTGGGTAAACCATTATTAGCGGGCGTTTCAAGAAAATCTTTCGTAAAGCATATAACTAAAAACGATAAAAGTACTATTTTAAGCGGCAGTATTGCGCTTGCATCTTATCTAAAAATTAAAGGCGCGGACATCGTCAGGGTGCATGACGTTAAGCAGACCTTTTCAGCCTTATCTTTGTTGGAAAAGATAAATTTGTAAATTTAAATAAAATAAACAATATAGATAAAAGTAAATATGTTTTCTCTCCTTAATAATTTTGGATGGCGCGATATATTAGATATAATTATAGTCGCTTTTATAATATACAGAGTTATCACTCTTATTAAGGGCACCGGAGCATTTCAGGTATTAATAGGGCTTATTATAGTTTTTGCAATTTTTTTGTTTGCGGTTATATTTAAACTTTATGCTACCGAATATATTTTCGGCAATTTTTTAAGTTCGATTATAATAGTAATAATAGTTCTTTTTAGAAACGAGATAAGGAGGGCGCTTATCGAAGTAGGTAAAAATCCTTTTGCCATAGCGCAGAATAAATTAGAAAGAGTAAGTTTAGTAGAAGAAACTTCCAAAGCGGTTTTCGAGCTTGCTTCAAAAAAAATAGGCGCTATTATAGTTTTTGAAAGAAACGTATTTCTGGGAGATTATTTAAAAATAGGGGTTAAATTAGATTCTATAGTATCTAAAGAGCTTCTTATAAGCATATTTACTCCGCCTTCACCTCTTCACGACGGCGCCGTTATCATTCAAAAAGGCAGGGTCGCTGCCGCTTCCTGCTACCTGCCTCTTTCTACCGAAGACAATATAAGCAAAAAACTTGGAACGAGACACAGGGCGGCTATAGGTTTGTCGGAGCTGACCGATGCCTTTTCGGTAGTAGTTTCCGAAGAAACGGGAAAGGTTTCTATCGTCAGATCCAAAAAAATATCGGGAGTCGATAATATAGAAGATTTAAGAAACGGACTTTTAAAACATTTAAAATATTACGAAGACCACGGACATGTTTTCATAAAGTCAATTTCCGACCTGCTGTTCGGAAAATCGGCGGATAAGTAGACTTAAAACTAAATAAAAAAAACAGATAAGCAAAAATGAACAGATATATAGAAAATCTTATTAAAAAAAATTTCTGGCTGAAGATTTTTTCTTTAATTTTCGCCGTGATAATTTGGGCATACGTCGTCGGTGGAACCAAGCAGGACGAAGTCGTAACCGCCGGATTAATTATTAAAAATCTTCCAAAGGGTTATGCAGTAAGCAACGTTATGCCTAAAAAGATTCACGTTAAGCTGAGAGGTTCGAGAATCGACCTTATGAAAATAAATAAAAAAATTTTTTTTCAAATTAACGGCTATTCTCTTCTCGCAAAAAAAAATACTATAATTCTCGGCAGGTCTTATTTAAGTCTTCCCAACGGAATTAAAATTATCAAAATAAGTCCTATGATTATCCCTATTATAATAAGCAGAATTACGACAAAATATGTAAAAATTTTGCCGATAACGTCGGGATTGCCGCAAAAAGGCTATATTTTAAAACATATTAGTGTTTTGCCGCAATACGTTCCAATTAAAGGTCCGCGTGATATAGTGGACCATCTTTCGGTAATTACAACAATGAAAATAGATATCGATAATATAGATAAAAATAAAACGCTGTCGGTTTCTTTAAGAAAACCGACAAATTTGTTAAAAATTTTGTATAATAAAAAGATTAATGTTAATTTAACCGTAATAAAAAGTTCAAAAAAATAAAAATATAAATAAAATAGAAGTTATATTTAAATATCGGTATTAAATATAACTATTTAGGAGGAATCGGCATTTTGGGCGGCAGAAAATTATTCGGTACGGACGGCGTAAGGGGACAGGCAAACAGATATCCGCTGACGTCAGAAGTTGCTTTGAAATTAGGCAAAGCGTTGGTTAAAGTATTAAAACCGAACGGGAAAGGATTGAAAATAGTAATAGGAAAAGATACGAGAATTTCGGGGTATATGCTGGAGACGGCTCTTTCTTCGGGTATATGTTCTATGGGAGCCGACGTTTATTTGGTAGGACCTCTTGCGACGCCCGGAGTAGCGTTTATAACGTCAAGCATGAGGGCTGATGCAGGCGTCGTTATTTCTGCTTCGCATAACCCTTTTTACGATAACGGTATTAAATTTTTTGACGGCAACGGATTTAAATTCGACGACGAAGTAGAAAAAAGAATAGAAGATTTATTTTTTAATTTTGATTTCGACGATAAAGATCCGACCGGAATTCATATAGGAAAAGCTCACAGAATAGACGACGCAACCGGAAGATACGTCATTTTCGCCAAACTTTCATTTCCTAAGCATTTAACTCTAAACGGATTAAAAATAGTTATAGACTGTGCCAACGGAGCCGATTATAAAGCGGCACCTGAGGTTTTTAGTGAGCTTGGAGCCGAAGTTATACTCGAAGGCGTTAGTCCAGACGGCGTAAATATTAACGACGGCTGCGGTTCCATGTATCCCGAAAAATTAAGCGGTTCGGTAAAAAAACACGGGGCAGACGTTGGTCTGGCATTCGACGGCGACGGCGACAGGGTGATTTTTTGCGACGAAAACGGTAAGACTTTGCAGGGCGACGAATTTCTTGCAATTTGCGCATTGCATATGAAAAAAGAAAGATGTCTTAAAAACGAAGGCGTAGTTACGACGCCTATGTCTAACGTAGCTTTGGAGATATTATTTAAAAAACATGGAATAAAAACTGTTTACGCAGACGTGGGCGACAGGTATATTATGGAAAAAATGCTGAAAGAGGGTTATAATCTCGGCGGCGAACAGTCCGGACATATAATATTTTTAGACGATATTAATACCGGGGACGGCATAATTTCGGCATTAAAACTTTTGTCCGTTATGGTAAAAACGGGCATGCCGCTTTCGGAATTAAGAAAAATAATAAATCCTTATCCGCAGGTTTTATTTAACGTCGACGTGCCTTATAAGAAAAATTTGAACGAACTGCCTGAAGTTTCAAAAAAAATTGCGTATTTCGACGAAGTCTTGAAAGACAGAGGAAGAATATACGTGCGTTATTCAGGAACTCAGAATTACTTGAGAGTGCTGGTAGAAGGGGAAGATGCCTGCGAAATAAACAACATAGGCGCAGAAATAAAAGAAGAAATAGAAAAAGGGTTCGGCATAGAGAAATAATGCCGAAATATAGTTGGATAACAGGGAGAATCGAATATGAAATTAGGCGTTAATATAGACCATATCGCAACGCTGAGGAATGCAAGAGGGGAAAATTTTCCTTCTCCGGTACATGCGGCTTTCGTCGTTTTAGAAGCTGGCGCTTCAAACGTTACATGTCATTTAAGGGAAGACAGAAGACACATAAGGGATAACGACGTAAGAATCATATCCGAATTAACTAAAAGATTAAACTTAGAAATGTCCGCGAACGACGATATCGTAAAAATAGCTCTTGATATTATGCCGAGAAGCGTTACTATAGTTCCCGAAAAAAGAAAAGAATTAACGACCGAAGGCGGACTTGACGTGGCAGGAGACGTAAAACGCTTTAAAAATATCACGGAATCTTTTAAGTTTAAATCCACAGACAGCATTGCTTCGGCATTCATAGAGCCGGATATAAAGCAGGCGGAGGCGGCTAAGGAAGCGGGGTTCGATTTTATAGAAATACATACCGGAAGATATGCCGGCGCCGCAACGGAATCCGAAAGGATGAAAGAACTAAAAAGAATAAAAGAAGCAGTCGGGTATGCTTTAAAGATAGGACTCAAAGTTAACGCGGGTCACGGACTCGATTATAAAAATATATTCGATATCGCATTAATAGAAGGCTTCGAAGAGTTTAACATAGGATTTTCCATTGTATCGAAGGCCGTTTTCGAAGGACTTGGACGTGCGGTAGAAAAAATGCTTGATATAATAAAAGCAGCGGATTTCGCAAAATTGGATAAAGCAAAAAGTTAAACCAAAACTAAATATAAATGAAATAACATGATACCTAATGATTAACGGGATAGGAATAGATTTAATATCCGTAGATAAAATTAAAAAAGCGATAGAAATGCGCGGCGAAAAATTTTATTCGCGGGTTTTTTCCGACACGGAATCGGATATAATAGAAAAAATAAAAAGCAGAAACGAAAAGAGGGCATTTGAAAAAGCCGCAGGATATTTTGCCGCAAAAGAAGCCTTTTTAAAAGCTCTGGGCAAGGGCCTTTTCTCTATTCCTTTAAATAAAATTAAAATTTCAAACGACGAAAGCGGGCAGCCTTATATAAATTTAGATTCAAGCTTGGCGGATAATATTTCGGCTAAAGTAAGCATAACGCACGATAAAGGTTTTGCGTGCGCCGTAGTAATATTGTAAAATTTAATTTAATTTAAATTAAATATTTAAATATGGAACTTTATTTTTCGGATAATTTAAAAAAAATAGACGAAGAAAGCTATTCCGCTTTCGGATACTCGGAAGATATTTTAATGGAAAATGCGGGAGGCGGGTGCTTCAGGGAATTTTTGAAACTGTACGATAAAAACTTTCTAAAAAAAGCTTCTGTCTCCGTAATTTGCGGCAAAGGCAATAACGGCGGAGACGGTTTCGTATTTTCAAGATATCTTTTTAATTCAGGTTTTAACGTAAATATTGCAGTTCTTGCGGAAAAAGCGTCCTATAAAGGAATTGCCGGAAAAAATTTAGATATATTATCAAAGTTGGGGGCGGTTATTACGGAGGTGCCGTCGGAAGATAAAATTGCCGATTTGGAAAACATATTGGAAAAGTCGGACGTCGTCGTCGATGCTATATTCGGCGTAGGTTTAAACAGAAAATTAACCGGATTTTTTAAAAAGGTTATCGAGGTTATCGACGAAAAAAGTTATTGCGGCTGGAATCCGGAATGTTTAAAAAATTTTGAAAGCGGATACGATATTATATGCATCGACGTTCCGAGCGGTTTGAACGCCGATACCGGCGAAATTATGGACGCCGCTATTACTAAAAATATTAAACGAATTTTTACCTTCGGCGGCTTAAAGGCGGGTTTTTACATAAACGACGGCGAAAAGATGCTTCTTAACGAAAAAACGGTTTTAATCGACATAAATCAGCCGCGCCGGTTATTAAAAAAATACGCGCCGGGCATAGAAATAATTACGGAAAAAGAGATTGCCGGCTGTTTTAAAGAAAGAAAAAAAACGGCTACAAAATTCGATTACGGCCATCTTCTCGTCGTAGCGGGAAGTTCGGGAAAAACAGGAGCGGCTTACATGTCTTCTTTAGCCGGTTTTAAAAGCGGCGCAGGTTTAGTTACTGCTGCGGTACCTGAGAAACTGAACGATATTATGGAGGCAAAAACGGACGAAGTTATGACATATCCGGTATATGACGACGGCAGAGGTTTTTTTATCGAAAAAGGGGCAGAAATTATTAAAAACGATTTGCTGAAAGGAAAAAATGCTGCGGTTATAGGTCCCGGCATAGGACTTAAAGAAGAAACTAAAGTTTTTTTGCATAAACTTTTGTCCGAAATAAATATTCCGGCGGTTTTAGATGCAGACGCATTAAACATTTTGTCCGAAGATACCGATATTTTAAAACAAACGGCAAATAAAACCGATTTAATCCTGACGCCTCATTTTAAAGAAATGGAGCGGCTTTCCGGCATAGACCGTCATATTATAGAAAAAGACCCGATAAACATAGGAAAAAAATTCGTTAAAGAATTCGGAGTATATTTAGTGCTTAAAAGTTCTAGCATGTTTATATTCGACAAAAACGGCGGACATGTATCGGTGCAGTGCGGACATAGTTCACTGCTGGCAAGCGGCGGAAGCGGAGACGTACTCAGCGGTTTAATAGGAGGTTTTATATCGGGAGGATTGAGTTTATATATGAGCATGAAATGCGCCGCTTTTATTTTAGTTTATTCGGCGAAAAATCTTGAAAAAAAATACGGATATTTCGGCGCAGGCGCGGTAAAAATTGCCGAAAACGTGCCTGTTTCGATTAATTTTATGCTGTCCGAAGTAAAAGAGCATAATAGATAATATATATATAGATAACATTATAAATTTTAAAATAAAAAAAATAAAAAAACTATAAAAAAGGAGTTATTAATGATTACGGCCGGCGATATTATGACAAAAGACGTCATAGTTTTAAATGATGAAGACGATATTAAGAAAGCGTCCGATATTTTTCTAAAATATAAAATAAACGCTATTCCGGTAGTGAATTCCGATAAAAAATTATGCGGAATAGTATCGGAAACCGATTTGGTATATCAGGAATCCAATCTTCACATTCCTACGCTTTTTACTATTTTCGACAGCATATTTTATCTCGGATCGTCTAAACATTTTAAAGAAGACGTAAACAAAATAACGGCGACGAAGATTAAAGATATTATGAACAAAGACGTTTTTTACGCTAAAGAAACCGAAGATATTTACGATATTGCAACGGTAATGACGGATAAAAAATTTTATTCCATTCCTATCGTAAACGAGGGCAAAGAAATTGTCGGCGTAGTTTCAAGATATGATATAATTAAAGCCATGTCGCAGTCAAACGCAAAATCCGTTAAATAAAAAATAACAATCTAAAACTAAAATGCGGAATATTCAATCTTTCGAATCCGATTCGCCCGAAGATACGGAATCTATTGCTGCCGAATTTGCAAAAAAATTAAAACCTTACGATTTTATAGCTTTAAACGGATGCCTCGGCGCCGGAAAAACTAAATTTACATCGGGAATTATAAGATTACTGTGCGAAAACGACGACGTTACGGCATTAAGTCCAACCTATTCCATTATGAATAAATATTCATGCGGCGGCGGCGTAATAAATCATTTCGATTTTTACAGGCTTAAAAGCGTTTACGACCTTGAAACCTGCGGTTTTTTCGAATCTTTAGAAGGTAAAAACCTGACTATAGCGGAGTGGGCAGATGCCGTGAAAATAGATTATAAAAAATACATCGCTGGAAACTATTATTTGGTTAATATAAAAATAGACCCAGACGAAAAAAATAAAGAAAAACGCTACATTGCAATAGAAAAAATTTTATAAATAAAATATAATTTAATTTTTGCGGTATATTTTATATTTATGAACGGAGGTATATTTTTGGAAAAATTCGACGTTTGTATTATAGGCGGCGGTCCCGCCGGGTATGTGAGCGCATTAAAATGCGCTATTAACGGTTTATCGGCGGCAATAATCGAAAAAGAAAGATTCGGCGGAACATGCTTGAACAGAGGTTGCATTCCGACGAAGGTTCTTTATTCAAAGGCAAAATTTTTAAAAAAATTAAAAACGCCGGAAAGAGGATTTACGATTAACGGGTTTAATTTTAATTACGAAGAAATTATAAAATATAAAGACGAAGTAGTTTTAACCCTTACGAGCGGAGTAGAAAAACTATTAAAAGCCAGAAAGGTAAATATTTTTTACGGCTCAGGTAAAATTAAAGGAAAAAACGGCGAAAAAGGATTTTCTGTGAGCATAGATAGTAAAGACGGTTCAAGCGCGGAAATTTCGGCGGATAACGTTATAGCTGCTACGGGTTCGTCGCCTTTAATGATACCCGCTTTCAACATAGACCATAAAAATATTATAACTTCCGACGAAGCTCTTTCTTTAAACAAAATACCCAAATCTTTGATTATTATAGGAGCGGGAGTTATAGGGTGCGAATTTGCGAATATTTTTTCGGAATTCGGATGTTCTATTGAGATGATCGAACTTTTGCCTTCTATTTTATCTACCGAAGACAAAGAAATTTCAAGATTTATAGATAAAAATTTTAAATCCAGAAATATAGAGGTTAAAACGGGGGCGGAAGTTAAAAGTATTAAAGCATTAGAAGCAGGCGCCGAAGTAGAACTGGTAACGGGCGAAAAATTTTCCGCCGAAAAAGTTCTTGTTTCCATAGGCAGAAAATTAAATACTTCGGATTTGGGACTTGAGGAAATAGGCGTTACAATGGATAAAAGAGGAAAAATAGAAACCGATATGCATAACGAAACCAACATAAAAGGAATTTATGCCTGCGGCGATATAATCGACGGACCTATGCTGGCACATAAAGCCTCATACGACGGAATAATAGCCGCCGATAATATTGCAGGAATAATTAAAGAAAAAGATTACGGCGTACTTCCCTGGTCGGTTTACACCAATCCTTCGATAGGAACGGTTGGATTAAGAGAGGGCGATGCAGGACTTTCCGAAATAAAATATACAGTTGGACGTTTTTCCTATGCTGCAAGCGGTATGGCGCTGGCAATGGAAGAGCCCGAAGGATTTTTAAAAGTCGTGGTCGAACCGGAAACTAAAAAAATACTCGGGGCTACCGGAATAGGAGCCGACATTCCGGAACTTATCGCCGAAATTGCTTCCTATATGCATTTCGGAGGAACTGTTTTTGACATAGAGTCAACTATACATTCTCATCCCACGCTGTCTGAAATAGTGCCTGAGGCGGCTTTAGATTCGATAGGAGAAGCCATACATAAATTTAATCCGAGAACTGCAAAAAAAGCTTAAAACGGCAGGTATAATTTAAAATATAATAACCAAATAAAATAAAGGAAACCATAATCTATGTCGCTTATTGTTCAAAAATTCGGCGGAACTTCGATGGGAAGCATTGAAAGAATAAAACAGGTCGCAGGACGGGTAATAAAGGAAAAAAATGAAGGCAACGACGTGGTCGTAGTCGTAAGCGCTATGAGCGGAGAAACCAACAGGCTTTTAGACCTTGCGGTAAAAATGGGCGGAAAGCAGGACGATATGGAAACCGACCTTATAATATCGAGCGGAGAGCAGATAAGCTCTGGACTTTTATCGCTTGCCTTAAAAAATGAAGGTTACGACGCAGTTCCGATGCTTGGACACCAGGTAAGAATAACGACGGACGAATCTTACGGAAAAGCAAGAATATCTTCGATAGATTCCGAAAATATACGCAGAATGTTAAAAAGCGGGAAAATAGTCGTAATAGCAGGTTTTCAGGGAATAGATTCCAACGGATTTATAACGACGCTTGGAAGGGGAGGGTCGGATACTACCGCAGTAGCTGTAGCCGCCGCCGTTAAGGCCGACAGATGTGATATATATACCGACGTGGACGGAGTTTATACCGCCGACCCTAATATAGTTCAGGATGCAAGACGGCTGGACGTCGTTTATTTCGACGAAATGATTGAAATGTCCAGTCTCGGCGCAAAAGTTCTTCAGATAAGATCTGTCGAGTTTGCAATGAAATACGGAGTTAATCTTTTTGTCAAATCCACTTTCGTAGATGGAAACGGCACTCAAATAAAATTTATAGGAGAAGAAGAAAGTATGGAAGAATTGCAGGTTTCAAGCGTCGCATGCGACAAAGACGAAGCTAAAATTTCTATAAGGGGAATTCCGGACAGGCCGGGTATAGCCGCAAAGATATTTTCGAAAATATCGTCAGCCAATATAGTGGTAGATATGATTATTCAGAATATATCTATCGAAGGACACACCGATTTAACATTCACGGTATCAAAAAAAGATTTAAAAAAAGCTTTGGAAATTACTGAAGAGCTTGCTAAAGAACTTGACGCAAAAGAAGTTTTAAGCGACGATAAGATTGCAAAAGTTTCTGTAATAGGCGTGGGAATGAGAAATCATTACGGAACGGCTTCGACTATGTTCGACGTTCTTGCCAAAGAAAATATAAACATTATGATGATTTCCACGTCCGAAATTAAAATATCATGCGTTATCGACGCAAAATATGCCGAACTTGCCGCCAGAATACTTCACGATGCATTTAATTTGGGCAGGCAGAATTAAAATAATTAATAAATTAATAAATTTATAAATATGAATAAGGTTTTAGAACAAAAAAAAATAGAGATTTACGATACGACTTTAAGGGACGGCACACAGGGAGAAGGATTTTCTCTATCTATAGACGATAAATTAATGATAGCCGATATTCTCGACGAACTGGGTATAGATTTTATCGAAGGAGGGTTTCCCGCTTCAAATCCTAAAGATAAAAAATTTTTTGAATCGGCTGCTAAAAAGAAATTAAAAAATTCTAAATTAACAGCTTTCGGAAGCACCAGAAAAAAAAACGTCAGGGCAAAGGAAGACGCCGGCTTAATAGTACTTGGTGAAACTGACGCAGATTATATTACTATTTTCGGCAAATCTTGGGATATGCACGTAGAAAGCGTTTTAAAAATATCTTTAGAAGAAAATTTAGATATAATATCAGATTCGGTAGAATTTTTAAAATCATGCGGAAAAAAAGTTTTTTTTGATGCGGAACATTTTTTCGACGGATTTAAAAATAACGAAGATTATGCCGTTAAAACTTTGAATGCAGCAATTTCGGCAGGTGCGGATAAAGCTGTTTTATGCGACACTAACGGCGGCTGTCTGCCGGACGATATAAGCAAAATCCTAAACGAGCTTAAACTTAAACATAAAATAGATATAGGCAGGCTCGGCATACATACCCATAACGACACGGATTGCGCCGTAGCAAATTCTTTAGCCGCCGTTTTGGAAGGAATAAAACACGTTCAGGGAACTATAAACGGTTACGGCGAAAGGACGGGAAACGCAAATTTATCTTCCATTATTCCAAACCTTGAATTAAAAGCGGGATTTAATACCATTGGCAAAGAAAAACTTAAAAACCTTCTTAAAGTAAGCAGGTTAATAGACGAAATTTCAAACAATACTCCGGCAAAAAATATGCCTTACGTAGGAGAAAGCGCATTTGCCCATAAAGCAGGAATTCACGCAAACGCGGTTCTCAAAAATCCTTCTTCATACGAACACATTGATCCGTCATTAGTGGGTAATGCCAGAAGATTTTTAATTTCCGATTTATCCGGCAAAAGCAATATAACCGCAAAAGCAAAAGAACTCGGCATAGATATAGGTAATTTATCGGAATCGCAGGAATCCGAACTATTAAATAAAATTAAAGAGCTGGAAAATTTAGGTTTTAATTTTGAAAGCGCGGACGGCTCCTTTAAAATCCTTTTGGATAAATATTCTTCCAAAGATTACGGTAAAAAAGAATACTTTAAACTTTTATCTTTCAGGGTGAATATAGAAAAAACTTTGGATAAAAATATTTTCAGCGAAGCGGTAGTAATGATAGAAGTAAAGGGTAAGACGGAACACACCGTAGCAGTGGGAGACGGACCGGTAAACGCATTGGACAATGCATTAAGAAAAGCTCTCGTTAAGTTTTATCCCGTTCTCGACGAAATGAAACTTACGGATTTTAAAGTCAGGGTTATAAGCGGCAAAGCAAAAACAGGAACGGCTTCTCTCGTAAGGGTTTTAATAGAATCTTCCGACAAAGAGGAAAAATGGACGACGATAGGAGTATCGGAGAACATTATAGAGGCTTCTTATATCGCTCTTGCAGACGGTATAACATACAAACTCGATAAAGATAAAGAAAGATAAAGGCGGAAAATAACTATGACGGATTTTGACAACGTAAAAGAAACCGGTTTTTTTAAGGCTTTATATTTAACATGGAAAAAATCTCTTTTCAGCCCTGAAATATTTTATGAAGAGCTAAACAACGCCGGCGGACAAGAAGAAAAAAGTTTATCTAAGCCTTATTTTTACGCTCTTTTGTTTACTTATATAAACTTGGTGTTTTCTTTTTTTTGGGAAGTTATTTTTTTTAAGATCGGGTTTTACAGGAATTATGCCGTTTTGCCTAAAATACCGCTTTTTTTCGAGAATAAAAGCTTCATAGATATGTATATAATTTTAGGCGTTATATTTCTTCTGCTTATTCTCGGAACTTTATATACTATTTTTCTGGCAATTCTAACTATCATCGTTCATGGATTCGTTATGCTTATGGGCGGTAAGCAGGGTATAAGAAATACGTTCAGGATAATAGGCTATGCTTCGGGCGTCGGAGTTTTTTCAATATTTCCGATATTCGGATATAATATATCAGCCGCTTGGTTCGCAGCGCTTTTAATAATAGGTATAAAGAAAACCAACGGATTATCGACGTCAAGGTCGATAATGACGCTTTTACTGCCGTTTATTTTCCTTTCTTTAATTTTAGTCGTTTTTTTAATAAAGATATTGACGGTAAGGTAAGTAAAGTAGGAGTTGAGGCGGGGACAGAATTGAATTCTGTCCCCGCTGTTAGATAAAAGTTAAGCTCTGCCGGAGGAGCCGAGGACTTTCATTCTTTCGGTGATTACTTCGACTACGTAATCTCTTGCAGGACCGAAAATCTTTCTGGGGTCTATTTGGGATTTATCGTTAACCATGCTCTCCCTCACTTTTGCAAGAAATGCAATGCGGAGGTCGGTATCGGTATTAACTTTATTAATGCCGAATTTTACGGCTTCTTTAAGAACGTCGAACGGAACGCCTTTTGCGCCTTTTAAATCTCCGCCGAATTCTTCGAATTTTTTCGATGCGGTTTCCGGAACGGACGAAGCGCCGTGAAGTACTAAGGGAATGCCTGTTAATTCTTTGACTTTTTTCAGCCTTTCGAAATCGAGTTTTGCTTCTCCTTTAAACTTAAATGCTCCGTGTGAAGTACCTATAGCTGGCGCAAGAAAATCTATGCCCGATGCTTCTACGAAATCGCGCGCTTCATCCGGATTCACAAGTACGGCATCTCTTTCTGCTACGGAAACGTTGTCTTCTACGCCTTGAAGCCTTCCAAGTTCGGCTTCTACCGAAATTCCGACCGGATGGCATATGCCTACTATCTGCTTTGTCAATTTAAGATTTTCTTCGTAGGGAAAATGTGAAGCGTCTATCATAACGGAAGTAAATCCTGCTTTAACGGCCGTCATTACCGCCTTAATGTTAGAGCCGTGATCAAGATGCAGGGCTACAGGTATAGAAGGATATTCATCCGAAAGCGTCTTAACCATAGAATGCAGCATTTTTGCGCCGGCATATTTCATAGCGCCTTCGCTTGCCGCAACTATGATAGGGGATTTTTGAGAATCGGCAGCGGTAAATATTGCCTGTAAAAATTCCATATTGTTAGCATTAAAAGCGCCTACCGCGTAACCTTTCCTGTTTGCGTCTTCCAAAATTTCTTTTGCTGATATTAACGGCATTTCATACCTCCCTATTGTTATTTATGTTTATTATATAATTAATTTTTATAGTTAGTTGTTGGCGGAAGCGTACGGGAATCGAACCCGCCTTGCCCTTTAGGGAGCAACTGTTGATTTGAAGTCAAAGGGGAGCACCAGCCCTCCAATCGCTTCCATATTAATTATATCAATAAAATTACATTATGCAAATACTTATTGCGGAATATAAAATAAATGAATAGAAATTATGAAAAATAACCTTTGAATATATTTTAAAATAATGATAAATTATATATATGTCATGGAGAGATGTCCGAGAGGCCGAAGGAGCATGACTGGAAATCATGTATAGATGCAAGTCTATCGAGGGTTCGAATCCCTCTCTCTCCGCCATACGTTCATAATATTACGTATCGTATATATTTACTAAACTATTAATTACGGCACATAGAGAGGGGTTCGAACCCTCGATAGTGTGGAGCGTTTTAATTAAACCTTTCAAAGAAAATACGGAGGTGAATAACATGTTTGGCTTAGGCATCCCAGAGCTTTTAATTATTTTAGTAGTCGTTTTTTTAATATTCGGGGCAGGCAAACTTCCTCAAATAGGAAGCGGTTTCGGTAAGGCTTTAAGAAATTTTAAAAACAGTCTTGCCGGAAAAGACGAAATAGACGTTACGCCGCAAAATTCGCAAAACGAAGATGAAGAAATAATCGCTAAACCGAAAAGACGGCAGATAGCGACTAAAACGGCGAAGAAAACAAGTTCTAATTACGATGAATCCGCCGCTTCCAAGAGAAAAAAGACGATTAAAAAAGCTTAATTATAGTTTGATTATTTTGTTATTCTGTAAAAGTGGTTTATTGTTATAGAAAAATTTTTTGAATTCGGATTAATATCGAAAAATACCGCCATAAATTTTACCGGATGATTAGGAAGAATTTCTACGTCGGACATATCGGCGCCGTCTTTATTTTGCAGCGCCATATTTATAGATACATTGGACATCTTTTTAAGTTTATTTAAATTTATGAAATTTCCTGCATATACGTGTTTTGTAAGCAGAACAATGTTTTTTGTACTGTAAAGTTTGCACGTCAGCCTAACATAGCTTACCGGAAACTTATTTTTATTTATCAGATATCCGGTAATCAATAAATTATTTTCCGGAAGCGCCTCCGATTTGTAAACTAATGTTTTTAAACCGTATAGTTTTATGTCGGTATTGTTTCCTGGAAATATAATTTTAAATAAGTAGTATGCAGAAATTAATGCCGCAATAAAAACTATTATATAAAGTATTTTTTTAAAACCGCCCTTAGCTTCGTTTCTTTCGTATTTACTGTAATTTTCCGCAGAATTTGTATTGATTTTTTTTTTCGGGTCGGTTTTCTTTTTAGATTTGCCCTGTTGGTTTTCTTCGAACATAAAATCGGATAAATCTTCTTTGTCTATTTTTCCAAGCGAAAAAGACTTATTAGATTCGTCATCTTTATGAAAAAGTTCGTCTTCGTTATCTTCACCCAATTTCCATTTATCCATATTATTTTAAATTAGACCTCTAATTTATGTTTTTCATTTTTATTTATTTTATATTTTATCATATAAACGTTATATTTAAAATAAAAATGCCCGTATAATTTTTTCTATTGACATAAAAGTATAAATTTTGTTAGAATAAAGCAGTAATTCTTTTCTCCATTTTTCCCCCTGATGTATGCCGAATATGTCAGGGGGTTTCTCGTTTATATATTAAATTTACAATATATTTTATTTTGCCGTTATAATTAAAATTTTATATTAAAATTATATGGAATCTGCAAATATACTAACGCCTAAGAATATAAAGACTGAGCTGTCGAGACTTAAAGCCGAATCAAAAAAAATTATATTTACAAACGGATGCTTCGATATTATACATGCAGGACACATCAGCTATTTAAACGAAGCAAAAGCCCTCGGCGACATACTTATAGTAGGATTAAACAGCGACGAATCGGTAAGGCGCTTAAAAGGCAAAGACAGGCCTATTGTAAACGAAAGTGACAGAGCGTACGTCCTGGCAAATTTAAAACCAGTCGATTACGTCGTTTTGTTTGACGAAGATACGCCTTACGAACTCATAAAAGAGATAAAGCCGGACGTCTTGGTAAAAGGAGCCGACTATGAAGGAAAAAACATCGCAGGAAGCGATATAGTCGAAGCCTCCGGCGGAAAGACCGTTTTGATAAATTTCGTAAAGGGCAAATCGACAAGCGAAATAATAAAGAAAATAAAATCTTGACCGATATTAAATTATAAAATAAAGAAATAAATAAAAATTAAACTGCAAATCGTCAAAAATAACTATGAAAGATTTTTATGAAATTTTAGGTTTGGACGAAAATGCAGGAGAATCTTTAATTAAAAGCAATTACAGAAAACTTGCCTCGATATATCATCCCGATAAAAATCCCGAAAATCAAGATAAATTTATAGACATAAACGAAGCATATAAAACTCTTTCCAATGAAGCATTAAGAAACGCATACGATAAAGAGTTAAAAGATTATAAAAATTTTAAGGCATTGCAATCGAAAAATAAAGTAAAACCGTACAGAACGAGGCTTAGAGACGGAGCAAACGTTAATTTAATTTTGGATTTTACTTCCGATATCGAACAAAAATTTCAAGAGAACAAAAATATAAAAGAAGATTTAGAAAAGCAGGAGTATTTTATCGATAAAATTATAGAGGCAGAACGCTATATAAAATGTCCCTCCTGCAACGGAGAAGGCAAAGAAATAGGAACTTTGAGTATGCCTTGTCCCGAATGCCGAGGAACCGGAAATATTAAAAATAAAAGTTCAGGGGTAATGGAATTATGCAGAAACTGCGACGGATACGGCGATATATTCTTGTATAAATGCAAAACATGCAAAGGTATGGCGCGGATAAAAACTTCCGAAAAAATAAAACTGAACTTTTCCTTAAAAGAACTTTTGAACGGCGGCGATAAAAATATAATAATCTTTGAAGGTATGGGCGATGCAGGAGCTTTCGGAGGAAAGAACGGCAACCTCAATGTTACCGTTAAAATAGACGAAAAGGTTTTAAACAAAATTAATAAAAGCGGCGGCGGTTTTTTAAGTAAATTTTCGTTTTTTAAATAATAAAATAAATTATAAAATAAAATATTCCTTGACAATTAATAATATTTTGCATAAAATTCAAATAAATAAATGTTATTATAATATATTATTTTTTTAACTAGTTTGATATTTTATTGATTTTTATTTATATAGAGAGGAGATGTTATATGGTCAGAGCGGAATTTCAAGATAAAAATTTAGAAAATGATATACTTAAAAACGTCGAGATAAAAAATCTTCTTAATTCATTAGAAGAAGGGGCATTCGTAGTCGATAAAGAAGAAAATCTCGTTTTTTATAATGATGCCGCCCCGATTATGCTAAAAATAGATTTAAATGAATTTTTATATAAAAATATAAGACGCATATATTATTTTGAAAATCTGTTTAAAAATCAGCCGATTCCGGAATATATCAGAAATTTAGCTTCGGGATGTAAAATATGCAATATATGTAATTTGGAAGACAAAAATCATTATTTTGAAAACGAAAAAATAGACCTTTTTAACGAATTAGGCGAAATAAAGGGAGCTTTATATTTAGTCAGGGATATAACCAAAGAAATACAACTCGAATTGTCTTTATCCAATGAAATCAAAATGGATAATCTTTCTAAACTATACAATTCAAGGTTTTTTCGCGAAGAATTAGATAAAGAAATATCCAGATGTTCCAGATATGGACATGATTTATCCATTTTATTTATAGATATAAATAATTTTAAATATTTAAACGATACGCTTGGACATCAAGCAGGAGACGAAATTATAAGGTTTACAGGAGAAACTTTAAATAATGCAATAAGAAAAAACGTAGATACCGCCTTTAGATACGGAGGAGACGAATTTACGGTTATATTGCCGAATACGCCTGCAAAAAGATCTACAATTGTAGCTAATAGAATTTTGTTTAATTTTAATAACGGTTTTAAAGAAAAATTAAAAATGATTATGTCCGACGACAATTTTAACGAAAAATTAGATAATTTTATTTTGAATAACGACGGCAAATCAAAAAAAATTGGACTGTCTATAGGAATATCAGGCTTTCAAAAAGGAAAAAGATCGGATGAATTAATAAAAGAAGCCGATATTGCAATGTATAGGGCAAAACGAGGAAACGGAAACCAAGTTTTTATATACGAAGAACAATAAAAACTATATTTAATATTTGCAAAGTGCAAAGTATTATTATATTCCTGCCGTGAATTATAAATAATTTCTTATCTAATTTTTTGCATAATTTGTCAATAATATTTACAAATTATTCCAACAGTTATATAATTTATATATTATGATAAAAAGAGAATCATCCTCAAAAATTATAGAATTATCTAAACATTATCCCGTAATAACTATAACAGGACCAAGGCAGTCCGGAAAAACGACTTTATGTAAATCTCTGTTTCCTACAAAAGAATACGTCAATTTGGAAGATCCTGAAACAAGAATATTTGCGTCTGACGATCCAAGAGGTTTTTTCGGCAAATTTTCAAATGGCGCCGTAATAGACGAAATTCAGAGGGTGCCTGAACTGCTTTCATACTTGCAGGTAATAGTCGATGAACATAAAATGCCGGGGGAATTTATAATAACTGGAAGCCAAAATATTCTGCTTTTGTCGGCTATATCTCAATCTCTTGCCGGAAGAACGGCAATTCTTCATCTTTTGCCTTTATCCGTTTTTGAACTTAAAGAATACGAACAAGGCGGATATGAAGTTCCTTCCGAATTATACGAATTTATGTATAAAGGTTTTTATCCTAACGTTTATAACTCAAATCTTAATCCTTCCGAAAATTACGGTTTTTACGTATCTACCTATTTAGAAAAGGATATAAGGGATTTGCTTCGCATTTCCGATTTAAATAAATTCGAACTATTTTTGAAAATATGCGCTTCCAGAACCGGACAAGTCGTAAATTTGTCGTCTATAGGAAACGATTGCGGCCTTTCGCATAATACCATAAAGCAATGGCTGTCGTTACTCGAAACAAGCTATATTATAAAATTTTCCAATACATACTACAAAAATTACGGCAAAAGGTTTATAAAATCTCCTAAACTTTATTTTATTGATACAGGTCTTTTGTGCTATCTTCTCGGCATAAGAAATAAAGAACATATAGACGTTCATCCGCTAAAAGGGCAGATTTTTGAAACTTTTGTTTTTTCGGAACTTTTAAAAACGCTTTATAATAAGGGGATGGACGAAAACATATACTTTTTAAGAGATACCAAAGGTTACGAAATAGATTTTATTTTCGATGAAGGTATAAAATTAAAATCGATAGAGGCTAAACTGTCGCAGACTATAAACCAAGACTTTTTTAAAAATATGAATGCCTTAAGCGATTTAACAGGTGCAGAGGTAGAAAAATATCTTATATACGGAGGAAAAGAATCTAAAAAATATAAAGATATAAACATTGTTTCGTGGCAAAATATTCATGATATTTTTTAACGAAACAAAAACCGCAATTATGCAATACGATTATAGATTATAATCAATACCGCCGTATAAAAAACTGCAATAATTACAGACGACAGTTCCATTATCTTTACGGTTTCTATTATATCTTCCGCATTAGGGTTCTTATAGTTTTCAAATCCTATAACGGGTCTTCTGCTTTCGACGCCGCCGTAATAGTTTACGCCGCCCAACTTGATATTCAGGGCGCCGGCGGTAACGGACTCGAGCTGTCCGCCATTGGGACTTGGATGATTTTTCCTGAATTTTATAAAAGATAAAACTGCATCTTTTGCGTTATATTTATTTAAAGTAATACTTAAAATAAGTGTAGATAAAATCATGAATAAAGCTGTAATTCTAAAGGGAATAAAATTTAATACATCGTCTAAGCGCGCCGAAAATTTACCGAATTTCTCGTATTCTTCATTCTTATATCCAACGATTGAGTCAAGCAGATTAACCGTTTTATAAATTACAGCCGATAAAAGCCCTAAAAATATAGCTGCCGCGACCTTTTCGTGCTGAATTTCTATTGAGCAGTTGAAGCTTGCAGTATAACCCATTAATAATCCTACAATAAAATAAAACATTACCGAACCTATCCCGTCGCCTGTATTTTCGGAAACCGATTCAACGACTGCTCTTGAAATTTCCGACGGATTAAGGTTTTTGTTATCTCTGCCGGCAAGGGAAGAAAGATTTTCTCTTGCGCCGTTTATATCGTCGGTTTTAAGCATTTTATATATTTTTAACGCTTCATGTTTTAGTCCTCCCGAGGAAAGAAAAGAGGAAAGGATATAAACGCAAAAAATATAGAATAATACATCTGACAATAGATAAATTAATAAACCTGAAAATAAAAATAATATTGAAACAGATATAATTGTTGCAACGTTAAAAAAAATTCCAGAAATTATACCTGTTGAAAGCTTATAAAACTTTTTTTTTAAAAACACGGCTATTAAACCAATTATATTCAAAGGGTGCGACTTATACCTTAAGTATCCCGTTAAGTATTCGACAATAAATGCTAATGGTGCTATAAAAAATATAAAAATAATATTCATTTTTAAAACTTTCAATTTTTTTATTATTATTAATTTGCTTAATTATTACAAAAACATTTATCTATTTTGCTGTATAAATTTTATAAAGTCAAATTTTATCGTAGCTACAAACCAATAAAATTATTTTCAAAAACTTTTACCTTGTAATAACTTGCAATGCATATATTGACTATTAGTAACGTTTATTATAAAATTATTAAAATTTTTATTATTTATAATTCAAACTAACATTAAATTTTAAAAATTAAGTTAATATATTTTATATATTTTATTTAAAAATACAGGTAAATTATAAATGTTTCAAATATAAATAAAAAATTTAATGAAATTTAAGGTAAATTATAGAGACGTAAATATAAAAATATTAACTGTTGAAATATTCATTTTTTTTGCGGCCGTCGTAATTGCAGGATATTTTCTAAATAAACATAATCCTCTTGGATTAAAAGGAACCGTAAACTATTTTTTAATATTCTTGACGGTAATAACTTTGTTTTACGGTATTGCGGCAGGTTTAATATCTTTAATTTTGTCTTTGCCGATATTATTATATTTTTATCCATCTTTTCCTACTCATTTCTTTTTGTTTAATCTGTTAATGGTCCTAATTTTTGGAGAATTTTATTTTTATTGGAATCGTAATGTAAAAAAAGCCGAAGAAAAAAGCGAATACGTTGAGGAAAAATTTAACGAGTTGAGGAAAAATTTTTATTTCTTAAAACTTTCGTTCGATCAGATTGAGAAAAGCTATGTTACTAAACAAGTTACAGTCAGAGGTATGATACAGGATATTAAAAAATTGTTTGCTTACGGTGAAAAACCTTATTCAGAAATGGTCAATATACTGTCGCAGCTGTTTAAAATTGAAAGGGCGTCGCTTTTTATAAAAAATAAATCTAACGAAAAATATGAAGATGTCGGCGATATAGGAGAACCGGTAAAATTTGAATTAAAAGACTATCTTTTAGAAGAATCATTTAGAGAAAAAACGCTTACTTATCTTCCTTCATTATTAAAAAAGGATGAAAATAAACATTCCGAATATCTTGCGGTAATACCAGTTTTTAATTCGGATAATTTAGAAGCGGTTTTCTTAATTAAAGATATTGCTTTTGTCGAATATAACAAAGAAAATTTGTTGCTTATATATCTTTTTATGTTTTATTTTTTTGAAAATTTAAAAAATGTAAAAGGCTTAAGCAATAAAACAAAAAAATTCATAGAAATATTCGATATAGATTTTTTGCTAGAAATTGAAAGACTGCATAAGATTTGGGAAAAGTTTAAAATAGAAAGTTCTATTGTAGCTTTTTATGTGAAAGATGATAAGCATTCGAAAGATTTTTATTCTATTATGGAAGACAGGGTGCGAAATCTCGATATGATTGAGGCTGTCGATAACTATAAAATTGTAATAATCATTTTACCTTTTACGCCAAAATCTGGTTGTAAAAGTTTTATAAGCAGGATAAGCCGTGGCATCATAGACAGGTTCGGTGAAACTTTTTATAAAGATTTAAGACAGGAAATTTTTCAAATCGATAAAGAACCGGCAGAATTAATTGATTTTATAGTCGCGGAAAAAAAATGATAAAAATACTTTTTATATTTTTATCGTTGGCATTCGAAATATTGGCAATTATCTCAATTATTTACAGTCACGGCTATTTTGATTCAATATATTTTTTTATTTTTTTAAATGCTTGTTCGGCTATATCTCTTGCATATGCCTCTTATATCTTAATACCTGCGGAAAGATATAAGAAAAACTATCTAACAGTAGTTATTTTCTTTTTTTTATATTTTTTTATTTCAATTTTTGAATTTTTGGGGTTTTTAATTTTATATTTAATTTTGAAACGAACGCATCTTGAAAAATCTGAAATATTTCACATAGATACTGAATATGAAATAGGACATAAAATAATGTCCGTTACAGGAAGGCAATATGGAGAAGGCTCAGTCGTATCAAGGCTGACAGATGCAAAAGTTCCGGCAAGCCTACAGCAATCTTCTTTACTATATCTTATTAATAAATCGCCGGCTTTGTCATATAAATTTGTCAAACGAAGCCTTTATAATCCTCAAGACGAGATAAGGCTTTTGGCTTTTGGACTGCTTTCAAAGATTGAAAAAGATATAAATAATAAAATAATGGAATTGAAAAAATATTTAAACGATTTTAACGATAAAAATAATAAAGGAGAAATATATTTAGATTTAGCAAAATTGTACTGGGAATCCGTCTATAAAAATATTTCCGATAACGAATTCGACGATTATAATTTAAAAAAATCTAAGCAGTATGCGCTTGAGTCAATAAAGGAAAATTATAAAAAATTCGAAAATTTTTTTCTGCTCGGCAAAATCAGTTTAAAATTGAAGGATATAGAGCAAGCCCAGAAATATTTTATGGAATCTTTACGATTTGATTATTTTAAAGATAAAACCATACCCTATATGGCAGAGATATATTTTAACGAAAAAAAATATTCGGAATCAAAAAGGTTATTTGAAAATATTAAAATGAGTACGCTTAATAATAAGCTTAAAAATATTGTAGATTTATGGAAAGATTAATAATAGAAAATAAAAATAAACCTATCAAAGTCTTGTTTGTTTGCGAAGGAACATTTCCTTACGTAAGAGGTGGCGTGTCCACTTGGATTTATCAAATTATAAAGGGGTTGCCGGATATTAATTTCGGGGTTGTTTTTATGGGGGCCAGCAAAAACGACTATAAAGGACTTAAATATGACATACCCGATAACCTTGTTTATATCTCCGCATCATATTTATTCGAGGATATTGATGAGCAAAACCGGAAATATTCGTTTCTAAAAAAAATAAATCCATCAGAAAAAAAAACGCTTTCCGAAAAATTGAATTTTATTAAAAGTATGCATGTACAATTTAACTCACAAATTACATCCGATTTTCCGGATAAAATTAAATCCTTAGATTTTTATCTTAATTTTATAAACAAACATTTTTTTTTGCAAAGCAGAAAGTCATGGGAATTTATAGAGGAAGAGTATTTAGAATTTGCTTATGATATGTCTTTTACGGATTATTTTTGGACTATTAGAAATATTCATGCGCCTATATGGAAAATAGCAAATATTGCCATCGAAATTCCATCCTTTGAAATAGTCCACAGTCCTTCAACAGGATACGCAGGGTTTCTTTCGTCGATACTTAAATATAACAGAAAAACACCGTTTATTCTTACAGAACATGGAATTTACGTCAGAGAAAGAAAAATAGATATACTTAACAGCGATATGGCTTCCGTTAAAGAAACAGTTATGAATACGCTTTTTAATGCCGAGCATTTAAAAAATGTATGGATAAAATTTTTTGAAACTTTAGGGAAATTTTCCTATACTACGGCTGACAATATTTTGTCCCTGTTTAACGATGCAAAGAAATTTCAAATTAATTTCGGAGCAGATTCAAACAAAACGCATGTCATACCTAACGGAGTAGATATTAAAAAACTGTCTTTGTTACTTAAACAAAGAAAAAAAGAAATACCTAAAGTCGTGGCGCTTATTGGTCGCGTAGTTCAAATAAAAGACGTAAAGACATTTATCAAAAGCTTAAAATTGGCTACGGACGCAAATAATAAAATACAGGGGTGGATTGTAGGCCCTGAGGAAGAAGACGAAGATTACGTAAAAGAGTGTAAAGATATGGTGGCTATGTTGAATATGGAATCTAATTGTTTATTCCTCGGTTTTAAAAATATTTACGATATTTTGCCGCAAATAGGACTTTTAACGCTAACTTCTATAAGTGAAGGCATGCCGTTAGTGGTTCTGGAAGGATTTGGCGCCGGCGTTCCGGCAATTTGCACAGATGTAGGAGCATGCTCTCAGCTTATAAACGGCGGTTTAGACGAAGAAGATATGGCTATAGGCAAAGCAGGGGAAATAGTCCCCATAGCCAATCCGCACATTATTGCAAAAAATTACGTAGAGTTTTTGACCGACGAACAAAAATGGAGAAAAGCCCAGTCTGCTGCATTAGAAAGAGTAAAAAGATATTATTCAATTGAAAGTATGCTTGAAAATTATAATCATCTGTACGAAGAGGCGTCTTAATAAAAATGGCTGGAATAGCTTTTGAACTAAGAAAAAAATTAGCTAAAAAAAGTTTATCCTCACTGATTCAAACTTTTGCTTATTCTGCGTTTTTAAGTTCCGGATCTTGGATTATATCGATTTTCAGCATTATGTTTGCATCTTATATTGCCGAAATCATTTTGAAAAACGACAAAATAGTCGCAGATTTTCAAACTTCCATTATTTATCTTATAGCTTTAAGCCTTATACTTTCCGGAGCTTTTCAATTTTATATATCTCGTTTTACGGCAGATACAATTTTTGCGAAAGAGTATAAAAGCATATTGCCAAATTTTTTAACTGCGGCTCTTTTAAACATGATTTTAGCTTTTATAATATATCTTCCTTTAAGCATATATCTTTTTCATTCAGTATCCTCTTTTTATACTTTAGTTTCGCTTCTTTCGTTCGTAGTTTTATGCGGAGAATGGGTAGCCGCTTCAATGCTTACCGGATTAAAAAGTTATAATTTAATAGTTTATTCATTTATTTTAGGCTATTCTTTAACAATTGCAATAGTTTATTTTTTTGGGCATCTTGGACTCGATTATCTTATGCTTGCTTTTTTTGCAGGTCAAGCGTTAATATTTATTTCTATGATAGCTTCCATAATAAACAGTTATCCTTCCGATAAACTTTTTTCTTTTGATTTTTTAAAAGGGAAAAATATTTATTTTACTTTAATATTAACAGGTTTTTTTTATAATGCGGGTTTATGGATAGATAAGTTTATGTTTTGGCTTTCTCCTTTAACCGGCAGCAATGTATTTAGTCATTTAAGAGCTTCTGTAGTTTACGATGCTCCAGTTTTTTTGGCATATATTTCTATGATGCCGGGAATGGCCGTTTTTTTTCTAAAACTGGAAGGGGAATTTGCAGGATATTATTCTGCATATTACAATGCCATAACGGAGGGCAAAACGTTGGAAGAAATATATGAAGCAGGCAATAAGATGATTTTATCGGCAAGAAGCGTTTTTTTTGATGTTATAAGAATACAGGCTATTGCCGATATATTGATAATCCTTGCTAATAACATTATATTTGATTTTTTCCATATTTCTTATGTTTATATTCCATTATTTCATGTGCTTTTGCTTGGAACCATGCTGCTTCAAATATTATTGGTATTAATCGGATTTTTGTTTTATTTCGATAAAAGAAATTTTTCGCTTTTTATTACAGCGCTTTTTTTTATTCTTAATTTTATTTTTACATATATTTCAATTCAGTTAGGACCTTATTATTACGGATACGGATTTACTTTAAGTCTTTTAGTTTGCGTAATTTTAGGTTCTCTTTATATAAGGAGATTTTTAAATGAAATTCATTATTTTACTTACATGTTTATTTAGCATTATTGTTTTATCGCCGTTTAAGGCTTTGGCTAAAACTAATAAAACTATTAAAAATCCTAAGTATGTAGCCGTTATTTATAATGAAAACATACCTACGGATGTTTATCATTTATATAATTGGATAGTGACTAATCCCAATAATCCTTCCATAAATATACTCAAGCAAAAATTTTATTTAAAACATACGGCAAAACTTATTGCATACGTTAGTTTCGGCGAAACCGACAAATCGGTAAATTATTACGCAAAAGTCAAACGTTACGGCATAGGAAAAAATAAAATTTGGCATTCGGAGATTATGGATATAAGAAAAAAAGCTTACAGAAACTATATTCTTAACGACGTCCTCCCGAAAATTGCCAAGCGTGGATTTAATGGATTTATGTTCGATACTCTTGATTCATATAAGTTGATATCAAAAAAGAAAGACTGGCCGCTATTTCAAAAAGCGGAAATTAAATTTATTAAATCCGTAAGGAAGAAATTTCCCAATAAAATCATTATATTAAACAGAGGTTTTTCAATTATAGGTAAAGTCCATAAGGACGTAAACGGAATAATAGCCGAGTCTCTTTACAGAGGCTTAGGCGGAAAAGGCGGATTGCATTATATTAAAATTAGTAAAAGCGATTCCGAATGGATGCTTAAAAAACTAAAATTTATAAAAAATAAGTACAAACTTCCGGTTATAATAATTGATTACGTTAGTCCTAAAAATAAGAAAGAAGCCAAAAAAGACGTTATTAGAATTGTAAAGAATGGTTTTATACCATGGGTTACCAATAGATATTTAAATATAGTGGGAACTTCGGATTTTAAGTTCATAAAAAGAAGAATAATTATAATATGTAATTCCAGTTCCAATCAAAACAGGATTGATCCTGCTTTTTTTATGGCGCCACTTGAATATATTGGATTTACGCCTGTTTTATTTCATTTAAACAAAAAACTACCCAAAGGTTTTGTAGCCGACAGATATGCAGGCGCGCTTGTTATAGCAAACTCTGTAAAAAATCAAAAAAAATTTTACCGGTGGATTAGAAAATCGATAAGTAATGGATTAAAGGTGTTTTTTATTAATACTTTCGGATTTCCAGAAAAAAACAGATTTCTTAATAGATTAGGCATTAAGTTATATAGCAACAAAGCCGATATCTCTGACGGTTATACTTATGTTTACAAAGAGAACGGCGGAAATTACGAAGCGCCTTTAAACGTTAGTTACGACAATACATACTTAATATCTAAAGACGGAAAGCCGGTCGTGTATGTAAAAAATAAATATGGACAAAAATCGATGCCTTTTGCTTTAACTAATTGGGGAGGTTATGCGATGGACAACACGTTGATGAACTCTAAAGGTCTTTGGATTTACAATCCTTTCAAAATTTTTAAAAAAATATTTTATAAAACAAGTTTTCCTGTGCCCGACACTACTACGGAAAACGGAAGAAGAATACTTTTTACTCAGATTGACGGCGATGCCGATTTTGGTTATACAAATTTTAACCCGAATGAATTTATAGCTAGCTACGTTACTAAAAATATTTTAGAGCATTACAAGGTACCTGTAGATGCATCCGTTATAGTAGCCGATTTAATTGGAAAACCTTATGGGCTTCATTTAAAAAGAGCAAAAAAACTAAGAGCAATATTCAGACAAATTTTTAAATATAAAAATGTTCAGATTGCAAGCCATACTTTTTCTCATCCATTTAACTGGCCCGCGTTGGTAAAAGGGATAGATAAACCAGGATACGAACTTCCAGTTCCTGATTATAAATTCAGTGTTAGGAGCAACGTGATAGGTTCGGTAAACTGGATTAATAAGCATCTTGCGCCTAAAGGAAAAAAGGTAAGGGTTATACTTTGGTCTGGAGATTGCGACGTCCCTGAAAAAGCGGTAAAAATGGCATACGATATTGGAATTTACAATGTTAATTGGAACAACACGTCTATTAGGCGCAGTCATCCATTTTTAAAATACGTAAGACCTATGGGAAGAAACGTAGGAAATTTTTTTCAAAACAATGCAGGAATAGCAAATGAAGATATATATACGCATCTTTGGAGAGGTCCTTTTTACGGATTTGAAAACGTTATACAGACTTTTAAAATGACGGACAAACCTTACAGACTCAAGCCTATTTATATATATTACCACTGGTATTCGGGGCAGAAAGTTGCTTCGGTGAAAGCATTAAATAAAGTTTATAAATGGGCGTTAAAACAGCACCCTATACCTATGTTTTTGTCGCAATATGCAAGAAAAAATTTGGATTTTAGAAGCACTGCAATAGCAAAAAAAGGTAACGGATGGATAATAAGAAACAGCGGCAATTTAAGAACGTTAAGAATTCCTTTAAAATGGGGTTATCCGAATATGAAATTAAGCAAAGGCGTCGTCGGATACAGGATAATTAATGGGAGAGAGTATATAGCTTTAAGTAATTCCGGCAGTTATTACCTGACGCTAAGTCATAAAAAACCTAATTTTAGGCTAATTGAGGCAAACGGTATGATTAAATTTTTCAAAAAATATAAAAACGGTTATATGTTTAAGTTAAAAAGCAACCCATATGTGCCGCTGCATTTTAAAATACAGTTTTCCGAATGTAAAATTAAGATAAAAGATTCAAAAAAATTTATTAAAAAAGTAAACGGGGATATTTTTAGCTATAAATTAATTAAAGGCAGAAAGGCTTATGTCGAAGCGAAATGCAATTGAAAATTTTTTAGAATATAAAGAGGTAGCTTTGTTTGCTTTGGTAGTAGTTATAATGATGATACTGCTATTTCCAAAGAAAGAAATTATAGCTACTATATTAACGGATCCAAACTATATACCGCCTGAATTCATTAAGGCAGTTATTAGGGTGGATCCGAAATCAAATTTAAAAATTGCGCTTATTAAAGATTATTTGAAAGCAAGAAATTTTAAAAAAGCAGATTTTTATTTTAAAAAAATAAAATATGACGTAAACAGCATAAATTTTTTTAATTATGCAAAAGTTAAATTTAAAATGTTGGAAGACGAATATTATTTTGCTAAAAACAACGGCATAAAAAAAAGACGCATAAAAAAATCTATCCAATCCCTATTTTCAATTATTGCTAAAACTAAAAGCTATAAGTTAAAAAAATATATATCCGTTAAAGGCAGAAAAAATATAAAATGGCTGTATAAAGGATATAAGTTTGAATCGGATATAGGAAATAAAATTTTAACTTTGGATCTGTTGAAAAAATATTTAATAGTTTATCCTCAATATAAAAATAAATATTTATCAAAATTAACAGTTCTATATATAAATTCAAACAACTATATAAAAAGTTATAAATTGCTTATAGAATATTTTAAAATTCATAAAAATATTAAAAAAAAGGAAAAATTATTTGAAAAAGTCATACAAAAATCTATATTGAAAAAGAATCATAAATTTACTTTTATGCTTTTGGAAATTTGCAAAAAGTTTTTTTTAAAAAGCATAAAAGTCAAATCTTTTATATTAACTTGCGCTTTACAGTCGGGAGATCCTTATTTCGCCAGAGATATTGCTCTTAAAATTTTAAATAGTTAATCTTATTTGGTCGTTATTTATGTTTATCAGTAGTAACAAATTAAAAATCATAACTTATTTATTATTGTTTTTTTTTGCAATTTTACTTGTCTGTTTGTTGCTGCCGGTAAAATCACAATCTTCACAGTTAATTGTAAAAAATAAGATTAAAAAATTTAATGATAATACAAAAAAAAATAAACGTTTACGCAAACAATTATTTAAAGTAAAAAATAAATTAATTAACTATAAGTATGCCAAATTTAATAAATTGTTCAAACTTGAATTTAAAATATTTATAGGAGCCGGCGATTTAAAAAATGCCGCAAAAATTTGCAATAAAGCATTAAATATGTTTTCGGATCATTACCGCTGGTGGCAAAAATGCGGACAGGTTTTCATTTGGATGGGAAATACAGAAACTGGTTTAAATTTCTATTACAGAGCTTTTATGCTAAAAAGAGATAAAAATATTGCCGAAAAATTATATAAATTTTATATCGATACTCATAAGTGGAATATGGCAGTAAAGATGCTAGGTACTGGTATGATATCAACCAGTTTAAAAGATAAGGTTTATATATATACTATGGCCGGAAGCACAAAAAAACTTATAAATTATCTGACTAAACTTTATAAGGAAAAAAAATCAAAAAAAATTTTAAATTATCTTATATATACTTTTTGGCAGTTGGGCAGAGTCAATAAAACCATAAAAACTATTAAGATTTTAAAAAAGACGTTTGGCCTTGACCCAAACGACATAGTAATTTATTCAAATATATTAGCTATAAAAAAGAATTATAAAAAATCGTTTAGCGTTCTAAAAAAGTTTGCCGCTAAAGCTCCTACCAACGATTATATATACTGGGATAAATTATCAGATCTGGGATGGATGCTGGGACATTACAAAACTGCCGTAAGAGCTTCAATGCATCTTGCAAATTTAAAAACGAAAAGAATCATAGAAACTAAAGAAGATGCAAACGGAAGATTTTATAAAACTTATGTTAATTTTACTCCAGGAAGAAGACGCGATTTCGAAAGGATTTATCTTTATTATTCAAATATAAATCCTAAAATAGCTATAAAATATGCATTGTTAGGATGGAAAAAATACCGTATAAAAAATCTTTTTGACGGCGTTATATATCTTGCCTCAAAAGAAAAAAAACGCAAATACGTCATGAAATTAATCAAAAGTTTAAGCGTTAAAGATTTTATGGAACTTTCGAAAAATGTTTATTTTTTATTGAATTATACGAATGCTTTAGTAAAAACGGGGCATTTTAAAAAAGCCGAAAAACTATGCTTGAAAGAACTAAATGCAAAATTTAATCCTGATTTTTTATCTGAACTAATTTATATGGAATTAAATGCCGGCAATATAAAAATGCTTAAATATATATCTTCGAGATGGGGCGAATATGCCTATGTATATCCTAGTCTTGCCGCTCCGTTTGTTTCTTTAAATATGTATTTTGAAAACAGCAGGAAAGCGCTTATGCTGTATAAAAATTTAAAGAATAATCCAACCGAAGGCAATAAATTAGTTTACTCAGACATACTTTCGCTTAGAGGAGACGTGCACGAAGCAAACGGCATAAGATATGGCGTATGGATTAAAATGAAAAAACGACTGAAAAAAAACCAAAAACTAAAAAAAAATATAGCTTTTATGGAAAATTTTTTAAGCGCGTCAATGAAATTTGAAAGTGGGAAAAAATTTTTAAAACTGCTTAAAAATTCTAAAAAAATATTGCCGGCAAAAGCATATAGCGATTTTATTTTATCTTACAGGCTTTACAGAAATGAGCGTGATAAAGCTGAATATTTAAGCAATAAGAAAGGGTATAAACTTAAACCATGGATGAAACTTGATATTGCTATGTCAAGAAAAAATACATATAATGAGCGCAAGCTTTTAAAACATTGGGCTCCCACACTGCCGATAAGAGACAGGGTAGAAGCGCTAAGAGAATCGGGAGATATCGGCGGCGCTTTTACTTATGCATTTAAAGGATATGAAGAAAACGGAAAAGACTATTTATTATATAGGCAGTTAAGAGCATTAGCAGACAAATATTCAAACAGGGCGCACATATCCTTGAAGTACATAAACTGGCAGGGTTACAGGGAAGTTAATGAAAATATGTATTTAAAATATAACCTTGCCGACGGTTTTAGCTTGACGCCAAATATTAACATAGGAAAAGAAATTTCTTACAATAAAGGAGATATAATAGGTGTTCCTTATAAACATTACAATACTGGGGTTACGTTAAAGAAAGAGTATTCAAATTTAGGGTTTAAAGCATCGGCGGGGGTTATATCGTCTATAGGAACAAATCCTTATTTCAGTATAGAACCTGAATGCAAAATTACGAATACTACGATTCTAAAACTATTTTATGGAGAACATATTGAAGATAACGACACCTTGTTTACATATTTAGGCGGCTTAAAAAGAGAGCTGAAAGCAACTATTACTCAAAATATAACAAATAGAGCTTCTTTTGCCGGATATATTTCTCAATACTGGTATATGTCGCAGAATAACGTAAATCTTGGGAACGGAAACGGTGTTTACGGTGAATTTGATTATAAATTAACGGGAGCATATCCTGACATTACATTAAGGACTTTCGCTCAGTCAAACCGTTATAACGACAGCGGCAACGACGGAGATACAGCTGAACTATTTCCGTTAAGCGGGACAGACGCTTTGCCTTCAAGCTATAGTTTGGTTGGCGGCGGTTTTACATTAGGAAGCAATTATAAAAATAAGCTCGAAAATTCTTGGCGTCCGTTTTTATATAGCGACATATTATATGAAACAGGTTCTGGTTTGGGATATGATTTAGGCGCAGGTTACGGAGGTTCAATATTAGGTAGCGATAATTTAAGTATAGGATTTAACTATTATTCGGAATTTCAAGGATCTTCCGCTTCTTATATGAATATTTTTGTAAATTATACCTTATTTTATTGATAAATAAAAAAAAAATTAAAATAGAAAAAGGAGTTAAAAATGAAAAAAATGTTTATTTTTTTAGAAATGTCGTTTTTAGTCTTATTCTTATCTGCATGCGCTACAATGGTGATAAATTCTAATAATGCCAGATTGCAAAAAAACGGATCATATCTTGTTGCCGTATTTAAAAATTTTACAGAAACTCCTCATGCAGGATTAAGAGTATCGTCTATGATAGACAGTATTATGGCTTCAAAAGGTTATAAAACATACAATACGGCTAAAATTTTAAAAAGTAACGGCGACGGCAAAAATATTCATAAGTTAATCAGGCGCGCAAAAAGAAAAGGCATACAATACGTAATTTCTGGAACCGTAAACGAATTTAGATATAAAACAGGCATAGAAGGAGAACCTGCCGTCGGAATATCAATTTTTGTATATAGAACCTCAGACGGAAGATTAGTATGGAGCAGTACCGGATCTGCGACGGGATGGTCTAATCAATCAAGGACGACAGTTATGCAGAAACTGATAAATAATTTGGTTAATAAATTATGAAACTAATAAATTATGAAATAAAATATTTTACAGTTTACATAATGTACCTTATGGGACATCATACAATCCAGTTCACTATTTCAAAGTTTTCGTCAGGTACCGTCGTTTCGAAATAACCGCTGACCGGAAAACGCTCTATTTCGGCAAGCGGATTATCTTTATAAGTCAGAACGGCGTAAAAGTCGATTTGATTGTTTGGCGCTACGCCTAAGACAAAAGTCTTAACGGATAATTCAAGAATTTTATTATATGCGGCATTCAAAACATTGTTTGTATTATGTTTAACCGCGGACTTTCCAGCTTTAATTACCGAAGAATTAATTAGTAAATTTAATGTGTTATTAATATTAAATTCAACTTTTACTTCAATTTCCGAAGTATTTATAAATTTTATAATAAGCGCTTTTCCCAGCAATTCGGAATAATCTTTTTTAAAAAAATCAAACCTCATGAAAAAATTCTCTTCGTTAAATCCGTATTGCATTTTTCTTATAAATCTGTCGGTATGCGCCATTGCTTTACCGGATAAAATACTTGGAAAAAATACCGCACTTCCGAGCCATTCAAAATAATTATCCGCTATGCCGTCTATTTCCGGATAAATATATGATACTATATCCATATTCGGTTTTACGGCTTTTTTCCCTTCGAGCAAAGGTATAAAATATTCGTCCGGCGGGGTTTCGTTTAAAAATTTGTAAACGTTTATAAGATGGGTTCTGTAAAGGAAATCATATTCTTCGTCTATGCCGGATGTTCTGTCTTCGCCGTACCACCAGTTATAATCGCTTCCTTCAGCTATAAATATCTGTTCCCATGCCGCTTTAAAATCGGGACTGTCGACTTTTTCTTTATTAACCTGTATTGAGGCTATTAACGCACCGTTATTGTCTGCAAGCGTTTTTTTCTCTTTTTGCAAAAGATAATCTCTTGTTTTAGAAAGAATATCCCAAGCCCTATTGTCTTCTTTATCCCCTATCCATATTCTGAAATCGTGGTTAATCCAAGAGCCTGGGTATATCATAGGTATGTTGTATATTTTAGAATAGTCGAATTCGTTATATTTATCGGGGTCGGCATTCCATTTAATATCGAAAAAAGGCTTTATTTTAATTCCTGTTTTACCGTTTTCGCAGTCGCCGGATTCCAATTCGGCATCCGTTATTTTTAAAGTCTCTTCCGTTTTTTTTATATATTCGCTGACGGTAAGGGTTTTTATGATTTTTGAGTTTTCAGTCAAACCTTTGTAAAGATAATTAAAAAAATCGTATCCGTTATTTTTATAATATTCCCATGCATTTTCGCCGTCCAGTATTATCGGTACTGCAGATAATCCATTTTTATAGTAATTTTGAAGACTTAATGCTATATTTTTCAAGTTATTTATTAAATCTTCCGCCGCAACTTTAGGTTTGTAATTGGAATATTTAAAACCTATTAAATCGGAAATTCCTTTATCTCTAAAAAAAATATATAAAAATTTTTCGTTTCTTTTTATTATATACGGCCTGTATAATAATTTTCGCAATCTTAAATCCTTAAGATTTGTTCCTATCGAGTTTTCTAAAATTTCTTCATCAGTAGCTATCCAGTTTATATCGTTGTCAATAAAAAGCTTTAAAGCCTTTTCGCTAACGCTTCCTTCCGACGGCCACATACCTTTAACTTTATATTTTAATTTACCGTCGAAATAATCCAAGGCGCTTTTAATCTGATAATCGGCATCTTCGGGATGCCTGAAAGGCGCAGGCAGTTTTATGCCGTCGTGAAAATCGGCTATATCGGTGTCGCATAACAGAGGCAGTATAGGATGGTAGTAAGGGCTTGAGGAAAGTTCTATTTGACCGTTTTTTGCAAGTTCCGTTATTAAGGGTAGTATTTTATTTAAAACCTGCGGAATTTTTTCTTTTATTAATATACTCTTTTCTTCTTCGGTAAATTTTTTGTCTTTATTTTTTAAAGCGGTTAAAAATTCGTCTTCGGCTATCGAAACAGGATCAAACCACATAAGATTAAACAGCACTATAATATCTAAATAGTCCTGGGCATCGAACAATTCGACTTTTTCCTCTAGTCCTTCGCCGCCCGAAGTTTTTAATCTATCGTAAAGCTGTTTAAACCTAGTACTTTTTTCTATGAAATTATTGCTTGAAGAACATGCGGAAAAAAATTTTTCTATAATAAAAAGTTTATCCTCTATAGAAAGTTCCGATATTTTTACATCGGATATGCTTAAAAATTTTTCGTTTTTAAGAAAATCGGCATAATTGACGGTATAATCGTCGAGCTGGCGCAGCAAAGACGGCGAATAATTAAATGTCGCGTGTATTTCTGGATAATTTTTTAAAATCGCTCCCATGAAATAATAATCTTTTGTTCCATGGAGCCTTGTCCACGGCATTAGCATTTCGCCTGTAAAATTGTCTTTATAATAAGGCTGATGAAAATGCCACAGAAATATTGCGTTGATAGGATTTATCGGGTCCACTATTTTTTTTGCCTGTTGTAAATATTGTCTGCTTTGACTTTATCGTTCAGTTCGCCTATAATTTTTATAACCTGATTTTTATAGTCTATCAGCTTGTCGGCTAAGTTATTTGCTTTATCCATATCTTTTGCGTTTAAGGCGTCTGTCAGAGCTTTTCCCGTTTCGTGGACTTTCGGATGAATCTGTCCTAATTCTATAAATTCTTTATAATCGCCGTATTTCTGTCTGCCAACACCGTCGTACCACTTGCCGAGCCTGCACTGATGATGGTCGGTTAATTCGGAACTGGTCAAGGATATTTGTTTATTCCTTAGTGCGTCAAGCACTCTTGTGACCCACATTAAATGGTCGGCTTTAACTATGTTTAACAGCATACAGTCGAATTTCCAGTCGGAAAAAGTTTTTAAAGAATTAGACTGTTCTTTTATTATCTTATCGAAAGAGGAACTTATTTCCGAAAATGTTTTCTGTATTTCTTCCATATTGGAAGACAGCGTAGACAGATTGTTAGCCATTTCTGCAGCAACTTGCGACTGTTCTTCCGCCGCGGTAGCAATATACGTTACCTGTTCGCTGGTTTTTGTAGCGGCTTTGTCGGCTATAGACATAACGTTGGTTACTACGTCCAAAGATTCCTGAGAATTCTTAAGATGCGAAAGTCCCTCGTTGACCTTGATTTCTACCTCTTTAGACTGGCCGCCTATGTCCTGGGTGACCTGTTCTATCTCTTTTGCCGCCTGAGCCGATTTTTCCGCCAGAGTTCTTACTTCGTCGGCGACCACGGCAAAACCTCTTCCGTGTTCTCCGGCTCTTGCTGCTTCTATCGCTGCGTTCAATGAAAGAAGATTGGTCTGTGCCGCTATCTCTTTTACTTTATCGGTAAGTTCGACTATTTTTTGCGTCCTCGTCACAAACTGGTTTATCGATTCTCCCATTGTTTTAACTGCCTGTTCAACCTGCTCCATCCTAGAAACCAGTTCTTCCAATGCGGCGGAGCCTTCTTTGGTTTTTTTAACCGTATCTGCTGCTTCTCCTGCAGCCGCCTGGGCGTTTTTAGCAATCTCTTTTGCCGTAGAAGACATTTCTTCGGTAGCCGTAGCGACGCTGGTTATTCTTTGAACCGAGCTTTCTACTTCACTCCTGAAAACCGACGCAGTTTTTTTGGTATCTATGGTGATTTCCATAATATCTACCTGGTCGGCAGCAAGAGATAATATTCTGTTTCTCCACTCGTTTACTAAAGACAACGCAGGAAAAGAAACATCGAACAGTCTCGGGTCCGACTTTTTAACTTTTTCCAATTCGTCGTCGTTGTCGGTTAAGGCGGAATTCATAACGGTGTAACAGCTTTTGTTACTCAGCTTGTTGAATAAACCCATATTGTCTCCTATATTAATTTTTATTTTATTTATTTTTTTCGTTAATTAAAAATATAGCGATAGCTTATAATTGCTAAGAATTGAGCTGAATTAAGTTTTCTATATATCCCCTGTCTTTTGTCATAGCATCGTTCGTAAGCATGGTTTTATAAAGCGCAACCGCTTTCTTTGGTTCTTTTATTTTGGTATAAACGGCGGCTTCTTCAAGCATGGCATATTCCTGAAGTTTTACGTCGTCTATTTTGGACATGGCGGCAAAATCGGAAATTGCGCTTTTGTAATTTTTTTCCAGCATAGAAATCGTTGCAAGATTGCTGTAAGCAAGATAAGTTAAGTTGTCAGAAGCAGGTTTAGAATAATATTTGACGTATTTATTAAAATAAGAGGATGAATTTTTAAATTTTCCTATTCTCATATAATCTAAACCGGTATAAAAACAGGATATTTTAGCCGCCTCTGTTCCGCCGTATTCGCCGCGGAGTTTTTTTAGGTATGAAATAGATTTTGTAACGGCGGAAGGATTTTTCCCGTCGTACGACATGTAAAGCCTTACGCCTTTCCATAAAAGCTTGGAAGCTTTTTTGCTTTGCACACCGTTATAATATCTTATGCCGAAAACGGCGCCGACTATAAGAATAACTGCTACAAGAGCGACTATTAATGCAATCTTGTTTTTAATAAAAAAACCTTCCAAATCTATTTTATCCATTGATATTTCCCTTTTTTAATCATTAAAGATAATTAATATTATAAGATAACAAAATAAAAATCAAGCATTTTTTTTCAATAAATTAAAAGCATTTTCCTTAACTTTTTTAAGTTCTTCGGCGGTCAGTCCTGCACCTAATCCGACGGCATCGTATTCTTTTTCGCCCATTATATCCGAAGGAGAATGAGTATCGCTTGAAATTATAAGCCCTGCCCCTGTTTTTTTTGCAGCTGCGGCGACGTGTCCGTTTGCAAGGCAGTGCCCCTTTCTGTACGATAGTTCCAAATATATTCCGTTTTTCTTTGCAGCGAGGACTTCCGTTTCGGTAATTAAACCAGGATGCGACAAAATGTCTATATCCGCTTTAAGCGCAGCGGCGTTAGTACCTTCCTCGACCGGTTCGCTTAAAGTTTCTCCGTGAACTATTATAATTTTTGCTCCGGATTTTCTTGCAAGTATAGCGGCGTCTTTTATTAGAGCGGGCGGTACGTGCGTAATTTCTACGCCCGGCAGAACTTGAAATTTATTGCCGCTTTTTTTATTGCCGTAAAGAGAGTTTATCTTTTCGCATATTTTTTTCAAGCCCGATAAATTATGTTCTATATTAGAAAAATCGGCGTGATCCGTTATAGCGATAGCGTCGAGGCCTGCATAAATAGAACGCCTTATTAATTCGGCGGGAACAAGTTCTCCGTCCGAAAAGACTGTATGCATATGAAAATCTATAAGCATATTATATTATCTGCCTCCGATTTTGTTTTTAATTTAATAAAAATAAAGATTGTTTCGTATTTATCGTGCGCATTGACGAAGACTTATTTCTTTATATTTTTGAAATACCCTTTCAAGCCTTTCTTTTTTTACTTCCAATAAAACATCGTCGTTAAATTTAAAAGCTTTAGTAAAAGGTCTCGGCGAATATTTAAATGCAAAAATAGAACTAAACTCCGCTTCTTCTATTAATTTTAACGTATCTTCGAAATCTTTTTCGGTCTCTCCCGGAAAACCTACTATTATATCCGTAGAAATAGAAATATCGATATTCCCGTTCTTTAATTTGCGGACAAGTTTTAAAAAGTCGGCACTGTTATAGCCCCTGTTCATCATTGCAAGTATTTTATCCGAACCGGACTGAACCGGAAGATGAATTTCTTTTGCTATTTTATTGTCGCCGCATACCGTATCTATTAATTTATCGTTAAAATCTTTAGGATGAGAGGTTAAAAATCTAATTTTAAAAGATCCTTCTATTTCGGACACTGTATTTAATAAAAAACGAAAGTCTTTCTTATCGTCATCGGGCGACACGTAAGAATTAACGTTTTGGCCCAAAAGAGTTATCTCGGATGCGCCTTTGTCTATAAGATTTTTAACGGTCTTATATATAATACCGATAGGAATAGACCTTTCTCTTCCCCTTACGTACGGCACTATGCAGTATGAACAAAAATTATTGCACCCTTCCGTTATTTTAACGGATGCGGTTCCGTCGTTTTCCGGTTTTTTGCCGTAAAAATATTCTTCGATTTTACCGGCGTTTTCTAAATATTCCTCCGGTCGTTCCGCTAAGTAATAATCTTGTCTCGTTTCGTTTGAACCGCCGATGTCGTTTACTGCGGCGTTATTTGCAAGTATATCGGGAATGGAAAAAATTTCTTCCGGAGCGAAACAGTAATCGAAATACATATTACCGTTTTGTTCTTTTTTCAGCTTAATCTGTTTGGCAAAACACCCTGCAAGAACTATTTTTTTATCGGCATAGTTTTTTTTAAGCCTTCCAAGTTCGGAAATTACTTTATGGTCGGCATTATCCCTTACGCTGCATGTATTGAAAACTACTATGTCGGCATCTTCGACTGAGACGGCTTTTTTAAATCCTTTTTTAACGAGCCCGCTTTCAATTAAATCCGAGTCGTGCACGTTCATCTGACAGCCGTACGTTTTAATGAAAAATCTGTTATTCGATTTAATCTTCGACGAGGTCATTTTTATAAATTTTGCTTACTTTAAACTGGGGAACCGCTTTTTTGCCAACCTCTATTTTTTCTCCGGTTTTGGGATTTCTGCCCGTATAAGTATCGTATTCCTTTACAAAAAAACTGCCAAATCCCCTGATTTCTATTCTTTTACCCTGAATTAAAGTCTCTTTAATTTCATTAATTATTGTGTCGATGATTCTGTCAGCCAATTTAATTGGTATATTGTTTTTAGAAGCGAATTTTTCGGTAAATTGAGCTTTATTCATTTAATCGTAACCTCGACGAGATAATTTAGTTTATATTTTATATTATTATATAATTTTAAATAATTTATTTTCTATTTACATTCATTATAAATATCTTAATTTAAGATTTTACAATATTTATATATGTATATATTTTATATATGTATATATGCGGAATAGTTTTTTAGTTTATCACATAAGGACGTCGGGGTCAACATCTACGACAATTTTTCCGGAGGAAAAGCTTTTAAATAGGTTTGCGTCTATTTTTAAAGCAGATATTAGTTTATGCAGGTTTGCAGCAGGCGCAGGAGATTTTAAAATAAGCTGATACCTGTATTCGTTATCTATTTTTTCTATGGGGCAAGGCGAAGGTCCCAGAATACTTATATTACAGTTATCGCCGCTGCCGGAAAAATCACCGCATTTTATTTTTGCATCTATAATATTTTCAATGCTTTTTTTTAAGTTTAAAGCGGTTTCTCTTAGAGCTTCGATATTTTTGTCGGTTAATTTCAGGGCGATTATTCTGGAATAAGGCGGATATCCATATTCTTTGCGTATCTCAAGTTCTTTTTCGTAAAATCCTTTTATATCGTGAGCCGCAGTATATTTCAATAAGTAATTATCGGGTATAAAAGTCTGAACGGCTATTTTGCCTTTATCCGTTCCCCTGCCTGCTCTTCCGGCTACCTGCGTTAGTATTTGAAAAGCTTTTTCTGCGCTTCTAAAGTCGGGCAGATTAAGCAGGCTGTCGGCAAAAATTACCACCACGAGACCGACATTAGGGAAATCATGCCCTTTGGCTATAATTTGCGTGCCTATGAGTATGTCTATTTTTTTATCGTGCATTTTTTTAAAAATTTCTGCGCCTGTTTTGCCTTTTTTTGCGATATCCGAATCTATTCTCTCTATTATTATCCCGTTTTTTTTATTTTTTTCTCCGTTTGAAAATAAAGACTTAACGTGTTCTTCCAATTTTTGTACGCCTATACCGTAAGGTTCTATAGTGTCCATACCGCATTCCGGACAGAGCTTTGGAACTTTTTCTTTATAGCCGCAATAGTGGCATTCTAAGATTTCACGCGATATATTATTATCGGTATTAATTTCCGTTTTCTTTCCATCTTTATGTTTATGGTAAACCAAAGATATAGCGCAATTTTTACACAAAAATTGATGTCCGCAGGAAGTGCATATTAAAAAAGTGGAGAATCCTCTTCTGTTTAAAAACATCAGAACCTGCTTTTCGGCGGCTATGTTTTCGGTTATTAATTTGATAGTTTCATCGGATAAAATTTTATCTTTAAATTCTTTTTTAGTAAGCGTTTTAAATTCAGATTTTAAATTTATAAGCTGTATATCGGGGAGCGTTTTGCCTTTAACTCTGTTTTTTATATAAATATATTCATATTTTTTTAATACGGAAGCATTATAATAAGACTCTAAGGAAGGCGTAGCGGAACCAAGTATGCATATCGAGGAAGTTTTCTTGGCTATCATAACCGCAACATCCCTTGCATTATAAAAAAGACCGGACTGCTGTTTGTAAGAACCGTCGTGCTCTTCGTCGATTATTATAAGTCCGGGATTTTTTAAAGGAGAAAAAACTGCCGATCTGGCGCCCAGAATGAGCTTGACGCCGCCGTTCATTATCCTTATATGGTTTATCAGTTTTTCTTTTCTTGAAATTTTGCTGTGAAATACGGCAAAAGCGTTTTGTTTTATAAGGTTTTCAAAACGTTTTTTTATGAGATAAATAAACTGGTTAGTTATAAAAATTTCGGGAACTGTAATTATAACCTGTTTATTTAAAGACAGCACATAATCTATGAGGTTAAAATATACTTCGGTTTTGCCGCTTGCCGTTACTCCGTGAAGCAGAAAAGTTTTATAAAAGCCTTCCGATATAGATTCTTTTATAAAATTTACGGCGTTTTCCTGATCTTTAGTCAGTTCATATCCCGCTTTTGAAAGGAAACCGTTGGAATTATTTTCTTCGGAAAAATCCCCCGACTTTTTTGAAATATGTTTTGAAACCGGGACTGAAGCGGAAGTTTGATTAAAACTTTCCGCCTCTTCAAAATATTTGTCGAGCAGGTCGAATCGTTTTACGTCTATAGAGGGCAAAACGGCGTCAAAAACCCCCGATATATTTTCATGATAATACGATGCTAAAAAATTAAAAATATCTTTACGCGATTCCGTAAAAAAACTTGCCTTTGAAACACGCAATACATTTTTTAATTTTATCGGTTTATCCGGACTTATGCTTTCTTTTTCTTTTCCGTCAATTTTTTTAACGTCGTAAATAAACCCGTAAACCGTTCTGTTTTTTAAAGGAACAAGCGCCGCTCTGCCCGTTTCCGCTTCGCTTTCAAAATCATCCGGTATTATATAGGTAAACTTTATATCCGTTCCGCTTTTAGGTATAACTATCTCTGCAGTGGTCATAGCTTTATATTATAATATAAATGGAAAGAATATAAAACTATATGCCTTGCAGATCAATTATTATATATCAATTATTATTTAAACTTTAATTGCCGTCCTTATTTTTGCCTCCGTTAAGCGGGTATAACTGTTTTCTATAATAATCTTCTTCGTTCAATTCTAATTTTCTGCCGTCGTATGTAGTAAAATATTTGCCGTTTCCAAATTCGGTTTCCCATACCTTATCTGCAATTTTGCCGTAATTTTGGGAGTATTCGTCCATTTTGTCTTTAAGTTCCGTAATTATAGACTCTCCTCCTTCCTGCGCAGCCTTTGCTCCACCCTCGGAAACCACCTTTCTTAGTATTTTGGGATGGTCTATTATCATACAAGGACGAAGCCTGTTCTTAACTCCCATCTGTTCTTTTCTGATTGATTTAAAATACATGGAGTTTAAAATTTCCTCCATAGATTTATCGAAAATATTGTCTGCGGCAAACTGGGCAAATACGCAGGGCTCTACTCCGCCGTTTGCGTTTACGTGAAGATATACGCGTCCGCCTGAAAGACATCCGTGGGAAAGTACGCCGTCGTTCCAAAAATCGGCAACCACTATAGGTTTTGTTTCCCTTATTTCTACTACTCTTTTTCTTCTAAAATTGCGCTGTTCCGGCGTCGGCATAAGATTTACGTCGGGTTCGCGTCCGATCGGTATATAATTAAAATACCAGCCGAGAAAAGCGCCTTGTTTGATATAAAAATCTATAAATTCGTCGCTTACGATTATTTCGTTGTTATGGCGGGTAGCGGTCGCCGAAAACCCAAATAGTACTCCGTTGTCTTTAAGATTATTCATAGCGGCTACCACTTTTTTAAAATGTCCTTTGCCTCTTCTTTCATCTGTTTCATCCTCGAATCCTTCGACGCTTATGCACGGAAAAACGTTTCCGATATTAGACAATCTTTCCGCTGTTTTACCGTCTATAAGCGACCCGTTTGTATATATCTGAAAATAGCAGTCGTTATTCCTTTCTAAAATATCGAACAGGTCTTTTCTTACGAAAGGTTCTCCTCCCGATATAGTATAAAAGAATATGCCGAATTTTTTGCCTTCGTCGATAATTTCGTTAATTTTTTCAAAAGAAAGCTTATCACTGCGGGTATAATTTGCGGAATAGCATCCATAACATTTTAAATTGCAGTGCATTGTAGGGCTAATGACGTAAAAAAGAGGCGGATAAAACCCGTTTTTTTCTATAAACGCTTTTCTTCTGCCGCCACTTAGCAAAAGAAAGTTTGAAATAAAATTATCCAGTATTCCTTTTTTTACGTTTTTGGATAAATGCGGAAATTTTCTTTTTAATCCGATAAAAATATGGTCGAAAAAAATCTTTCCGGCAGGCGCTTCAAAATTATTTATTTTATCGGAAAGTTTAACGATAGTTTCGTCGCTCAATTTAGGCAATACATAGTTGCCAGCAAAGTGAAACACGTTTTTTACGACCGAACTTTTAACCGACTGTTTAAACGAAGTTAATCCCTCCATTTTTCACCCCCTGATTAAAATAATATTAATTATTAATAGTTTATAATTTAACGTTATATATTGACGTTATATATCATTAATTAATTTTATAATTAATAAAAAATATTATTCAGTGTTTAAAGAAGATTTAATATTTATCGTTTCTTATTAATATTTTATCTCAGGAATTTAAAAAGTCAAGAACGAGATTGCAATTTCGGTTGCAATTTTAATTTTTTTTTGGGATAATTATAAAAGTGGGGGGTTAGCTCAGTTGGTAGAGCGATGCCTTCGCATGGCATAGGCCAGGGGTTCGAATCCCCTATCCTCCACCAATTAATAGCAGAGTTAATAACTTTTGCAGTACTTCGTTTAAAACTGCTTCGGGCAACCTGCATACCAATTCAGCTTGTCTTGCTCTCCAGTCTAAACTTTTTACTTGATCCGATAGAATAACTCCGCCTATTTTCATTTTCTGCGGAATCAATACTTCAAAAGGATAACCCTTTATTTGGCTCGTAATAGGACATAATATAGCCAACCCTATTTTTCCGTTATACGCCGCAGGAGATAAAACCAATGCTGGCCTCCGCCCCGCCTGTTCGTGCCCGGCTTGCGGATTAAATGTTATCCAGATAATATCGCCCCTTTCAGGTATATACATAATGTTAATCTACCATAATTCATTTCCGCAGGTTTTGCCCGTATCTATTTCAGAATGAATATTGTTCGCATTAACGCCCGATAAAAGTTGGCTTAATGAATATTTTGGAACATTAACGGGCTTAATAATAATTTGTCTATCAACGAGGGAAATTTCCATGACGGAATCCTTCTCTATCTGCACCTCCGATGCAAACGCTTTAGGTATTCTTATAGCAAAACTATTGCCCCATTTTTGAATTTTAGTCAGCATATATATATCACTTTACTTTTATATTAGTATCTACAATAAAGATACATTATTTTTTATTGCCTGTCAAGCTTAGAAACAGTTTCGTATACAGGTAATTTTAATTATATTAATTTTTAAGAGAGTAAAAGGTTATAATTATCGAAATTATAAAACTCCGTCACAGTTTTATAAAATTCAAGTTTATTTATATCTTAAACCTTTAAAATACTTTTTTTTATCGCTTCCGAAATAACAGCAACCGTTTTGTCTAAGTCCGGTTTAGTATGTCTTGAACTTACGAACATTGCTTCATACTGGGACGGAGCAATAAATAATCCTCCATTTAATGCCGAAGCAAAAAAATCTTTAAACCTGTTCGTATCGGATTTCATAACGTCGTTAAAATTAACGACGCCTCCGCCCTTAAAAAATATGGTAAGTATCGAAGAAATAGAATTAACGGTTATTTTATCGCTAAAACTTTTAAGTTCGTTTTTTAAGCCTTCTATTAAATAATCAGCGGAAGAATTAGCCTTAGATACGGCATCGTCGCTTTCAATAGCTTTTAACGTCGCAATGCCGGCGGCTACGCATACAGGATTACCGGATAAAGTGCCTGCCTGATAAACAGGCCCAAGCGGGGAAAGAAATTCCATTATATCTTTTCTGCCGCCAAAAGCCCCTATTGGAAGTCCGCCGCCTATTATTTTACCGAGACACGTAATATCGGGTTTTAAACCGAACAAACCCTGCGCACCGCCGTTTGAAAGTCTGAAACCTGTGATAACTTCATCGAAAATTACGAGAGAACCGTTATCGTGAGCTAAATTTATTAAATCTTTTAAAAAACCTTCTTTCGGCAAAACAACGCCCATATTTGCCGCAACCGGTTCTATTATAACTGCGGCTATCTCTTTTTTGTTTGCGGAAAAAAGTTCTTTCACCGACGATATATCGTTGTAAACGGCGATTAGAGTATCTTTAGAAATGCTTTCCGTTATGCCTGCGCTTGAGGGAACCGACGTAGTCAGTGCTCCGGAGCCTGCCTTAACAAGCATAGAATCGGAATGTCCGTGATAGCATCCTTCAAATTTTATAATTTTGCTTCTTACGGTAAAACCTCTCGCAAGCCTAAGAGCGCTCATAACTGCTTCGGTTCCGGAATTTACGAGCCTGACGGACTCTATGGACGGAAAATGTTTATTTATTAAACCGGCAAGTTCGATTTCTGCTTCCGTCGTGGCGCCGAAGCTGAAACCTTCCGCCGCAGCGGACCAAATTGCCTTAACTACTCTTTCGTCGGCGTGCCCAAGGAGCATTGGGCCGTAAGACATTACGTAATCTATATATTCGTTTCCGTCTATATCGTAAATTTTATCGTTTTTAGCGCTTTTTACGACTATCGGCGATAAACCTACGGATTTAAATGCCCTGACCGGACTGTTAACGCCTCCCGGCATAAGCGATTCGGCATGTTTTACGGCGTTTAAACTTTTATCTCGTTTCATAAAATTCCCTTTAAATTTTTCGTACAAATTTTTCTAACCATTATAACATATTCGGGAAGTTTTTTGTCGTTATATTGATTACCTTAATCCCGCATTAGAAATTACATTAAATACTTAAAAGCTATATTGAATCTGATGAACCGTCGGGTATTTAGACGGCTCATCCAGAAAGTAAAAATTCTATTGCAGGATTAAAGGATTATTATAAAAATTTCCTTCCGTTTTTATCGCTTTTTTCGGGTTTTTTAGCTACGTCCTTATCAGATTTCGGCAGATAAGGAGCAAAAAATTTAAAAACTTCCATATTCCAGCCGGGAAGTACGACGTGGCCGCTGTTTTTCGCAACGAAAAGTTTTTTCTTCGATTTAATAAGTTTATAAACCGCCAATGTGCCTTTAGGCGGACAGTCTTCGTCTTTAAGTCCAATGCCTATCATAACCGGAACTTTTATCCATTTTGCAAAATGTTTGGTATCTACGTAATATAAAGAACGCATAACTTTAGCTTTGTCTTCGGGATGTTTCTTTAAAAAAGCCTTAACTTCCATATAAGGACCCATTTTTGCGAGCGGCATCTGGACCGGAATATCGCTTAAAAACGGAACGTCTCCAGCCGCCGCAGTAACGTGAGGATCGATAGCGGCGTCGATTAAAGAAAGTCCTCCGCCCATACTTCCGCCGGTAACGAAAATATATTTATTGTTTATATCTTTATAGTGTTCAAGAAATCTTAATGATGCAAGAGAGTCCATTACTATTTTAACCATAGAAAAACTTTTTACGTGAAGAATTCCGTTAGTCATAAGACCAGGAAAACCCGGATGATAAACCGTAGTGCTTCTGCCGTGACCCCTTAAATCTATGGAAAGAGCGGCATATCCCCTTCTTGCAAAAAAATGAGCCCAGCCAGGCGTTCCGTATGAACCGTAACCGTGAAGCAAGAGAACCCCCGGATATTTTTTCCCTTTTACTCCGTATGGAATTGCGAAATAGCCCTTCAGCTGAAGCCCGTCGTAAGAAGTAAGGGTTAAACTGTATGTTTCTATTTTATTAATTTTATCGTTATAAAGCGGTCTTAAAGAATAAATGACTTTCTCTGTGCGGAGATGGGCGTACATTTTATGCCAAAATTTTTTAAATTTTTGATATCTCGTAAGTTTAATTTTAGCAGTTTTTGATTTTGATATAGATACCGGGGCGAAAGATTTTGAGTTAAAATTTTTATACAGCAGCATTCCGGCCGCTAAAACAACAATGATTATTAATAATATTATTAATACGGTTTTATTTTTGTTATTTGTTATCATAATGAATTTTTTTAATTTTTACATAACAGTATATATTCATATAAAAAGGCATCTATGAATTTAAATTTATTCAATTTATTCATAGATGCCTTTTATTTTTTTTAATTATTTTAATTAATTTTGCTTAATGAGGTTAAAAAATTATTTTAAAGATTCAAGATATTCCGCAACGGTTTTTAACTGTGTCGGATTAAGGTTATGATTAGGCATCATAGTGGTTTTATCGTGAACCTTAGGCGTATTAATCTGGACTTCTATCCAATGTACGGAATGACCCCTTGTTCCTTCTTTGTCGAGATTTGGGCCTATCGAACCGCCTTTTCCGTCAATTACGTGGCATCCCTGACATCCCTGAGCTTTAATAATTTTCATTGCGGCGGTTTTTAAATTTCCGGCTGCCGGTTTGGAAGCGGATACGGTTTTTGCTTTTGCTTTTGCTTTTTTTGTTTTTGTTTTAACTTTAGAAGTTTTTGATGCTTTTTTAGCGGCTTTCTTGACTTTTTTAGCCGGCTTAGTAGTAGTTGCGGCAGGTTTTTTTGCGCAGCCGTAGAGACTGAAACTTACCAATACTAAAAATAATGCGGTAAATAAAACGGTTAACCCCTTTTTTCCTTTCAATGCTTTCAATTTCTTACCCTCCCTAATTAATTAAACATTAAATTAAATTTATAATCTTATTTCCATCACCAGTTAAATTAATTTAAATTTAAAAAAATGATTAAAATTATACCCCTGATGTTTTATGCCGCATATATCGCGATATGCAATAGTATAATATATTTATAAATACGATATAATATTTAATTTATTTCAGTATTTCACTGACCTATTATCTTATATATAATATAACTATTTTTAAATTTGTCAATAAATTTTTTTATATGTTTATATTTATAATTTTTAATCCTTCGGGCAGCAAACTATTTATTTTATCTTTTAAATCGTTTAAATTCATAGATGCGGCATGAATTTTTGGAATTCTCCCCTTAACATACAACTCGTCGCTTTCCGACATAAAAGGTATAGGATTCGAATAGCTAAGTTTTGGCCTCAATACATATTGGGATTCTTTGTATAAAAGCGGAATTTTTAGCATCTTGAATGCTTTAAGCAGTATTTTAACGGTTTCTAAATGCCCAAGATATTTAGCTATTCCTCTTTTGGAATAAGTAAAAGTTATTTCTGAAAACGGAACGGTTTTTGCCTTAATATTATTATTGTCGTTAAAATTATCGGGTTCTACACTGTTTCCGCCGGTTTCATTAAAAAAGGCGTCTTTTACGCCGCTATTCTCATCTTTTTCATTTTCATTATTTTTGATATTTTTTTTATGCATTTTTGTATTTGCGTCTTTGGATGAATAAACAGGACTTACGGTTTTAAAATCGCATACGCCGCATAAATAACATATTTTTCTGCAATTTTGGGTAAGAAGATCTTCAGTTGTATTTATTTCGGAACTAAAATAATAAATAGACTTTGCGTTCTGCATGCAAGATTTTTTATATTCTTCTTTTAAAAATTTTTTATCGACCAGAATATCAATGAAATCCCAGGGAAGCGGATCGTTTATATTTTTTTCTTCATATAAATATTTCAAATAATCCGTATGATCTGTATAATTAAAATCGTTTTCTTTATTATAAATATTTCCGTAATAATTCTCATTTGAGTTTTCAAGGGCTTTCATCCATGCATCAAAGTTAAAAAGCCTCGACTCGCTGTCGTAAACGGCTCCCGATTTGTACGCCTTATAGATAATTTTAGACGTAAATTCATTCCCTCTCGATATCAGCGCTTCTACAAAACTAACTTTGGGGTCCTGATATTTAAAATTTACGTTCAGCGGTTTCAATATCTTTTTTAAATAATTTATTTTAAAGCTAAGCGCTTCTTCTTTTTCCATCGGAAACCACTGAAAAGGAGTATGCGGTTTTGGAACGAAGTTATTGACGTTAACGGTAACGTTAAGTCCTTTTGCGACGCTTTTTATTTTTGCTATTAAATAGGCTATTCCGTCTAAGTCGGCGATCCTCTCGAAAGGAAGACCTATCATGAAATAAAGCTTTAACGACTTATATCCTTTTTGAGAAAGCTCTGCCGCTTCATTAAGAAGATCCGTTTCGGATATATTTTTATTAATGATATTTCTTAGTCTCTGTGTTCCTGCTTCAGGAGCCAGCGTAAAATTTGTTTTTTTGACTGCGGCGGTTTTTTTAAGTATATCTTCGCTTAAAGAACCTATTCTCATAGACGGAAAAGACATAGATATTCTCTCTTCGGTAGTCAATTCGGCTAATTCGGAAAGCAGCGGTTCTATTTCGGAATAATCTCCAGTAGAAAGCGAAGAAAGCGATATTTCTTCCAAACCTGTAGTATGTAATCCGTGTTTTACGGCATTTACTACCGTATCTTTTTTTCTTTCCCTTACCGGCCTGTAAATATAGCCTGCCTGGCAGAACCTGCATCCGGAAGAACAGCCCCTCGCTATCTCGACGGCAAGCCTGTTGTGGACGGTTTCTATAAGCGGTACGATATGTTTATTTATATAGTTATAGTTGTGTCCGCTTTGTCCAATGTTTTTAGAGTTAGAAACATTACCGCTATTAAGATTATTAAAGCTATTAAGGCTATCGCAATTATTAAAGTTATAATTTAAATCTATATTGTTAAGTAATGATTTTATTACTGTTTTTGAAATTCCAGGCACATAAACGCCGCGTATTTCGGCAAGTTTTCTTTTAACGTAATTTCTGTAATCCGATATATCTATAATGCCCGATTTTAGTTCGTTTTTTGCCTTCAATACCGCATCGCATACTAAGACGGTAGTAATTTCGCCGTCTCCTATTATGAAAAAATCCATAAAGTCGTTTAACGGCAGGGGGTTAAAAGCGCAAGGTCCGCCCGCTCCTACGAAAGGAAAGTCAGTACCGGTCCGGTCTTTGGAAAATAAAGGAATACCCGAAAGTTCAAGCATTAATAATATATTGGTATATGATAATTCGTACTGAAGCGAAAAACCTGCTATGTCGAAATTTTTAATTTCTTCAAAAGATTCTAAGGAAAATAAAGGAATATTATGCTCTTTAAGTTTTGTGTTCATATCTGGATAAGGCAGGTAAACTCTTTCGCAGGCAATATAATCGACGGAGTTTAAAATATCGTATATTATTCCCATTCCTATATGGCTCATGCCGAGTTCGTAAAAATCGGGGAAAGCCAAAGCAAATTTTAAAGGAATATTTTTGATATCTTTTATGGTAGTTCCTGTTTCCAAACCAAGATATCTGACAGGTTTCTGGACGAAAGGCAGAACGTCGGCATTAAGTTTGCTATAAAGTTTATGGTTTGTTTTCATGTTTACGTATATCTTATCATTATATATTATTGCGGACAAAAAATTAACGGAAAAATTAAAACAAAAATAAAATAATAAACATTACGAATAGAACAAGATAGAAATAGAAAAAAAGGATAATAAAATTATGTTGATTTATAAGAAAAAATAATCGTATAATGTCTTAATATGAATAATACGATTCAGCTTATAGTAATAGCAATAATTCCGGTTTTATTCGCCATAATACTTCACGAGGTTTCACACGGCTACGTAGCCCATATTTTCGGCGACGATACCGCAAAAAACGCAGGCAGGCTGACGCTTAATCCTATTAAGCATATAGACCCGTTTGGAACCATACTCCTCCCTTTATTATTAATTTTGGTAGGTTCTCCGTTTCTATTCGGCTATGCAAAGCCTGTTCCGGTAAATTTTAACGGGCTTAAAAATCCTAAAAGAGATACTGGATTCGTTGCTGCGGCAGGACCGGTCACTAATTTTATTCTGGCTTTTATATGTTTTGTTTTTTTAAAGATTATACTTTTTGAATTTCCGGTTATGAATTTATATCTTGCATACTTCATTAGTCATCTGCACTTCCAGGCGGTTCACGGCGCCCCTGTTTTAAAATTTTTTATTTATCCGGTGACTTTTATGCTTTTTATCGGCATAATGATAAATGTAATACTCGGAACGTTTAATTTAATACCTATTCCTCCTTTGGACGGCGGCAGGATAGCCGTCAGTCTTTTACCGGAGCCTTTTTCGGGTTACTTAAGCAAATTAGAACCTTTCGGCATATTTTTAATTTTAATATTGCTTTTAATCGATCCGGGCAATTTTTTAGTAGTTTCTTTTAACTTTATAGTAAACGATATAGTTTTAAAAAATCTTTATTTTTAATGAATTTGCCGTATTTTAATTTAGTTATATATATTATATATTTATAGATTATAATAATGCATCCCGTTAAACGGCAAAATACCGTAACTGTTTCTTCAAATTTAAATTCCTTTTATCCCAAAGTAAATCTCGAAGCCTACAACGGACCCTTAGACCTGCTTTTAACTTTAATAAAAAAGAATAAGATAAATATATACGATATTCCGATAGTCGAAATAACGAACCAATATTTGGAAGCCATAGGCATAGACGAAAAAAGCGGAATTTTGACCGAAGACGAAGATACGGCGGAAGACATGAGCAAAGGCGACGCCAGCGCTTTAAATTTAGATTCCGGCGGAGATTTTATAGTGATGGCGGCGCAGCTTATATATATCAAATCGGTAATGCTCCTGCCCAAACGCAATACAGAAAACGGCGAAGACGATGACGGCGACATAGAAGACCCGAGAGCCGAATTGACGGATATGCTTTTGGAGTATAAAAAAGTCAAAGAAGTTGCCGAATTTTTAAATAACCGCCCTATACTCGGACGCGACGTGTTCGGAGTTAAAATTGTTCAAAACGATGAAAGCGAAGACGAAAACGGCACTCTTATCATACAAAATCGGAATAAAAATAACGGGGTCGTTTTTGAAGCGAATATATTCATACTTTCTAAATATTTTTACGATAAAATTAAAGAAGCGCAAAACAGGATCAGCGTATACGAAGTAGCCAAAGAAAACTTTTCCGTAAAAGAAAAAATTATAGAAATAATGGAGAAATTTAACGACAATATTTATTATTTCGAGAATTTTAGCGCTGAAAATAATTCAGAAGATAATTCATATACTATTGCACATACAGGCAATAATATTACTTTTGGAGTAATCGTAAAAAACAGCCGCAACAAAGATGAATTTTTTACATATTTTCTTGCGGTATTAGAAATGGCAAGACTTCTCCTTATCACCATCGACCAGATTCAGCTATTCGGCGATATATACATTGCTCCCGTTTCCGGCAGTCTCGAAACGTACCGTTCAAAAATAGCAAGCATGAACTAATTTTAAAGGTGTCAGATTTATTTATTTGCTTACTCCCGACTACGTTTGCCGGTTTAGTCGATACGAAAAAGGTGTCAGATTAATTTTCTGCAATTAGTTTATTTATAAATTGACTATTACGTATGCGGAAAATAATATCTGACACCTTTTTCTTTTACTGCATACTGCATTACGGCAAACCGAAGCAGAAAGATATTTATTTATTTGAGTCGTGCCGCAGCATATTAACATTAATCCGAGTCTGCGTTGGAAATAGCCAATTCAGCGGTTCTTTTGTTTAATATGCGGTATTCGCCGGAAGGCAGGTCGCCTATATACAGTCCGCCAATTCTTACTCTTTTAAGCATTAAAATTTTAAGATTAAAAAACTCCATAAGGCGTCTTATTTCACGGTTTTTTCCGTGGGTTAAATCAATAGACAGTATAAACTTATTGGGATTTTTTCTGACTATTCTTACGTCGTCCGGTTTTAAAAGACCGGTTTCTTTGAGCCTTACGCCTTTTCTTATTCTGTTGAAAAGGTCTGAGGTCAGATCTCCTTTAACTTCTACTATATAGGTTTTTAATACATCGAATTTTGGATGCGTCAATTTATAAGAAAAATCGCCGTCGTTTGTAAGTATAAGCATACCCTCGCTCATAAAATCGAGTCTGCCGGCAGGAAATATATGCTTGTATTTCAAGGTTTCTTTTTTCACCAATTCCATTACCGTCTTAAAACCTTCTTCGGATTTTACCGCGGTAATATAACCTTGGGGTTTGTTAAGCATGATATAAACTTTAGGCTCTTCTTTAAATTTAATTTTTTTACCGTCGACGGAAACCTCGTCGCCAGGCTTAACCGAAACTGCAAGTTTATTTATTTTTTTTCCGTTTATTGCAACTCTGCCATCTTCGATGATTTCATCTGCATTTCTTCTTGAAACGCCGGTATGCATAGCTATAAATTTATTTAGTCTTATCGTTGCGTTTCCCGTGCCGGACGCAGGCGACGCCGATTTTGCTGACTTTACAGGCTTTGATTTTGACGGATTATTATTCGCATATTTAGAAATCGCGGAATACTTGGAAGTCTTAGATGATGGTTTTAAGTCCTTAGAAGTCTTAGGTGCCGACGACGACTTCGCCGATTTCGTCAAAGACGTAATAGGGATATCGGACTTATAAGATTTTCCCGATTTTATTTTTTTTTCTTTTGTCAAAATACTATCCCCTCCATTTGGGTTGAAGCCTGAGCATAAAGTTTCATAGGAATTCTTCCCGATAAATATGCCTGCCTTCCTGCCTCTACGGCTTTTTTCATAGCGTCTGCCATATTAACCGGATCTGCGGCTCCGGCAATCGCCGTGTTAATAAGAATGCCGTCAACGCCGAGCTCCATAGTTTTACATGCATCGGAAGCCGTTCCTACTCCAGCGTCAACTATTACGGGAACGGAGACGGTTTCTTTAATTATTTTTATGTTATACGGATTTCTTATGCCTAAACCGGAACCTATGGGAGAAGCAAGCGGCATAACTACCGGACACCCGATGTCTTCGAGCTTTTTTGCAAGTACGGGATCATCCATCATATAAGGCATAACTGTAAATCCTTCTTTGACTAAAATTTTTGCCGCCTTTAACAGTTCTTCGTTGTCCGGATATAGGGTCTTTTGGTCGCCTATCACTTCCAATTTTACGAGGTCTGTTCTAAAAACGTCTAATTCCCTTGCAAGCATCAAAGTGTTTACCGCGTCTTCCGCCGTATAGCATCCTGCGGTATTCGGCAGAAGAATATACTTATCGAGGTCAATATAAGACAATAAATTTTCTTTGGCGTTAAAGTCGATTCTTCTTACGGCGACGGTTATTATTTCCGCTCCGGAAATATCCGCCGCATCTTTCATTGTTTGAAAATCGGGGTATTTTCCGGTTCCTATAAGCAGCCTCGACTTAAATTCATATTTTCCTATTTTTAAAATATCTTTTTTTTCCATTGCTTTATATAACCCCCTACTCCTTTAAAGTTAAAATAAATAAATCTGACACCTTTTTTAAATAAATCTGACACCTTTTTTATTAACACCTTTTTTATCCGCCTGGAGCTATTGTTACCATGTCAATTTTGTCGTTTTCTTTTAAGATGAACTCTGCATAAGAACTTTTGGAAATTATGGTTTTATTTACCGCAACGGCGGTGCTTTTTATATTCAGATTGAGTTCGTCGATTAGTTTTTGAATCGTAATACCGTTTTGTTCGACTATATATTCGTTTCCGTTTAATTCAATTTTCATAAGTTATAAATTTTATAATATTAAGTATTAAATTTATATATAATTATATATAGTGTCTCTTCTGACCGGAATTTTTCCGGCTTGTTTTATTAAATTTATAATTTCTTTTTCCTCTAAAAATTCGCCGAATTTACCTCCGGCGCTTTTAGTTATATTTTCTTCCATTAAAGTTCCGCCGAAATCGTTAATGCCGCAATCAAAAGATTTTAAAGCCGCAGAGACGCCTATTTTAGGCCAGCTGGTCTGAATATTTTTAAAGTTGTCTAAATACAGCCTTAAAATTGCATAAAATTTCAATACTCTTTTTTCGCCTATTACCCTATTTCCGCTTATCGACTTGCCTAAAGACGTTTTGGGAGAAATAAACGGCAGAGCTATAAATTCCGTAAATCCGGCGGTTTCATCCTGCAAACGTCTTATGATATTTAAATGATAAGCCAAGTCTCCGCTTGATTCTATATGTCCGAAAAGCACCGTAGCAGACGTTTTAACACCGAGTATATGCGCCGTTTTTATTATTTCCGTCCACTCCGCCGTATTTATCTTTTGCGGGCATATCTTTTTTCTTGTTTCTTCGGCTAAAATTTCCGCGGCGGTTCCGGGCATGGAATTAACGCCGCAATTAACTAATTTTTCAATAACCTGCGCATAATTCTTGTCTGTCGCTTTAGACAGTTCGTAAATTTCTTGAGGCGAAAAAGCATGTATATGAAGTTTCGGAAAATTATTTCTTACCGCTTTAATTAAATCGAAGTAATAATCGGGATTAGCTTTCAATTCCGGATTTATTCCGCCGGTTACGCATATTTCGTCGATACCGATGCTTTCTATGCCATCCGAAATTTTCTCTATTATCTTATCGTAATCTAATAAAAAAGCGTCTTTAGAATTTTTTGTTCTTTTGTATCCGCAAAATCTGCAATTTAAACCGCAAATATTAGTAAAATTAATATTTCTGTTAACGACGTAAGAAACTTTATCCGAATTAATTTTTTTATTTAGCGTATCCGCCGTAAAAATAATTTCCTCGACGGCTTTCTCTTCCTGTTCTTCAAGCAGTATAATTAAATCGTCGTTATCGAGTCTTTTACCGGATAAAGCTTTCCGTAAAATTTTTCGTAAAATAATATAGTCCGGTTCGATTTTATGTGTTTTATTATTCGTATTATTCGACAAATTAAGCATTTTAATATATCTTTGATTTATTACTTAAAACTAATACATTACGCTGAAGATAAAGCTTTTGGAAAGAAAAACTGCAGAAAAAAATAGCAAGCAGAAAGTCTATCTTCCCTACGACGGCATTATCCGTATCAGGTTCAAAGGGTTGCGTGCTTTAACGGCTACGCTCTCAGCCATAGTTACAATAATACGGCACCCCTGATTTTATTGCATACCGATTAAAACATATAAACTATCGATACATTATAAATTATACCATTATTACTTTATAATTCCAACCAAAAAACTTTTGCTTTTATTGTTGTAAACTTTAACGCAAAAAACTTTTACCGTTAAAACGTCGTGTTTTGCAGTTAAAGGAATAAAATTATAGGAAAGGAAAACTGATTTTTTAATATGTCCGAATGTTCCGGTTCTTTTATTGATAAACTTTTCCGCTTTTTTAGCCGGAATTTTTAAAAAATTAAATTTGCCGGCATTTTTGTAAGCTATGGTTAAATTTTTGGAAAAATAATATATATTTCCGTGTTCTATCTTTACGAAATCTATATTTCTGTCCGTTCTCATGCCGTTCATTATTACTTTATTTTTATTGCGGTACGTTAAATAAAAACCGCCTTTATTCATTATATAACCGCTAATCGACGCTTTTACGTAATTTTTAAAATATTTTACGGAATCGACGTATGCCATAAGCTTATTCAATCTTGCCTTGTCTTCCGAATATAACTTATTCCATAAAAACACGTTATTCCTGTCATGCTTATATTTTGCCGGATTAACTATTTTTATATAGGTAACTACGTCGTTTTTGCTGATAGCCTGTCCTTTTGCCTTTAAATAAAGCGCATAAATTATAGGATTTGAAGCATAAACCCCGCTGCAGGCCGTATTGCCGTTTCCGTCGGCAAACGACTTTCTGACCGACGCCGGATTAAAATTAAGAAATAAAATTGCCGATAACGTTAAAGTAAATAATAACGAGGTCTTAAAAATAGATATACCCTTTTTAATCATTTTATCCCCGGTCATTTTATAATGCTCCTTGTTTTTTTAAATTTTTAATGAATTTACTTAATTTTAATAAACTTTATTATAATTTGTCAAATCAATAAAATATTATGTTGCAAACAATACATTTTGCTTATTTAAAAGATTAGAAATTCTTTCAAAAAATTAACCCGATATTATAAATTTTATATATTATAGCATATTTATTTAAACAATTTTCTGTAATAATTGTAATACTTATAAACCCGCATAATATAAATCTCGGTCTGACGGTACGGCGGAATTATAAATTTGGGTCGGTTTTTGATATATACGGTGCGGACGGAATCGGGGCCGGCGTTATAACAGGCTAAAGCGGGGACCGGTCTGAAACCGAAACGCTTAAGACAGAAATGCAGATATTTTGCGCCGGCTACTATATTCGCCTGCGGATTTCTAATATTCATATCAAGTTCTTCGCCAGTTTTAGGCATTACCTGCATAAGACCGACGGCGCCTTTAGGGCTTAACGCCATGATATTAAAACCGCTTTCGGCTTTCATAACTGCTATAAAAAAAGAAAGCGGTATGCCGTATTTTTTTGAAGCATAGACTACGGTTTCGGCCAATCTTTTTTGATTTAAGCTTTCGGCATATGCCGGACTTGAACAGACTATAAAATTTAATAAAAAGATGCAAAGCAAAGCAGAAAAGTTAAAAAAGGGAGCCGAAAATTTTTTAATAAATCTTTTGACGAATGAAGAAATTAATAGCATTGCCGATACCAAAAATTAATAGTTATTAAAGTTATTTTAGCTAAATTATTCATAATCTGACAGGCAGTTTTATGAATTTTACTCCGCCGTAAGCGTTTTTATATAACGCTTCTATGAATAAAACCGTTTTTCTCAGAGCCGATTTTTCTCCGCTTTTTTTATCGTTTGAAATGCAGATAAGTTTTCCTTCGATTCTGCTAAGTCCCGATAAAATAAAGTAATTTTTGCCGTCTTGTTTTTTAATATTTGATTTAAATGGTATTTCTACATATTTGTTTTTACTTGATTTTTTAAACAACAGAGGCTTATACCTTAACGGAAATTTATAAAAATTAGAAAGCGAAAACGATATAATTTCTAAATTGCCTGCATATTGAACGCCGTCTATTTTTAAAACTATTTTACCGCCGTCGGTCTTGGCGGTTTTGTTTAATTTAATAAATACGGACGTTATTTCTTTTTCTTTTTTATTTGATGCATCGGCAGCCGCATTAACCAATTTAATCTTTATTGCTTTAACGTTTGCATTATCGGTATGATTTTTCGTATTTTTTTTAATTTTATCCGTAATGCCTTGTTCTCCAATCATAAAAGACGGTTTAATATAGTAATTATTCAAGCCGGTCTGCTTAATTTTGTCCTTATGCGCGTATGTTTCCGAACGTTCTAAATTCTTAAATTTTTTTCTCGAAACTTTGTTTAATTTTAAAGAATAGTATAATACGCTGTTTTCCAACGCTTTTTTAAGTTTTTCATTTTTTTTCGAAAAAGAAATGCTTCCGCTGCTGCCGCTTTCTCCGTTGTTATAAGTATATGCGGAACTATTTTTATTTCTAAATAAAAGATTTGAAGCGCACCCCGAAAGAAAAAATTGCATCGATAAAATTAATGTAAAACATAAAATATATATATTTATGTTATTACATTTAATAAGTTTTTTTATTATTTTTATGTCTATATACTTATTATGGATTTTCATTTTTTTTTATTTTTAGTTATTATATTAGTTACCGCAATATAAATCGATTTATATCAATTATCAATATCAATTATGGGTTAATGCCGTTAATTTTTAATTTTATTAATCTTTTCCCGTATAAAATATGAAAAGAAAGTCTCATATTGGTATATCCAGACGATTGCGCCGAATACCAGCCGCCCGAACCCCTTTCATCCTCTTTTTTAAAAATAATTACGTTTTTTATTATTTTATAAGGCATATAATATTTGTTATGGGGCGTTTTATTTATAACCGGAATTTCTTCTAATTTATCAGGCGTATATCCGTTAAAAAAATTGCCGCCGTATTCTTTATACAGATAGACGTTTCTTACGAAAAACTTCCTGTCTGAATTATTAGTGAGCTGATACTGCAGGTAATAAAAATTTTTTATTCTGCTTACGGAAACTGCCGTCAGCGTTATTCCGTTTTCGGTAACGGATTTGTTAATTTTTTTTCTGTTAATCATAAGTATCAGATCCATAACCCTGCGTTTTTCTTCTTTTAATTCTTCGGCTTTCTTGCTTAAAAACGCTTCCCGAGTTTCATATTTTTTGAACAAAACCGTTTTTAATCCGTCTAATTTATTTTTTACGTAGTTTTTGACAAAAACATTTTTTATCGTATTTGCGATGTTTAAATTATATGTGACGTATTTAGCGCTCCTAATTCTTAAAAGTACGTTTATTAGACCGTATTTTGTGTATATTTCAAGGTTGCTCGTTGCCTGCTCGTCGTACGTAATAGGTTTTATGAATATCTGCCTGCCCACTATCTGTTCGGAAAATGCGCCGGTATTGCCAAGAGCAACGTCCAAGGGTATAACGGGAAGCGTTATAACGGAAACATAACCGGGCGCCGTATTTAATTTATAAATTATGCCGGATTTTATTCTTAACTTATGCACCCAAAGTTTTTTTCTCAGCGTATATTTTTTTAACGGCGAATAGTTTGCAGCATATGAAGACACGGCGGTAAAATTTATATAATATACCGTCATTAAAAATGAAAACAGAAAGAATAATACATAATAAATATTAATGCGGTTATTATAATTGCGATTATAATTATAATAACAATTAATATAGTTACTTATATTATTATATTTAAACCTATACTTCAAATTATAACTATAATTTTCTTTTAAATTTCGGCTTGAATTTAATTTCAAAATATTTCCTCCTTTTTACGGTTTCATGCTATTTTCTTCGTTATTGCCGCCGTTATATTTTTCTAATTTATTAAACATCTTGAGCTTGGAACCGCTGACCCTTATTTCAAAAATTCTTACGTATAAACCGTGAAGTCCGGCTAAAAATAAAAACAGGTTTAAAACGTATAATATTACTACCGCCGGATAAAGTTTAAAAGAATAGGCGATAAATGCATAAAACGAATTTATATAATATTTAAAATTTGAATTGGTAAAATAAAAAAGAGCGAATAAACCGCCGAATACCAAAAAAGCTATTTCTGCTATGTCTAAATCGTCCCCTTGGACTCTTCCGTTTCCGCCGTAACCGTAACCGCTCATAATATTTATCTAACCTCCACTCTTATTATTTCAAATTTTAAAACGCGTCCGTTCTTAACCGATAATTGCTATATACTCCTCTACTCCTCACGCAACTTTAGACAAATTCGATGAATTTTAATAATGGCAAAACTAATCGAACCAGCTCTTGGTCTTAGGCTTGTATATAGGATGAAGATATACTATCCCAGGTCCTTTTACTTCGCCGCCGGAATAAACCCTGTAAACTGCCTGATTTAATTTTAAATTTGCAAAAACGTCTGTATCGAACGACGGCATTTTTTCGTAAGTCTTTGTAGTTCCCTGAGAAATAGTATTGTCGTCCGACAGCAGTTTTCCTATATAAGGATTAAATACCGCCCTGTCGTCCTGCTCGGTTATATTTTCCGTAATTTTAAGCTTATATTCCTTATCGCAAATTTTAGATGCTTTTTCCCTCGAATAATCGTCGCTTAGAGCAAGCCAAATAGTAGATCTTATGTTTCCTATCAAAGAATTTAATTTTTCTTCGGAGCCGAGCTTAAGTTTTAAAGAGCTGTAACTCTGGGTTAAAACTATATTAACCGCTTTTGACTGCCGGCATCTTGCGAAAAATTCCGCATCGGACTCTATATCGCCGGAAGTCACGTAATTCTGATATTCGTCGCAGATAAACAAAACCGGTCTCTTATTATTTACTTTGTCGTCTATGACGGACTTGTAAACCCTGTTTAAAACCGTTCTGAAGTAATCTAATTTCATCATTATGCCTATAATTTTTCCGGTTAAACCGTATTTTGATTCGGGCATGTTTAATATAACTATTTTCCCCGAATTAACGACTTCATGAAAACCAGGAAAATTAAGCTTTTCCAGCGGAGCGCAGAAAGTATCTTTAAAAACCGGTTTTATAAAATCGCTGCATACCCTTAAAGATTCGCTTTTTATAATTGCCTTGGTTCTTTCGTCGAGACCTGCATAATCTGCTCCAGCAAAATACGATATTGCCAATTTAAGTTCATTTACGTAAGTTTCGGTTTTGCCGGATTTTATTCTTATTAAATTTTTGGCGTAATCTATCATGTTGTTTAGTTTATTTTCGTCGGACAATATTTCGTATATATCGCTTAAAGTTGCGTAGTCCATGCAAAGCCTGATTATATTTAGCGAATTTGCCAGAAGATTAATGGATTTATCTTTCCAGAAACTGTCCTGCCTGCCGTCGTTTGAATTCATATTTTCCAAAACCGAGTATAATCTTTCCGCTATAATTTTAGCGTCGAGCTGCGGATAATGCACCGGATTAAAGTAGTAACCCGAACCAGGTTCTATTATGACTAAATCTTTTTCTCTGCCATTTCGTTTTAGTATAGAAACCGTCTCTTTCCAAAAATCGCCTTTAACGTCCAATATCAATCCGCCTATTTTTTCATCCCGCGAATCTTTTTTGTATTTAACTAATTGGTCTAAAAAAGGATATGCGCAGGCCGTGGTTTTCCCCGTTCCCGTCGAACCGAGCACTAATATTCCCGTATAAAGGCCTTTTGCGTCCATAGTAAGCCAGTCCGGTTTTTCTTTTACGGTTCCGTTTTTTTCGTGTATTTCACCTATGACTAATTGAAGTCCGCCGCTTTCAGGCCATATCATGGCATTCATATTTTTTGATTTTCTGCCAGTTAATTTATTTTTAATTTTTTTATCGCCATCAGGTTTTAAATATAAATATTTATTAAAAACTATATTCGTCAGAGTGTATGAAGACGCAATCCATGTAGTTAAAGGAAGAAAAATAAACGCAAGCTTTACTCCTTTGAAATATGAAAAATAGTAAGATATTTTTTCGTCGAAGAAAAATCCCGATATAATAAACAGATAAATTAATTCTACGGCGAAAATCCCGCCCGAAACCGATAATTTGACGATAAAAGCTCCGTTTTTTTTGTCTTTTTTCATTTTAAAGCTCTTCCTACGACGTTTTTTACCGCTCTAATATCGGAATAATACGTCCATAAAGAAGGTTCGAGCACTTTTAAATCTTCCTTAGCAACGTAAGACCTTTTATTTAAAACCGCAGCAGTTTTTAAAATTTTAACGGTTTCGCGCCACCTTCTGTCGGAAACTATTACCTGCTTATTTTTTAATTCTTCCCTGATTAAATACATTTTATTTAAAATATCGGCGCTAATTTCTGCGTTTTCTGCCGCTTTGCCAATGGTATTTATGTCTTCCTTTTGCAAAAAAACTTCCTCTCCGTATTTAGAAATTTCAAATTTTTCTATATCTCCGTCTTTAAGTTCAAGAAGTTTTTTAAAATTTTCTTCGCTTCTGACGGGCATAATTTCCATTCTGAATAAAAATCTGTCGTAAAGAGGCAAAAGATTTGAATCCGAAGACTTATCCGGCCTTTCGTTAGACGACGCAAAAAGGCTGATTAAAGGAATTTTAACAGGCTCGGAATTTCCGTAATACATTATTCTTTCGTTCATTACCGACAGCAATGAGTTCAGCGTAGAATGAGGACCCTTAAAAAATTCGTCTATCAAAGCTATATCGCAGTTGTCTATGCCTATTTTATTTTTATTTCCGCTGCGGCTTCCGTATATTTCTTCGCAGGAAAGAAGTTCGTCTATTTTAGTAGCCGGCGTCATTTGAAAATCGAAAAACTTTAAACCTTTTATCCTGCCGGTCAGAGCTTTTAAAACCGCCGTTTTTGCAAGTCCGGGTCCGCCTATCAATATTGAATGTTTTCTTGAAATAACGGATAAAATTATCATATCTACGGCATTTTTTCTTTCCAGAAAATTTGCGTTTAAACCGTCTTTTATAGCGTTGATTTTATCCGTTATATCATAAATATTATCGTTCATAATTTATTTATTGTTTATTCATTTATTTATTAACATAAAGCGGTCTTAAAAATATTATTTTAATAGGGGTACCGGCCGGCAAAGTTATGCTTATATTTTGATTGGACTGCGCATAACCGTTTAGTCCGTTTTCGGCGTCGTTAAGTTCGTTCTGCGCGACGTTTTGCCGAACCTGGTCCTGAAACGTATAAGGATTGGAAGAATTTACGCCAGACCCGCCGCCGACAAAAATAGATGCGGCGCCGACTATGCCCTGAGCTATCGAAGTCAATATATTTCCGGCATAATGATTATGAACGTCGCCTTTTACGCCTCCCGAACCGTCGGGCATCATAGCTATTGCGTCTATAGCCAGAGATTTTCCAGACTGCTCTATGATTTTATCGAAATTAATATTAAGCCTGTTTAAAGAATGTTTTACGCTTACCGTTCCAAAAAATTCGGCTCCTTTTTTGAAAACCGCTTTGCCGCCGGCATAATAACCTGAAACGGCCGTCGCAATAACCGGAACCGAAGTATTATAGGAAAAAATTTTATATTTCGTATAGGCGTTTATTACCGTGCCTTGCGGAATAGCTATTTCGGAAGAAACCGATTTAAGCGGCGAGCCGTTCATTTTCAGTCTGCCGTCTAAAGATTTTGAATTCGGCGAACCGTCTTTTGCTATACCCCTTTCTTCATCTAAAATATATTTGCCGTAACTGGCTTTTATAAAAACTACGGTTTTTTTGGTTATCTGCTCCGCCGAAACCGTTTGCCTGCTTGAACCGTATCCTGCGCCTACACCCGAATTAAATTTTACCCGCCTGTTCAAATTATCCGCTTCTTTTTTAAATTTTGCGTTAAATTTTTTACCGGCTTCCCCTGTCCGACCGCCTGTTAAACCGTATTTTTCTTTATTTTTAATGCCTAAATAATCCACTTTCGTCGGATGTTTGCTATCGCCGCTTTTGCTGAAAACCGAAGGAGAAAACATTTTCTTATCGTTTATTACCGTATCGTTTTTTACAATTTTTTTTAAATTTTTTTCATGTTTTCCGCTAAATATATATTTTAAAAATAGCAAAGCGGTAATCAATACAACTAAAATTATCAGCGGTAATTTAAAATAGCGTAAAAAATCTTTCCCCGATAATTTTTTAGGTACGGCGGGATTGGAATTATAAATATCTTCGCCGCCGACGGCTCCGGCGTCGTATATATCGTCGATCGTTTCATTTCCGTTTCCGCTTTCATTTTCATTTCCACTTTGACTTTTATTTTCGTTAACATTGACGTAATTATCCTTATCGCCTTCGTTTATTTCATAATATTTATTATCATGGTTAATGCCGTTATTTTCCAAGTCTTCTTCTCTTATTACGTTGGAATCGTTCAAATTTTTAAACATCGGCTACGCTCCTCCAAGTTTTAAACTGCTGAAATAGACTACTTCCAAACCGAAAGGATACTGAACGCTTCTTTTAACTCTTTTAAGAATTAATTTGTCTTCGTAGGCAGCCTCATTTTTCACTGAAGTGTCGGAATTAGATATTACGGTTCTTATAACGTAAAGTTTTAATTCGTCGTGATTGACGGTCTGCTTAATTAACTTTATTTTTTTAAATTTTATTTTTGAAGTAATATCCGCTTTTTCCATTTTTTGAACGAACCTGCTTCTAATAACGGCTCTGAGCGTTTTTTTGCCGTATGCTTCGGACATTTTATTTAATGCGCGGGAAAGTTCAGTTTTTATCATTATAGAATTAAATCCTGTAAATTCTCTTATAAAACTCTTTGAAAAATAGACTATTTCACCCATTCCGGTTTTATTATTAAACGGCAGATTTCTCAATACTTGTGCGTTTCCGACGGAATTAACCCTTATTACTACCGGAATCCTGTCTGCTTTATAAGTATAAAAAGCGGTCAATAAAGACGTCAAAGTAATTAAGGACATTAAAACTATTATTATTTTTAAGGTCGTATTCTGAGCTTCCAAATCTCCCCATATCTCGTAAAACAGCCTGCCGTTTCTTTTTTTATATTCGTCTTTGTAATTAAACAGGTTCGACATCTTTTATTTATCCTTTTATTTATCTTATTTTTCCTTTTTTTACGATACGGACGCAATTCCGGCGGATACGATTTTAGATTTTACGTTTTTAATTTTTTCGTGCGCTTCTCCGCTTATTCCGTCGAATAATTTTGCGACTAAAAACGGAACCGAAACGTTTATAAATATCATTACGATAAAAACGGTTATAACCTCGGCAAAAGTAAGCAATCCTATAATATTTCCTGCTCCGCTTCCGGTAGAAGGCATATCCGCAGATTCCATTTTGCTTAATATAGTAAAAAAAATAAGCTGTTCGAGCGCTACCATAACGCCCCAGAATGAAATCTCGACGAACATTTTAAACCATTTGCCGAATATGCCCCTCATGTACGGTATGGTTTCAAATCCGAGAATAATCGGGCATAGCGAAAACAAAAGCCCCAAAAAGACGAGCTGTATCAATGCCATAAAAAGTTGTATCGCTAGATAAATTATATTAAACAAAAACCAAATTATCCCCATAAGAACCGCTCCCGTTATTGCATGCATAGCGCCGGCAAGCCAGGAAACCGGATTTAAATTCCAGCCGCTTTTTACGGATGCGGTGCCGTTAGAAGAAACGGTAGGTATCGAAACCGAATGAAGACTGCCAGAAATAGAAGACACTATCTGCGAAACCGACTGTCCTATTCCCAATATGTTTTGTTTTATAAGATAAAGCTGAATTTTATCTGCTAAAGTCAATATAAGCTGTGCAAAATTAGACTGTCCCGTCTGTTTCCAAGAAAGGAAGCCTATAGCTATCAGCGCCGTTCTTAAGAACAGTCCGTAATAATTAAAAACGGCTCCGGTTAATTCCGCGCGGTATCCTTCAAAAAAAGAAAGAACTATTCCGAGAGCGAATAAAAAATAGAACATATAAGTAACGAAAGTGCTGAGTTCTGAATCTTTATTCAGCGCCGGCGGAATAGAATCAATCGAAAGCATGCTTAAATCTTCGCCGTTTTTAAGTTTGGATATTGAAAGGGCGGATTTGTTTAGTTCCGTATTATTCGACTGCGATCCTCCTTTTTTTGAAGAAGCGGCCGAAGCCGGCGGATTAGCCGCATAACAGTTTTTTGCATTAAAAATACCGCAAAAATTTAGCGCAAAAATTATGGTCAACAATGCGGCAAGATTTATTAAAAAATTATAGCTAAAATTATTACCGTTAAAATTATATATGTATATTTCTATTTTCATATTCGTATTTGTATTTTCATTGCTTTAATTTCAGTTTTTAAAATTTATTAATTTTTATTTTTACTTTTTACATAGTCGTTTTCGTGTAATAATTTAAACCCGGGGTCGGATTGGTCTGCGGCAGAATTACCGAACCCGTATGCTCTTTTTTAATTTCTTCCGCGGATTTATCAAGCTCTATCTGCTTAAGCTGGCTTTCCATATAGCCCAAATTTTTTAAACTTGCGGCGTTTTCTTCAGCAATAGTCGTCAAAATAGAACTTTGATAAGCATAATAGTTGCTGCTGTTTTTTAAGGCGTTTTGCGAGATCTCGTCCATAAATTCGGAACCCTCAAGTTCGGCCTTATGCGCTCTTGCCGCAGACAAACCCGCATTATAAAGCCCCGATGATGCGGTATCGTCCAAAAATCCTTCCGCTAAATCAGTACAACCGCCTACGGGATTTCCGCTTGAATCAAAAGTATAGCCGCCGTCAATCGACGAACAGTTTATAGTTTCCGAAGGGTTAGCGTAATTTCCCGCCGAATTGAAAATTGCTTCCTGAGAAAATAAAGCGGAACCGTTTTCGAGATTAGATTTATTTAAAGAACCGGACTGCCCGCCTGCAGAACCTCCCGAAACAAAAACCGAGGGATTATAAAGGTTTTCATCCGAAGCCGCCGAAGCGATATTTCCGTATTCTGAAGATTCGTAATTAATGTCCGAATTAATGCGTGATGCCGCATTCTGTAAAAAACCGGTTTGAACGTCGCTTGCCGTTAAATCTTGCGGAATCTGATTAAAAGCCGAATTAATTTGATTATTCAAATTATTTATACTGCCTACGGCATCTTCGACGGAATTCACTAAATGGTTTATTTTATCGAAATTTATTAATATGTTTTGATACTCCTCCTGCATATTGGAAACGTCGGCCGTCAGTTTGTCCACGGTAGCCATTGCTTCCGAAAGTCCGGGACCTGGATTAAAAAGCGGTCCTCCGCCTGCCCCGGGAGCATAGCCGAGAGTCCCTGCCAATCCCTGCAGTGCCGAAAACGCTCCGTTTGCGGCAGTTTCTACCGACTGTATCTGTCCCGATATGGCGGTTATGTCAGGAATAGGCAGGGGCAAACCGTACGAAACGCCGGTTAAATAAGCCGAAACCGTAAAAATTACGATAACGGCAGCTATAATCGGTTTGTTTTTAATTAATTTCTTCATTTCATCCTCCTGGCATATAATGTTCGCTTAAATTTTTGAACTGCCGTAAAATCTGTATGCACGCGTTATATTCTTAAATATAGATGTGCCATAATACATATCTTGTTTATCTGGCATATATCTTTTATACATTTATCCGGTTTATCCCATACGGTCCGTTAGGATATTTTTCCGCCAGTAGATAAAGCCGTTCTTTTAAGGTTTTATGCGGATAAAGCCGTTCTATCCGTCTTTCTAACTCTTCGTCTTCGGACGATTTACAGCAAAGCCAGTATTCAAAAGGATCTGGAGAATTTCTTATAACCGATGAATCTTTTCCGAATTTTAAAAGATATTCCGAATAATGACCTTTGACTACTTTAAGATTTTTTACGATATTTATCTCTTTTTCGTTTAATCCGCATGTTTTTAAGTCGTTTTCCGAAACTCCCCCGTCAAGCTGGCAGAATATTTTTACCGACGAATTTTCTATTATGCTTTTACCTACGGCGCCGGCCTTTAACAAATCGCCAGGCTCCTGCGTAATGCTCCATACCATAGAACCCCATTTCGCCGACGTTTTGTAGAGATGCATTATTAATTCCGCAAGTTTAGGGTCGTTCATAAATTCCCAACATTCGTCGTAAAAGAAAAAAACTTTTGCAGATTTATCGTACATTTTCTTAAAAGATATATTTTTTATAATTGCGAATACTACTTTTTGCAAATCTTCGTGTCCTTTTAACTTCTGCAGGTCAAATATTACTATTTTATTATCGATATTTATGCCGTTCTTCCTGTTTATAAGCATTCCGTAAGGAGAAGAAATATCCGTCCACTGAAACAGATTTTTACCCATTTCCATAGCCCTTTGTTTGTCTAAAATATCCCTTGCTTCGCCGTAATCGAATAAAATGTTGTTTATATCCGATATTATAGGCATATCTTCATAATCGTCTATGTTGTCGTAAGCCGCCTGAACCGCCCTAGCTATTATGGTTCTGTCGTTTGGAGATAATTTTTTTTCGGGCTCGGCCATTAATCCTATTATGCCGGTCAAAAAAACCATAATATCTGGATCGAAAGCTTCTTCTCCGTTTATTTCTTTGACGAAATATTTTTTAGGCGGAAAAGGATTTATGCAGTATGAACCGTCGAGGTCGATTTCGATATAATCGCCGTTAAATATTTTGCAGAATTTTTTGTAAGTTCCTCCTATATCCACCCCTACTATATGGTAATCGTCTCCGGATATGTAAAAATTGCTTAAAAATCCATTCAGCATAAAACCTTTTCCGCTTCTCGTTTTGCCGAAAACTATTCCGTGTTTCGACGGCAGGCGGTTGTCGTAAAGGTCGAGCCTAACCGCTTCCCCCCTGTCGTTTATTAACGGAATAGCGCATCTTTCAGTCCCTCTAAATCCTTCGTTAAGCGGTATGAAAGGCGCAGCCGCCGTCGAAATAGACGTTTTAAATCTCCTGTTAAAACGGGATTGACCCGGCAAAAAAGAAAGATAAAGTTTATGATGCTCCATATCGTCTATTATCCCCTCCATTCCGTTTAAATTTTTAAATGATTCAAGAAGTTTTACCGCCCTAATATTCAGGTCTTCCAACTTTCTGGACTTTATTCGCGCGCATAAGGAAAACTCTACGACTTTCTTTTTAAGTTTTGAAACCGATTCTAAAAATTCATCCAACTGTTCGGTAATATTAACCCCTTTATAATCGGTATATCCGCCGTTTACGGCTTCCGTCAGGCTTGCCTTTATATTTCTGTCCGTCTGTATTTTTTCCATAGTTTTTTCCTGTTCCGGAATATTAAAAGATACTGCTATATCGTAAGAAAAAAAATCATCTTCCGTCCCCGTTCCATTTAAGTTTAAAAGTGAAGTTATGCCAAAAGAATCTATTTTCGACGGCAGCCTGTGCATGTTTATAAACTTGTAATAATATCCGTCTATATAAAAAAAATCTTTTTTGATTTCGGCATACGAATATATAATCTGGCTCCTGAAAGTAGAACCGTCCAGCATATTTTCCCACTTTGGCGCTTTAACTCCAGACGTAAATCTCAAAGGGTTTAATTCTTCGTAAAAATAGTCCACAAGCTCCTGATTATCCATTCTTTTTAAATTTAAATCTAGTTTGGAAGATATAAAGCCGAGATTATTTTCGACGTTTTTTAATTTTCTTTCTATATTTTTTTTATCGAAGCCGGCGTTTAATTTAGCAATAGAATTAACGGATGACTTTAAATCTATTTTAATAAGACCGCCGGCAAAATCGGCAAATTTAGAAGTTAATCCGGTTTTACCGCTGTTTGAGCGAAGATTTAAACCGTTAATTGTGCAAAAAAGATATATATTAACGTTTTTAATATTTTTAGACATTAGATGCTTTATCTTATTTTCTTTGATATATTTAAAATTTTCCGGCGGCACGGAAGAATTTTCGTAATTAGAAATAAATTTTTTATTTTTGTCGTCTATTTTGTAAATCCATTGGAGACCGATGTTTTCGTCCATAAGATTTAGCAGAAGATCGTTTACGTAAGCAGCATCGTTTACCTTTCTGTTTTCGGAAAGATAATAGTCAAATCCTTTTACCGAAAAGCCTATCGTGAACGACCCGTCTGCTCCGACGGCTATGCCGTCATTTACCGACAAAAGATTAACGTATTTATTTAATGAATCAGAAGGCTCTATTTTTTTTAAAACTGAATCTAACAGCATAAATTTATTCTTTTTTCTCCTTTTCCGAATCCGAAACATACAGCTCTTTTTTTGCGAATAAAAAAGATAAAAGCGAATTCGTATAGAAATCAGGTTTATTTTTCTTATATTTTTTTAAAAAAATTAATACGGCGGTATCCAGCAATATTGCTATAATAATAGTTTTTTTTAGTATTAATATAGAAGACGCAGTCAAAAAAATAAAAAATGCCCAGTCGTAAATTTCAAGACCGAATCTCGTTATTTTTCCGTGTATTTCGCTGTATATTTTAAATTCGGTATATCCTTCCGTATTTATTGTTTTATTTTGTTTTTTTTGAGCCATTTTTTATTTTTATTTGTTTTATATGTTTTACTATATATTATTTTTATATATTGTTTTTATTTATGGTGCATTTTAAGGCTGTCCAATCGTCGTTGCGCCGTTACCCGCCCCGATATTCATACCTGCGGCTGCGCCTCCCGCATTCTGAACTATTCCAAGTATTGCTCCCGTTATAGTCGGCGCAAGCATAACGCCGGTTCCTGCCGCAGCAGTTATAAAAGCTTTTCTTGCTGCATCCGGTTTGTGCTGTTTTATATCGTAAAAGCCTTTAACGAGCCCTATGGTAAGAGTTGCGGGGGCAAGTCTGTAGCATATCCAAGTCGTCGCTTCGTTTAAAATGCCGGAAGCTCCTATTCCGAGGGAACCCTGGTTTAAATTTATCATAGCGGCGGCGTTTGAAGCGACCGAAATAATACTGCCGAAAATAAATGCGGATATAAAAACCCTGCCGTAAGATTTATTTTCTGCGTTTTCTTTAATTTCGGACTGAATTTTTGCGGCAATGTTTATTGAAGCGTTAAGATAAAAATTTTTAAATCTTTCAATAGTTTTTAATGCTTTAAACGGATTAAAAAATTCAAGCGGATTAAAACAAACGGCGTTTTTTAATTTTCTTGCGGACATTTCTGCGTTCCTCCTTTAACTTAACGATTAAATTAATTTAATGTCAATCAATACTAAAATAATTGAGATAATATTATTTAATCATTTTAATGTTTCAGGATTATGACGAAAATGTTAAAAATATGTTAATTTTTTGTTACATTTACGTTACAAAATCCTGCAACTACGGAAGGAAACGGCAACAGCTGACATTAATATAGATACGGGGACAGAATTCAATTCTGTCCCCGTCACAAAATGGAAAAAGGACAGAATTCAATTCTGTCCCCGTCACAAAATGGAAAAAGGA
>JAJZBN010000001.1:0-83533 GCA_021798875.1 bacterium | reverse complement strand
GGACAGAATTCAATTCTGTCCCCGTCACAAAATGGAAAAAGGACAGAATTCAATTCTGTCCCCGTCACAAAATGGAAAAAGGAAAATTATCGGTATTCTTCGAAATCTTTAATCGCTTTTCTCAGGTACTCCGGAATCCGTCTGGGTTTAAAATCTGCGTTGTCAACGCAGACGAGGACCGTATTGCCCGAGGCAATTTCGGTTTGAGTATGGGTATGGTTTGAAGGCTTGATTTGTTCAGTATTATTTTCTCTTACTATTTTATAAATAAAGTTAAAGCTTGAATTTTTTATATATTCTATTTTTGTATATATTTTTAAATCGTCGTCGTATTTTGCGGGATTAAAATATTTGCAGTTGGATTCGGCTACGACGAAGTAAAAACCTTCTTTTTCTATGTCGGTATATTTGTAGCCTATATTTTTAAGATACTCCGTTCTTGCCACCTCGAAAAATACGAAATATTTGCCGTAATAAACGACGGACATAGCATCTGTTTCTTCGTATCTGACCTTTAATTCGGTGTAAAATTTAAATCCGTCCGTTTTATCCTTCAATTTTTAAATATTCCCTTATTTTTTCGTAAAGTATGTTTTTATCTATAGGTTTTGCGATGAAATCGTTAAACCCAAGGGACATAAGATGTTCTTTATTGCCTGCCATGGCGTGCGCCGTAACGGCAATAACGGGAATATCTTTGTATGCTTCGTTGCATTTCAGCCTTTTAAAAACTTCTATTCCGTCTATTCCGGGAAGCCCAATGTCAAGCAGAATTAAAGAAATATCGGGATTTTCGTCCGTTTTTTTAAGCGCTTCGTAACCGTCTTCGGCGGTAATTATATCCAAGTCGAACGGTTCAAGCATTGCCGTAATTAAATCAAGGTTAATCGCATTATCTTCTACGATAAGAATTTTATGACGCATATTAATTAATTTAATAATTTTGATTTATTTTTTTTAATTATTCAGTTTACTTCCCCTACGGCATTTCCTCCCGAATTCTTAAGATCGCACAGCCTGTTGTAAATTTTAGAAATCAGCTCTTCCGGGGTTTCTCCGTCTTTAGGGAAAGAAGCGACTACAAAAGAAGCAGTTAATTTTTTCGCATTTAGTTCTTCTTCTTTGTAAAAAGGATAATCCCTTACGACCGAACAAAATCTGTTTGCGACGAATACTGCGGCATCTTTTAATGTATTATTTAATATTACGGCAAACTCGTCATAACCAAATCTTACTACCACGTCTGAGCCTCTAAGCATTTTTTTCAACATTTCCGATATTTTTTTAAGCGCTATATCGGAATGAAAATTTCCTACCAAATCGCAGTATTCTTTAAAGTTGTCTATATCTAAAAATACGACGCTGAAAACTATATTGTATCTTTTAGCTCTGTTAATTTCCTGCGCTAATCTTATATTAAAATAATTATGGTCTAAAAGTCCGGTAATTTCGTCGAATAAACCGGCTTTTTGAGGATAGATAAGCTCCAATTCCCTTATGGAACGGCTTAATTCTTCGGCGGAAAAAGATTTTTTGCCTATTATTCTTTCTATATTGCCGGAAAGTTTAAGTCTTTCCTCCACCGTTAAATCCTTGGACGTTATAATAAATATCGGTATTTGAGCGGATATGGGATGTTTTTTTATGTTTTCGGCGACTTCGAACCCGTCTATGTCGGGCATTACCAAATCAAGCAGTATCAAATCAGGTTTAAGCTCTATCGACATCTTAAGCCCTTCTTCGCCGTTGTATGCATGGACGAGATTAAAACCTTCATCCGCCAAAATTTTTTCTATCATTTTATGAACTATCGGGTCGTCGTCGATAAGAAGGATATTGACCTGCCTTTTTTTTCTTTTAGACGTAAGAGTAAACTGCGAAAGAGTATGAATAAGCGTTTCTTTTTCTATAGGTTTTATAAGATAATCCGTAGCGCCGAGCGCAAATCCCAAGTCTTTATTGTCTATTATACTAGTTATAATTACCGGTATATTTTTAGTGTCTTTGTCGGTTTTTAATTCGTTTAAAACGTCCCATCCGTCCTTTTTAGGCAGCATAATATCTAAAAGAATAGCAAAAGGCTTTAAACTTTTTGCCTTTTCTATAGCTTCAATTCCGTCGTATGCATGGGCAACCGAATATCCCGAGTTTACCAAGTTTATAGTTAAAATTTCCGAGGTGGGGCGGTCGTCTTCAGCTACCAGCACTAAAGGCTTATTTCTTTTAGCGTTATTGTTTCTGAAAAAAGTTTTGGCATCTACCGTTATTAAAGTTTTTTCCGTTTCTTCCATGCTCATTGCGGCTGCTTTTTCCGCTTCGAGAGGATTCGGCAGGATGAAAGTGAAATCCGTCAAACCGTTTTTAACCGATTCAAAACTTATATGCCCTCCGTGCAGTTCTATAATTTTTTTCGTCAAAGCAAGTCCGAGACCGGTTCCTTCATACTGCCGGGAGTAATTGTTGTCCGCCTGGGTAAATTCTTCGAATATTTTATTTTTAAAATTATCGTCTATGCCTATTCCGCTGTTTATAACGTCTATCTGTATGTATTCAAACAATTTATCGTGCGGAGTTTCGAGTTTAATATTTATAGCGGAGGAAACATTTTTGCAAACGATTTTAATTTCGGTATTTTCAAAAGAAAATTTTATGGCGTTGCTCAAAAGATTATATATTACCTGTTTAAATTTAATTCTGTCGGAATACAGCTTGTAATCTTCGGAACACTCATAATCTACGGTTATCGCAAGGTTCTTTTTTCCCGCGAGAGATTTTAAAACGATTATAGCTTCGTCTATAGCTTCCTTAATAGAAAAAACCGAGTATTCGAGAGTAAACATTCCGGCTTCTATTTTCGATATGTCGAGAATATTGTTTATAAGCTGAAGCAGATGTTTTCCCGAAACCAATATATTATTGGTATACTTTTTATGTTTTTCGCTCAGGTCGGAAGAATCTTTAAGCAGGTCCGAATAACCTATAATGGCGTTAAGAGGCGTCCTGAGTTCATGAGACATATTTGCGATAAATTTAGATTTTAATTCGTTTGCTCTTCTAAGTTCCTTGTTGCTTTCTTCCAGCTGTTTCGTTCTTTCGATGACCTTATTTTCAAGATTTTCGTTAAGCTCCTTCAGTCTTTTTTCCTGCAGTTTTATGTCTGTAATATCTTTAGAAATGCCTATAGTTCCTATTATATCGCCATTTTTGTCCATAATGCGCGATATCGTAAGAGATATATCAACCGTACTCCCGTCTTTTTTTCTAAGCTGGGTTTCATAATTTGCCACGAATTTATCATTTTTAAGCTTTTCTAAAATATCGTCTCTTTCTTCGGGATTTATATAAAATTCGGATGCGTGTTTTCCTACGACTTCTTTCTGAGAATAGCCGAGCATATTTTCGCCGCCTTTATTGAATTCCGTAATTATACCGCGGCGGTCGGTAACCATAATCATATCGAAAGAATCGTCTAAAATATTTTTAAAGTATGCCTTCTGCTCTCTTAACTGCTTAATAATGCTTTCTTTATCGATATGATTTTTGTGCCTGTCGTAAAGCAGATCGTAAATAAGTTTGGAACTGACGGAATTAATAATCTCTATTCCGTGGTCGTGGAGCAATGCAAGTTCTGCTATTTCTAATTCAGGTTCTCCGGTCAGATTAAATATGATATTAAAATTTATATTAGCGTCGTTAACTTCCTTAATAGTTTTAAAGCATTTTATTCCTAATTCTTTGGCAAAAACTGCTCCTTCTTTGTCTAAATTTCTGGCAGTTAATGCGGCTATCTCGACGTTTTTATCGTCTCGAAGCATTTCAATCATTGTTTTAGCGGCTTTACCGCCGCCGTATATAAGGATTTTTGCCATGACGCCGTTCATAAAGTTATTTAGTTTTTTCAAGCTAAACTTATTTCTCCTTTTCCGTTAAGCAATAAATGCTCTATTTATATACAATATAAAACTATTATAAATTAAATTTTAATTAAAAGGCGCGGCGTTAAGCAGACTGCCTATTTTGTCTCTTAGCAGTTCGTTCTTTATAGGTTTATCGACATAATCGGTAGCGCCGTCTTCAAAACTTTTTTTCACGGTTTCTTTGTCGTTAAGGGCGCTTATCATTAAAATAGGAACTTTGTCGTAAACTTTTCTTATAGTTTTAAGAACATCGAGCCCGTTTATCTTAGGAAGCATTATATCGATAATAATAAGGTCGAACATGTTTCCTTCGGTAATTTTATCCAATGCGTCCCTGCCGTTTTCTGCTATGGTTATGTCGGCGTCAAAAGAAGATTGTATAATAATTCTTACAAGTTCGGAATGCATTCTGTTGTCTTCCACCAGAAGAATTTTTTTTCTTGGAATAATTCTATTTGCTAAATTTATCATGGCATTATCCTCAATAAATAACAGCCGTTAGATTAATTTCTATATATTAATTATACCATACCGTTATTTTAATATTATTACTTATTCGCTCTTTTTTCAAGTTCTTCCTGCTTAGTTTTGCAGGCAATACACAAAGTGGCTTCCGGTCTGTATTCCAATCTTTTTTCGGAAATTTCTCCGCCGCATTCGTCGCATATTCCGTAAGTGCCGTTTTCTATTCTCATCAGCGCTTCCTGTATTTTCGGAATCAGCTTCCTTTCCCTGTCGCGAATCCTTAGTTCAAAATTTCTGTCCGATTCTAATGTCGCCCTGTCGTTAGGGTCGGGAAAATTATCGTCTTCTTTAGTCATTGTATCAACGGTTTTCATAGCATCGTCAAGAAGAGACTCTAATTTTTTATTTAAAATATTTTTAAAATATAAAAGCTTTTCTTCCGTCACGGAAATTATGCCCTCGCTTTTTAATAATATAAATAATTTGTTGTTTGTTTATAAAAATTATAACATAATTTTAATTTTAAAAAAATATCTATATTTAGCTATATTTTTTTATTAGCGTATAATTATTGGTTCTCTGCGCAGGAATAAAACCTGCGTCTTTAATAAGCCGAACCATTAATTTTTCATCGACGGTTCTGTTTGCCGTCCCGGCCGCTTTTACGACGTTTTCTTCGAGCATTGTAGAACCCATATCGTTAGCCCCGAAACTTAACGCAACCTGCCCCATTTTAGCTCCCTGCGTTACCCATGATGCCTGAATATTATCGAAATTGTCTAAAACTATTCTTGAAACCGCAAGAACCTTAAGATAATAATGACCGTAAACACCCCTTGGATTAAGTCTCGTATTTTTGCTTTGAAAACTCCATGGAATAAAAGCCTTAAAGCCGCCGGTTTTATCCTGAAGATCCCTTAATTTTAAAAGATGTTCCACTATATCTTCGTCGGTTTCTATAGTTCCGAACATCATGGTGGCGGAAGAATTTAAACCGGCATTGTGGACTTCTTCCATGACTTTAAGCCATTGTCCGCTGTCTATTTTATTCGGACTTATTTTTTTTCTTACCCTGTCGGTTAATATTTCCGCTCCGCCGCCGGGTACTGAATCCAATCCTGCTTCCTTCAGAATATTTATCGTTTCCCTGACGGTCATATCGTTTGAATTGGCGATAAAAGTAATCTCCGGCGGGGAAAACGCATGTATATGTATATCGAAATTTTCTTTAATATCGTTTAACAGATTAATATAGTAGTCTATAGTTATATCGGGATTTAATCCTCCCTGAAGAAGAATTTGGGTGCCGGAAAGGTCTTTTGTTTCTCTGATTTTATCGAAAATTTGTTCTTTCGTCAATACGTAAGCGCCGTCGTCCCGTACTCCGTATTTTTTATAAAAAGCGCAAAATTTACATTCCGAAGTACATACGTTGGTATAGTTTATATTTCTGTCAATAATAAACGTAACTATATCGTCGGGATGTTTTTCCTTTCTTATGCCGTCGGCTATTTTTCCAAGTTCTATAATGTTATCGTTTTTAAATAACGCCAAAGCATCTTTTTTGCCTATTCTATATTTATTCATATTTTTTTTATTTTTACGTTATATTTCGTTCGCGATTTATTTATTTAATTCAGCAGTCCGACCATTTCGCCGATGCTTTCCTCGAAAGAATATTTTTCCTCGGGTGTCTGTTTTATAAAGTTTTCTATCTTGGATATATGGTCTATGGCAAAATCTATCGCTTCGCTGGAACCTTTGGAATAAGCGCCGATATTTATAAGGTCTTCGTTTACCCTGTATTCCGAAACCACTTTTAAAACCTCCCGTGCGGCCAGCAGATGCTCTTTTGAAACTATGTCAGGCATAACGCGGGACAAACTGTTTAAAACGTCTATCGCCGGAAATATTCCTTTTTCCGCCGTCTTTCTCGAAAGAACGATATGTCCGTCGAGTATAGACCTTACCGTGTCGGAAATAGGTTCGTTCATATCGTCGCCTTCTACTAAAACCGTGTAAATTCCGGTGATGCTCCCTGCGTCGGAATTAGCCGCCCTTTCTAAAAGTTTAGGCAAAATGCTGAAAACGGACGGCGTATATCCTCTTACCGTCGGAGGCTCTCCCGCCGACAGACCTATTTCCCTCGAAGCCATCGCAAACCGGGTAATGGAATCCATAAGAAAAAGTACGTTAAGCCCTTTGTCCCTAAAATATTCCGCAAGAGCGGTCGCCGCAAAAGCTCCTCTCATTCTGACCAACGGAGATTTATCCGACGTAGCTACGATAACTGCCGATTTTTTTAAACCTTCTTCGCCTAAGCTTTTTTCTATAAATTCCTTAACTTCACGGCCTCTTTCGCCGATAAGCGCTATAATATTTACGTCCGATTTGGCATATTTGGTAAACATGCCGAGAAGAGTGCTTTTGCCGACCCCTGAACCTGCAAATATGCCAATCCTCTGCCCTTTGCCTATAGTCAAAAAAGAATTTACCGCCCTTACTCCGACGTCCATAACTTCGTTAATTCTTTTTCTGGATAAAGGAGATGGAGGCTCGTTGACTATCTTTGCATAACCGTTGCATTGAATTTTTCCTTTATCGTCCAATGGATTGCCGAACGGATCTACGACTCTTCCCAGCAGTTCTTCGCCTGCGGGAAATTTTTCTTCTTCTTCTAAAAGAATAACTTCGCTTTCTAAACTTATGCCTCCTATATCGCCGTAAGGCATAAGAACGGCCCTGTCGTCTTTAAAACCTATAACCTCCGCGGTGATACCTTCGGGCGATACGTCGTTTTTACCTTTAATGCGGCAGATTTTTCCTATGGAAAGATCCGGATGTTTAGCTTCAAGGACTAATCCGACGGCTTTAACTATTTTTCCCTTTATAAGCATAGGATTAAAGTCCTGAAGCATATCTGAGTATTCTTCTAAATTTATAAATCTTCCCATAATATACAATATAGACGATATAATAAAATTACCAGACTTTAAATCACCGCAAAAAAGTTATTAACACTGCTTAAATAAATAGTAATATGGATTAATCCCCAAATGGTAATTGAGCAATAAAAAAAATCTAAAACAATCAAATCCCGTTTAAAATTAATCAAGAGTACTCTTTGTAGTAAGCAAGAACCGTTTTTACGTAATTTTCCGTTTCTTCAAAAGGCGGTATTCCGTTATATTTATCGACATTGCCGATACCGGCGTTATAAGCTGCCAGGGCAAGTTCGGCATTGCCTCCGTAACGGTCCAAAAGCTGTTTAAGATAAAGCGTTCCGCCTAAAACGTTGCCTTCGGGATCGTAAGGATCGACGCCCAGTTCTTCCGCGGTTTTGGGCATTAATTGCATAAGTCCTACTGCTCCTTTGTCGGAAACGGCATAAGGATTAAAATCGGATTCAGTTTTCATTACGGCTTTTATTAAACCGTACGGAACGCCGTAAATTTCCGAAGCTTTTTTTGCAAGACCGTCGGCGGTAACATAGTCTCCGGCAACTCCCGAATCGTCAGAATCGGAAACGCCGCTGGAAACGCCGTTGGATTCCAAAGCGTTAAGTTTCAGCCCTTCGGCGCCGGTATCTCCATATTTCGAAGCTACTCCGTATGCCTGAAATAAATTGCCTGTAGCGGACAAAGAAGCGACCGAAGAACTTAGTTCTTTTATTCCGTCCCTTGCTATCAAAGACGGATGCTCTTTAAAATAATCGACTATCATTTTTGCTATGCCTATGCCTTTCCCGTAGGTGTTGTCGTTAGCAACCGCTTCGTAAAAAAGAGAATTGTAAATTTTATAGCCCGTACCTTTATCTATAAAAGAGCCTTTTTCCGCCGCTTCGGACATAGAATCAAAAATCATATTTAAAAAAAGGCTTTCAAATTTAACGGCTACGGTTTTTATTTCGCTAAGCTCTTCAGGAGTAATTTCATTTTTACCGTTATTTTTAACAGGCGTTTTTTGTAAAATTTTAGAGTCGGAAGAAACAGGAATATTAAGATTATTATTTAACTTATCCATTGTATTTTAAAATATGCGGCATTAACGCAATTTGAATTTAATATAATTTTAATTTTTATATTATATCATAATGGAAACGTTAATAAAAGTTTAACAGATATCTAAAAAATTATCGTTTATGATTGAGCTTTTATTATTGAAATTAATTTATAAGATATTTAAAAAAAATATTTTTTGTATTATAATATAGAAAAATTTTTTATTTTGCTTAATTTTAATATATTTTAATACAATTTAATCTTTTTATAAATATACGGAATATACGGACAACAATGGATATAGCATCTATTATCGGTTTTATAATGGGTCTCGGAGGAATAATATTCGGAAATTTCCTCCAGGGATCCACTCTTATGCAGCTTTTAGACCCTATAGGTTTCGTAATAGTTATAGTCGGAACAACCGGAGCAACAATAGCCGGAAACAGGATGGAAAATCTTAAAAAAGCGGTTATATCGGCAAAAGGGGTTATTTTATCGAAAAAAGTCGATTATGAAACCACTATTTCCGACCTTTTGAATTATGCAACAAAAGCAAGAAAAAACGGAGTTCTTGCATTAGAATCGGAAATAGAGGCGTCATCCGACCCTTTTATAAAAAAAGCCCTGCAGTTAGTCGTGGACGGCATAGACCCGCAGGTAGTTATGGACATTATGGAAACTGAGTTGTCCAATATAGAAGAATTCGGAGACGAAAGCGTTAAAATATTCGAACAGGCGGGCGGTTATTCACCGACGCTCGGTATTATAGGAGCCGTCTTAGGGCTTATACACGTTATGCAGCATTTGAACCAGCCTAACAGGCTTGGCGCCGGTATAGCGGTAGCATTTACGGCTACTCTTTACGGTCTTGCTTTTGCAAACACTATACTTTTTCCTATATCCAGCAAACTAAAGATGAACCTCAAAGTAGAAGTTTTAAGATACGAGCTTATCCTGATGGGCATAAGAAGCATTCAGAACGGCGAAAATCCAAGGCTCATAGAAGAAAAACTCAAGTCTTTTTTAAACGCCGAACAGAAAAAAACTTACGAAGCTAAAAACGGAGAAAAATAAAAATGGGCAGAAAAAAGAAAAAATGCCCCGAACATTCCAATTCGGAAAGATGGATGATAAGCTACGGAGATTTCCTTACCACTCTTTTGTCCTTTTTTATAGTAATGTTTGCAATATCGAAAGTAAACAACGTCAGATTAAAGGAACTTGCAATTTCGATACAGCAGGCATTCGGAGCCAATAAGTTTATAACGGTTTCGCGTTCAAAGCCGAATATAGCTTCTACCCCAAAGATAGTAGTGCCTAAGGTTTCGCCTTCCGAATTTAAGGTATCGAAATCAAATAAAAAACTCATTAAAGAAGAGCGGCAGGAATCGGCGGTATTTACAGGAATAGAATCAAAGATAAAATCTTTTGCCGCCGGAAATGCATCGTATAAATCTTCGCTAAGAGTTTATAAATCTACGAGGGGCCTTGTTATATCTCTTAAAGGTTCAAGCTTTTTTAATTCGGGCAGTGCAAGAATAATAACGAAATATCATCCACTATTAAAATATATAGCCTCCGAACTATTAAAAATAAACAACAATATTTCAATTGAAGGATACACGGATTCTACGCCTATTAGAACCTTAAAATATCCAAACAACTGGATGCTTTCAACCGCAAGGGCGGTTAACGTCCTGAGTTTTTTTATAAAAAGCGTTAATTTCCCTCCGTCTCGGCTGTCTGCTTCAGGGTACGGCAAATACAAACCCGTGGCCAGCAATTCTACCGCCGCCGGACGCGCTTTAAACAGACGCGTTAATATAGTAGTTCTTTCCGATTTTTTAAATAACGAACTTCCAAGGTCATGATAGATGTTCAATATTCTGTTTAGCTATCTGCCGTCTCTGTTGTTCAAAAGTAAACTTAATTATCTCGTCTCTGTCCGATTCGTTTATCGCGATGAATTTGCATGCAAAAGAAATCTTGGCATTATTTGAACTTTCGTCGGGCGGATATTCTGAAACGTTAACGACCTGAGCCAGAGCTTTTACCACGAATTGAGGTATGGAAGGGAACAGCATGGTAATCTTTAATATATCTCCGCGTTTTAATTCCAAATCCTCTTTGTTTTCATCTTTGTTTTGAGCCTTACCGTTTTTATCTCTTTCATCCGTCCACATAATTCCGGAACCGCTTATAGATACGCGTTTTTCTTTAACGTCCGAAAAAATAGACGCTTCGGGATTTAATATTGATAAAATAACGTCCAATTTACTATTTATGGCTATCAAAAGATTTTCTAATTTAGGATTTATAGGGGTATCTTCATCCTTTTCGCCCTGCTTTCCGTAAACCTTCGGCGAAGCTACGCCGTAAATTCCATAAACAGACGTAGTAAATGAAGGTCTGGAAATGTAGGACTCTTTAGTTTCAAGGAATTCGTCGATAGAAATTTTTTGATAAATAAACTGTATAACGGCAATTACCCTGACGAACTCCCTTCCTTCCCTTTCTTCGAGGGGTCTGTCGGAAATATTTGCCTGAATAAAAATACCTCCCGTATTTCTAAGAATTTTTTCTATAGTAATTTTAAATTTATAAGTTTTAGAAAATCCATAACTAATTATATTTATGTCGGATGTTTTTTTTATGAGCTCTATGTCTTTTTCCGGATCGCAATTATTTAATTCGAATTCGACTATTTTTTTATCTTCAAAACAGGCGTATAAAATTATATTTAAAATATTTTCATTTATTTTAACAATATACCCTTTAAATTTCTTTTTGGGAGTTTCTAAAACTATCTCCTGATTTTCATAAAAAAAACTATCGTAATCTTCGGCGTTATTCATTTATCGTCCGTCCGTTTTTATTTAATATTTAATTTAATATTTTTTAGTTTGATTTATAAGCTTTTACTGCCGCAGAAATTTTATTAAGCATTGCTATTTTTTCGCTTACGTTTTCTTTCATGCCGTTCAGCATATCGATAATTTTTTTATCAGATTCCATAATATAAGATAATTTATTTTGCATGTCCGTTTTATAAACATCTTCGTTTATGCTTTTAAATGCGCTTAAATCCAAATTTTTACAGCGTTTATCGGATTTAAAAAACATTTTTGTAAGCAAAACTTTTCTTTCGAATATTTTTTTAAAATTAACCGGATTTTCTCTTTTTTCTGATAAAATTAACATTATATAATTATTTAATATAATAATATTATCGGCAATTTTTAATTTTAATAAATTCATTTTTATTTTTATTTATTTTTTTTTGCTAATTCATTATAATAACTATTATAATTTTATAATATGCTATAATATAAATCAACATTATTATATTATGGGGACAGAATTCAATTCTGTCCCCATCACAAAATGGAAAAAGGACAGAATTCAAAAAATATGCAAAAAGTTAAAGCGGACAAATTAAAAATAGGGGACGTTCTGGCAAAAGATATAGTTTCCGAAAAAGGTATAACTATTCTTAAAAAAGGAACGGAATTAACCGATAAATTTATAGCAAATATAAAAAAAATAAGCGGTGAATATTCCTCTCCAGAAGAAATGTATATATTTATAGAAGGAACCGGCAGCAGCCATGAAAAAGGTAATAAAATTTCCATAGAAAGTAAAGAAAAAATGGAAAAAGAGATAGCATCTTTAGAAAAAAGATTTAAAAATGTCGAAGGTTACGAATATATGGAAGAAATAAAAGATGCAATTAAAAATCAGATAATTAAATTTTACGGCGAAACCCATAATTCAGGTGAATGCGGCAAATGAAAAAAATAGACAGCTTGGACAAATTAATCGCTACCGTTAAAAAAACCGAAAATATACCTACTCTGCCAAAGGTTTTAACTAAAATTTCGGAAGAAATAGATAACGATAATTTTTCTATCAAAAACATCGGCGACTTGATGTCAAAAGACGTCAGTCTGTCCGCAAGAATATTAAAAATAGTAAACTCTCCTTTCTACGGGTTTCCGCAAAGAATATACAGCATTAACCATGCCATAGTACTTCTCGGCGCAAACGTATTAAAGAGCATAGTAATTTCTACATCGGTCTTTACCGCAATGAAAGAAACTATGGCCGGTCTTTCGGAACATTCTCTGTTCTGCGCGTTCGCTTCTAAACATATAGCTCAGGAAATAAACAAAAACATAAAAAAAACGAATGAAACCGGCAAATTAAAATCAAACGAAAAACAAAAACAGCAGCAAACTATAGATCCCGACAATATGTTTGCGGTCGGCTTGCTTCATGACATAGGAAAAATTATTATAGCAACGACTTTCAAGGAAGATTTTAAGACTATATTAGAAATAGCGCAAAAAGAAGAAAAATCTATCGACGAAATAGAACATGATATTCTCAATATATCTCACGATCAGCTGGGATATATGCTGGTAAAAGAATGGAATCTTCCCTCCGCCATATATATACCTATAAAATATCATCATAACCCTGCTCTTGCCGACGATTTTAAAAAAGAAACGGCGATATTAAACATTGCGGATTTTTTAACAAGGGCTATGGGAGTCGGATTTTCAGGCTCCTCTTACTTAGAAAAAATAAATACGGATTCTATGAATATTTTAGAAATTAATATAGATTTTATAAAATCGGCTATAGAAGAAATTTATCTTTATAAAGACGAGCTGAATATATTCGACTAGTCAAATAAAAAATGAATAATATAACGATAGTACATGAACAAACAAAAAAATAAATCTTACAAAATATTTGCAGTACTCGACGAATCGGAAAAAAACTTTTATAAATCAGTAATAAAAGACGAACTGGAAGAATATAATATAGTTATGTTCGATTCTTTTAACAGGGCATATTATTCGGTTTACGCATCCCCGCCTAATTTAATTATAATCGTAATAGGTTCAATAACGCAAAAAAACGAACTTGAATACAAAAAAGAAATGAAAATTATTAACGATATGCAGATAGACAACATGCTGAGCAATATTCCAATTCTTTTCGTTATTCCTCCGGATTTTGATTTTAAATCTGTTGCCTTATCGGAAAAATATATCTTAAAAGATTACATTAAAGAACCGTTAAGCAAAAACGAACTAAAATATAAGATAGAAAGCATAATAAAATCTTCTAAATCCGCATTAGACGCAAATCCTCTTACTAAACTGCCGGGAAATTCCTCAATAATAGAATCGGTAAAAAACAAATTAGACGAAGATATCGATTTTGCTTTTGCTTATATAGATATAGACAACTTTAAATCGTATAACGACAAATACGGTTTTTTGAGAGGCGATGAAGTTATAATGATGACCTCAAGGCTGATTGCTACCACGGTTTACGATATTTCCAAAACAAAACGCAGGAATATCGAAAAATACGTATTTATCGGACATATAGGCGGGGACGATTTCGTAATAATGTCCCACAACGACGACATATTGGAAATCTCAAACAATATAATCGCCAATTTCGATAAAATAGTCCTTTCTTTTTACGATAACACGGACAAAGAACGCGGATACATAGAAGCTTATGGAAGACAGAAAAATCTTCAAAAATTTCCCATTATGAGTCTGTCTATAGCAGTTATAGAAAACGTAAATAAAAAAATTACGCATTATGGTCAGATAAGCGAAATAGCCTCTGGACTTAAAAAAGCCGCTAAAGATATGCACGGTTCAAACATAATAACCGACAGAAGAAAATACGAAGACGGCGGCATTTAGTAATTTATCACGTTAAGTAATTATGATTCATGAGGGTTAATTAATCGATAAACGATTAACGGCTGTAAATTATTATTAAACTCAGGATTTAACTGGGTTAACTGGATTTATCGTTGCTTATCGGAAGTTTCTGTTTAACGTCGTATAAATCGTTATTTAAAACGGTCTGCATAGCTTTTCGGCTCTTAACGTTGATTATTATCGGAGCTTTTAAGTTGACCGTAGAGGAATATAAGTCTTTAAAGACGGTTACTATAACGAATACGACGGCATCGGTTTTATCTTTTAATCCTATAAGTTCTTTATCTTCCTCTGTAATGCCGGCTGAATAATCCTTAAAAAAATAGTTGGGGTCGGCTACTATAAAACAAAGTTTATCGTTTTCAATACTCTGTAATATAAAAAAAGGAAGGTTTTTTTCTTTATTTATATTTAATATGCAATATTTTTTTAAATCGTTAAATCCAAGTATAGGCTTAACGAATTCTAAAATTTTCGATTTTTCTACCGCAACCCCATCGGGATAATATATGCTCTTAACGAGAATTTCAGAGTCGGTTAAAGGCACTTCAGTTAAAGGCAGAAGTGGACCGGCGTCGGTATTATTAGTCTTTTTGACGTTATTAGTTTTATTGACATTAGAATATAAATCAATATTATTTTCTGCGTTGGTTTTAGCGTTATCGTTCAAGTTATAAAACTCCTTTTATATTTTTTTTGTTTTTATCCTGCGATAAAACGTTTAACGTTTAAATTGTTAATTCAGTTTAACTCGAAATTTTTATGTTACCTGGAAAGTTGCTTAAAAAATTACCTGAGTTATCAATCTCATTCTATTCATTAAATTTTTTCAGTTCGTTAAGATTGTTCAAACCCGTTATATCGTCCAAGCTGACTGCCGAAGCGTTTATATTTTCGTTCTTAATCATATCGTAAAGTTCTTTTCTTAAAATATTTATAGATTTTGGAGCGTCTATTCCTATTTTTACGTTACTGCCTGACATAGACAATACTTCAATCGTTACGTCGTCGCCGATTTTAATGCTCTCTCCGGCTTTTCTGGTAAGAATCAGCATGATTAAATGATTTGCATTATTTTATATACATAAACCATTATATAATATTTTTATTGTTTTGTATTGCTTTTTATTGCGTTTTATTGAGTATCGATTATCGTTAGAGGCTCTTTTTATATTATAGTATAATTGTATAAGTATAGTATATAATGAGTATATAATTAGTATAGAGCATATAGCAAACATATAGTCTATTTTAAGTACTGGAGAAGCATAGGCGTAAGCGAAGTAATATTAGAAGAAGCTTCGAGCGTAGCCTGATAAGACTCCTGCGCCTGCGTAAGATTAGTCATGGCCTGCGCTACGTTCACGTCCTGCGTCTGACTCAAAAGCTGAGAAATATTCGTCAATACGGTCTGATAACTCGTCTGCTGTTCGTTAAGCCTTTCAGTAACCGTTCCAATAGTCGCCTGAGCAGCCGTCATAGCGCTTAATCCGTTCTGTATGCCTTGAATAACGGGAGCCGAATTTTGTTGAAACACGTTATTTTCAAGTTCCGACTGAAAAAGCGAAAGGACGGAAATTAGACCGGAAGGGGCAACTGTGCCAGGATTATTAGAGGTCGTAGTAGATATTGGGTCGTTTCCAAATATCGCATCGGCGGTAAGCGTAGGCGTTACAGTTTCATTTTGTGTTATCTGGTAGTTCTGGCTAGTATCCGTTCCTTGATATGTATAAACCTTATACTTAACAGTTTGGGGAGTTCCTGACGCAGTAGTCGCAGAAAAATAAGCGGTTGACGACGAATATGCCGACGATAAATTTAAATTTGTCCCGGTAAAAAGATTCTGCCCGTTATATGATGTATCCGCATACTGAATGAGTTCGTTAATCATCTGCCCCACCTGCTTTGCAGCCGCCTCATTGTTAGGAGGAGTATTCGTTCCGTTTGCCATTTCGACTGCAAGAGAACTTGCCTGATTCACTACCTGCATAGCGTTAGTTATCGTCGAAGAAGCCAAAGAACCGATATTACTCGCAATGCTTACATTTGAATTATACTGCGTAACCAAAGCCGTACTATTTTTATACGACAAAACGTTAACCATCCCGCCTGGATTATCCTGAGGATACATAATCTGCAAACCGCTCGAAATTTCGTCCTGAAGGTTATATACGCTGTTAGATTCGTTAAGCAGTTCGTTATTGATATTATTATATATCATCGCATTAGTTATCTGCATCATTTTATTTGCCTCCAAACACTTTTCTTAACGTTTTGAAATAAATATTTCATTGACCCGCACCTCAAAGAAAAAAGGTGTCAGATTTTATTTTCCGCCTGACGTACTGCAATAATTAATAAAAAAAGAATAGCGGAAAATTAATCTGACACCTTTTTTCGAAATTAATTAATTAACAAAGACATTTTTATCCGCAATTCTTTTTATTATTAATCGACATAATAAAACTAAAAAATAAATTTTTTATAAACTATCTAATGTAATTGTTATCTATCGATATAATTATATCGATAATATCGTTTACGGATAAAGAACCACATTTATCCGCAATTTAATACAAAACAATATAATATAAAATAATAATCTATCTAATGTAATCTATCGATATAATTATATCGATAATATAGTTTACGGATAAAGGTGTCAGATTAATTTTCCGCAAATAACTTCACACTTAAATGAACATCTCGTATGCGGAAAATAAAGTCTGACACCTTTATCCTTTATACCTTTTAACTCTATTTACCCGCAAATGCAGACGAGAGTAAGAGAATAAATAAATCTGACACCTTTTTACTATACAGATGAGAGTAAGAGAATTAATAAATCTGACACCTTTTTTTAATCGCATTAGTTATCTGTATCATTTCATTTCACCTTTTTTTTATTACGGTACCGTAGCCAACAGCGCCGTCATTATAGCTTCGACGGAGCTGGTAATTGCGGCTGCCGCCTGATATGAGTTCTGATAATTGACGAGGTTCGTCATCTGTTGGTTCATATTTACTCCGACGAAAGACTGCAGCTGATTTTGCAAATTCGTCAAAACCGACGTCGAATTGGTATAGTTTGTATTGGCGTTCTGCGCCTGCGTTCCTATATTTGAAACTATATTTGAATAGTACGTCGAAATAGTAGAACTTGTGCTGTTAATAGGTAAATTGTTATTTTGAAGCGCTCCGAGAGCAAGCGCATTTTCGTTGTTGCCGGATAAACCGGCAGAATTCATATTTGATAAAGTCATAGGCGTTAAATAGTTACTATTTAAATTTGAACCGTTGCTTACTGATGGAGAACTGGACGGACTTAAAACGTTTGCCGTAAAAGAATCGCCGATTTGAGGCGTTCCTGTAAGGGTAACGTGAAAATTTTCTGCCTGCCCGCCATTACTACCGTTAAAATTCTGATTACCAAAAAAAATGGAATATTCGGACTGACCAGACGAATTTGTCGTAATTGGTATATTATTTATTGTTTGGGTTAAATTTGTAGTATTATTGGTAACCGTAAAATCTCCCGTTCCTGTTGTTCCAGCCCCCATATATTTAATAGTATATTGCCCGCCTTCATTACTGTTCGTTATAGTCGTTCCATTAGTAACGTCTGTAGGATTAATAACCGCTCCGGCGCTAATAGTCGCGTCGCCTGTGTTGCTCGGATTAACAGCTGTTGAAACAGCAGATGCCGCCGCAACCTGAGAGGTCGTAAGGTTAGGATTGACCGCCATGGTAAATGCAGGGTCGGTCGTCATTTGGTTGACAGTAAAAGTGTCGTCGTTTGTTAATGCAACAGGAGTAGAAGATGTAGCGGTAGTAGCCGTAGAAGTAATATTTACCGATACGCCGTCAAAACCTATAGTATAAACCGACTGCCCATATGAATTTACCGTAGGAGTTGAAGAGCTAACGGCTGAAGGACTTAAAGTCGTCTTAGTTGTATTATTATATACTGAAAAAGTAGTTTTGGATGAAGCAGTAGTATTTGCGGTAATAGTATAGCTATCCCCCGTCAAATCAGCGGGATTCGTTACCATGCCTGTAGAAATAGTTGCGTCATTGACGCCTTTCCCTACCGCCGTCGTCAAATCCGGCTGAAAGAAATAGTTGCCGGTAGAACCGTCGAGACCGTAACCGTTGTATTGCAGGGAGTTGACGTTGTCGGTAACGGCTGCCGCAAGCGAATTAAGCTGATTTAGGTAAGACGGGGCGACATTTTGTTCGAGATTTACGTATGCGCCGAGAGTGCCGCCGGTTACCTGGCTTGTTACGGACTGGGCAGAGCCGTCGGGGCCTGTCCACATTATATCTAAGTTTTCCGGATTAGACGGATCCACCTGGGTGGAAAGTTTAAAAGAATCATCGCTCGATACTAAAGGTACGTTGCCGAGCGCAATATTTGTTTTTCCGTTATTATTTGTATAATATGAAATATTTACGAGTTTGGAAAGGCTGTTTATGGCGTTCGCCTGTTCGTCCTGCAGTTCGTTTGCGTTGCTTCCGGCGTTAATAGCATATGTAATCTGCTTATTAAGACCGGCAATCTGCGTAGTAAGATTGTTTATTTCAGGAATTAAACCTTGTATAGAATTATTTGTCGAAGCTACCGTATTTTGAATAGTAGTATAAGCATTGTTGATAGAACCGGCAAGAGACTGAGCGTCGGATAATAAAGCCGTTCTCTGCGACGTATTAGACGGATTATTTGCGACGTTTTGAAAATCGTTGAAAAACTGCGAAATTTGGGAACTGAAACCCGAACCGGTCTGGTCGTTGAACAGATTCTGAATCTGGTCCAAGCCCTGATAGAGCGTCGTATAATAGCTGTTCTGTCCCGTTTCGTTGTTGACTTCCGACTGGACGAAATTATCCGTGCTTCTTTGGATTTGATCGACGTTTACGCCGGTGCCGTATGTATATGGAGCTCCGACTACCGCCGGCGCTTCGTTTTCTATAGGGGTTTCGCTGTTGTAAAACGGCGTATTGACGTTGGCGACGTTCTGCGATACGGTGTTCATCGCCGCAGTATTGGCGGTCATTGCCGAGTCTGCAATATCGAGTATATTATTGACGGTTATCATTTTTTATATCCTCACGCCCGATTTCATTAAAACGTTCTTTAAAGGTGAAAACGAATCATTATTTAAACCGGATCTGTCGTAAATAGAATTTCTTTTAAAAGCATCCGTAATAAAAGAAATGGTCAGCTGATTATAATTTATATTTTTTCTAATCAAAGAAGAAAAAGCTTCGTTAATTTTAGAAAGTTCGTAAATTTCAGCTTTTATAATTTTCTTGATTACTTCGGCTTTATCTTTATCCTCGTTTTCTTCCGAAACTTCATCGCACTGCTTAGATAAAAATATACCGGATTCTTTTATTTTTTCGGTTATTTCCTTTAAAATAGCTCCTTTTTTTTCAAATAAGCTTATATTGCTTAAAGGATTAAAACTTGTTTTTAAAACGTTATAGCAATCCGAAAGCTCGGTTTTTAATTTAAGGATTATATCTAAAAGTTCTTCGTATGTTTTTAATTTAGTTTCGTTTTTCATAGTTTGAATATATATAATTTTATATATAAACTAATACGTTGTTATTCTTCGAAAATACTTAGCGAATTAATCAAACCTTCGGCTATTTTTGAACTGTCCGCATAAGTGCCGGAAGCTATTTTTTGAATTATATCGTTAATTTTAGACGGAGAAGACGTTTTCGAAGAACCTATCTGCCCCCTTAAATTGCTAATAAAAGTTGCGTCTCCAGATATGCTTACCTTATCGGAAGAAGACTGGATATTTCCCGCCGAAGAAACGTCTTTTTTCTTCTGAACGTTTCCGTTTTGAATTGTCTCGCCGACAACCGGCGTTACGTTTGAAATTTCGATTGCCATAATTTTATACCTTCTTAAAAATTAAGATATTTTAATTTCTTTTATATAACAATCGGCATTTTCAAACCGTAACTTTAATTTTGCCTCCTATACCCTATTCCTATACTATATATAGGAATATATTAATTAAGTTATTTTATCGGATTCTATACTGTTTGATTATTAAATTTTTTCGATGTTTTTATTTTATATAACTTTTATTTCTGCGGAAAGCGCTCCAGCGGCTTTTATAGATTCAAGCATAGAAATAATGCTCGATGTAGAAGCGCCTACCGCATTAAGAGCTTTTACTAAATTAGCCACGGTTAAGCCTTTCTTTAAATAAAAAGCGTTGGGCGTTCTTTTCCCGTTTATTTTAAGCGTAATATTTCTGTTTGATACGGCAACGGGATTTATTTTTATATTGCCGCCCATTACCACCGTTCCCGACCTTTCGTCTATAACTATTATTGCCTTGGAATGCGTTTTTACCTTTATGGCGTTAACGACGGATATAAACTGAGATACGTTTCCGGAATAAGAAGCCGGAACTGCGACTTCTACGCTTGCGGAATTTAAAGGCTTTGCAGTTCCTTTTCCAATTTTTGCGTTTATGGCGGCGGCTATTCTCGAGGAATTGGTAAAACTTGGGTTTTTAAGGATAAGCCTGACGGTTTTAAAAGTATTTAAGCCGATAGAAACTCCCTTTTCTACTATTCCGCCGTTATCTATAATGCCTGCAGTTTGAAAATTCTGCGATACCGGAACATAACCAGGAAGAGGCATAACGTTTTGAGCCGCAACGCTTCCGCCTGTCGAAATTGAGCCCTGCGCAAGGGCGTAAACTTTTCCGTTAGGACCTTTTAGAGGGGTCATAAGCAGAACTCCGCCTTCTATGCTTTCGGCGTTACCGATGGCGCTGACGGTAACGTTTATCCTTTCGCCCGGAACGGCAAACGGCGGAAGTTCTGCCGTTACCATAACGGCGGCGGTATCCCTGATTTCGTAAAGAGAAGCTTCGTCGGTATTAATGCCCAGTTTAGACAGCATTGTAACTATAGACTGTTGTGTAACGTTAACGCCCCACTGGTCGCCCGTGCCGTCAAGACCGGTAACTAAACCGTAGCCTACTATAGGATTACTCATCGCTCCGTAAACCGAAGTAATATTTCCTATAGTAGCGGCGCAGGAATAATCGGGGGCAAAAAAAGTAACTGCGGTTAAGCCCCAAAACAGCGAAAGCAGAAAAACTAAAGATATTAACAATATTCTTTTATTCATTTATTATGACGGCCTCCAAATATTATTGCAATATATATTAATTTCTTAAATATTTATACTATATATTTTTAAGCATTTAGTAGTCATCGCAGTCCAATCCTTATTCTCTTTAGAACGGCCAGATATCCTGCATAATTTTATAAAGCCAGTTAGGACTCTGGGAACTGTTGACGTAGCCTCTGCCGTTTATCCATATTCTTTCGTCTGCAAGCTGGGTGGACAGTATGGTGTTTGCCGGCGATATGTCTATCGGACGGGCTATGCCTTTAATCAGCAGAAATCTTGTTTCTCCGTTCACCGATACTTCTCTTTCTCCTTTAAGTTCAACATTGCCGTTTGGAAATACTTTTACTACCTGAGCCTGAATCGTCGAGTTTATCTGTCCCGATTCGGCTACTCCTCCGCCGCCGTCGAAAGTTTCGTCGTTAGAACCTTCATAACCGGTAGGTTTAGCAGTGGAAAGCGTGCCGAAAGCAAACTCTCCGGTACCCGACGAATTATGCGAAAGAGAAGTCCCCGACGAATCAGAAACCTGCGTCTGGTCGTCAACTATAATAGTTACGGTATCGTTCAGCCTAAATGCGACGTTATCGGCATAAAGATTAGTTCCGCTTCCGGTGCCCGTCCAGAGAGAACCGAGAACAGGCTTAGACTGCAGTCCTCCGTTTTTTGCCGTAGGTTTTACATAAGTGGGAGGAATCATTGACTTAGGAGGATTAACTCCGCAACCGGTTAAAGCAAGCGGCAATAAAGCGGCAAAAAATAATGTTAATATCAAAAATACTTTAATTCTTGATTTGGATTTTGATTTAAATTTTATTTGCGTTTGCGTTTGGATTAGTATTTGTATTTTTTTAAGTTCCATATATTTTATACTCCTTTATACGCCGTTACTTTTTTCTTTTCGGTTTTAGGTTTTAAATTTTCAGTCTAATATTTCTCTGCCGCTATTAATTTACTTCTGCATTTTTGGGCGATTTTACCAAGCATTTCACTATTTCTCCCGATTCCAAATTTCTTACCCTTATTTTAGAATTTAAAGCGCCTGATTGAAGAGCCATGCCTTTTGTTTTTAAAATCAATCCGCCTTCGTCGTAAATTATATTTACCCTGTCGCCGAAGTTTATTATCCTGCGTCTTTCGGTATCTGCATTATTTAAAGCCGACCCTGCGGCGATAAAAAATTTAGCTTCCCTTCCCGCCGCTTTTTTAACGCTTAAAAAATAGCCGTCGTTTAAACTCGGAATATTTTTGTAAGATATTCTTATCTCGCCTCTTTTTATAATCTGAAATTTTCCGATAGTTTCGGATGCAACGGCAACGGGAGCATAAATAGACGTTTTAAAAGTGGCGGCATCCAAACCCTGCATTTCGCCGTTTTTTATATTTAAAATTTTTATTAATGCCGTGTGATATCCTGAATATCGTGTATCGGCAATATTTATTCTTAAATTTTTGAAATTAAAATTTTTATACGGCATATTAAAATGAAAATTCCCGAAATGAAAATATTTTTTAAATTTTACGGGAACTTTTTTTAAGTAAGCTTTTATTATTAAACGTTTTAGTAAAATATCGCTGCCCTTATTGCCGATGACGGCTGAGTCCGAATATGCAGCCGCCGACGCATTTTTAACGGTAAATATGCCTGGCGATACAGCAACTGCCGCTGCTAACGCTATTAATGCAAAAATTAATTTCATTCTATATATATGTTTATTATTTATTTTTTATTTTTTATTATTTAGCTGCTATATTATCCGCATTTATCATTTATATTTATTTAATAAATAAGTTTAATTTCATCACTGTAACTAACTTAATTTATTAAAATTTATTAAGGTATTAAACCGCTCATAGTTTGAAGCATCTGATTTGCTGTCGTAATAGCCTTTGAATCTATGGTATAGGCATTTTGAGCCGTAATCATGTCAACCATCTGACCTACGAGATTTACGTTAGACATTTCCAAAAACCCCTGCTGAAGCGTTCCAAGTCCGTTTTGATTCGGCGTGCCGACCTGCGGAACCCCCGAAGCCGAAGTTTGAAGATAAAGATTGCTGCCGATGCTGTTAAGTCCCGCCGGATTAATAAAATTTGCAAGACTGATAGTTCCGATTTGCGCAGGATTAGTCTGTCCGGATATGACCGCCGTAACCGTTCCGTTTTCGGAAATAGTTACCGACGTAGCATTGGGCGGTATGGTAATAGCCGGAACCAGAGGATATCCGTTGGCATCTACCAACTGACCCTGTGAATTGGTATCGAAAGTTCCGTCTCTGGTATATGCCGTTTCGCCGTCCGGCATCTGCACCTGAAAAAAACCCTGACCGGAAATTGCGATATCTAAAGGATTAGAGGTCTGTTGAAGATCGCCCTGCGTAAACTCTTTTTCTATGGAAGACACTTTTGAACCGAGACCTATCTGAATTCCGGTAGGCGACTGGGTATATTCCGATGAATAAGCACCAGGAGATTTAATAGTCTGGTAAAACAGATCTTCAAAATTGACCCTCGATTCTTTAAAACCGGTAGTGTTGGTATTTGCAAGATTATTTGCTATGTTGTCTATTTCTATCTGCTGACCTTCCATTCCGGTAGCCGCCGTCCATAAAGCTCTCATTAATAAATAACCTCCGTAATTATAAAATTAATCTATCGATATATTAATCTATTATTTATTATAAATTTTTAATTTATACCGCCGCTCCGACCGTGTTAATGGCTGTATTATCTACCGTAGAATATGATTTTAACGCCTGCATCATATTATTGTACGTTTCCGAAATATTTATCATCTGAACCATGCCTTTGATTTCGTTTACGTTTGATTCTTCTATATAACCTTGAAGTATATCGGGATTTTGATTTTCGACGGGAACACCGGAACTTTTGGTTTCGGAAAACAGGGTATTTCCGTATTTAGATAAATACTGCGGATTTTTAAAATTAGCAATTAATATTTTACCCGAATAAATTTCGTTGCCGGTCTGCGGATCTGTAAGACTTATTTCGCCAGAACCGCTGATAGTTACGTCGGAACCTCTTTCGTTAAGAAAGATAGGTTTTTTAAACGTACTTAAAACAGGATACCCTTCCTGCGTTACGAGTTCGCCGTCCTGATTAAGCGAAAGCACTCCGTCTCTCGTGTATTTAACGCCGGCAGGAGTTGAAACTACAAAATATCCGCTGCCTTTAATAGCAAGGTCGAGCCTGTTGCCCGTTTTTTTTATAGGCCCCTGGGACATATTGTTATAAGTATTTAAAACAATAGGATACGCTTTATCGACAAGCGGTTTATTTTCTCCTGATTCGTTTGCGTTTATAGCTTTTTGCGATAAAAATTCGGCAAAATTAACGTTTGTGCTTTTATAACCCGCCGTATTCACGTTTGCAAGATTATTGGTAACGGCGGAAAGCTGTCTTTCTACCGCCAATATGCCGCTCAAAGTTATGTAGGAACCGCCGTTCATCTTTTAAAACTCCGGTTATTGCAATAATTAAATTAATCTATTAATAAATAAACATAAAAAAATCTAAACAAAAATTATGCAATATATTAATTAGAAATTATAAATTTTATTCAATATAATTCAATGCAATAAATGTGCCATTAAAAAGGGAAAAAATTTCCCAAAATAGTTTAATTTACCGCAAACGCTGTCGGCAGTAAGAAAATAAATAAATCTGACACCTTTAAAAAAAATTGTTATTGATATAGCTGGTGGGAATGATATACAATATTAATGATTATTATGGAAAAAAATAAACTTGCGGTTATAATTTCAGAAGACAGGCATTTAGGTCATATTGCCGGATTGATAAAGGCGGCGGCTAAAAAAGGCGGGGATATATCGGTGTCTTTTTTTATTACCGATAAAGGCGTTTTTTTGACCGAAAATAAGGAATTTATTTCCCTTTTAAAAGAACTGGGCGGTATAATAGATAACGTTTCCGTTTGCGAATACTCCTGCAACGTAAACGGCGTAGTTTATAGGGATGAAATTTTTAACTATTCTTCGCAATTCGAAAACGCAAAAATTATTAACGAACTTAAAGAAAACGACAGAGTCTTGCTATTCTAATATAATATAAATTTTATTTTTTATTTCTATTCCTAACGCAAAATATGTTCGACATAAAAAAATTAAAAGAAAATCCTGATATAAATATATATTCAAAAAAACAGGAAATACACTCTATACTCAAAGGTTTTGCCAATCAAAAAAAACCCGTCGTTATTTACCCCGTTCCGTTTAACGACGAATACACGACCAATATCCTTAAAGTAAAAGACGATACTATAACCATAGATTCCCTTATTCCAAAGTCCGGAAATTTAAAAATGGTAGAGTCGTCTTATTTAAAAATAGCGTTTAAGTTTTCCAATAACGACCATTTTTTTCTGTCCAAACTTTATAACTACGAAAAAGACGGGGATTATTTCGTATTCGATATTTACAAGCCTATCGAAATATTATCTTTAGAAAAAAGAAAATTTTTCAGGATAGAACCATCGATTAACGAACCTGTTAACGTATCTTTTTTTTACAACAATAAATATTTAGAAACCAGGCTGTACGACTTGTCCGGCGAAGGTTTTTCTTTTTTACTGGATTTTCCTTTGGAAAAATATACCGTACTGGAAAACGTAAAGATTAAATTTCCTTTTGGACTTCCTGAAGTTACGCTGAGGTTGGAAATAATGTCTAACGTAAAATTAGACAATTTAAAATATAAAACCGGCGCTAAAGCTATAAATATAAAACCGGCGCAGCAAGATATACTGTTTAACTATATTTTTAAAAGGCAGAGAGAGATAGTAGCCGCAATGAAGGGAACGGTTTAATGCATACCTATTTTATCGTTCAGTTTGTATAAAAACGCAAAAATATTCGCTATAGCTTTATAAAGTTCCGGCGGTATTTCCTGATATATATCAAGCCCGTCGAGAATATCCGCAAGCGCGTCGTTTTGAGTAATCGGTATATTTTCTTTTTTCGCTATCTCTAATATTTTTTCGGCAAGCTCTCCCCTTCCTTTTGCTACGACTATGGGAGCGCCGTTTTTTTTAGGGTCGTATTTTAATGCCGCCGCTTTTTTGTTTTTTTTAAATTCTTTCATCGATTATTTTTCCGTTTAAAAATTCGTAAGAGTCGGAGTCGTTCATATTTACGGATGATTGATTATGCACTACTCCAGTGGATTCCGTATCGTTTTCAACTACGTTTTGCTTATTTAATTTCATGTTTTTAAAAGAAATATCGTTAAGTTTTATTCCGTCCGCAGACATCATTTCTTTTAATAATTCTAAGTTTTCGGATAAAATTTTTTTAAAAGCATCTGTATAGCCGTCGAATTTTATGCTTAAATTTTTGTCGCAATAATATGAAAAAAGTTTGAGCCGACCTAAATTTTTTAAGTTTATTTCTATCATAAACAGATATTTTTTTTTGGAATTGAGAGAATTTTTTTTATCGCTTTCTTTTTTATCGTCGTTTTTTACTTTATAATTAGATCCGTCGGTAGTTAAAATTACCGTCGAAAGACCGAAGAAACCGCCTGAATCTATATGTATAAAGGCAAAATTTCCTTTAACCGAAACGGATATATTCTGAGCTGCATTTTGAAAAATATTTTGTATTTCGTTTGATAAACCTGAACTTATTTGAGAATTTTCGGAACCTAAAGAATTTAAAATAGTTTCAAATTTCCCCTGAATATTATCGGCAACGGCTTTACCGTATAAATCGATAGTTTTTTGAATATTTACGGTATTTTCGCCCGACGATTCGTTTAAAATCTTAAAAATTATATTAAACTCCGGCGATGAATTTACAGAATTTCCCAATATGTCTTGCGTCTCTGTTTCGCCTGAATATTGATTCGTTTCAACCGGCGATTTTCCGTTAATACTGCTTAACTGAAGTTTTATAGGAATGACGAATTCGCCGTTAAACGTTTTTCCGGTAACGAATTCGTTATAAAGGTCTTCGGTTATAACGGATTTTAGCAAACTTCCGTTTATATCTATAATTCCGGTAAAACTTCCGTTTTCGGAAACGGAAGCATCGAGCAATTCGGCAGATATTATATCTCCCGCTTTTACTAATGCGCCTGATTTTGCGGAATCTCCTTTTATAGTTCCAAAAAGTATCTGAGTAACGTCATTGGAAACATTTTTAGCTAAATCTTTCGCATTGCCAATAACGCTAAGATAACCTGCATTGCCGTCGATAATAAAGTTCATGCTACTATATCTATATGATCTTTTCCTGCTTCTCTTTCATTTTCCGTTTCGTTTTCTTCGTTCATTTCTTTTTTGTTTTTTTCTTCATTATCGCGTTTCTTTTCTTTTTCCTTATCGTTGACCGCTTCAAGCGTTTCGCTTAATTCTACTACGGTATTAAGCTTAGTCTCATCGACTATTTCCATTTCTTTTTGAGTTATAGCATTTGAATTTGCCGCAAGTACATGGGAAGAAGCCGCAGTTTTTTCTATCTGCGGAAGATTTGAAATAATCTGCTGAAGTTCTACGGTATCTATCATAATAGCACCGTTTGTTTATATGTTAAGATATTAAATAAGAATAGACGTTTTTTAAGTCTATTACCGAATAAAATTTTCCTTCTGCATCCTCGAAAACTCCGGAAGTTATATCGTTCACGTTTTTAAATTTGAAAGACGAACCGGCTATAATGTTTTTATTTTTTACGGCTGTTATGTTTTTTATTTCGTTTACCGCCAATCCGAAAAACTTGTCGTTATATACGCACACGACAATATATTTTAAGGGCGTTTTGATGTCTATGTTTCCGTTTGAAAGCAGATAAAAATCATAAACCGGCACCATTCTATTCCTGTATAAAATTATACCGAGATGAGCTGCTTTTTTTGAAAAAATACTAACCGGAGTTTTATATTTAATAATCTCGTTAATATTTAAAGCCGGAATAGCGTAAAAAGAACCTCCTGCAATAAACGTAAAATAAGATACTTCTTTTTCAAGGTCAAAATAAGGAGCGGGCTGAACGCTTTCCGCCTGCATTTGAAAATTGACCGCCCGAGTCTGATTTATTGCTGCTGCGTTTAAATTTAATCCCTTTTTTTCTAAGTTATCCGCAACCGGCGCAGATATTATACGTATATTGGGAGTTTCGCTTTCAGGCGTAAGATTTGACGCAGGAAATTCCGCCTCGACGGAAAGTATTCTTTCTACGGGATAGGAAAATATCTGAGCCGTCTGCTTTCCAGCATCGGTGTTTTCGCCGCTTTTTTTGTCTAAAAGGCCGTCTATCCACGGAGTAACTATGTCCGAACCCGCGGCTTTAGCAAATTTTAAATCAAACAAATTATAAGTGTTATTCATATCTTGCTTTCCTCCCCCGATTCGACGGAACTTTTAAAACCGTCTAATATTTCTCTTGCTACGCTAATATAATCCATAGCTCCTCTTGCATGTACATCGATATAAGTAAGCGGTTTTCTAAGCATACTTGCGTCTTTAAATCTGGTATCTATGTTAATTATACTATGAAAATGCGTATCTTTATATTTATTTTTAAAGTATTCAAGTGATTTCAAAGATGAATTCGTTCTTTTATCGAACATAGTAATTAAAAGTCTGTAAGAACATTTATAGTCGAGAGCCTTTTCTATTTTATCTATCGTAGATAGCAGAAGCTCGACGCCCCTGACCGATAAAAAATCGGACATTACCGGAACGATAATTTCATCGCATGCCGCTACCGCGCTTATAAGCAGTACGCTCAACGCAGGCGAAGAATCTATTAATATATAGTCGTAATTATCGTAAAAAAACTTTAATTTCTCTTTGAGCCTTAAGCCTCCGCCTTTAGAGTTGGAAAGTTCCGCCTCTATTCTCGCGAGATTTATATTGGAGGGTATAAGATCTAAACATCCCCCGTTTTTAAGTCTATACTTATTAATAAGAACGTCCGCCGGATTTATGGAATCCGACATTATAAGGTTAGCGATGGAATATTCAAGCTTTTCAGGCTCGACGGCAAGGTGGTTCGTAAGGCTTGCCTGAGGGTCTAAATCTACCAAAAGTACTCTGCACCCGAAAACGGAAAGGGAACTTCCAAGCGTAATAGTCGTGGTAGTTTTGCCGACTCCTCCTTTCTGGTTTGCGGTTGCAAAGATATACGGAGATTTCATTTAAATCACTTTATCATGCCTTCTATAAGTTTATGTTCTCCGGTCGTAAATATCTTGTCTATATCTAAAAGTATTATAAGTCTTTCGTCGAGTTTTCCTACGCCTTTAATGTAATCTGAATCAAGTCCTGCAATTAACGGCGGAGGAGGCTGTATAGTCGAAGAGTTAATCCTTAAAACTTCCGACACGCTGTCCACTATTAAACCTATAGTTTTATTCATTATGTTTACTACGATAATTCTGGTTTCTTTAGTCGCTTCTTTAATATTAAGATGGAATTTCTTTCTTATATCAACTATAGGTATAACTCTTCCCCTTAAATTGATTACCCCTTCTACGAAATCCGGAGCTTTCGGAACTTTCGTAATTTCGACTACCCTGTTTATCTCCTGAACTTTTAAAATATCCAGCGCAAATTCTTCGTTGCCCAATTTAAAAGTAACAAGCTGAACTATTTCATCGGATGCCGAATGTTCGGCAGCCGAAACCGCATTTTTTTTATTTTCCGTTTCCATAAAACATATTCCTCCTAAAATTATATATGTTTAATCTATTAATAATAATATCAGCACTCCGTCTCTATGATAATTTGGTCGGATATTTTATATATAGGCAGAATTAAATCGGCAACGCCGGCATCCACTACTGCTTTAGGCATACCGTAAACGACGCAGGTAGCTTCGTCCTGCGCTATGGTTCTGCCGCCGCTCTCTTTAATTTTTTTCATACCGGAAAGACCGTCTGAGCCCATACCCGTCAGTATAACGCCGAGAGCCCTGCCCGGATATAATTTTGCTACCGATTCCATCATAACAGAAACGGACGGTCTGTTAATAAGATCTTCAGGTTCAGTGGAAAGCGAAATTTTATAACCTTCCTTTAAGTCTTTAACCAAAGAAAGATGTTTATCGCCAGGCGACAGATAAGCGTTTCCAGGTTTAATTATTTCTCCTCCGGACGCTTCTACGACTTTTATATGAGATAAAGACGACAGCCTTTCGGCAAAAGAACCGGTAAACGCCTTAGGCATATGCTGTACGAGAATAATCGGCACCGGAAAATTTCCCGGAATTTTGGGTATGACGTCCTGCAGGGCTTTTGGTCCGCCTGTTGAAGAACCTATGGCTACTATATCTATTTTGCCTCCGTTTTTGCGGATACAGGAAGTCTCAATCGGCGTTCCTTCCCGCTTAATTATATTAGACTTAGGTTCCGGCTCATGCCTGTCCGTTTTCCTGAAAAAATATTTTTTTGCCGTTATAGCTCTTATTTTAGAAACTAAGTCGTCTTTTACTTTTAAAATATTAAGCGATACGTTGGAAAGATTTTTTGGAATATAATCGGCTGCACCTATATCTAAAGCGTCTAAAGTTTCTTTAGCTCCGTCCTCCGTCAGCGAGCTGAGCATAATTACGGGCACAGGATGCTTTTCCATAATTATCTTAAGGGCGGTTAGTCCGTCCATAACCGGCATTTCTATATCCATTGTAACTATATCGGGTTTTAATTCCTGTATCTGCCGTATTCCTTCTTCTCCGTTTTTCGCCATTCCTACGACTTTAATATCATCAACGTCGTCGAAAAAAGAGCTTATAGCCCTCCTCATAAAAGGTGAATCGTCAACTATTAAAACCCTAATAGGTTCTGTCATAAATTTAAAACTCCTTTATTGTTCTTAAATAATTTTTATCTATAATATTTTATTTATTTAAAATTGCCTTAACTTATCTCACGCTTACGGCATCTATCATAGACGCTACGTCGATAATTAAAACTACTTTTCCGTCTCCGGTTATAGTAGCGCCGGAAATACCTTTGTATCCCAACTGGTAATCCCCGAGCGATTTAATGACGACTTCTTCCTGTCCGAACAGGTCATCCACTACTATCCCTATTTTTTTCTCGGCAAGCGCTACTACTACTACATATATTTCTCTGTCGGAAGATTTAGCATTTACCTTAGAAACAGCGCTTTCGGTTACTCCGAACTCATCTCCGAGCCTTAACAATGAAAGTACCGATTTTCTTAAATTGATAACCTCGTGCTTATCGATAGTTTGTATAGTCGATTCTTTGATTCTTAAAGTCTCTACCACCGAATTTAAAGGTATGGCAAATACTTCGTCGCCTATGCCTACTATTAAAGTCTGTATAATTGCGACGGTAAGAGGAAGTTTTAATATTATGGAAGAACCCTGTCCTGGAGTAGAATTAATTTCTATAATACCGTTAAGTTTTTGTATATTCGTCTTAACGACGTCCATTCCTACGCCTCTTCCCGATATTTCGGTAGCTTTATCCTTTGTACTGAAACCTGGAGCAAAAATAAGATTTAAAGCATCTTTGTCGGAAAGACCCGCCGCTGTTTTTTCGTCTATTACTCCTTTTTCTACCGCTTTTCTTTTTATTATCGCGGGATCCATTCCTTTACCGTCGTCTATAACAGATATAATAATGTAATTGCCTTCATGCTCGGCGCCTAATTTTATGGTTCCTTTTTCCGGTTTTCCGTTTAATTTTCTGGTTTCTTTGTCTTCGATTCCGTGATCGACGCTGTTTCTGATTAAATGCACTAAAGGATCCCCTATCTCTTCGATAACGGATTTATCGAGTTCGGTTTCTTCGCCTGAAATTAGAAGTTCAATATCTTTTCCGAGTTCTCTAGAAAGGTCTCTAACCATTCTCGGAAATTTACTGAAAACTTTTTTTACCGGCTGCATTCTCGTTTTCATAACGGCAAGCTGCAGATCCGTCGTTACAAGATTGAGTCCTGCAACAACCTGCGCAAGGGCGGAAGAGAGATCGTCGTCGGCATATTTTATTTCTAATTTTGAAGATATATTGAAAAGCCTGTTTCTTGCAAGAACCAGTTCTCCTACTAAGTTCATAACGTTGTCTAATCTTTCTATATCTACCCTTATAGTAGTTTCTTTAATTTCTGCAACTGGAACTGCAACAGCAGGCTTAGAGGCAACTGAAGCTGCAGGGACTGATTTTTGCTGAACGACATTTGGATTAGGTTTAATTTCTTCGACCGGTTTGGCAGAAACTTGTTTTTCTTCGGCAGACGGAAAAGTTTCGGCCGACGCCGAAGGATGAGGTATTTCTTCCGCCGAAACTTCCGGCACTGCGGAAATTTTTCCCGCTGCATGTTCTTCTTCTTCTTTTTCTTTATAAATCTCTTCTAATTCTTCCTTTGAAATAAGATTATCCTCTAGAAGTATATCTCCGAGACTTCTTGGTTTCTTTTTTCCGGAATCAGCCGTTTTATTAGCAGAATCTGCTGTCTTTGTTTTTTCTTTATCGTTATCTTTGCCGGCTGTATTTTCAGTTTCTTTGGCAGGCGTCTCTGGAACGGCGGCAGGCTCAGCGGCATTTGAAACTGCGGACGGCGTTTCTTTTTTGTCGTCCGTGCCTTTGCCTTCCGACAATTCGTTAAGTTTTTTAATAAGCTCTGCGTTGCCTTCGGGCGGTTCTCCTTCGCTGCCGGTTTCCGAAACGGTTACTATCATAGACCTTAGGATGTCCATGGTTTTTAAAAGATAATCGGTCATTTCGGAAGTAAGGGTTATTTCGCCCTGTCTTAATTTATTAAGAATATTTTCGGCGCTGTGCGCAAGTTCTACTATGTTTTGAAAACCAAGAAATCCTGCAGAGCCTTTAACGGTATGTGCAGCTCTGAATATAGTATTCAAAATTTCTTTATCTTCGGGATTTTTTTCCAACTCTATAAAATTTTCGTTAAGACTATCGAGAAGTTCAAGCGCTTCCTGAATAAAGTCGTTTACAATTTCCTGCATCGAATCGTCAATCATTTCGGACCGTCCTTAAAAAATTAAATAAAATTAATCCGGGAAAATTTTTGAAATTTTTTCCTGCAGCACTTCCGCGGTAAAAGGTTTTACTATATAATTATTGACGCCTGCTTTAACCGCCTCTACGACGTTTTCTTTTTTAGCTTCGGCGGTAACCATTAAAAAAGGCAGGTCTTTAGTAGATTCATTTGCCCTTACCTGCTTTAATAATTCTATCCCTGTCATTTCCGGCATATTCCAATCGGAAATAACAAAATCGTAATTACCTCCGTCGCCTATTTTGGCAAGCGCCGCCTGTCCGTTTTCGGCTTCGTCGACGTTGGTAAAACCTATCTGTTTTAAAATATTTTTTATTATTCTTCTCATGGTCGAAAAATCGTCCACTACGAGAATTCTCATCGATAAATCTAGAGCCATATTTAATTATCCCCTGTTAATGCTTCAAAATAAAATGTCTGCCGTTTTATTTTAATAATATATAATAATAAAAATTTATATCTTAATCAATATATTATTTAAATATACCGATATTTAAATAATATTATTGATCTTTTACCGCATTTTTGGCGAGGCGTATTATATCGCTTTCTTTAAAAGGCTTCTGCAAAAAAGCAAAACTCCCCGCTATTTCATTTTTACCCGGTATATTCGACGATATAAGTATCACCGGAATCTTTTTAGTATCGTCGTTTTCTTTAAGATTCTTTAACAGCGTTATGCCGTCCATTTGCGGCATATTTAAATCCGTAACTATAAGATTAATATCTTCCTTTATAGCTTTTTCCAAGGCTTCGAATCCATCCTGTGCAGTTTTTACTTTGAATCCGGCATCTTTGAAAGCTATAGTTAAAAATTTTATGACGACTATCGAATCTTCGACGATCAATACGGTATAATTTTTCATGAATATGCCTCTTTTGCTTACTCTTTTTTGTATAGAGGGGTTTTGCCCAACCCTACCAACTTAAATAGCGAAGATATAGAGTGAAGCGACTCCGAATGCCCTAAAAACAGATATCCCCCTGGTTTTAAACTTTCGTATATATTTTCTATAGCTTTCTTTTTCGATTCCGCATCAAAATATATTATAACATTTCTGCATAAAACAATATCGAACGAACCATTTTTTTTTACTTCATTGCCGCTTATAAGATTAACGTTTCCAAAAACCGTCATTTTTTTAATTTCATCTTTAATTTTATATTCGTCTTCGCCGATTTTTTCGAAATATTTTCCTAGAATAGCCTGCGATGCGTTTCTTAGAGTATATCCGTTATATATGCCCTTTTTTGCCGATTCAAGAACGCGCTCGCTTATATCCGTACCTACTATTTCAAATTTTATGCCGGTAGCCAACGAGGAAAAATTTTCTTTAATCAAAATTCCTAAGGTATAAGGTTCTTCTCCCGTAGAACATGCGGCGCTCCATATCCTTATATTTTTCATAGCGTTATTTCCGGACGATTGAATTATCTGCTTTAATACATCCACGAAAACTTCTAACTGAGGCATATCTCTAAAAAAACTGGTTTCGTTGGTAGTTATGCTGTTTAAAAGTTCTTTTATCTCTGCATTTTTAAGCGGCGAATATTTTAAATAGTTGTAATAATCTTCAAAATTAGAAAGGTTTAAAACCGAAATTCTTTTAGACAGCCTTGTTTCCAGCAGATATTTCTTCTGGTCGCTAAAAAATATGCCGGATATTTCGTAAATCATATCCTTAAGCTTTTTAAAAACATCGTCGGATAAATTTAAATTAGAATATTCCATTAAAATAAAGTTTATTTATTCATCATCCGTTAATTAATTCAATCGAGAAATTCTTTATATCTTCGTCTTTTGAAGAATTATATTTTTTAATAATAGAATTAGATTTTTCTTTATTTAAAACGTGAAGCGTTTTTAAAAGAGCAATTTTAACCATTTTGCTTTTTTCTGATGGAAGCATGGAAGCAAGTTTGTCGAATATGTCTTTTGCGCCTGTTTTTTGAATAAGCTCCACAACTTTATATCTGAAAATTTCGGAAAAACCGCCGGATTTAAGAGCGTCTAAGTAAACAGGCGACTTTTTTTCTCCTGCCGATAAAAGCGATTCCAAATAGTTAAATTTAGTTTCTTCGTCTTTTTCATCAAACAAAAAAGCTGTTTCGTCTTTGTGGTTTATCAAATCAAATTTTCCAAGGCTTTTTGCAAGCAGCCTTTTTAAATTTAAAGGTTTATTTTTAAATAAAAATATCTTAGAATAAAAATCGGAGATTTGTCTCGCATTAAGGCGAATATTATCCGACGACAATATTCTTAAAGAATATTCGGCTATTTTATCGTTTTTCGAAGAAATATTATTTATGAAAAATTTAATATAATCTCCGCTTTTATCTTGCGCCGCAAAGTTGGAAATCGTTTCTACGTATGCATCTATTACGTCTGCATATTTCTCTTTAAGAAGATTATCAAAAAACTTGTCCATATATTTTGAAGCATATTGAAAATTACCGGCAAGTTTTACGGCATATTTCCTAACGTTTCCGTTGGCATCGCCTATATAGCTCCCGACTACCTCTTCGATAAGTCTGCGCTCGTATAAAGCACCGCTGATTTTAGTAGAATATTTTAAAAGCAGAATTTTTACTTCGACGAAAAGTTTTTTGTCCGCATAAAAAGCAAGAAGATCTATTACGTCTTTATATGCAATTTCGGATAAAACGTCAATAAGTATATCCGTTTTATCGTTATATTCCGAAAAAGGGCTTAAGGTCATTAAAAATTCCGTTATAAATTTAGGTCTCGCCAATTTTTTGATTATCTCTTTAATGTATTTATACTCGTTTTCGTCTAAGTTTTCATTTTTTTTGTAAAAATCAAAAATAAATTGAAATAATTTTTGTGATTTTTTATGATTCATAAGCGAAAAATAGCACAAAATAGCGTCTATCGCATCTTTTTCTTCATAATCGCTTAGCAGATATAAACTCATTTTTAAATTCATTTTGGACAGGCGGACATACATTTTGTTTTTTACGTCGCTGCTTTCGTCCACGCTGCACTCGTCCGCTATGCATAATTTATAAAGACCCTTAAGAATATAAACTTTATCTAATTTATATTTAACGTTATTCTTTAAAATATCGAGCAGAAAATTTATAATTTCGTCCCCGCCTATTTTAGAAAGAGATTCTATAATTACGTTTTTAACCACTCTGTCTTCCGCTTTTAAAAATAATTCTTTTAATACGGGGAAAGCTTTTTTAAGTTTCAGTTCTCCTACGGCAAAAATTGCCGCCGACAGAACGAAAAAATTGCTTTTAACCTCTTTTAACGATTTAATCAATAAACCGCCGAGATTAATTTTTAATATACCGATGGATTCCAGAGCATTTGCTTTGGTAATTTCGTCGGGACTCGACGCAAGAATTTTTAAAACTTCTTTCGGCAGATCGACTGGGTCGAACTTTCCGTACCTGATTAATTCGGCTGTAATTCTTTCGTATCTTCCTTTGTTTTTGACCGCAAAATCGATTAAAAAGTTGCCGTCATGCATAGCAAGCCGTTTTAACACGTCGAAAGCGTTTGACCTGAGCCTTATGCCTATATCCGAAGAAACTGCTGTGTCCATTAATTTTTTGACAAGTTCTTTTTTATCCTGCCCTTCTGTTCCGTTTATTATAGCATCTTGCGCATGCTCGGCAGTTTCAAGATTTTCGGAATCTAAAAGTTCTACTAATTTCTTTTTTTCGTCGATGCTTCCCGACTTAACGATTTTTTCGATTTCTTTCTTATTCATAGGCTTTTAATTTTGACCTCAATTTTAAAATTGACTTAGAATGAATCTGACATATCCTAGATTCGGTTAAATTTAAAATATGACCTATCTCTTTTAAAGTAAGTTCATCGTAATAATACATCATTAAAACATTTTTTTCAACTTCTTCAAGCATATCTATATATTTTATCAGCATATTTTTCTTTTCTTCTATTAAAAGTACATCCATAGCCGAAGGCTCTTTGCTTTCTATAGTATCTAACGTCTCCGATTTGGGCTTATCCATTGATATAAAATCTTTATCGTTTAAAAAAGAGGCTCCTCTTATTTTATAAAACATTTCGTTAAGTTCGCCTATTCCTATGCTTAATTCTTCCGCAATCTCTTCGTCGGAAGGCATTCTGCCATATTTCTGTTCTAATTTAGCATAAACTTTTTCTATTCTTCCGGAAAGTTCGCGGACGTTTCTCGGCATATAATCAAGTTTGCGTACATTGTCCAATATCGTACCTTTTATCCGCGTCACGGCATAAAACCGGAAATTTTCGTTTTTTGACGGGTCGAACTTTATAGCCGCATCTATCAATCCGAAAATTCCAAACTCTATTATATCGTCTTTATTTACGACGCCGTTAAATTTCAGCGACATAAAGTTTGCGACTTTATTTACGAGATTAAAATTTTCTTCTATTAATTTTTTTGACTTTTCGTCTATTTTTTGCATAATACATTTTGTGGCGGGGACAGAATTGAATTCTGTCCCGCAGTTTTCCAATTTGTGATGGGTCGGAATTGAATTCCGCTTTCCATTTTGTGGCGGGGACAGAATTGAATTCTGCCCCGCAGTTAAATTAAGACAACGACGTCAGCAGTTTGTTGAGAAAGAACTGGATGTTGCCGTTAGATATTTTATTGTCTTTTTGAGATAATATATTATACGCCATTTTTTTAAAACATTGAGAAGATTTTGAATCGGGAAAAATATTTGAGACAGGTCTCTGCATTATCACCGAACGCGAAAGATTATCGTCGCTTACGATATGTCCGAGATAATTTAAATTTACTTTAAGAAATTTATCGGAAACGAGACTTAAGTGTTTATAAACGTCCTTTGCTTCCTTTTCGTTTTTTACGTTATTAACTATAATAGAAAAATACTTTTCGCTGTATTTAGTGCTTAAGACCTTAATCAGGGCATAAGCATCGGTAATGGAAGTAGGTTCCGGAGTAACTATAACGTATATTTCGCTTGCGGCAAGGTTAAAATATAAAACGTTTGACGATATACCCGCTCCGGTATCGACTAACAAAACGTCTATGGGCTGTCCTCCGGCTTCCAAACTGCCGGCAAATTCGTCGAATCTCGACATAAGATTTATTTTCTGCGGTTCGGTAAGATTAGAAAGTTCGGGTATTCCTGATGAGGCAGGAAGAATCATAATTCCGTTCTGGTCGGTCATTATAATATCGCTTAGCTGCTTATCTCCGTATATAACCTGCGATATATTATATTTCGGAATCATGCCCATTAAAACCGAAACGTTTCCTAAACTCAGGTCTGCATCCATTATTATAACCCTTTTTCCCATAGAAGCAAAACAATAGGCAAGATTGCAGACGATATTGGTTTTGCCGACTCCTCCTTTGCCGCTTGTAACCGAAATTATTTTAGTGTATGAATTGCCGTTTAAGTTTCCTTGTCTTTTCATTTTTACATTCCTCAGTTTCTTTTTTTTGGCAGGGACAGAATTGAATTCTGTCCACGATTTCCATTTTCCGATTTGCGGCGGGACGGAATTGAATTCTGTCCCCGCAGTTAGAATGACGCAGGCTTTGGAAAAAATAAGTCGTAAATGCTGCCTGCACTTGCTTCTTCGATATCTTCCGGAACGCTTTCTCCGTAAGACACGTAATCTACGGCAGAATCTTCAAGCATAAACAAACCGGCAAGATTGCCGATACCTTTCGATTCGTCAGTTTTAGTTATTATAATTCCGTTAACTCCTATTTTATTCCTGAATGATTCATACGACCTTAATGCGTCTATATGTTTAAAATGCGCAGGAACTATAAGTTCTATATTAACGGAACCCTTAAGCCCTTCAAAAAATTTAGCAAGCGCGTTTAAACGGTAAACATTATTATGGTTAACCGCAAATGTATCTATTATTACGACGTCCGAACGCGAACCTGCGATAAAAGCATTCAATACGGATGGATCCTTTGCTATCGCGAAATCTATTTTAAGCTTTCCGGCATAATTTTTTAAAGTTTCATATCCTCCCATTTTTAAAGAATCTATGGAGCATAAAGAAACGTGAAGATTTTTCTCGTAGATAAACTTAGAGCATAACTTTGCGGCCGTAGATGTTTTACCGGAACCGCTGTTGCCGGCAACCGCTATTACTATTTTGCCGTCTAAAGAACGGATGAATTTTTTTCTTTCGGTTTTTTTCTCTATTATCTTTTTGAAAAATTTCTTGAAATATTCGATTTTATCTTCTTTTTTAAAATTAGACAATTTTATCCCTTTAAAAAATATATCTATCAATTTAGAAGATACGCTTCTGTCAAAAGAAACGCCGTCCAAATAAATCAGCAAATCGTTTTCTTTGAGTCCTGCACTATGCGATCTTTCGTTTTTCAGCAAATTTAAATCGAATTTTATTTCCTCCATAAAGTTCTTTATTTCTTTAAATTTGACGTTAAGAGCATAATCGACTTTGTCTTCTACTATACTATCGAAATTTTCTTTTAAAAATCTGACATCGTCGTAAATAGGCGCAAGCAAATCCTTATTAAAAAGCGGCGATTCGTCTTTAGGCGGTACCATATCTTCCTCTTTATAATCTATAGCCGCGATAACTTCCAGAAACGGTTTACCGAAAAAGCCAAGTTCTCCTGAAGAGCCGTTAACCTGTCTCGTAGAAATAATAAGCGCATCTTCGCCGAGATCTTTTTTTATAAGGTCTATCGCATCTTTAATGTCTAAAACTTCGTATCTTTTAATCTGCATAACATTTAATCAGTTATAATGTTTTAAGATATTTCAACGGTACCGACCGGTTTAATTTTAATGTTGGGAGAAATCTCTCCCGTCGAAACTACGGTTATGCCGGGTGTTATTTCGTTTAAAATATTTCTCAAAAAAAGCCTTATTCGCGGCTGAGTCATGATAACGGGAGACTGTCCGGAATCCAATGCTTTTTTTACGCCTTCTTTTACCGCAGAAACCATTTTGCCGTAATAAGAAGGATCGATACCCGAATAACCCTGTCCTTGCTCTTTAGTTTTATTATATTCGTTTATAATTACCGTTTCTAAATTTTTTCCGAGCAAAAGAGGATGAACCGCATTGTCCTGCCCAAGCAATGTTTTTGTTATAGTTCTTTTTAAAGCGCTCCTGACGTACTCCGTAAGTATAGTCGGGTCTTTGGTATTGGGCGCATAATTATGCAGAGCTTCTACTATGGTAAGCATATCTTTAATAGGAATTCCTTCCTGAAGGAGATTCTCTAAAACGTTCTGGACGGAACTGAGGGAAAGAACTCCGGGAATAAGTTCGTCCACGATTTTTGGGTATTTAGATGAAAGTATATCGAGAAGTTTTTGAACATCCTGGCGGGTAAGTAGTTCCGCAGCATTGTTTTTAATAATTTCTACTATGTGCGTCGCTATAACAGCGGGTATTTCAACGACAGTCCATCCTGCCATTATCGCCTTCTGTTTTAATCCTTCGTCGATCCAAAGCGCAGGTAAATTAAACGCAGGCTCTTTAGTAACTACGCCGGGAATATTTTCGGAAACGCTGCCCGGGTTCATCGCAAGAAGTTTATTCGGCATAGTTTCGTATCTTGCGGTTTCTATACCTTTAATTAAAAAAATGTACTCGTTTGGTTTTAAATTTAAATTATCTTTGATGTGGATAGGCGGAACTATAATACCCATATCTGACGCAAGCTGTTTCCTTATGCCTTTTATTCTTTCCAAAAGTTCGCCGCTTCTGGAGGCATCTACGTACGGTATAAGGTTGTATCCTACTTCGAGCTCTAGAATATCTATCTGCATCGCATTTTCTATTATCTGCGATTCCGGAATTTCTTTCTTTTCTTCGGCAGTTTTTTTGGCGGTTTCGGTTTTTTTCTTAGCTGCTTCCCTTGATATTATATATCCTATTAATCCTGCTATCGCCGCAAACAAAATAAACGGCCAGTGAGGAAGTCCGGGGATAATTCCGAAAAAAAACAGTATGCCTGCGGCCGTATAAAGCACTCTCGGATTAGATATAAACTGGTTTGAAAAATCTTTGGACAGGTCGCTTTCGCGGCTTGCCCTGGTCATTATAATACCTGCGGAAGTCGAAACTATTAAAGCGGGAATCTGTGCCACCAAGCCTTCGCCTACCGTGAGAAGCGTATAATCCGAAGCGGCCTGCAAAATAGACATATGATGCTGAAATATTCCTATAAGAAGTCCGCCGATTATGTTTACTATAATAATGATTATAGCTGCTACTACGTCTCCCCTGACGAATTTGCTTGCACCGTCCATGGAACCGTAAAAATCAACTTCTTTAGTTAAATCCAACCTTTTTTTCCTTGCTTCCGCATCCGTTATAAAACCTGAATTAAGTTCCGCGTCTATAGACATCTGCTTTCCAGGCAATGCGTCTAACGTAAATCTTGCCGATACTTCGGCTACTCTGGTTGCGCCCTTTGTAATAACCAAGAAATTTATTACTATAAAAATTATAAATATTACTATGCCTACCGCAAAATTTCCGCCTACGACGAACTGCCCGAAAGACTGAATGACGACGCCGGCCGCATCCGGACCTTTGTAGCCGTAAAGCAATATAAGTCTTGTAGCCGCAATTTCCAAAGAAAGACGGAAAAGGGTCGCCGTCAAAAGAATAGTCGGAAAAACCGAAAATTCCAACGGTCTTAGGACGTAAATAGAAATCAGAAGAATTATTATGCCGAAAGATATCGAAAAAGTAAGAAATATATCAAGCATCCACGTAGTTATAGGTATAACCATAAGCCCTATAACCATCATGAAAAGGAGTGCCAGCATTACGTCGGTATTCCTAAAAAATATATTGCGGGGCAAAACCGCCGCGTTTTCCGCTCTTTCAGCCATTTTTTAAATAAAGCTCCATATCTGTTTAAATTTTTGATTTGTAGTATATAAATGGGCAAGTATTTCTGCGACGGCTTTATAAAGCGATGCCGGAATAGCCTGCCCTGGTTCGCACGTCTCGTAAAGCGCACGCGCCACCATTTTATTTTCGACCGTCGGAATATCGTTATCCTTTGCTATTTTTTTAATAAGCAAAGCCAGGTTGTCAGCTCCTTTAGCAATAACTACGGGAGCATTGTGTTTTTTATTGTCGTATTTTAAGGCTACCGCAAAATGCGTCGGGTTTGTAATTACTACATGGGCATTCTTAACCTCTTTTAAAATTTTTCTTCTTGCGATTTCCCTCTGCATTTTTCTTATTTTTCCTTTAACCTGCTGGTCGCCTTCAAACTGTTTGGCTTCGTCCTTTACTTCCTGCTTGGTCATCATCAGCCCTTTGTTATACTTGTATTTCTGAAAAAAATAATCGGCTATCGCAAGAACAATCAACGCCATAATTACGTTAAAAAAAAGTTTATAAATGATTTTCAACGTAAAAAACGCATCGTATGAAGGAGTCATATACTGCAATACTAATATCTTTTTTAAATAAGGAGCTATAGTAAAATATACTATAGCCGTTAACACGAAAAATTTAAAAATAGATTTTACGAGTTCGTTTACCGACTGAAGAGAAAAAAATCTTTTAACGCCTGAAACAGGATCTATTTTAGTAATATCGGGAATTAGCGGTTGAAGTGTCAGCAAAAAACCTACCTGCACCAGATTTGAAAGCACCGAAGCCGCTAAAACCAATAAGATAAACGGAAGAATAGCATAAACTACCGTATAAATTAAACCGTCGATAATTTTTATACATTCCGTATAACCTAAATTTAAATTGGAAAAATTAGATAAAAAATACACAAAACGCTCGTCTATTATTTTCCCGATATGTGCAATATTAAAATAAAAATATATTATTACGGCAACGAATACGAAAGCGGTCGTCACCTCTCTCGATTTCATTACCTGCCCTTTTTCCCTTGCGTCCTGAATACGTTTGGGAGTAGGCTGTTCTGTTTTGTCGAACTGATCTTCCGCCATATTTAATTTATTACATTAATTATTGTTTATTATGTATTTTATTTAACTGCTATTTTTTAATATATGCCATATAATTTATCATATGATTGAATTCCGTCTTTAAACCTCCGAAAGACTGCGTTACGTAATCGGTAAAATAGGGCGCCGTTACGTAAAGCATGAGAAGTCCCACCGCTATAGTTATAGGAAAACCTACGGCAAAAATATTAAATTGAGGAGCGATTCTTCCCATAAGAGCGATAATTACGTTTAATATTATCGCTACCAAAACTATAGGAATACTTATATCCAAACCTATTAAGAAAATGTCGTTGGACTTTAAAACTAAATATTGGAAAATATGCGGGGAAAAATTGACGAAAGTCAGAGGTATAGTTTGAAAACTTCTGTATATCCCCTCTATTACAAAGAAAAAAGCGGATGTCTGTATAAAAATTATAAGAGCTACGTAGTTTTGCAAATTCGATATTAAAGAAACCTGCTGATTAGACAAAAGCGGGTTTAGAAGACTTATCATTCCAAAACCTACCATATTGCTTATAAGCTGTCCTGCGACTTCTATGCCGGTAAAAATTATAAGAACTAAATATCCGAAAATAATACCTATAAGAATTTGGGAAATAACTGCCAAAATCAGCTCCGGCAAGGTTAGATGGGGAATTATCTGAGTTTTAACGACCAAAGGATAGACTATTAACGACATGAAAAAAGCCAGACCTATCTTTGCCCAGTTTGGGACTAAAGAACTGCCTATAAACGGAAGAACGATTATCATTGCGATAATCCTGAAAAATATCAGCATAAATTCTATTAAAAGATACTGGTGTATTATAATTGACGGCAAATCAGCTTCCTCCCCTTATATATTCCGGAAAATGCGAAAACATTGCCGTCGCAAAATTTCCCATAATGTTTAGCATCCACGGTCCAAAAATTAGCAAAACGATTATAACTATGATAATTTTGGGAACAAAAGTAAGCGTCTGATCCTGAAGCTGCGTAACGGCCTGAAACATACTTATAATTATTCCTATCGCAAGGCTCGCTATAAGCGGAGGAGCGCTTAAATATAAAACCGTGAGTATTACTTTTTGAATTATAAAATTTACGAACGCCGTAGACATATTTTCGTCCAGTTTAAAAAGTTAATTTATTATTTGCCGCTATGTATGAAAACTCTGTACCAGAGAACCTATTACTAAATACCAGCCGTTTACCATAACGAAAAGCATAAGCTTAAACGGAAGAGATATCATGGTAGGCGGCAGCATAAGCATACCCATCGACATTAAAAGGCTCGAAACCACAAGGTCTAATATCAAAAACGGAAGATATATAAGAAAACTTATCTCGAAAGCAGTAGTAAGTTCGCTTACTATAAATGCCGGAACGAGAACGTAAGTCGGCACGTCTTTAGGCGATTTAACGTTCTTGATTTTAGACATTTTAACGAAAAGCTCCAAGTCTTTAAGCCTCGTCTGCCTTAGCATAAAACCCCTGACGGGCTGAATTCCTATTTTATAAGCTTTTTTAATTCCTATAAAACCTTTTGTATATGGAACGTAAGCATTTTTATATACCGAACTTATAACCGGAGCCATTATAAAAAAAGTAAGAAAAAGGCTCAATCCGATTATTACCTGGTTTGGAGGTTCCGTCGTAAGCCCGAGAGAAGTCCTTAAAAAAGATAATACTACCACTATTCTTACGAAAGAAGTCATCATAATCAAGATAGAAGGCGCTATAGAAATGACGGTGAAAATAAGAAGTATCTGTATAAGCATAGATACCTGCGAATGTGCGGCATGACCGGTCATAGTTATAGCAGGCAAAGCTAAAAGCGAAGTGTTTTTAAAGCTTTTTACTTTTAACATCGCTCTCCATCAACCCCTTAAGTCTTTCCTCTATATCGAAAAATATATTATCGGCTTTGTTTTTAAATTTAGCTTCGTTGATGTTTTTAACTTTACTTGATTTATCGAAAGCATCACTGACGGTATTTTCGGGATGCTCCGACCTTCCGCCGACTTTTTCCCTCATAACGTCCGCAAATCTGCCGTAGGTTTTGACTGCAGGCGAAGGGCTGGCGAACGGAGCGTTTAAAGCATTTCCCGTATCGTCCGAACCCGTGTTCCCGTAAACAGGCATTTCATCATATGCCGCATAAGCTTCGGGATTAAATTGTTTGACGCTTTTTCCTTTAATTTCTTTAGATTCTTTTATTTCTTTTACCGCAGTTTTGCCTTGTTTGTCTGCATAGTCCGAAATCTCCGAATTTTGGAGACTCGGGACTCCCTGCAAATGTCCTATCATCTGAATATTTGAAGGCGAAACCCCTACTAAAAAAAATTCTTTATTTACTTCTATCAGCAGAATAGATTTTTTATTGCCTAGATTAATAGAAGATATTATTTTCAGGCTGTTAATTTTTTCTTTCGTAGAAACCCTGTTTTTAAATTTATTCATAAAGAAATATATACCGTAAATCATACCGATAATAAGAGCTAGATAAATTGCGGTTTTAACGGCTTCAAACCCCATGTTTAAACCGGCAGGGTTTTTTAAAGAAGAATTTTTTAAATTCAAATGTTTTGCATTGGAAAGAGCGCCGGCATTTGATGCCGCATAGGATTTATTCGCTTTAGTTGTTTTGTCTGCAGCCTTTTTATTTGCCGATACTGCATTTTTCTTGCCTACGTTTTTAAATATACCTGCCGGAAATTCATGGACTATTTTAATAACTAAATAATTGCGGTAAAAAGAAGCAAAGACGTCTTTCCGTGCTATTTTTATATTTTTATTAAAATAAACGACGGCATCTAATCCCGAATTACCCACAGGTATAATTTCAGCCGCTTTAAAAAGCCTGCTGCCTTTAAAATATACAAACTTAGCCTGCTTTGCGGAAGCATAGGAAACCGTATTATTAAAAACGGCTTCAATTCCGTATTTTTTATAAATCATATTTTTTAAAACGTTTTGCGGTTTGCCGTTAAATCTGAACCATATAAAATAAGAATTGTTTTTTTTGCTTTCCGAAACCGAAATTCCTTTTAACGTCAAACCGTTTTCGGCATATGCTTTATTGCAGGCGGCCGCTGCGAAAAAAACCAAAAACACTGAAATAAAGCAAAAAGCATAAAAAAAAGATTTAATTTTATTCATATTGAACATACTAATTATATTAATTTATATTAAAGTTTTTTAACCCTTTCCACGGGGCTTATAATATCCGTCAGCCTGACGCCGAATTTATCGTTGACCAAAACAACCTCTCCCCTCGCCATAAGTTTGCCGTTAACGTATATATCCAAAGGCTCGCCGGCAAGTTTTGCAAGTTCTATAACCGAACCCTGTCCAAGCTGGAGCATATCGTTAATAACCATTTTTGTCCTTCCCAGCTCTACCGATATGGTAAGAGGTATATCGAGAATAAAATCCAAATTTTTTGGCGGTTCGGTAGTTTTATCGGATTCGTCGAACGACGCAAATTCTAATTTTTTTACCGGTTTCTTAGGAGCGGGTTGCGCAGTTTCATTTTTTGCAGGCTTAATATCTTCGACTCCCAAATCTGCCGCGTCCGGCGTTCCTGCCGTTGCGGCACTGCCTATAGTTTTGCTTTGCGCAGGCGATGAACTTTCGGACGAAGTATCTGCTCCCGCGGCGGCATTAGCCGCTTCTTCCTCTTTAAAAGCGTCCTCCCAACTGATATTGTCGTCTTCATCCTCCGGAGGCGCAGCCTGTTTAGCGGTTTCCGCGGCTGGAGCAGGCGGCTGGTTTTGAACCTGAGCGCTTTCTCCTGCTTTATTTTTTAATTCTTCGGTCTTATTTTCTTCACTCATAATAGCCCTCTTTACCCAACGGTATGTCGGAAATTATTTTTACGGCAACGTTATTGTTTATTTTACCCGGATAAGCAATAAATTTCGGAAGATTTTCTATATCTACCACTAACGGATCTTCTATTCTTTTGTCTAAGACGATGACATCGCCTTTTTTGATTTTTAAAAAATCGCGGGAACTTATGCTCGTCTTTCCGATATCTACTTTTATATTAAGTTCCGATTCTTTAAGCCTTTCTTTAAATCTTTCTATCCACCTGTGATCGACTTCAAGCTGTTCGCTCTGAAATCCGCTGTAAAGTTTTTCTTTAATCGGCTCTATCATCGAATAAGGTATGCATATCATAAATTTAGAAACGGCGCCTTCTATGTCAACTTCGAATCTGCTTATGATTACGACCTCAGTCGGCGTGACTATAGTAGCAAACTGAGGATTTATTTCGCTTCTTTGATATTCTATATCTACCGGCGAAACGGGCGTCCAAGCTGTTTTAAGGGCATTGAAAGCCATATCCGTTATCTTTTTGATCAGCTTATTTTCTATGGGCGAAAAATCTCTTCCTTCTATTTTTACGTGCAGGTCGGTTGTGCCGCCGAAAAAAATATCTATCAGGTTATATACCAATCTTGCGTCTAAAACAAAAATAGCATAGCCGCGAAGGGGCGGCATTTTAAAAATAGTCAGGCTCGTCGGAAGCGGAATATTTTTTAAAAACTCCCCGAATTTCTGCATATCTACCGATGTAGCCGTTATTTCCGCAACTTTTCTGAGGGCTGAAGTCAAATCGTTTCTTAAAAGGCGGGCAAACCTTTCGTTGATTATTTCAAGAGTCGGCATTCTGCCTCTGACTATCCTGTCCTGCGAAGTTAAATCGTAAGGCTTTATGCCGCCGGTGTTTTCTTCTTTTTTTTCCGATTCTATCGCGCCGGAAGATATGCCTCTCAGCAGAGCGTTAACTTCGTCCTGAGATAATATTTCAGCCATATATTTATTTTTTAATTTTTATTGAATTTATTGAACCAAATAATTATTAAAATACACTCCGGTTACGGTACCGTCCCCAAGAAGCTGATTAAGGCTCCTAGCAATCTGATGCCTTAATGAAAGCTGTCCTTGCGGACTTTTTATTTCTTTTGACGTTTTAGAACTTAAAATCATTATTATGCGGTTTCTTACCTGAGGGGTAAGCTGTTTAAACGTGCCGATATTAGAACCGGGTTTTAACTCTATGGACATAGAAACTTTTACGTAAGCCGTTCTGTTCGTGTTTGCAAGGTTAGTCAAAAACGATTTAAGTTTTATCATAGGTCCGGGCTGCATATTGGAAAGCGCAGTCGGCTGATTAACCGGAGTTTTACTTTTTTTGGCAAATAAAAAATGGTAAGCCGCAAAACCTCCGCCTCCAAGTACAAGCAGAAGCGGAACAATGATAAACAAAAGTTTTTTCTTTCCGCCTTTTTTCTTTGATGCTTCTATCTGCGAAATAGTGGACATCTCGTCGTCGTCGACGCTGCCCATCTCTTTGTTTGTTTTGCCGTTATCGTTGCCAGCCATAAACCGCCTCCTAAAAAAAATAAAATTTAATAAAAATATATAAAAATATCCTTGCAAAAGATTATGCAATATCTATGCCATGCTATACAAAATTATAACATTCAATATAATAATTTAACAAAATCAATAACTTATTAACTAATTTATTAATTAAATCAATGCGTATTAATTAAATCAAAATATAAAGTATCGTCATTATTATGACGCTGTTTATAATCATAGTCAAATTTTTATAATTAATTTTAATTTTATTTATTTTAATTTTAATAGATATTATATTCAATAGAAATTTCTAAATAAAATTCAGCAGTAATAAGATAATGGATTTGGAATGGAGTTTAGAATTATTAATATTATTTGCCGGCTATGGCATTGGTAAAAAATATAGCGGATTTTACGGGCATCCTTGAAATTATTGCGGAAGCGGTCTTTGCGGTCATGTGCGACAAAATGTAAATTGCGACGCTTTTATCTATACCGGGAAGTATAGCGGCGGCTTTTCTTGGACTCATAGAAGAATAAACGGGTATTAGGTTTTTTATTTTAGCCTTTTGAGCGGCTTTTATATGATGGATTTTAGACTCTATTTCTTTTAACTGTTTCACTTCGGATTTTATCTGATTTTTGAGAACTTTAATCTCCTGTTTTTCCGCAGAAACGCTTGAAGCATAAGCCGAAACGGGCGAAAAGCAGCAATAGCAGTAAGATAAAAATACCGCGGCAAACATTAAAAAAGAGATAAAAACAGCGTTATGCAGACTTAATTTTTTCTTTATCATATTAATAATATGTTATATTATTTATATATTCTTTATATATTTATCTTTAAATATTTATTTACTGCCTTATAAAACGGTTAGAAGCAAAATCCGAAGCTGCGGCTTCTTCTCTTTTTAATTCGTTAATTTTATCTATCACAAGATGCTTTTCTCTAAGTTTGTTTATTTTTTCATATTCTATTTTGGCTTGAATGACCGATTTTTTTTTAATTTCAAGTTCCCGCTCCGCCGCTTCTTGAGAGGCAAGCAGTTCGTTCAGTTTGGTCTGAAGGGATTTATATCCGGATTCAAGCATATTGTAACCGTATATATCGGAAATACCATAAATCTGCGCCGAATAGGATTCTTTAAAAGATTCCAAAGATTTTTGGACGTCGAATATAGCTAAATTTATCAGGGCGACTCTCTTCTGAACTTCGGAAAGTTCCGTGTATTTTTTATCGAGAATCGTTTTCCGGTGGTTCAATATGTTCTGAAATTTAAACGCCATAGTTACATAGTTAATTATTTGTGACTGGACAGAATTATACGAAATAATCTACCAATGCATTGGGATTAGCATATCTTAAACCGTTTGCTCCTGCTGAAACAGCTTGTATTTCTGCCTCTCCGTTTGAATATCCTGAATTATAACCCGTATTGCCCGACCCGAAAGAGTTATTAAAAGATTCGTTTGCGCCGCCGCCGTTGCCGTTATTATAACCCGAACCGGTGCTTATATTCAAGTTTATAGTAGAAAATCCCTGGTTTTTAAGGGCGTTCTGCAGAGAATCTGAAGACGCTTGAAGCGCATTTTTTGCCGCTTCGTTCTGAGCAAGCATATTGACAGTTATAGCGCCTCCGGAAACCGCTTGATTAAGCGCGTTCAATGAATTTGACGGGTTTAAGGAAATATTTATTTTGACGGTGCCGAGCGAAGCAGGATTTAACGTTATAACAGCCGACTGTACGTTTCTTCTCAGCATAAACATAACCGAATTAATCGCTAAAGAACCTGTAGTTTCCCCTGCCGTATCGTCTTCGAGTCCGGACACGCCGCTGCCGGTCAAACTAAAACCTGAGGAATTTCCGCCGGAAGCGGAAGGCGACCCCGAACTTGCCGAGGCTGAAACCGCCGAACCTGCGGAGCCGAAAATATTTGAAGATAAAGAACCGGAATCTCCTGCTTTTAAACCGCCTGCGGCGTTAATTCCCGAAGATGCAGCGGAACCGGAAAACGACAAACCTGAGGCTAACGAATTTTTAAGATTTTCGGAATTAAGAGCATTATTTTTAATATCTTCGTTCAGCGTTTTTGCATTTTGAGCGTTAATAATACTCATTTTTACGTCGGCTTTTACGGTATTATTGCCGTTATTTGCGTCGTTATTTACGGCGTTTGCATTAGAAATATTAATTTTATTTGCATCGGCGGTATTTGAATTAAGATTTGCTTTATTTGCGGTGGTTTTGTCCGTAATATTTTGGCTATCGGTATTTTTATTAGCGGCAGCAGCTGCATCCGATGATTTGGACGATGAACCGCCTGCGGAAGTTGACGCTGCGTTATTTGCGTTATTATGTCCCAAAGCAGGATGGTCTTCTTTACCAATATTTTTGACGTTATTCGCAAGCGCGTTTATACCGGAATAACTGCCGCCGATATTTCCGTTTCCGGCAATAGAACCGCCGTCCGATACCGGCGTCCCGTTCGCGTTCAATAATGAAACGTTTACGTTATGCTTTGAATTTGAATTCGCACCTTCTGCGCCGTTTCCTTTGCCGCCCGTACCGCCCGATTTTATATCTGTTTTTTTTGCGGCTGCTAATTGTCCTGCAAAATTAATATTCGTATTTCCTATGAAATAAACGTTTCGTCCACCGTGAATATTGGCATTACCGTTAGATATGACGTTCCCGTCTTTTTCCGAAGCGGTTTTAGAAGATTTATTTGCGGAATCGCGTCCTGCTGAATTATTGGACGTATGTCCCGTATTTCCATTTCCGTCAGAAGCCTGCGGCGAATCGCCGTTAGAGAACGAAACGTTTGCGGCGCTTTTTCCGCCGTCAGCGTTTGAAGACCCGCCGGCATTATTACTTACGGGCTGACCCGCCGGATAACCGTTACCGCTATTCGTATTGCTATTAGGCATACTTCCGCTTATATTGTTTTCCGGCTGAGCGCCTCCGTTATTGTTAGAGGCAGAGTTTAATCCGCTGTTAGGCTGGCTGACCGTCTGCGAAACAGGCGCAGACGCAACTGAAGCATTATCCGCCTGAGAGCCGCCGTAACCTTTAAATGAGACGCTTGCAGGCTGAACCGCCCCGCCTTGATTTTGACCACCGCCCGAAACGGAAGAATAGGCATTAGACAAGCTGTCTATAGAATTATTAAGCATTTCGCCGAAAGATCCCTGTCCGCCGAAACCCGACGAGCCGTAACCGGCGCTTGAACCGGTATTACCCTGCGAAGGAAGCAACCGGCTCGATAAGTTTCCCGAAACTGCGCCTATAACGTCGTTGACTAACGAAAGCCCCGCATCTACCGATAAATTTAAAGCAAGAGTATTTAGCATATAGGTTATTTATTATCAATTTTATTGCTCAAGAAATTTATATATAAGTTGTTCAATTTTTTCAATAAAATGTTTTGTCTTTTCAATCCACTCTTCAACATCTTCTCTTTTAAATTGAGTGGGGGTAAATTTAAAATTTTTAATATCTACATTTTGGTATTTTTTAATATCAGTATAATCCCCTTCCTGTCTTCTATTATACATATTTGAATAGAATCTTCCCGAATCATCATCTATTAAGCCTTTCTTAACAAATTCAGCAATAAAAATTGCTCTCGCGCTTGAATGTTTAGATGTCATAAAATCTTTTGTTATAAAAAGTCCATTTACAACATAAAACTTTGCATAATATAATCTATTAACCACTAATTGCAAATCAGAATCATTTCCTTGAAAAATATTTAATGCTTGCTCTAAGGCTTTTTTAGATTTTTCGATTTCATGTTTTGCAAGAACTTTTTTAATTTCAATATCCACTAAACTTTAACACCTTCTTTAATTACATTTGCATAAAAAGGTATTTGAACCGACCATGCGGTTTCTAATAATTTTTTTTCCGCTATAGTTTCATTTATAGGAATCTCAAATTTATAAATAATATCGTAAACAATATCGTGTATATCCGATTCAACTTTATTGTTTATTTCATCTACGAGAATTAATATATCTATATCAGAATCTTTATTAAAATCTCCTCTCGCTTTAGAACCGAAAATAATTAACTCAGATTTAGGATATAAATTTAAAACTTTTTTCCTAAATAAATATATAGCATTCTTTTCTTTAGATTTTAAATTTAAGTTATCAAAATTTTTCAATTTTAAACACCTTTTTAAATTTGAAAAATAAATAAATCTGACACCTTTTTAAATTTGAAAAATAAATAAATCTGACACCTTTTTTATTCTTCCGCTTATATTGTTTTCCGGCTGAGCGCCTCCGTTATTGTTAGAGGCAGAGTTTAATCCGCTGTTAGGCTGGCTGACCGTCTGCGAAACAGGCGCAGACGCAACTGAAGCATTATCCGCCTGAGAGCCGCCGTAACCTTTAAATGAGACGCTTGCAGGCTGAACCGCCCCGCCTTGATTTTGACCACCGCCCGAAACGGAAGAATAGGCATTAGACAAGCTGTCTATAGAATTATTAAGCATTTCGCCGAAAGATCCCTGTCCGCCGAAACCCGACGAGCCGTAACCGGCGCTTGAACCGGTATTACCCTGCGAAGGAAGCAACCGGCTCGATAAGTTTCCCGAAACTGCGCCTATAACGTCGTTGACTAACGAAAGCCCCGCATCTACCGATAAATTTAATGCAATATTTCCAAGCATAGTTTTATTATTTTCTATTATTTATTGTTATTTGAAAAATAAATAAATCTGACACCTTTATTTAATACCTAAAACGGAAGAAGCCGCGTTAGACAAACTGTTTATAGAGCTGTTAAGCATTTCGCCGAACGACCCCTGATCTGCAAAACCAGACGAGCCGTAACCTGCGCTTGAATCGGTATTACCCGACGTAGAAAGCAACTGGTTCGATAAGTTTCCCGAAACTGCGCCTATAACGTCGTTGACTAACGAAAGCCCCGCATCTACCGATAAATTTAAAGCAATATTTCCAAGCATAGTTTTATTATTTTCTATTATTTATTGTTATTTGAAAAATAAATAAATCTGACACCTTTAACCTTGACACCTTTATTTTTTATTTAACCTACCCGCAAATACAGATGAGAGTAAGATAATAAATAAATCTGACACCTTTATTTGACACCTTTATTAAATCTGACACCTTTATTATTTTATAATTATGGAACCGCAGTTTCGAGAGCCGTCAATACCGAGTTTTCCGTAGTCAGCACTTTAGAGTTGGCGACGTAAGCATTCTGCGCTATAATCATATCCGTAAACTGCGACGAAATATCGACGTTGGACTGTTCAAGAGCCGAATCTGTAATATAGCCGAAGTTTCCGGTATTAGCCGCGCCTATTGCAGGCTGACCGGACGCAAAAGTCTGTGCGTAAAGGCTGTTGCCCTCGGAAGTAAGTCCCGTCGGAGCGATAAAGTTAGCAAGGGCGACCTGGGCGATATATTGAGTCTGTCCGTTAGAATACTGTCCAGAAATTTTTCCGTCCTGATTAACCGTAAAACTTGTAAGCGTTCCCGTTGCATAGCCGTTTTGAGTAAATGCGGTGGTGGCGGACGGAGCGGCGTACTGGGTTACGTTTGCAAGGTTTAAAGCTATATTTAAAGGCTGAGATGCTCCGTCGGGAAGAGTAGAGGCACTTGCATAAGCAGGAACATCTGTTAATGTAAGCGACGGCGTGCCGGTAATCTGACCGCTTGAATTGAATGTTATATCAGGGCTGGCGTCTGCTGTGAGACTTAACGATGGTCTCTGCGCAGCAGTCCCGTTAATCGAATAATAAGCGTTCCATGCTCCGGCTGTTGAACCGTCTGGCGCAAAAGTAACGGTCAAAGGCAAAGCGTTGCCAAGAGAGTCATAAACATTAATAGTAGTAGAATAATAATCCTGCGCAGGACCTACAAGAACCGAACCGCCCGATTTAAATGCATAAGTACTATTTCCCACAGGCATAGCATTAGAAAGATTTACTGTGCTGTTTGCCTTACTGACGCTCTCGACGGTATTTAAGAACTGATAAGCGTTGGGATTGGCTGTTGATGATGATGTTGCCTCTATTTGAATATCCGAACCAGGTTCAATACCAGTCGTGGATGCAACGCCGAGGGTCTGCTGAGAAATTGCGGTATTTTGAAGAACATTGCTAGTTAAAGCAGAAGACAGGGTTACAGAACTTATAGTTGTGCTACTTGGAATAGGTGTTCCGGCATTTGTTCCATTCGATGTATAAGTTCCGTTTGGCGCAAGAGAATATGTCCCAGTGCTTGAAGCTGGAGCAGAAACGGTATAAGAAGCCACGCTATAGAGATTTGTAGTTCCATCGCCATTGCCGATTAAAAGACTATTAGGAGCATCCCCTGCTGTTCCCTTGAATGTCATATTACTGACGTTTAAAGTAGTAGCTCCCGCCGAATAGTTTCCCGTTATATAACCACCCATAAAATCTCCTGTTGTTGTCGTAGAACTCTGCGGCGAAACATTAGAATCCAGATTTGCCGTCAGGTCTGCCGTAGTCGTAGCAAGAGGCGCTAATGCTCCTGTATTTAAAGTTATAGCGGTGGGAGTGCCCGTAGTCGCTATTCCCTGCGAATTTAGAGGATAGCCCAGTACGACGTTCTGCCCCGTCGAATCGACTATCTGACCCTGCGCGTTTTCGCTGAATTCACCGTTTCTTGTATAATAAGTAGCGCCGTTTGGAGCCTGAACTATGAAAAACCCGTTGCCGTCGATAGCCATATTTAGAGGATTGGAAGTATTCTGCAAAGCGCCCTGACCAAACTGCTGTTGAATAGAATAAACGTCCGTTCCGAGACCCTCCTGGGAATTGGACGTGCCGCTTAACGTCTGACTTACTAAGTTTTCGAATATAGGAGTTGAACTTTTAAAACCTATAGTATTAGAGTTAGCTATATTGTTGCCTATAACGCCGAGATAAGTCTGGTTTGAATCCAATCCCGACACTGCGGTAAAAAGCGCATTTACACCCATTTTTCATTCCTCCTGTATAACGTAAAACTGAAATATATTGTAAAAAATTAATTTTTTTATAATTTTTTAAAGTTAAATTTATTGCCTATATATATTATATCGGCATATTTTTTATTTTTATAACCGTTCTATGTATCACTTTCGGTTAAAGGTGTCAGATTTTATTTTCCGCATTAAAAAAGTATCTTTAATCAAGATAGTCGAGCGGAAAATTAATCTGACACCTTTAACCTTGACACCTTTAATTACATTTTAAATAAATCTGACACCTTTAACCTTAGACGGCTATTCGACGTTTGTTACGCTGGACAACGGAACGGTAGAGCCATTGCTTAGTTCGAGCTGGACCGCGCCGGTCGATGAAGTCGAAAGACCGGTAACAGTCGCCTGCGTAAAGGTTGAGGGCGTAATAGCCTTGCCGCCGGAACCAGTTGCGCCGACCGAGAAAGTATAATTGCCTGAAGGAGCAGTCTGTCCGCTGTTTTCCGCTCCGTCCCATGTAAAAGACTGCGAACCTGCGCTCTGCGCTCCGAGATTGGTATTGTAAACGAGATTTCCGGATGAATTATATATATCCATACTGACCGAACTTGCATTGCTCGGCAAAGAATAACTTAAATTTGAAGTACTACCGCTGGAGTAACCAAATGCGTTGCCGTTTGCCTGAACAGACTTTCCTACCATATTTACTGCACTGCCGAGCGTCGCCTGATTTTGATCTGCTACAAGGGTTTGAAGATTTGAGTTTACGGTGTTTAACTGATTAAGCGAATCGAACTGGGCAAGCTGTGCAAGCGAAGCCGAACTCGACTGCGGATTTAAGGGGTCCTGATTTTCAAGCTGCTGAACCATTAACTGCATAAAAGTTGTTGCGCTTACGAGACCGCTGTTGTTTGAATTGGACGAGCTTGCGGTACTTGCCGCTGCGCTTGCGGCCGTTGATGTAACGGTATTTGCATTTGTCGTAGTCGTTGGCGCAAATAATGAATTTACCGACATTTTTATTCCCTCCGTAACTTAATTTATACTTTATTTAATAATAATTTTATTAATTTTTAAACTTTTAAAGACAACCAAATAGAACGTTAATAGGAAAAATTTTCCTATTTTAAAGACTTTTTGTGCCTTTACATGTATTAATGCAATCTTCGTGCCACGGGATATTAGTATGTAAAAGAAAATGATTTTATAAGCGCAGATTGATTCGTTATGTTCGCATTCATTGAGGATTCCCCCAGATAATGCTCTATCTAAGCATAGTTATTTATAGTATAGCGGTTAATCTATACCAAGTTCTTTAAGTTTATTTCTGAGGGTTCTTGAGGTAATTCCAAGTTTTTCGGCGGCTTTGGTTTTATTGCCGCCTGTTTCTTTGAGTGCGGCAAAAATTAGCTTTTCTTCCATTTCTTTAATATTTAGGCTGCGTCCGCCGCTGCCGTTAAAGATATCCGCGGCCGCTCTATTGTCGGCAGATTCCGACGACGAAACGGAACCATTAAACTTATCTGATTCGTTTATTGCGTCTTTACCGTCTTTATTTATATTATCTATATTATTATCCGCTCCGTTCGTTATAATCGCCCCCGTGCCGTTTGCTCTTGTATTACCGGCGGCAGATTTATCATCCCCGCAGTCTGCGTTTCCGCCATATGAAACATTACCAGCATAAAACGCGGGTTCAAAACTGCCGAAATGTCGGACGTCTAAAAATTTGTCTTTCTGGGCAAGTATAACCGCCCTTTCTATTATATTTTCCAGTTCTCTTATATTGCCCTGAAAATCCAACGAAAGCAGATATTTTTTCGCATCTTCCGAAATACCGGAAACTTCCCTGAAATATTTATTTGAATAAACGGAAGCAAAATACTCGGCAAGAGCAATCACGTCGTCTTTTCTGTCTCTGAGCGGAGGCATATGCAGGCGGATTACGTTCAGCCTGTAGAAAAGGTCGTCCCTGAAATTTCCCTCAGATACGGCTTTTTCGATGTCTTTATTAGTAGCGGCTACTACCCTTGCGTTTACTGAAACTGGCTCGTCCCCTCCTACTCTGTCTATGGTTTTTTCCTGAAGCGCCCTGAGAATTTTAGCCTGAAGGTTTTTATCCATTTCGGCTATTTCGTCGAGAAAAATAGTTCCGTTATCCGCCTGCTCGAACTTTCCTTTCTTTGCGGAAACGGCGCCGGTAAACGCCCCTTTTTCGTGTCCGAAAAGTTCGCTTTCTAAAAGCGTCGGCACTATGGCGGAACAGTTGACGGCGACGAATCTTCCTTTTCTTCCGCTTAATTCATGTATTCTTTTTGCCGCGACTTCCTTGCCTGTGCCGGACTCTCCGGTTATAAGCACCGTCGCATCGGCGGAAGCTACCGCTTTTATATATTCGTCTATCCGTTTCATGGCATCCGACCTGTATATAAAATTAGACGATATAATATCTTTTACTTTATCTTTATTATCTTTACAGCATTCTTTATCTTTTACGGTTTTTCTTAAAATATTATAAGACGAGGAAAATTTTTCCGCATTTTTGACTATTCTTTCAAAATCGGAAATATCGAACGGTTTAAGCATATAGTCGGAAGCGCCCGTTTTCATTGCGGAAACTGCGCTTTCTATAGTTCCGTACGCAGTAATTATCACGAAAGGAACGGATTGAAAAACCGGATATTTTTTAATTTCGTTTAAAAAAGAGATACCGTCCATACCCGGCATATTTAAATCCGACAAAATTAAAAAATAAGGACTTTGGTTAATTGTCGGTTCGGCGGCAGGCACATCTCCCGAAGTAAAATTTTTACCTATGTAACTTAACGCTTCTTCCGCCGAAGCAAAAATATCGCCTTCTTTTCCGGTCTTTTTAAGGCTCAGGCTTAATGCCGACCTCATGTGCGGGTCGTCGTCCACTATTAAAATTTTATTTCCTGTTTTAACAGACGCTTCATTTTTTTTATCGATTTTTTCCATAACGAAGTATATTATAATATAAAATGAAGTAAAAAATAAAAATATTAAATCTTTTTAATCAAAATGGAAAATAAAAATACCGTTTCAACTCTTACCGGCGAAGACCTGAAAAAAGCATTCGAATCCTTCGAGGCGGCTTCCCTCAAACTTTCCGAATATTATAAAAATCTCGAAGAACAGGTTAAAGACTTAAAAGAAAACCTGAATACCGTTATAGAAAGCATGCCGCTCGGAATAATGATTACGGACGAAAATAATTTAATCAAATTTATTAACAGGTCGTTAATAGAACTTGCAGGAGGATATGACCAATTAAACTATTTGAACCGTCCGGTTGACGAGTTTTTAAAGTTTTTCTTTAACGGGACATCGCTTTCCGATTTTACGAGACAGGTTTTTTATCCGGTAGAAAAGTTTATGAAATCGGGCGACGACAAAAACGGCTCAGGAAAATTTATTCCTGTATTTTTATATATTAAAACCGTGCACGGAAACAACAAAAAAAATGCAGGACGGATATTTATAATTCAAAACATAGAAGAAATAAAAAAGTTTAAACGTCTGGCGGAACTCGGCGAAATGTCCGCAAAAATAGCCCACGAAATACGTAACCCTCTGGGTTCCATTGAACTGTTCGCTTCAATCCTGAAAAAAGAAATTAAAAACGAAGAGCATGCGGAAATTATTTCCAATATAATATCCGCCGTCAAAAATATGAACACTACCATAAATAATGTTCTGGAATTTTCCAAAACCGTCAATCCTGCCCTTTCTAAATGCAGTTTATCCGATATTGTAAATAAATCCATTATGTACTCTTCCTATGCAATAAAAGAAAAAAACGTGAAAGTAATTACGGAAATAGATGAAAATATCATCTTAGAAATAGACGAAAATCTTATTGGGCAGACTTTCGTCAATATACTCATTAACGCCGCGCACGCCGTTCAAAATTTTGACGGCATAATAAAAGTAAGAACTTCCGCTGTTTTCGGCGGAGAAGACGGGAGCGGCTACATCCGCATCGATTTTGAAGACAACGGACCAGGTTTTTCGGAAGACGTCGTAAAAAATATTTTCAACCCTTTTTTTTCGACTAAAAAAAGCGGCGGTACCGGCTTAGGACTTTCGATAGCCCTTAACAACGTTATGGTTCACGGCGGATACATCGGCGCCGAAAATTCAAAAGAAACCGGCGGCGCAAAAATCAGCGTCTTCCTCCCCTATATGGCATAATTTTTGCATATAAAAATATAGACGGAAAAAATTGTTCTTTAAAAGTGAAAATATTGACGCCATGAAAAGATGCATTAAGGGTGTCAAAGAAAAAGGTGTCTATAGGAAAAGGTGTCAGATTTATTTTTTTATTAATGGTGTCAAAGGAAAAGGTGTCAGATTTTATTTTCCGCCTGAACGCAAAAACAATAATCGAGAAAAATATTGCGGAAAATTAATCTGACACCTTTTCCTGAAAACAGTAATTATTGATACACCTTTTCCTGAAAACAGTAATTATTGGCATATTTTCCTGAAACAGTAATTATTGATCGAAAACTTTATTACTGACACCTTTTCCTGAAAATCGAAAAAAGTATTGCTGAAGACATATTTTCCTTATAAGACTTAACAGTCAATATTTAATTTTAACATTTATTAATAACGGTATCTAAAAATGTTCAGCATTATTTACGGAATACTCGGCGACAGTTTAAACGTGCTTGACGACAGGCAGAACGTTATAGCTTCCAACATAGCAAACGCAAACACGCCTGGATATAAAGCGAAAGAGCTTAACTTCGAACAGGTTATGCGCGGACTCGTTCCGTCGGCTGATTCTCTGCCTATGAAGACAACTTCGCATAAAGATTTATCTGGCGGAGGTCTTGCGGCAGGTTCGTCTTCGGAAGAACAGTCGGATTACATAAAATCTTTCGTGCATAATCAAAACAGCGAAACGGTGCCGGCTTTAGACGGCAATACCGTAAATCTAAGCAAAGAGATGAGCGATATGACTTCAAACGCGATAAGATTTCAGGCTGTTGCAAAATTACTGTCTAAAAAATTTGCTACGCTTACTTATGCCATAGATAATACTATGCCGTAACTGCGTAATTATTACCGTTGAGTCGGAATTAAATTCCTGCACGTCATGCACGGCGGTAAAACGAAAAATTGAAAGGAGGAAGTAACTTATGGGATTTAACGAATCTTTAAAAATTGCGGCGCAGGGACTTAACGCCGAAAGAATAAGGATGAACGTAATTTCATCCAATCTTGCGAACATAAATACCGACGATGCCGGAAACGGACTGCCTTACGTAAAAAAAGAGCCGTTGTTTAAAACCGTCAAATTTAAAAACTATTTCGGAGTAGAAGTGGAAAAAATAGAAAACGCTAAAAATCCGTTTTCAGAAAAATACGACCCAAGCAACCCTCTCGCAAACAAAGCGGGATACGTTAAAACCCCTAATATATCGGCTATAAGGGAGCTCGTAAATATGATTTCCGCTACAAGGGCTTATCAGGCGGATGCTCAAGTTATTTCGGAATCTAAAGCTATGTCGCAGTCGTCTTTACAAATTTAGCGAAATACATAAAAATATGTTATGTTTTATGCAAATATGATATAATTTACTAAAAGATGTTTAACGGTTTAATGAATTCATTCATTTATTAATTCATAATATAAAAATTAAGCCGGTTTAAGATTATTTAAAGATTTTTTTAATTAAAGTTCTTCAAAAAGGAGGTCTGATTTATAATGGCGATACCGATAGGAATAGGAAGCGGCGATTTGGCTGGACTTAATCCAGCATCGGAAATTAAAGAGCTTAATCCAAATAATATATTGGGAAGCGGCGGGGGTTCGATACAGCCCGATTCCGGAAGCAGTTCTTTTGCCGATACTCTTTTAAATTCCATAAATAAAGTCAACGAACTGCAAAATACGGCAAATAACGCCGCCGAAGCTATAGCTACTGGTCAATCTTCAAATATACATCAAGCTATGATAGATATGGAAAAAGCTAACGACTCTTTCGAACTTATGATGCAGGTCAGAAACAAAATAGTCACGGCTTATAATACTATTATGCAAATGCAGGTATAAAATTTTCCATATAAATACCGTTCTACAAATAAAATACTATAAATTTGCAATTAGGATTAAATGGCAGCTAATTTTAAAGAATTAGGTACGCAGTTAAAGACTTTTTTTACCGAACTTTCCATCGAAAGAAAGATAGTCTTCGTCCTTGTACTAGCAGGGGTAGTTATAGCCGTATATTTAACGGCGATTTACGCTACCGCTCCTAAATACGGCGTTCTTTATTCAAATCTAAACGCAACGAGCGCTTCTGAAATAATAAGCAAACTCCATTCATACAATATTCCTTATCAACTTAAAGACAGGGGTAAAACCGTTCTTATACCTAAAAGCGACGTTTACAAAACGCGGCTCAAACTCGCTTCCATAGGTCTTCCAAGACAGGAAGGCGTCGGTTTTTCCATATTTGACAAAGTCCAGATAGGAATGACCGATTTTATGCAGCACGTAGATTATCAGAGGGCGCTGCAGGGCGAACTTGAAAGAACGATAGACCAGATTAACAGCATTAAATATTCGAGGGTACTTATAGTACTGCCGAGGCAATCGGTTTTCGTTACGAGAAGAACGCCGGCAAAAGCGTCCGTAATTGTTAAGTTAAGGGCAGGGATGACCCTTGACAAAATGCAGGTAAACGGAATAATTCATTTAGTCGCAAGCGCCGTAGAAGGCTTAAAACCCAAGAATATTACCATAGTGGATACGGAAGGAAAGGTACTCTCAATTCCTACAAAAAGCTCTTTCGCATATACCGTAAATCAGTTAAACTACGTCCGTAAAATAGAAAAAAGCTTTGAAAGTAAAATTAATTCAATGTTAATACCCGTGGTAGGAGCGGGAAACGTAACGTCTAAAGTTTACGTTAAGGTCGATTTCGCAAAAAAAGTAGAATCTAAACTGACTTATAACCCCAATACGACGGCTATTGTATCTCAGCAGACATATAAATCTTCTTCTACCGGAGCATTAAGACCTCAAGGTATACCTGGCGCAAAATCAAACCTGCCGCCGGGAAAGGTTCCTATACCGGTCGGAAAACCTAGCGTTCATACGGTAAAAAAAGAAACGACAAATTACGACGTATCTAAAAAAATAGAGAAAATATCGTATCCGGTAGGAACAATCAAAAGAGTTTACGCTTCCGTATTAGTTAACGGAACTTATAAAAAAATTAAATCGGCTAAAGGCAAAACTGCCGAACGTTATATTCCCAGAAGCTCATCCGAAATGAGCCTTTTTAAAAATATAGTAAAAACGGCTATAGGTTATTCCAAGACGGCAAAAGATAAAGTCGTCGTGGCTAATATTCCTTTTAAAAAAATAAGCTATAAGATACCTGCGCCTCCTAAAAAAACTTTCGTAAAACTTATAAAATCCCATCTCGGAGAAATAATAAGATACGGCGTTATATTGATAGGCATTATATTGTTAATTTTAATTATTTTAAGACCGTTAATGCAGTATATAACTTCTTACGAATCGCACGAAAACGCCCGTTCTTCCGATGAAGAAAAGTTGGAAGCGCTTGCTCAGATAAAACAGGAATCCATAGCGCCTCCTGAACCTGACGTTAAAGAAGTAGCCGCTAATATCGTAAAATCAGACCCGGACGCCGCCGTTAATTACGTAAGAAATTTATTGAAAGATACCGGAAGGGAAATATAAATGGGAAGAAGATTATCCGGACCCGAAAAAGCGGCGATTTTCTTGGTTTCCGTAGGCGAAGACGCCGCATCCGAAATCATTAAACGATTAGAGCTTATGGAAATCCAAAAAATTACCAAATATATGGATAATCTTCCGACTATAGAAAAAGAAGATTCCGAAAATATACTTAAGGATTTTAACTCTAATTTTTCAAAGGTCGGACTTATAGTAAAAGGCGACGATTACGTAAAAAATTTAATAGCAAAATCGCTTGACCCCGACAAAGCTAAAAAAATATTGGACAATCTTCACGGCCCTATAGAAGAAGAAGGTCTGCAGACTTTAAAGTGGCTCGACCCTCATGTTATAGCAGATTTCGTTAAAAACGAACATCCTCAAACAATTGCCCTCATTCTTGGACACCTGGAACCTATTTCTGCAGCCGTAGTAATAGGACTCCTGCCGTCTTCCATCAGGTCTCAGGTAGTATTCAGGCTTTCAAAACTTGAAAGAGTGCCGCCCGGCGTTATCAAAGATTTAGACGAAGTGCTTCAGGAACAGCTTAAATCTACCGGCTCTACCCAGAGCAAATTGGTGGGAGGCGTCAGGGTAGTCGCCGATATTTTAAATAATATGGATAAATCTATAGAGGAACCTATTCTTGCCGACATCGAAAAATTAGACAAAGAAGAAGCTGAAAAAATCAGGGAATTAATGTTTACTTTCGACGACCTTGCAAGCGTGGACGATAAATCTATGCAGCTGATTTTAAGAGAGGTTTCTCACGATCAGATAGTTCTTGCTTTAAAAACGGCTTCGGAAGAACTTACCAATAAAATTTTTGCAAACGTTTCAAAAAGAGCTCAGGAAATGATTAAAGACGACCTTGAAGCTATGGGTCCTAAAAAACTTTCCGAAGTCGAAAAAGTTCAGCACGAAATATTAAAGGTTGCAAGAAGGCTTGAAGACGAAGGTAAAATAAGTCTTGCCGTAAAAAGCGAAAGCGAAAAATTAGTATGAGTAAAATCCTTAAAGATTACGAATTAAATATTGACGGTCAAGCATTATACGACGGCAAAAAAACCATCTTAGCCAACGTTCTCAGAGGCGAAGGAGTAAGCGCGAAAGAAAACGCGGAACTCGTATCGGCTCTTGAATCGGTACCTGCTTCGCTTCAAAAATATATAATTTCTTATATAGACAATTACAAAAATAAAACGCAAAAAGAGTTTGAAGAAAAAGAAAATTCCGTTTTTGAAGCTGCAAAGCAAAAAGGATATGCCGAAGGTTTTGAAAGCGGCAAATCGGAAGCATTAAAATCAATGGAAGAAGGCGTCAAAAATATATTTTCCGCCGCCGAATCCATAAAACAGTTTAAGAACGAACTATACGAAGACGTTAAAAAAGATGTAGTAAACCTGTCGATAAAAATCGCCGAAACTATAACTAAATCCAAAATAGCCGCCGACGACGGCATATTGCTTAATATAATAGCCTCTGCAATAAATCAGTCGTCGGATGCGGTAAATTTTATTATATGCCTCAATCCTGAAGATTTCAAAATATTAAATAAAAACCCCGATGCCTTAAATGATTTTTTGTCAAAAGAGGCGTCGATAGATTTTATTCAGGATAAAAACGTTCAACCAGGAAACGTCGTTATAAAAACTGATTTCGGAGAAATAGACGCAAGAATTTCTACCCAGATAGAAAGAATAACAAATATGTTTACTAAAGTTTTTTGATCTTTTTTATTTTTGATCTTTCTTTCTTTGAAAGTTTATGAGGATTGCCCTTTTTAACTCCGCCTATTCTCCTTTCTGTGCCTTCTTCATCGTCGCCATATTCTTCATAAAATCGATTTTCCCCATTTTCGATAATACCGCGGGCTAATTTTACAAACTCGTCGATATCCAAGCAGGAACAATCGCTATTTGAAACTCTCCGCCTTATACCGTTATCGTTAGTTACGACCAATAAACTGCCCTTTATGCTCTTAGACAGCCTTACTATAACGTCATCAGCTTTTTCGTCTTTTTTTGAATACACCACATCAATATTTTGACGGTTGTATTTCGACTCCAAAGGTTCGTCGGTATTGTATCCGTCAAAAACCACTACCACTTTATTCTTTTTTACATTATAATATTTTGATAAAAAATTTATCGTCTCCTCTCTTAGCTTTTGAAGTTCGTCGGATTTAAAACTAACTTTAAAGTAAGAGTTGAAAATAAAATTGTATCCGTCTATTATTATAGTCAGCATAGTATATAAATTATAAATAATATGAACAATATTAGTCAAACGGAAAAAAACGAATATTTAGTCTATATATTGTCCGAACAAAAAAAAACGGTAGAAACTATAAAAAAAGCTCTTTCGCGGACTTTGCCGGAAGATAATATAGCGATATACGGCAATTTCAAAAACCTGCCGCGCAGTTTCAACAGCAATACATATATTATAACCGAATACGACAAAAATTACATAAAAGAAATATCGTCGATAAAACCGAAAAGAAACGTTAAGCTTTATGTTTATATAGAAAACTTAAACAAATTAAACGAGCGGGACGTAATTTTTTTAATAAAACATAATATAGACCACGTAATTCATTCGGCAAATATCAAAAAATTGGCTTACGAAAGGTTTATCGACGCTAAAATTTTCAAAAAGAAGCGCTACAACGCTTTTATCGATAAAGAATCTACCCTGCTTGAAGATTTATGTTCCGAAAATGAAGATGTTAAAGATACCGGCGTCAATATTTACGGAATTTCGGAGCATATAACCCAAACCGTTAAAAAAATTTGCAGAATAGCGCCTTCTGAAAGTTCGGTTCTTATTACGGGAGAATCCGGCACGGGAAAAGAACTGATAGCAAGATTAATACATAATAAATCAAAACGAAGCGGACGTCCAATGGTGTCGGTAAATTGCGGGGCGTTTCCGGAAGGACTTTTAGAAAGCGAGCTGTTCGGATATAAAAAAGGCGCCTTTACCGGTGCTTTTGCCGACAAACCTGGCAGATTGGATCTTGCGGATAAATCAACACTGTTTTTGGACGAAATAGGCGATATGAGCCCTTCTCTTCAAGTAAAACTTTTAAGAGTTATTCAGGAAAGAGAAATAGAACCTATAGGTTCGGTAAAAACAAAAAAAATAGACGTGAGAATTATTTCCGCTACTAATAAAAATTTAGAAAAACTTATTGCCAAAAATCTATTTAGAGAAGATTTCTATTACAGAATTAACGTAATACCCGTTCATCTTCTGCCCTTAAGAGAAAGGAAGACGGATATTATTATTCTTATATACTATTTTTTAAAAAAATTCGGCGGCTACCAGAACGACTCGGTTTACGGAATTTCCGAAGACGCTTTCGATATACTATTAAATTATCCGTGGACGGGCAACGTCCGGGAGCTTGAAAATTTAATGGAAATGCTGGTAGTATTAAACGAAGGTGGTTTGATAACCGGAAAAGATATACCCGATAAATATTTAAAAAAATCGAATAATATCGTCCATTCCGAAAATTTACTTCAAGAACGTACGGAATATTTAAATATAGAAGAAAAATTTGAAACCGGATTCGCGGAAGAACCGTTTAAAATTAATTTAAAAGAAAAAATGGAAGCCGCCGAAAGAGAAATTATTGAAAAAGCCATGAAAATTTCCGGAGGCGTAAAGGAAAAAGCGGCAAAAATGCTGGGGCTTAACAGAACAACTTTAATAGAAAAATTAAAAAGATATGAAAAGAATAAAAAATAAAATACTCTTTATATATATAGCTCTTATATTTTCCGCATTCACGCAAAGTTTTTTTATTTTCGGCGCTAATGCTCAAACAGCCGCAGCCGCCGCACATTCTAAAGCTGAACAGTTATACGAAAAGGCTTTAAAAGAGTATAAAGCCGGCAGTTATTACAATGCGCGCATTAATCTTAAATATATATTAAATAACTTTAGAATGGGGAAAAAATTATATTCCGGCGTTTATTTCCTTACCGGAAAAGTTCTTTTTAAAGAAAAAAATTTTTTCTTGGCAAAACCCTATTTTCAAAGAGTAATTTATAAAAATCCCGATTATAAAGATATTTATAACGTTATATATTATATGGCGAGATGCGATTTTAATTTAAAAAATTACAGACGCTCGATACGGGATTTCGATTTTCTTTTAACTAAAAGCAAAAAAGGAAGCAAACTTTACGACAGGTCGCTCGTATTCTTGACTTTATCTTACGCTTCTTGCGGAGTCGTGAAAAACGCCGACAAACTTTACGATAAAGACCATGTTAAAAAAATTTTGCAAAAATCCATATTTTTAAAAAAAAGAAGCGGTTATTTCAAAACGGTTTATTTAAATTATCTTATCAATCATAAAAAAAATTTTTCAAGAGCTCTTAGAACATTAAAAAACATAAAAAATTTATTTTCCGATAAAAAGAAAGAGTCGTGCTATAAATCCTACTTTTCCGGAATGATAGCATACTATGAGAAAAAATACCCAGTCGCCCAAAACTATTTCGTTAAATCTTCCGGATACTGCACCGGGTACTATTATAAAAACGGTTTGGCTTATTACGGAATGTCGTTAGTTAAACAGAATAATAAAAAAGGAATTAAATATATTAAAAATGCTTCTTTAGAAATAGGCTATCCCGTCATCGAAATGAAATCTTTAAAATTTTTGGCGTCATATTATAAATCTTTAAACAAACCTGAAAAAGAATTAAAATACGTAAAACGAATACTTTTCGATTCCGGCTCCATTCGTTTGATAAAAGGAAAAGAAAAAACCGAAACCGAAAAAAAAGCTGCAGGACTGCTATATAAGATAGTAAAAAACGACTATAAATCCAAAAAAACGGAAAAATATAAAGATGCTTTTAAAACTTTTAATAATATAAGTTTTTTAATTCCATCTAAGTATATAAAACCTAAAACTTATGCATACCTTGCTAAAATTAAACTTAACGAAAAGAATTTTAAGTCGGCTCTGTTTTATGCAAAAAAATATAAAAGCTTATATCTTAACGCATATATATATTTTAAAATGAAAAATTACAAAAAATCTCTTTCGCTTCTTAATAAAATAAATATAAAGGCTGTAAAGAATTTAAAACTGGCGGATAAAATAATAAAATTGAAACTAAAACTATACAAAAAATTAAATCTCGTTGAAAATTATACTACCCTGTTGAAAAACAGCATGAATTTAATGAAACCCGAAAATAGAATAAAATATCTTTATTATCTCGGAAAAAATGAATTCGACAAAAATAATACAATAAAGGCGAAATATTATTTTGAACAAATTTTAAATAACGGATTTTCAAAAGAAAAAAAGAACGAAAACATATTATACGACGTTTATTATTATCTTGGGCTGATAAATTATTCGCAGAAAAAATATAAACTTTCGCTCGACGATTTTAGTAATGGATACGGACTTGATGCCTCCGGCAAACATTTTCAGTACGAACTGTCCCAGATAGCATATATATATATGAAATATTTAAAAAATAAAAAACTTGCCCTGAAATACTATTCCATACTAAAAAAAAATGCGTCTTCTTCTACCTATAAAAACCTTGCGGACACTATGATTTCCGCAATAAATTTGCAGAAATAGCTTGGAGAAGCTGTTTCGACGCTTTACGGTTCGCGAAATGACTGCGATGCCATTAACGAACGACTAATAGCTGATTAATTACTGACGTAAACTTAATATAAAGGGGTTTACGTATTTAGTGTAAACAAAAACGGAATTTCTATCCATATTTTTTAATTCGTCCGGCGAAATTAAGGGATATAAACCTGAAGCTACGGGAGATTCGCCGAAATCTAAATCATTGATATGTTTTTTTAAAAATTCTTTATGCAATACGTAACGCTCGCCCGACATTTCGGAATAGTATTTGCAGGTTTCCCATCCTGCATGACCCATAACTATATGAGTTCCGATATTCGATGCAATTAAAGCAATATCGCCGTAACGTGCTTTTAAAAAAGCGATATCCTGAACGGTAATACACACGCCGGTATTTGTTTTCCTTAAATTTGCAAGTTCCGTATCGAAATCGCTTAAAGTTAAAACCGGAAATTCGTCGAGATAAATAAAAAAACTGCGTTCGGCATCTTGAATTTCGCCGTTTTTCTCCCTTAATGCGCTTCTTCTGTTTTCGTATATTCCGTCTATAAATATTTGCGCAATAAAAGATATCAGCCTGCCTCCGCCGGAATTTATTTTTTCTTTCGGAATGCCTGTTATAAAGAGCGTATCTTCCGTAAAAAAGTCTTCTAAATAAAAACAATCTGCTTTTTTATCATTATCATTATTTTTATTTTTGCATTTAAAATATTTTCCGACGTTCGGATCGTTTAAAAAATCTAAATTGTTTAATACGTCGGTTGCTACTTTTGCTCTTTCGTAAACGGGAAGTTCCAAAAAATTGTTGAATAAATTTTTTATTTTCTTTTCGTTTTCACCGTTAAATTTAACGATTTCGTTTTCGATAAACTTGACCCCTCTTTCAAAAAACGACTTAACGGTAAAAAAATCGAAATATTTCTCTTCATATCTGTATTTTAAATAAAGAAGAACGGCATAAAACAGGTCAGAGGACCTTCTTGCGTAATATTTATGTGCATGGACGTCGCCGCCTTTCATCTCGCTTTTATCTATATGAAAAAGCATGGAAGTAATATTTAGCAGTTTATCGTCTGTTAAAGGTCTGCCGTTTTTATCGGTAAGCGGATTAAAATTTACTGAATTTTCATAAAATTCTGCGTAGGGGTCAAACAATACTACCCTCTTGCCGGTTTTTTTCCAGTCTTTTTTAACAGCTTCGTATAAATAGGGACTGTCTATATCTACCGCAAAAACCGATATACCGGACGACGAAGCATCGGAAATAATTCCGGGAATTATATAGTTGGAAGTTTTTCCTCCTCCGGTCGGCGAAACTATCAGCATGTGTTCGTACCTTTTTTTCTCGTCAAGTCCGATAACGACGTCCGGATATTTTTTACCGCCCGTTCCTGTCTTTCCTGTTTTACCTGCCGAAGTTTTTAAAATACCGAGGTCGAAAGATTTTTCTTCTTTTAAAAAATTATCGATTTTAACTTTTTTGGCGAAAGCGTTTCCGTTTATTTCATTTTTTAAACTTCTTATTTTATTTATCGTAAAATATAATATAAAAAAAATAAAAACCGACAGTAAAATATATTCTATCGTTAACGTAAATCCGGATACGGTATTTAAAAACAGCGTCAAAATTATGGCGGTTATTAAAGATACTAAATATAATGCAATAATATAAGGGATGTTTGCGTTTAAAGCAGGCATCGATGCGTTTCCCTCGCCCGCTTTACCGCCATTGCCTGTTTTGCCTGAGTCCGCTATGCGTACGCTGAAATTATTAACTATTTCGCCGTATGAAGCAAAACGTCCGGCTGCCGCAGGGTGCGATTTTTTAGAAAACATCTTTTATTATAATATTATAATAATTATAGAATTTATATAATCTTGTTATCTTGATTCTTTTATATGCCTGTACAAGTATATAATTATAAGCACTATAACGGCTGCTATAAGAATAATACCGAATTTTTTAAAATACGGAATAAAAAGATTTATGTTTCGTCCCACTACTAAGCCGAGATAAGCGACGGCAGTATTATATATCAGCGAGCCTATGACTATATAAACGGCAAATTTTTTGTAATTCATAAGGGAAGCGCCCGGGGGAAAACCGATATAAGTTTTAATGACGGGAAGGCATATACCGATAAAAACGGTTATGGAACCGTATTTTTTAAACCAGACTTCCGCTTTATCAAGGTCTTTTTTGCTTACCAAGAAATATTTTCCGTATTTTTCCATTATACGCCTTCCGCCTTTTTTACCTATATAATAAAGCAGGGATGAACCGGCTAAAGTTCCTACCGTAGCGCTTAAAACTACAAGGTAAAAATTTATTTTGCCTTCTCCTGAAAGAAAACCGGAAACCATTAAAACAACTTCCGAAGAAATGGGGATAGCGCACGATTCTAAAAACATTAAAAAAATAATTCCGGGGTAAAAAAGCCCGACGGCTAAAGCCCATGAAAAAAATACCCCTATATAGCCTTTATTTAAAGTGTTTAAATTCATAATTTTATTTGAAAAAGGTGTCAGATTAATTTTCCGCTACCAACATTAGACAACAATTAACTTTTTACATGCGGAAAATAAAATCTGACACCTTTTTCTTGATACATAATTTTATTTACCTACTGTGTTACCTCTTCGATAGATTCGTTAACGACGGAACAGAGCGTTTCAAGGGTATTTTCGTCTATAACCAACGGCGGCATTAAGACGATGACGTTGCCTAACGGTCTTATGATTACGCCTTTCTCCCTTGCTTTTAAAATTACTTTATGTCCTATTCTTTCATGTTCGGCAAACGGTTCTTTGGTTTCTTTGTCTTTAACTAATTCGATTCCCGCCATAAGTCCTATATTTCTAACTTCTCCGACGTGTTTAAGGTCATAAAAGCGTTTCAAAAGTTCGTTAAAACGTTTGATAACCGGTTTCATTTTATTTAAAATTCCGTTTTTTTTGAAAAGTTCGACGGATTTTACGGCGCAGGCAGAAGCAAGCTGATTTCCGGTATAAGTATGTCCGTGAAAGAACGTTTTATTGTCTTCGTATTTTCCGAGAAATCCGTCGTAAATTTCCTGCGTGAACAAAGTAGCCGCCATAGGGAGATAGCCGCCGGTAATTCCTTTTGCGACACACATTGCGTCCGGCGAAACGTCTTCATGGAAAGCGGCGAACATTTTTCCCGTCCTGCCGAAACCGGTAGCAACTTCGTCCAATATCAGCAAAACTCCGTTGTCTTTACATGCTCTTTCTATTTTTTTCAAATATCCTACCGGCATAGTTATCATCCCCGACGCTCCCTGTATCATAGGCTCTATAATCAAAGCGCAGGACTCTTCCGCATGCACTTTAATTATCTTTTCGGCTTCTTTTGCGCAGTGCAAAGCGCAGTCAGGATATTTTAAACCGTAAGGGCATCTGTAGCAGTAAGGATAGGTTATTCTTACGGTATCAAACAACAGGGGTTTATATATGGAATGAAAAAGTCCTATTCCTCCGACCGAAACGCTTCCTATTGTATCTCCGTGATAAGCCGACGTTGCTGCTATTATTTTTTTCTTGTCTTTATATTTCGGCCCTTTTTGCCTGAAGTACTGAAAAGCTACTTTTATAGCAATTTCAACTGAGGTCGAACCGGAGTCGGAATAAAAAACTTTTTTAAGATTTCCAGGCGCTATTTCAATTAGTTTTTCTGCAAGAATCGCCGACGGCACGTTTGCAAGACCCAAAAGCGTGCTGTGCGCTATTTTATCTATCTGTTCTTTAAGCGCGGAGTTCAGTTCCGGATTATTGTGTCCGTGAACGTTTACCCATAAGGACGATACTCCGTCTATATACCTGTTTCCGTGAATATCGTAAAGGTAAACTCCCTCCCCTCTTTCGATTATAAGGTTGCGTTCTTTTTCCCAGTCCGACATTTGCGTAAAAGGATGCCAGACGAACTCTCTGTCTATTTTTTCGATATCTGCGGCGTTTAAGTCCGTTTTTAAATTATCGTTATTACCGTTCATAATATGTCTCACCCGTATATTTCTATATTGTTTGAATAAAGATACGTTATTTTTTTGCGCCCGAAATAAACGTCTATTTCTACCCTGTAAAAATTTGACTTAGGTTCCGGTTTAGGTTCTTTTGAAAAATCGTTTATTTCATAAATAAAGTCGGTATTCTTCGACGAAAATATTTTTTTTCCGTTTCTAAATAAATTTATTTTATAAGGATTTTTCCTGCCGTTTATATCTATTCCGGCAAATATTATAACATTTTTTTTATCGTTTTTGTCTAAATTTTTGACGACAAAATTAATTTCAGCGGCGTTTATATAATCGCCGCTGAAATATTTTTTTCCGTCCGAAGACTCCGCTCCGAAGTAAAAACCTTTTGGAATACCGAACATGTCGAAAGCAAAAAAACATCTTCCTTTTTTTATCGCTTCCGTAATTTTCTTTTTGTCGCCGGCAACTTTGCCGGACGGCTTTTCGTCCAAAATAACGTGAGTCCTTGCTACCGAAAAAAGTTCCGAATATTTAGGAAATTTAACCCGCTTTTTTCTCGTTACCTTAACGTTTGAATGAGCATCGGCAGACGCTATACCGGTCTTCATATTTTTGTGCTTCTGAACCGAGTCCCAAAATTTTATGGTTTTTACCGGTTTATGCGACAAAAAATGAAGGGCGTAAAAAGAATTTATTTTATAAGTAAAAATTACGGCAATCATATATAAAGGGCTCATGCCCCGCCACTGAGAGTCTAAATTTATAATTTCGATGCCGTCGTAACCTTTTACTTTGAAATTTTTCCAAGGCGTCCACCAGTTATGCGGATGGCATATAATTCCCGCCGCGTTCTGCTTTTTTATCTCGGATAAAACGTCTTTATAGTTGCCTCGTTTTATCTCTTTTTCGATACCTAATGCAAGGAAATGTCCGAATTCAGTATTAATTTCTTCTCCCGCAAAATAAAAAAGTCCGTCGTAATAACCTTCCAATCCGTCAACTTTAGGCTTAAGCGTGTTATGGTCGGAAGAAACGAGAAAATCCGCTTTAAGTTCTTTAGCGGTCTTTATAAGATCTTCGATGCGTCCGGAACCGTCGGAATATACCGTATGAAAATGTATTATTCCGTTAATCTCTTTAAGTTTAAATCTGCTGCGGTTTTCGCTCTTGCGGTCGATAAAATCGATTTTTAATTTAAAAAATTTTATCCTGAAATAAAATAAAACCAATAAAATCAGAATTAAAATTAAAATAATTCTCGTCGATACGACAAATAAAAATATATTCATAATTTTTTCACAACGCAGCACTCAGATATTTCTTAAAATATTCTTCAAATTCTTCTTTTTTCTTTAAACAAAAATCTAATCCGTTTATTCCGGTTTCGGTTCTTAATTTATCGTCATATATAAGTTTTAATATAGATTCTTTGATATTTTTTTCATCCGCTAAAATTAAAGCCTTATTTTCCGACATTTCGCCTGTTATATCCATAAAATTAAGGGCATATTTGCCCGTAACGACAGTTTTGCCGTATCCGGCGGGTTCAAGAATATTATGTCCGCCGCTTTCATCCGCAAAAAGGCTTTTGCCTACGTAAACTAAATCGGAAACAGGATATATCTTATTTAATATGCCGTAACGTTTTACTATTAAAACGTTATCGTTTTTTGAATTTAAAAAAACTTCTAAATCGGATTCGTTTTTCCCCGAACCGCAATAAACGGCGTTAAAACCCTCATCCGAAGCCTTTTTAAAAAGCATGCCGGCGATTTTAACGTTTCTCGGAACTAAAATAAATTTTAAACGTAAGTTTTTTGGAAGTTTTTCGTCAGACGCTATTTCTTTTAAAATTTTCAATATATATACAGATTCTTTTTTATGTATCGAAACGAAAGACATAATTTTGACGTCTAAGTTAACATCCGAGAGTTCATCTTTATTCGGTTTTATAAATTTTTCAATTCTATTTACGTTATTATTATTATTAATTTTATCGACGCCGGTACAAGAGATATATTTTAAAGAAAGAGGCAAAACTTCGGATTTAACGTCTATTCCCGCTGAATTTAACGAAATAGCGGACGAAAGAAAAACATTATTATAATTAGTTATTTCCGCAATATTCATTTTTTTAAAATCGGAAACCGAAATGCCGGTAAAAATTAATTTAAGTTTTAAATTTGAATTAAACCCGAAATTTAAAAGCTCTTTTATTAATTTCTTAGAAACGGCGTGCTGAACCGATATAAAATAATCCGGTTTTACGGAATTTATATATTTTTTGAAAACCGCTCTTACCGGCAAAAAAGGATGAAAAAAATATAATATTTTGCCGTCGTTAAGGTTTTGAGCGACTGAAAGCGTCGAAAACGTTTTAAAACTTATAAAAAAAATCGGCGGCTCTGCGCCGTCGTTTTTTTCTGAAAATATCTGCCCGATTATTTCCGCTATGTAAACGGCAATCTTAAATTCGCCTATAGATTCGGCATAAATCCATATTTTTTTTCGTTCTGTTTTTTTTATTCCTTCCGTTCCGTTAAACTCCTTGCTTTGCAAAGAAATACCGGCATCAAACCTTTTCAGCGACTTAAAAAAATGTGAGTTTAAAAAATAAAAACTTTTTAATTTAGAAAATATTTTCATCGGCGCCGACTTTTAGTTCGTCTATGCTTTTTGCGTCTTCTATCAACAGAATAGGAATTTCGTCTTCTACCGGATAGTAAACCCTGCAATTTTTGCATATAAGTATTTCTTTTCCGTCAATCTCTTTATAAACGAGATTGCCGAGACATTTCGGACAGGCTAAAAATTCTTCCGCCATTTCCTTGACGTTCATAATCAATTGACTCCCGTATTTAATTTACGCCGGTTATTTTATACGTAGTCCCAAAATTGGTATCTTCCAAAGTTACGCCTTTTTCCAAAAGCGATTTTCTTATTTCGTCCGCCGCGGCGTACTCTTTATTCTTGCGCAATGCATTCCGCCGTTCTATAAGTTTTTCAATCTCTTCGCCGCTGATAGCCGCAGCCGGCGAAACCCCCGTTTTACCCTCTTCATGGTTTACCGATGCGGAATTAGATTCTATAAATAACTTCGGGTCTTCGTTTAAAATTCCGAATATATCGGAAAGAGACCGCTTCATAAAAATCATAGCGGAATCCGTAAAAGTTAAATCCGCCCTTTCGATAAAATTTTGCGCCATAGCGTCTTTTATAATCTTATTGGTTTTTCTGACGAGGTCGAATACAACCGATAAAGCCTTGGCGGTATTAAAATCGTCGCACATAGAAGCATAAAATTGGTCGGAGTAGCTTTCTATATTTTCAGGATTTTTGCCTTTAAACGGCGTGCCGTTAAAGCCGTCTCCGGTTGAAACGCTATTTTCGGTTTTCTCCTTGTCCGTATATTTTTCTTTTGCGTCTTTTATTTCTATTCGTTTTTCGTCCGTCAATTTTTTAAATTCGCTATAAAGATTTACGGACTGGTAAAGTCTGAGCAGGCTCTGCCTTGCGCTTTCTATTCCTTCGTAAGAAAAATCTATAAAAGACCGGTAATGGGTAAACATAAAAAAAAGTCTCAACGCTTCCGGATGAAATTTTTCCAGTACGTCTCGTATGGTAATAAAGTTTTTTAGCGATTTCGACATTTTTTCGCTGTTTATGTTTACGAAACCGTTATGTATCCAGTAATTCACGAAATTTTTTCCGGTATAGCTTTCCGACTGTGCAATTTCGTTTTCATGATGAGGGAAAATAAGGTCGGAACCGCCTCCGTGAATGTCTATGCTTTCACCGAGAAACTTCATGCTCATTGCCGAACATTCTATATGCCAGCCCGGCCTTCCTTTGCCCCACGGACTGTCCCAGCTCGGCTCTCCTTCTTTCGATTTTTTCCATAAAGCAAAATCCAAAAAGTTTTCTTTTTCTTCATTTACCGGAATTCTCGAACCGGCAATCAACTCGTCGATATTTTTATGGGAAAGTTTGCCGTAGTCTTTAAACGAATTAACCCTGAAAAATACGTCGCCGTTAATCTCGTATGCGTTGCCTTTATCTATAAGTTTGGAAGCGACTTCTATCATTTCGGGAATTGTTTCGGTCGCCTTGGGTTCATAAGAGGGACTTAAAACGCTAAGCGTATTCATATCTTTATGATATTCGTCTATATATTTTAAAGAAACCGCCTCGGTAGTCTTTTTTTCTTCGTTTGCTTTTTTTATAATCTTATCGTCGATATCGGTAAAATTTCTGACGTATATTACGTTATAACCGGCGCTTTTTAAAAAACGGTAAATTATGTCGAAAGTAATATATGCCCTTGCATGTCCGATATGAGACAGGTCGTAGGCAGTAATTCCGCACACGTACATCAAGACTTTATCTTCGTTTATCGGCTTAAACCGCTCTTTTGAAAGGGAAAGAGTATTAAAAATGTAAATATCCTGTTTTTTATTTTTTTTATCCATAATTTTATAAATCCTCGCAACTTCATATCATATCATATACGGAAGTTTTTTTTAACATATTTTTAACAAAAATTTAACCTAAACGTAACATAATTGTCATAATACCGTAACATTAATTTGATATATTGTTAAATATAAAATATTTTAAGGAGAATATCTTATGGAATTAAACCTGTGGAATAAAACGGCATTTCAGCCTGAAAGACAGACAATAAATCCTGCGGCCGGCAACGGAAGTTTCGATATTAGAAATCTAAATCAAAATAACAAAGATATAAATAAAGACGTTAATAAAGATATAATTAAAATTAAAGAGAGGGCTATTTCAAAAGGCGAAAATGAAATTAAAGCGCTTTTAAATTCAGGATTTATAATAAAAAACAGCGAAAATTTTTTATTAAACACTTACGGTTTTATAGATAAAGACGTCAAAAATAATTTTAACGACCTATTTTTAAAAAACAGTTTCGTCGAAGTTCAGGGGGCTTCTTTCAGTTCTATGACTCCTTACGGAAGAAATATAACGGTAAAGAACATAATAATGTCGTCCGAAAAATTTAACGATATAAATTCGGCCAAATATACGAGCAATTATGCCAAATACGACCGAAAATTCAACGAAGAATATAAGCTGTCAAAATTTACGCTTGAAAATTATTTCGATTTAAAACAAAAAATTCCCTGTATAAAACCCAATACCGTTATAGACGCAAAAAACGCCGCCCCCGGAATAATAAACTTAACGGATAATGCCGCCGGAAAATCGAGCCAAATAAGATACTCTATAACCGAATCTCCTTCGGCGTACAAATTTAAAAAGGAATATGCCGGAGAAGTCGAAGAATTCGGCAAAAATCCCTCTCTTGGAAGATTAAAAGAATATAAAGACACTATAGACGGTTTTAAAAACTTAAAAGTTACTGTAAACGAAAAAAAAATTTTAGAAATAGAATCTATTCATAACTGGCAAAAAATTATACATTATGTAAAAATAAGAGATATGGAATTTTTAAAAGGAACAAAAGATTACGGAAAAGGAGAAATAGCTGGAAGGATAGAAATTCATCATATAAATCAACTGCAGGACGACGGAAGGGAAAACGTGGACAATCTTATAGCGCTTAGCGAAGATAAGCACCGGCTTGCAGATACTTATAAAGTTTTAATCGATAAAAATACTGGATATTACAGGGAGAAATATTTTGAAAAAACGTCGGGGCTCAGGAGTTTAAATAACGATTCCGAAGGAAATTTCCATAGAGACGGCGGCAAAGACGGAAACGAAGACAAACTTATGATATACAACAAAGAAGTTATGCAAAAACTTTTAAACGACATAAGCAGATTAGATTTAAACGACAAAATAATGCTTAACGATATCAAACTTGATATCGAATCTAATACTTCCATGCGTTTAGCCATGCTCAGAGATACCGACGAAGATATGAAACTCCTTTTTATAGACCGCAAAACAGGCGAAGAATTAAGGCTTCTTGCTTTAAAAACGGCAGATGCTACAGAAAAATCGGTGTCAAAAACAGCTTTAATCAATTTTATAGGAGATCTTGCGACCAGTACCGTAAAACGTTAAAGCAAACTAAAAAAATAAAGAAGAAAATAATAAAAAAATTAGAGGTATAAATTTATGAAAAAAAATAAAGAAGAAAATAATAAGGATTTTGAAAATCTTGCGAAACAAGTAGAAATATTCAAGGAATCTTTCGACGGCTATTTAAAACGCATGAACGCCTCCGATTATAATTACAATATTGCCGAAATAGAAAAAGAGGCTGAAAAAAAAATACAAAACGGCGCCGCCATAAGAAACGAATCCGACAGCGAATCAAGCATGATGCTTTTTGAAGTGCTTTTATCCAATTATTATCTTACGGTTATTCAGGCTTTAAAAAAACTTTCTAAACACGATAAGCAAAATTTACCTGCTTTAATAGAAACGTATGCTGATCTTTTCCGCGCCGCTCCCAAAACAAAATACAGAAATTATATAATTCCGCATCTTTTTAACTTATGCAGTTTTTTATACGAAATTAAAGAGGCGGAAACTTTGACTTTTTTTTATAATCTCCTTATATATGCAAGGGAAATTCCAGTTATAACAAGCAATATAGATGATAAAGAGGAAGAAGATGCTGACTATCTTTCGGATAACGATTCAGGCGGCGAATCGGAAAGCAAAGACGATCCTTTCGCCGAATTTAAACGGGAAAGGTCGAAAAGAGACGAAGCCGCCTTTGACCCTAAACTTTTTGATAAAGCATTCGATAAGTTTTTTTTAATACTTTCAGGATGGAAAGAAAAAATTAACGGATACTATACTAAAGACGAAATATGCTTTATGAACGGACTTTTTATTATGGACGAACTTGCAGATTGCGTCGATTTAAAAGCAGAAGAGAGAAACACCCGTAAATCCCTTGATATAAAACCCGCAGACGCAGCTAAATTAAACAGCATCGTCGGCGGCAATAACGGAGCGTCTCAAAAAGAGTTATTTCGCAAAATAGAAGATATAAGAGGCGAAGAAAACGGCGAAAACTTTTCGGAATCTAACGGCGCTAAAAACATATACAAGTATGTTTATGGAGAAAAAATGTATAAGGAAATATATGAACTTTACGACAAAGCGCTGAGATATTTCCAACGCGCTATGGCTTATAACCCCAATAATCCCCGATACCCTTACGAATACGCAAGATGCCTTAAAAATTCAGGCAAATCGGAGGAAGCCGAAATATTTTTCAAAAAAGCCTTCGACTTAAACGCTATATAAATAAAATACTTTGTGGTTTTTCCGGCTGATATTCCATAAAACTTTTATCGACATAAATAATATACGCTGTTTTCTTGTATTATTACTTAGTTAATCGGCATTTTTTATATTTTGTCTTTCTATGCCTAAAATAAAGTTAATCAGGACATCCCTGTCCTTTTCCGAAATATTGTTTATATAGCATCCTATCCTGAATTTTCCGTCATTATTAATATAAGTAGAATGAATAATTTTTAAATCCATATGAATAATTTTATCTAAAAATTTTACAATAGTATTCTTTAATAATGTTCCCTGTTCCATTTTTACATCGGAATTAAAAGATATGCCGTTCCACGATAAATCATACAGAGGATAAAAAAAGTCGTTATTTTGGTATTTGCCGACGATAAAAGCTGCGTTGTATTCATCGGTAGAGACTCTTAGAACGCTTCTTTTTTCGACTATTACTATTTCTTCAGGTTTATAAATCAAAAAATTACTTTCGTCTCCCGAAGTTATTTCGTCTTTATATTTTGAAAAGAAATATTTATCAGCTATTTGATTATTTGCATTCATGTTGATTTTTAGATATTCCGTTTTCGGCAGTATCTTGTTTCCGTAGAAAGGCATAAGACTGTCTATAATTAAATATTTAGACTTTGTCTCTATAAAATAAGATTTAAAAAACTGGTCTTGAGGAAAAACGGTAATTCCCAGCTCCACATTTGACGTCAATGCATTGTGGATAATCTGGTCTATTATTTCATTTTTTTTTACTTTAATAATGTTTACGTTATTATCTTCACCGCTATCAGTTTCTAATTTATCAGCTTCCATTTTTAAATTTATCGATTTTTTAATTACGTTTATTATTAAAAAACAGCTATATCATATATAAATTTATATATAAAATATACCACATAATGTGAAAAAGTAAAAATATTATAGGCGTCAATACGTCAAATAACTTTGAACTGTTCTATGAGATTTTTTTTATTTGCTTCATATAAATAAACAAAACAGTTGTTTAATGTATGGTATGGTATGGTATTTTTATTTTATTTAAAAATTAATAGATTAATTTAACATTTATTCTTTATATAATTGCCAGAATTTTTCTCTTCCCCCCTTTTTTGCCTTTATGCCGTACATTGCATTATCGGCGTGAACAAGTAATATATCCGGCGGCTGTTTGTCGAGTGGGTAAAGAGTAATACCTAAACTTATTTTTAAATAAATATCGTTTCCTTTGATTATAATTGGTTTTGCAAATGCCTCTTTTATCCTAAACATAAGTATATATAAGTCGTCCTTATTTTTTAAGTCCTCCATAATTATAACAAATTCATCTCCTCCAAGCCTGACTAAGTGGTCCGTCTGCCTTAAAATATTTTTTAATCTTTTTGCAAATTCTTTTAAAAGATTGTCTCCCTCATCATGTCCGAAAGTATCGTTAATTTGTTTAAAGTCGTCGAAGTCGATTAACCCTACGCCGACATATGTTTTACTTCTATCTGCTCTGTTTAACGCACTCTCCAGCATATGAGTAAGAAGAAGCCTGTTAGGAAGCCCGGTAAGCGCATCGTGGTGGGCAAGATATTCCGATTTTCTTTTCTCCCTTTCAAGTTCCTTTTTGATATCTATTTCATTAAGGCTATGTGATAAAAGGGCGGATATTTTAGAAACGAATTCCAGTATTTCCCTGTCAAAAATATTCTTTTTGTCTGAAATCAATGCAATAACTCCCCACACTTTATTTCGCCTGCGGATTGGAGCGGCGCAGGCGGAAAGCCACTCGTTTTTTATAAGAAAATCAAGATACGGCTCAAGAAGCGGATCGGAAATATGGTCGTTGTTATACACTATGCGGCTTAAACATATAGCTCTTTCGGCAAGCGTCAAAAACTTTTTATCGCAATCAGCGCTTAATTTTATCTTCATAAGTTCTTGTGTTCCCCTGCCTCTGGCTGATATATATTTTATGTTCTTGTCCAATTCAAGCCTGCCTATCCACACCGCGTTAAAAATACCGCTTTTTTGCAGTGCAACAAGCGTCCTGTGAAAAACTGCATTCTCGCTTTCGGGGTTTAATATTAAAGAAACCTCTTTGATTAATGATTCGTATAAATGCTTAAGCAAATTTATTTTATATTCGTTTGCAAGTTTTTCGGTAACATCTATTATAGTAGCAACAGCTATAGGCTCATTCTTTTTATAAATTAACGTAAGACTGACCTCGATACACCTTATTTCTCCATTTTTTAAAGGAAATTTAAGACCTCTGAAGGTTTTATATTTTCCGTCCTTGAATTTATCTAAAAATTTAAAAATTATATCCTTCGTAACAAACGGGTTGATTTCATCCAGGGTTTTGCCTATAACTTCGTTTTTGGGATACCCGCCGTATTTTATCGCGGATTTATTTACATCCTGCAAAACAAGGTTTTTTAAGTCAAAAATAAACATCGGGAGGGAATTATCATAAAACATGGATTTGAACTGTTTTTCGCTCTCCATTCTATCGGTTATATCGTGCCCTACGGCTATAGACAGCAGTCTTCCGCCTTTTTCGTCAAAAATAGGTATCTTTGTAATATCAAAGATATGGGAGGATTTATTCTTATCATAAAGTCGGAGCAAAAAATTATTGGGTTTTCCTGTTTCCCATATTATTTTGTCGGCATCTTCGACCGTTTTAAAGAAGTCTTCCGCTTGAAAGGATAAATTTTTTAATTGTTCATCCGTTTTTCCTATGGTAGAAATAATTTGGGGACTATAATGAAATTTCTCTGCGCTTTTGCTTGCCGTTATATATACTCCCGAATGGTTTTTTACTACAATGGTATCGGTGGTATATTCCATTATTGCGTCAAAAAGTTTTTTTTGTTCGGATAATTTTAAATCTCTTTTGGCAATCATATAAGACGATAAAAATATCGAAGAAGTGATTATAAATGTGCTAAAAAAAAATATTATATTGAACCTTCTTATAGCATAATTGAAATCTCCGGTAAAATAGACTATTAATGCCGAAAATATTAAAAATACTATTCCCGTCGTTAGCCCTATTAAAAATTGCTTTGATTTAAAGACGTTCACAAATATACCCCGCTACTACTTTTCTTTCTACCTATATTATAATAATAATATAAATTTACAAATTTATATCAAATAACAAATAAAAATTTATATTGTATAACTTTAAATAATATTTTTATTAACTGATTAAGATATTATATAATAATACCCCCCCCCCCGCCGTCAAGA
>JAJZBN010000073.1 GCA_021798875.1 bacterium | reverse complement strand
TTTTGAAGTAAATTGATAAAATAATATTCAAAAATAAATCATAAACAATATTAACGGGAGGCCTATTAATGGAAGTAGCTAAATTGTTTTTTGAGTGCGAAAAATGCGGACAGCCGTTTGATTTAGAAATAAACAGGGGAGATTTTAAGAAGATAATAACGGAAAACAAAGAATTTCTTAAGGAGTATGCGTACGAATTTAAAAGAGAGTTTTATTGCTGCTGCAAAAGTATAGAGATAAAAATAAGCATAAGGCGGAATTTAAACGAGTACGAAAAACACGACGTATATTATAAAGGGTTGAGAAATTTTAGAGTCGGCGATAATTTTAACTCCGTTATAAAAGAGGCCTGCTCCAATTAAATATACCAGATAATATATATAAAAAAATAATTCAAAAAAGGACGGTTCATAGATGGAAAATGATATGATTAAGGAAAAAATAGAATTAGAAAAAGAAAAAAACGATTTAGAAAAACAAGTCGCAGCAATTATAAATAAAAATGGAAACGGATTTTTCGATAAATATAAGAAAGAAATCGAGCTTGAAATAGAGCTTGCAATTAAAAAATTTGCTTACGAAAAAATAGAAAAAAAAGAAAAAGAAAACGATTTAGACAACATTAAAACCGATATTTTATCATTAAAAGTGTTATTGTATTATGCCGGTAGGAATGACTCTTAAATAGAGGTTTTGTATTCATGCGGACTACCAGTTGGATTTACGCGTTAATAGGTAATAAATAATTTGCTACCTTTTAAATCCTCTTTCCTTTAAATTGGTAGGCACGGGCGGTCTCGAACCGCCGACCCCTACCGTGTCAAGGTAGTGCTCTAACCCCTGAGCTACGCGCCTAAAATTTGGAAATTAAACTAATATATATTACTATTAATCCTTTTATTTTGTCAATAACGATTTTAATCCCAAAATTGCCGATTGTCGGTAAATCCTTATTTAAACTTGGTAAAAAATAAATTAGGATATTTCTAAATTTGCTTTTTTTAAAAAATGTGGTATAAATTTAGAATATACTTATCAAATACTTAATAAATAGTTATTTATTTAAGCTTAACCTCTTTATAAGCACTGGGGTTAATTATGAAATCAAGGTTTTTACATAGAAGCCTTTTTTTATTTTACAATAAACAGCTAATCATAGTGGACACCCCCCCACCCTGACAATTAGCTATAGAGCACTTTGTAGGACTTTAAACTATTCCCCAAAGTCAAGACTAAAATTCTATTAAAGTTTCCGGTTGTTAAAAAAGATATATAAAGAAGCAACAAATAACGCACAGCATTTAAGCATTCAGGGCGGGTTTTCCCCGCCCTGTTTTTGCTTGCGCTTTACTTTAATTAATTAGTTTTAGTTAATAAGGGAGGATTTCAATATGATTAATAAAATTAATAAAACTTTTATTGTTGTTATTTCAACTTTACTTGTTATACCGATACTTAGCGGGTGTGCTCTAACTACATCATCCGTTCCTTTGCACTATGGACCGCAGAACAACGTAAGGAAATTAAAGGCGGCTCGTAATGTAATTGTCGGGGTTCACGTTCAAGACCTGCGCAAGAATAAGAGGGTCGGCAACAAGAAAAACGGCTTCGGCATGGTAATGGCGCCGATTTATGCCAAGAAAAACGTGGCCGGCACTGTCCGTAATGCCATTGAAAAAGAACTGCAGGCGCGCGGCTTTAAAATTGGGAAAAACGCTATTGTCTTAGTTAATGTCGGCATTACGAAATTCTATAACAACTTCAATATGGGATTTATTTCCGGCAGTGCCGTAGCTAAATTAAATATGACGGTTATCGTAAAGAACAAGCAGGGCGAGCAGTTATTCCACCGTAAAATTTTTGCGACAGGCGAAAATGGCGGCATTATGATTGCATCGGGAAGTAATGCTGGAGTGGCTCTGAATCGCGCGCTGCAGAACGGGGTTAATATCTTGTTTAATGACCCTAAATTTACCGCGGCTTTACTGCAAGCAAAATAAAACCCAAAATTGCCGATAGAAATTATTAAAAATATTGCAATGTTTTAATAACACTGGATTCCCGCATCTTTTGCCTGCATCAAAGACATGCTTTGATAAACGCAGGCAAAAGATATGCGGGAATGACACCCGTTGGGTGCAAAGTTAAATATCCACAAAGTCATTCCTGCGTAAGCAGGAATCCAGTGTTCATATAATCTTAAGGCCGTTTTAGAGATTTCTATCGGCAATTTTGAGTAAAACGATATTGTTGCAAATTATAAAAATATAATAAATTTACGTTATTGTTTAGCGCTAAGAAGAGAATTTATAAAGTTCCTGTCGGAGAATAATTTTTTTATGCCCTTCTTCAGCGCCTTATTTAGAGCAATTCCGGCATCCATGCTGCTGCCGATAATAACCCCTGTGCCGCTTAATTTCCCATGTGCGATATAACTGTTGGAATATATAATCTTTCCCTCCTTATTAACCACATTAACGGAAAATGCAATTTTAGCGACGGCGCTCTGCGACATGAAGCCAATTCCATAGTTGTTATAAAAGTATGTAATATCGGCAAGAACATTTACATTAGCGTTGGAGCCAGACCCCGTTTTAAAGCCTTTTGCCTTTAATTCTTTTTCTAAAGCAGTTTTAAATACATAGGCAATGTTTTGTTTTGAATAAATTGCCGCCATTACTATATCCGAAGGGAAAATCCTCTTATTGCCGACCTTTTTATGCTTCCTTAAGTCAGACACGGCAACATGGACGGCTATATTCTTAGACCCCGCTAAAGGCTTGACATTCGGTTCGGGGATATATGCCAAATTAACCTTTCCGGGCATTGAGGATAGCAAAACCGTAACGGGGCAACCCGAAAGAATAAACGGCAAAAGCATTATCGCAATAGAAATAAAAAGTTTTTTCATTTTTATTTCCCTTTAAGATTTTTGCCTATTTTGATTGAGCACCGACCAAGGTAGCATCGATATGATGGCTATTTACGTTCCACATAGCTCCTGTAAGCGGGTCGACGATAAACCATCCGATTATACCGCCGAACACTATATTGCCCTCGATGTACCATGACCAGCCGTTTACCTTCATTCCATCGGTGGCAACATATTTCAGGTAACCCTTTTTGGAAAAAGTCATCGTATAAGTCTGACCGGAAAAATAACCGTCATATTTTTTCAGCGATATCATGGTCGGCGTTGTTCCTTCATACACCAAGTTGCCTTCAGAATTTGTAACCTTAACTTTTGCATGTTCAGGAAAGCTACGGATGCTTACATTTGCAGGCGCGCTTTTTCCCATGATTGTTGCACAGCCGGCAAAAGAAATAACAACCGCTAAAGAAAGTAAAACCAATAACGATAGCTTAATTGCTTGAATTTTTTTCATGACCCCTCCTTTTCTTATTTATATCCTTAATTAATTTAATGGATTGAATAATCAATCCATTAACTAAACCGCCTGTAAGCGAAATAATTATATATAAATAATCAATATTTTTTAATTTACGATAGAAAATTTACACCCATAACTATTATTATTATTGCATTATTTTATTATTTTATTTTCTTCTTCTTTCGCCTTTGCGGACCTTGCGGACGAGGATGAGGCGCAGGTCTGCCTTTTATACTCGGAAATGCGAAATTATTGCGCTTCCTCCGATGTATTATAGGCGAATGACGTTTGGGGGTAGTCCTGGCAGGGCTTGGCGGACGGAACATATTTGGACGGCCTGCCGGATGGTAAAAATTGTTCGGCGGCGCTGCGAACCTTGGTTGCGGCTGTTTTACATGTCCGAACTTATGTTTTGGAGTCGCCTGTACAGGCAGGCGTTTAACCGGTTTTGAAGGTACATAACGGTAAACGGGCGGTCTCTTATTTACCGGCTTATGGAACGGAATGCCTATACCCCTATAAACTCCCGTAGGATGTTTCATTATCGGACCCGTGGTGTAAACCGGACCTGAAGGCGGCTTAACGACGGGAGGTCTGATCGGGCGAAACGGGCGGACAGGCGGATGGACGCCGCGAACCGGATATGGAGGAGGAGCCGGGTGCGGATACCTCGCCGGCATAACCGGTTTAACGGGTTTAAAATGCCTTACCGGTCTGAATCTCACGGGCGCGTGAGGTCTTCTGAACGGAACCGGTCTTATATGCGGCGGGTATATTGCCCGCCCTCCTCTGCCGATTACAGGATGAACCCCTTTTGGAAAAATAAACCTTCCGCCCGCAGGTCTTATTATCCTGTGCATATTGCCATGGTAAAACGGATGGCGGACATAAAACGGCAGTACGCGTCTTTGCCATATTCTATAATGTCTGATATAAGCGTGATGTCTATACCACCATGCAGGGTGATACACGCGGTACCATGGACCTATGCGCCTTCTCCACCACAAAAAATAAGGCTTGTAAGCAAAAACGGGGGGCGGAGGGCCGTATAAAAGCGGAGGCGGAAGAACGATAACCGGCGTTAAAGGCAGCCATGGGCCGTAAGAATAATTAGAATATTCCCACGCATTATTTATCCAGCTAAAATAAAGTCCGTTGTAACTAAAAACAAATCCCGCAATAGAAGGCATATAATATACACCCACTCCCTCGCCTATAGAAACGATAAAATACGGCGTCGAGACGGTTACGTTTGCCGGAGGGGGTGGAGATATGACCGGAGGCGGATAATATGAGGCTGGAGGAGGAGGTGCGGCTTCCGTCGGCACAATTATCCATGTCCCGTATGTCGGCTGTTGACCTTCGTCTCCGTTATGCACGACATATTCTCCCGGAAATTCCAAAGGAGCCGTCCATACATTTATGTTTTCCCCGTTTAGTTCGGTAAACGGAGGAGACAGATAAGACGGCTGATCGGTATAAAAGTCCGACAGGGTTCCCACGAGTGTCGCATCCGGCAATGATTCGACGGTAACATTGGGAACGAGCTGTAAATAAACCGTCTGACCGTTCCAGACGCCGGCATAGTAATAAGACGGCGGCTGAGAGGGATACCGGATGAGAGCTATTCCTCTATTCAACCTTTCGGCGTAAGCCGTTAAACCGCTCTGATATCCTAAGATAAATATTGCGGTAAAAATAAAGAAAATCGCAATAAAAGGCAATAGAGCGGATAAAATGCTAATTTTGGTTTTTTTGGATATGTTTTTCATAAAATCTTCAAATAAAAAACGCTTTTTGTTCTTTTTTCCGCAAAAATTTATAGAAATGATATAAAATTAAATAAAATTCTGTATTTTTTCTAAACTATTCTATAGACTTTGTCGTATTTTTTTATACATTATATATATTTAGCATAAAATTAAAAAGAATATCCTAATCCTATGCTATATATTATTTCGTTAGTTACGCTGTTTGGCTCCCATGTAGAAGGATTTATTAATGTTTCATAATAAATATTATTTACAGTAACTTCTGTATCGTAATTATAAAGCGCGGATTGTCCGTACTTAAATCTTTCATATTTTACATTTCCAAAGATATTAAAATTACCGTAAAATCTATAATCTAATCCCGCTGTAATGTCATATATTGATTTTGAGCCTAAACCCCAAGTTGTATCGGCGTAAGAA
>JAJZBN010000072.1 GCA_021798875.1 bacterium | reverse complement strand
CAGGCAGCAGAAGAGATATAAGCTCCAATTTTTTAGTAACGGAAAAAAATAATCAAGAACACATTTTTTAATAAAAAGTAAATATTTTTTAGCAGTGAAAATCATCAGGGAGGTTTAAAATAAAGGTGTAAGTTCCAAAAGTTAACGATACTATATTAAATAAAATTTATTTGATTTTATCATATTTTTCAAAGATATAAATTACAAAATAAAGTGATACTATGATATAATATAATGAAAATACATTGACAAATACAAAAGTAAATGATACTATATTGACAAAGCTAAAATTTAATTAATCTAAAATAGGACAATTAAAAATGGCTTCCGTCAGAAAAATCCCAGTTCAAACAAGGTCTGTCGCCGGATACTTCTACAGCGTTAAGAATAAAAGAAATATAGACTTCGAATCCCAGCTCGAAAAGAAATTTTATCTAATGTTCGAGTTTAACGACGAAATCGAAAGTTATCAGGAACAGCCCGTTAAAGTCGAAACGGTGCTTAACGGCAGGAAAATAACCTATATTCCCGACTGCTTAATTTACTTCAGACCCGTATTGAATAAAAAACCTCTGCTGATTGAAATAAAATATTTAAAAGAAATCAAAGAGAAGAAAGAAAAAATTGTCAATAAAGTTAAGGCGGTTTCGAAATATTGCCAAGAAACGGGCTATGCCTTTAAGATATTTACCGATAAAAAGCTGGATGAGACATATATAGACAATATAAAATTCCTTTACAGATATTCCGAAAGACCTAAATCAAACGGCAGATACGACAAATACGAAAATAAAATTTATTCCGCTTTATACGGAACCGGTTTAACCGTAAACGAGCTTTTAGATATGACCGCTTTAAACGATTCGGAAAAAATGATTATACTGCCGGTTATATGGCATCTGGTTTTTAAAAAGAAACTTTCCTTAAATCTTAATAATCCCTTAAACAATTTCGTTTTAACGAGGTTAAATAAAGAGGTAGAAAATGATATTGTCTCTGCGTAAGGGGAATCAGGTTTCATATAAAAACGAAATATACGAAATTCTTAATCCTATAGACCTCGAAACTGTTCTCGGAAAGAATTTAAAAACCGGCGATATAGCAAAACTGCCGATAAGAGAATTGTCTAATCCCGATGCCGAAACCGTTCGGGACAAAACTCCGTTAGAATCATACAGCGAAAAAGACTGGCGGGAAGCGCAAAGAAGATTCGAAATCATAAAACCGCTTTTGACGGCGGACAGGACTAAAAAACAGGTTGTCGAAAGAGCCAAAGAATTTAAAGAATCGTATATAACCTTATACAGGTGGATAAAAAGATATTTATCCACCGGAACAACAAGTTCGCTTGTTCCCAGCTTTAAAGAAAGGGGCGGGAAAGGGAAAACAAGGCTTGACGAAGAATCCGAAAAAATAATAAAAAGCTATATCGATAACGAATATCTTACAAAGCAGAAACTGCCCGCAAGCAAGGTTATCGAAAATATTAAAATCCATTTTAAGCAGACGGGTAAAATTACGCCGTCCGATAACACCATAAGAAACAGGATAAAAGCGGAAAATCCCGATAGAATTTTCAGGCTCAGGCGCGGTAAAAGCGAATTTTTAAGTAAATTTCATCCGGTCCAAAAATCTTTTAATGCCGATTTCCCGCTCGAAATAGTCCAGATAGACCATACGCCTTTAGATATTATCGTGGTGGACGAGATAATGAGAAAGCCGATAGGAAGACCCTATATTACGATAGCGCTCGATATATTCAGCAGAATGGTGTACGGTTTTTACGTTACGCTTCAGGCGCCGAGTTTTTTTTCCGCCGGTCAGGCTTTATATATGGGTATAATGCCGAAAAATAATTATCTGGAAAGCCTTGGGATAGAGGGAAACTGGAACATTTACGGAATCCCTAAGTCTATGACCATACACCTCGACAACGCTTCGGAGTTCAGAGGAGAAGGACTCAAGAGATTCTGCCAGGAATTTAACATAGGAATAGATTTCAGACCGAGAGGCGCCCCTTATTACGGCGGTCATATCGAAAGAATAGTAAAAACTATGAATATGCGGATTCATACCCTTTCCGGCACGACTTTCTCGAATCCAAAAGAAAGAGGCGAATACGATTCGGAAGCAAAAGCCGTATTTACCTTAAAAGAACTCGAAAAATGGATAGCGGAATTCATAGTCAACGTTTACCATAAAACTATCCATTCCGAAATCGGCATGACCCCTGAAAAAAAATACGAAATAGGCATACTCGGCGACGAAAAAACGGCAGGGACGGGTCTGCCGGATATGATAGACAGGGAAGAAGCCGAAAGAATCAGAATATCCCTTTTACCTTTTACCGAAAGAACTATACAGAAAGACGGCATATCGTTTGAGAACATTAAGTATTATCACGACGTATTAAGGAAATATATTAGAATAGAGGACAATAACGGCAAAAAAAGAAAGACGTTCGTCGTAAGATTCGACCCAAGAGATATAAGTAAAATTTACTTTTACGAACCCGAACTTAAAATGTATTTCCCTATACCTTACCGCAATATGGGAAATCCCTGCGTTTCCATATGGGACATAAGGGAAGCTAAAAGATACCTTAAAAAAGAGGGCTTAAAAGATTACGACGAAAACAGATTATTTCAGGCGCTAAAAAAATTAAAACAAATCGAAACGGAATCGTTCGAAAAAACGAAATCGGTCAGAAGGAAGCTATCGTCGAATAACCACCATAAAGACAAAATGAAACTCGAGATAAAAAATCAGCTTAAACTCGATCCTGCTTATAAAAAAACAGAGGAAAAATTGTCCGATACAGCGGAATTTGGAACGGAGAAAGTTCTAAAAGAAAAGGGAAAGGCTGACGACTTGAATGGACAGGAAAAAACAAACGAAAGCGAGATAACGGCTTTTGAAATTGACGAATACGACGATTAATTCAAAATACGATAGGAGAAAAGGCAATGAAAGATAAAAACAAAGCAAGTCTTGCCAATAAAGTTTCGGCGGATATAGCGGGCAGATTGACGCCAAAGACCATAGAGTTTTTAGATAAATCCGACGAGGAACGAACATTATATATTAAAAAAGAAAGATTTATAGTATATTCCGGCGCCCAAAAAATATTAAATAAGCTCGAAGACCTGCTGATAGAACCCAGAAAATCGAGGATGCCCTGCCTTCTTATAGTGGGCGACAGCAATAACGGCAAAACCAGCGTCGTAAAAAAATTCTTAAAGATGCACATGCCTACCGACGGTATAGAAACGGACGCCGTTCCGGTAATAATAGTCCAGGCTCCGCCGAGACCGGACGTCGGTATGTTTTACGACTCTATTCTAGATGAGATTTTAATACCTTTTAAAAAAAGCGATTCTTTATCGAGGAAAGATGCCGAAATAACCTATTATTTTTCTAAACTCGGGACTAAAATGCTTATAGTCGATGAAATCCACAATATCTTAAGCGGTTCGGTGGCAAGGCAGAAAGAATTTATGAACGCATTAAAAAATCTTAACAATAAACTCTTAATGCCTATAGTTCTCGTGGGAATTAAAGAGGCTCTTAACGCTACGAATACCGATTTTCAGATTAGTTCGAGATTTAAGCCGATGTATCTAAAAAGGTGGAACTTTAATAACGAATATAAAGCCTTGCTTAAATCTATCGAAAAAATACTGCCGCTTAAAAAAGAATCAGCCATTGCGGAAAACGATAAACTTGCCGAATACATTTTAGAGATGAGCGAAGGACTTCTAGGCGAGATAATAGAAATAATCGGGTTATCGGCAATCTGCGCCATCGAAAACAACAAAGAAAAAATAACTATGGAAGAAGTAAAAAACACCGGATATGTCCAGCCGTCTTTAAGACGGAGCATAAACGATTTAGAGGCGGTATAATGCAGACGGCGGATAGAATATTTGCTTATAAAGTAAGAGCTATAGACAAAAGGTCTATAGCTAATTCCATGTTTAGAATCAGGCCGCTGCCGCTGGAGGATGAACTGCTTTCGTCGTGGCTTATAAGGGCAGCTTATATGCATCATTCCGACCCTGCAACTTTTTTAAATCTTTATTTTCCCGAATACGATTATCATTTATGGGATAACGATTTAGACCTTTATGAAAACGATTCGTTCTTTAACCGCTTATCGATAAAAACCGGCTTTAAAAAAGAAACGATTTACGGCATGACGCTTAAATCTTACGAAGGCTGGCTTTCGGAAACGATATATTACAACAACAGAAATGCTTTTATTATGCCGATATTCAGGCGCAAAAGAAATATAAGGCAGCATGCGCAAAGAATATGTCCTTTATGCTTAAATGAGGATAAACAGCCGTATTTAAGGAAAAAATGGCGGCTGTTCTTTTCTACGGCATGCATTAAACATAAATGTTTTTTAATAGACAAATGCCCCTCGTGCGGCGAGCCTTTCGTTATCCATAAAAGACTTTACGACGGCAACTTTCCGCACTGCCGCAAATGCGGATTTTCTTTCAAAACGGCGGAGCCGGAATTTATTAACGAAAATTCAAACGGCTTAAAGGCTATAGAAAAGCTTTATAATATGCTGAATACCGGAATATTCGAATTCGAAAATAAATATTATTACTCTTTTTTCTTTTTTAACATACTCAACCGGTTTACAAATTTAATAAAAGCCGGATACCGAAAAAATTTACCTGTCGAAAAAGACGTTTTGGAAAATGACGACCTGCCCGTTGCGAATACGCAGGGCATACCTTTTATAATGGAACTTGATATAAAACAGCAATTCGTGCTGTTTTCCGCACTTATGCGGGTGTTTAAAAACAAGGAAAGCATAATAAAATTTTGCAAAGAAAACATATTAACCGTTAAAAAATTGACGAAAGATATGCAATATATTCCTTTCTGGTTTTCGGAAATTCGTGATACAATGGATAAAACCCGATATTCCTATAATATCAGGGAAACCAGAAACGCTATGATTTATCTATCAAAAATGGGGATAAATCCGACCATAAAAAATTTATATAAAGAATTACGCATAAGCGTCTCAAATATGAAAATTGGTAAAATAAATTTTTTATGGCTAAATAATACTAATATGTAAGAAATTAAAATTAATGAAAAAGATAAGTATCAATTAAATATACAACATTACTGATACCACTGATGTTGAAAAAACTTTTGATAGAGATATATCCTCAATCAACCACTTTTAACTTAAAAAATAGATAGATAGAAGTCGAAATTTTCGACCTCAATAAAAGCCTAGTAAGGCGGAAATCTAAATAAACTTATACGTCTATAGTACCATTCTCGACGTATTTTGAACTTTTATGCCTCGATCCTCTTTCCTCCAATACCTTCTATCACACTTACGACCCTTATCCCGTCTCTTACCCTCTGGTAGTTCCACCTGAAAAAAAATTCGTCGCAGTAGTTGAGTTATCTGAGTTTTTAATTAAATTAATTTAACGCTTAGCTGAGATTTCGTTTCCATCTAGCACGGAATTTTAAACGGTCTCTAAAATTAAAAATTAATCTCTACTTTTTCATTATTTATAATTTTATCTAAAGCACTATTTAGCATTTTTTTTATTGTTTTTATGGATTTATCAATTTCGATAATTCCAGC
>JAJZBN010000071.1 GCA_021798875.1 bacterium | reverse complement strand
GCAATAATAAAAGCATATGCCTCTTAATCAGTAGGTCCCCGGTTCGATCCCGGGACAGCCCACCACTTACCAGCATTGAAAAATCCTTTAAAAACCTTAATAAATAAGCCATTCAGGCTATTTTAAATATTCTTGATTTTTTTATATTTTATGTTATTTTTATAAAAAGTCGATTATTTTTATTATTTAGCCGTCACAAAAACCGTCACACCCGCCGCACTAAAAAAAGAGCTTTTATGAAAAACAAAAACAATTTATTTAAGGAAAATTTTTACGATCACATATTAACCTTATACAATATAAGTTGGGCTAATCCAATTAGATTTAATAATGAATTAACTTCAAAATTTCTTGAAATCGAAAGAATGCCAGAAAAATATGGATTAATAAATCTTTTTAACGTTGACGCTATTGGAAAATTAAAACAAGGCGATTATGTAGTCATTAAATATTATGATTCTTATGATATTAATAATATTTGCCAAGATGACATTTATGTTATAGGAATAAAAAATGAAAATGTTTTAAAGTTAGGGCAAATAGATAAGGTTGAGTATTTTTTTGATCCAAGCAATATTTTTTACATTATTAATTCTGATAGAAAAATAGTGCTTAAAAAAAACGATTTTAAAATCAAAGGCCGTGTTATTCTTTTAATTCATCAAGAACTTCCAGAATTTATATTTTACAATTTAAACAAAAATGATAAATCGAATAAAGGTTCCGAATAAATAAAGAAGGATTAGACAAATATGACCGAGAAAAATCTAATTAAACTTGAAACCGTCGAAGACAAAATAATAGACATCCGGGGAGAAAAAGTTATCCTTGATAGCTACGTGGCTGCGCTATACGGAGTCGAGACAAGAGATATCAATAAAGCGGCCAAAAACAATCCGGATAAATTCCCTGAGGGTTATATAATAAAACTTACGGCCGAGGAAAAAAATGAACTGGTGAAAAATTTCCACCGGTTCAATAAAATCAAGCATTCGAACGCCGACTTAAAAGCCTTCACAGAAAAAGGCCTCTATATGCTTGCCACCATAATAAAAAGTCCTAAGGCTGTCCGGACTATGTTAGACATCATAGAAACATATGCCAGGATAAAAGACCTCTCCATGAGTATATCTAAGCTGCCGAAAGCAAGCGAGGCCGAACAGAAAAATATCTTAGAAAAGGCGTCTGAGGTTATAGGCGATATATTGTTTAACGCCGACGAGGAACTGGACGTAACTGACAGCGAAACCACGTATGAAGCAAACTTAGGATTCATTAAAATTAAGAAAACTGTTAAAAAAGGTAAATAAAGACGATAGGAAACCGAAAAATAGAGCTTTCGATAAAAAAACAAATAATTAAGATAGAATGAGGCCGTAAAAAAGACGGTAAAGTTAGAATAACTTTTATAGTCAAAAACGCACCAGAATAAAAAATAAGGCGTGTTTGCTAACTTGTCAATAGAAACTACCTAAATTATATTTAACCGACCTTAAAACGCAAATACGGCGGTTTTTTTTATCGCTAAAAGTTAGGGACTCCATGTATTTGTATATTTACGATATAGAAATTAATGAAATATCCTTAAAAGAATAAAAAAAATAAAATATGTTATAATTATCTTATTATGAGGAGAAAACTATGTTAGATTTTAAAAAGATTAAATCCGTAACTTTAGATTATTTAATAATAATCGCCGATAAGGTTTATTTTGCGTTAACTATGATATTTATAGTTTTAGGATTAATATTTTTTTTCGGTTTCACGACTAAATTTTTTATAGTGAATCCCCATATTTTTAAAGCCGACAAAATCGCAAGACATAAAATTATCGTAATTCAAAAAAATCTGCACAACAAATAATTATTTATTCCGTCTTCTTGCTATTTCATCTTTATATCGAGCTTCCGTGTCCAAATAAGAATTATATATTTTATTGATAATTATTTTGACAATTTTTAAACCATATGGCAGTAGCAAAACAAGCGAAATAATATAAAAATAAAAAGCGAGCATAACGCCCAAGTGAAAATGGCGATGTTTTACGGTGCCGCTAATATATTGCCATTTCCCGCTATATTTTAGTTTTAATATTATATACTTTATCAATTCCAATTTAGCCCAAATTTTCCATTTGTAAAACCAGTCTAAAAATAAAAGAGGTAGCCCAAAACTTAAAATTATAGAAATTATGTAAAGATAAAAACTTATTTTTCTTATTTTTCTTTTTAATCTTTCTCCAGGACCTATTGACGTTTCTTCGACTTTGATTTCTTCATTATTATTATAGGTATCCATAACTACCTCTTTTTTTTAATTTTCGTTTCTATTTTTATCTATTTCCTTAATTATTTCCAAAGATTTTGTTATTGCAATTTTTAGATTATTATTTTCAATCTTTGAATCAATTTCCTGAATGTCTTTTTTTATTCTTTCGTAATTTTTTAAAATATCGTCGTCTTTTAAATTATAATGATCCATAATGCAAAATAGACATTGATAGCCTATTGCTATTACGTATATAGGAGATTCTATAAAAGCTTTAAATTTTAATAAATGCTGCTCAGGGGTTTGATTAAAAAATATGGTAATTATATAAGATTCAATAAACTTTAGCAAAACTTCTCCGCTTGCTGGGTTATTGTAAATATATGATTTGATATCCTCATTGCTTATGTTTTCTAAGTTAGGCGAAGCACCTTTTTGATGCATATCTATGATATGTCTATAAATTTCTAATAAACCGCTTGTAATCCCCTTTCTGTCTTCGTTTAAAATAGAAAAATAATTATAATATTTTTCAAGATAATAAAAACAGGGATTTTTGATTAAATAAAGAAACTCTGGATTATATTCCGGAGTATCAATAATTGTTGATGGAAGTAACCGAAGATTATTTAAAATTTTTGAAATTTCTTCATAATTCAACGGACACCCTTGTTTTTCACAAAAAATCAAATCTTGGCTTATTCTTTCCAAATGCTCTATATGAATTTTAACTCTATTAAAGAAATGCTTTGCCGCATTAATTTCCTTAGAAGCCTCTTTTTCTTTATTATCTTTTAGTTCGTGAGCTATGGCTATAGTCATTCCTATAGTGCCGATAACTATAAAGCCGCTAAAAGCAAGACCAAAATATTTTAAAATTATATATTGGAATTCTATTTTGTAACTAAAAATAAGAATAATTGCAATAATTAAAAATAAAAAAGAAAATAAAAAAATTGCAATTAAAAACACGCTTACAACTATTTTAAATTGGGGTGCGTCTATATCATTTAGGTTAAAATTTTCGATATAATTTTTCGGAGTATAAAAAAAATTAATTATTCTTTTTATTTTTTTATTTTTTTCGGAGACTTTTTTATTAAAAAAACGAAGCAAAAAAATTAATAGAACCGCCAAGATAATAGCTAAAGTAAATATTACTTCAAATAGTTCTATATGAAAAAATTTAAACAACGTTAAGACTTTATATTGATTTCTCATAATATTTTTTTAAGAAACTCTACAATCTTATTTTTTGATGTAGCAGAAGTTATTTTTTTGGGATTAAAAATCATATATACTCCGTTGTTAGAATTTTGTGAATTTATATATCTCATAAAACCTTTAGGTGGGGGCGGTAAGGGACTTGAAAGTTTAACCGCTTCAATGGATTGTGAATCGAAATAACCGTCACCGGAAGACCTAATTAATCTTACATCGTAAATTCTCCCACACGGCGATATTTGAAAGGCCACTATTGATTCATAATTTAAATAGCTTCTGGGAACAGTAAAATGAGAACTAATTATAGCAGCTATTTTATTTGCATAATTTTGTTCGGATATTTGTTTATAATCATTGCTAAATATTTCGTTATTTAATTCCTTATAAACTTTTGGATTTAAAGGTTTATTAGAAGGCTTTGAATTTTGTTGTTCTATTCCGAAAGCCGTGGTTGCGTTAACGACAAAAACGAGCGTTATAGTTATAAATAAAACTTTTAACGAAATATTCTTAACCATATTTAAGCCTCCATAAAATTTAATTTTTTCATATTTTTTAAAATTCTATCTCAAATTAATTTTTTTTGCAAAATAAATTACTTCCTATTATAGATTATTTTCGGAAGTAAACCTACCCTTTCCAATAAAAAAACGATAAAAATTTACTATTTTTATATTGATTTTTCGTTAAAAAATTCCTATAATAGTATTAAAGGAAGTCGAAAATTAATTCGACAATTCCTGTGGATAACTTTTTTAAGACCCTTATAATCTAAATTTTATATTTTAAAAATTTTACGGACTTAATCAAACTGATTATTTTTTAATCAAGGACAAAATCAATAAAATTATGGACGATAAAAATAAAATAAATATTTACACCGATGGAGCATGCTCCGGAAATCCCGGTCCGGGAGCATACGCCGCTATTCTTTTATATAAAGATAAAGAAAAAGTTATATCCGGTTTTAAGGAGCAAACGACTAATCAGGAAATGGAAATATTAGCAGTGCTTAATGCATTTAAAGCTATTAAGAATAAAGGAATAGAGATAAATCTTTACTCCGATTCCAAATACGCTTTAGACGGAATGACCGCATGGATGCACGACTGGGCTAAAAAAGACTGGAAAAAAGAAATTAAGCATAAAAATATATGGCAAGAAATTTACGGACTTTATAATACTTTAAAAATCAACTGCGTATGGGTAAAGGGTCATTCGGATAATCTTTATAACGAAAAATGCGATAAAATAGCGCGGAATTTAATTAAGGAAAATAAATAAATCTTATGGACAATAATCAAATCGCAATCTATGCCGAAACTCCCATTACCAAAAACGGTAAAAAAACGGAACTCGTAAAGACCGATTTAAAAACGAACAATTATTACGAAAACGACAATATCGTTTTCTTTACCGCTTCTCAGATTAAAACTTTAACGGACGGCATAGATAACCCTTTCCATAAACTCGTAATTCTTCTCTTATACGAAACCGGAGCGAGAATAGAAGAAGCGAGATCCTTAAAATTTAGCGACATAGACGCCGGCAACGGCAGAGTCAAGGTTTTAACGTTAAAACAGCGTAAAGCCAATAAAATTTATAGATATTTAAAAATATCAGATAAATTATTGTCGTTAATTTTAAACCATAGAGTTATTAATAAGCTTGCCGACGAGGATTTTATTTTATCCCAAGCGCAAGGCAAACAAGCTATAACAAGAAAAGGGATAAGCCTTATGTTTAAATCTTACGTTATTAAATTATTAGGGCAAAACAATTTAGACAAAGCCCATCCGCACGCCTTAAGGCATACTCGGGCGATTCATTTGCTCGATAGCGGAATGAATATAATGTTGCTCAAAAACTTTTTAGGACACGCCAATATCGTTAATACGCTTATCTATCTTAAATACAGCAATAAAGATATGGCGGAAGCGATAGACAGGGCAAATAACGGACTATAAATTATGAGGAAATTAATGTTAACTCAAACTGCATTAGACTTAGACGGCGTTATATTCGACTACGAAAAAACTTTTCAAAAAGAAGCGTTAAAAATAGGCTATGAAGTTTCAATAAAGCATCCCGAAATTTATAATATGGCACAGAGATACGAAATTACGCAGGAAACGGTCTCCCTAATTAATTCAAAAATAGACTTTTCCGATATGGAAGTTTTTGACGAGGTTTTGAATTTAAAGCATTACATTAAAGATATTAAATGCTTTATAACGTCAAGCCCGAAAGAAGCC
>JAJZBN010000070.1 GCA_021798875.1 bacterium | reverse complement strand
ACGGCACCGGCGCAAGAATGACGAAGTTCATAGCCTCGCCTATGGTCGGCGGGATGGTCACGGCTACGATACTTAACCTGCTTTTATTGCCGACGTTATATCTTATCTGGAAAAAATGGGAAATCGGACATATAAATTCTATCGGAAATATTAAATAAATAAATAAATTTAATTAAACATTTAAAAAGGAGACTTAAAATGAGCAACAAAGTAATTTTTTCTGTTTTGATAACCGCATTGGTAGTTTCGTTAATTTTTACATTTAACATTCATAAGACCGAGGCTATAACAGGAAGAGGCAGACAGGGTAATTGGATGAGAATTTTTCACAGATATTCTCTAGGAATTATCCCTGCTTTTCATAAATACCATCCCGGAGTAGAATTTTTTATTAAGAATGCTACTGCTTTTAATTTAACTAAAGCACAACTTATGCAGGAAAAAGAGCTGAGAATAAAAGTAGTTGAAACCACATCGAAGGATTTGAGAATCTTCAACGATGCATTTAATAAATATAAAATTGATATTAAAGCAAAAAAACCAAGCATTCATGTATTATTTAGCGATATAAATACTATTTCGGATATAGAAGCTAATTTAGCAAAAGAAATGGTATTTTATCACTTACTTGGTCGACAGGTACTTAATCCTGCCCAAAGGCTTAAACTTACCCGACTCTTACAAAAAAAATAAAATACTTTAGGTCTGTAAATTTACCAAGTTGACATTTACAAATAATAAGATATAATAAAATTGTTCACTTACTAAAACTAAAATTAAAATTTAAATTACTAACAAAGTCAAAGGAGTCAATTATGAAAGCTATAAAATTTTTAAAAGTTTTTTTAATCGGTTTTATTGTTTTAGGAGTCGGTAGTGCAGGACTTGCGTCTGTTTTTGCCGGAGCGTCTTACGGGGCATCGACCCAAATCACGCATAAAACGGTAATTAATAACGACGCAAAATTAATAAAGTTATACATAAAGATACTTAATAAAGTCGGCAATAATAAACAGGCGGCACTAGAAATCGAAAAAAATCTTCAGGTAAGCCCCTCTGGATTAAAGTTATATATGAAAAAAGGCATGGGAATGGGAGACGCCGTTTTTATAAAATTAATCGAAGACAATACTAACGCTGTAAACAAAGCAGACGTAAAAAACTTTATCAAAGAATATTTGACGGGCAACAATACCATATCTCAGCTTAACGGCAACGAAGTAAATGTTAAAAATGTGATTAAAGAAATGAACGGCGTGGTTAACTTAAAGGTAGTAAACGAGGTCTATAAAACCGAAACTGGCGTAACCGTTGCTCATACACTATCTCTTGCGACCAACACGCCGAACACGACGCATAATTTAAAATTAGAAAATTATATGACTAACGAGAATGGCAATGTTTATAAAGCTCATACCTTGCAAAATCATATGAGTCAGGTAAACAACATGCAAAACCAGATGAGTAATGTAAACAATACTCAAAGACAAATAAACCAAGTAAACAACACGCAGCAGCAGATGCATCAAGTAAACAACACGCAGCAGCAGATGCAGCAAATGAACAACACGCAGCAGCAGATGCAGCAAATGAACAACACGCAGCAGCAGATTCAACAAACTAATAATATGCAGCAGCAGATGATGGGCAAGTAATTAATTAAAATTTTATATAAACGATATAAATGCAAGCTAAGTACAAAAATACCTGAATATAATTGTAATTTAGTTTGCATTTTTTTTTGTAAAATAAGAAGGAGGATATTCCGTAATGATAATAAAAATAAAAGTATTAAATATCGTTTTTTTTGTTTTTGCTTTTTTAATAATTTCCGTAAATGTCAATATATCTAAATCGTTTGGCACTCCCAACTTGCAGATAGGGACGGGCTATAATGAAACATGGGGCAAATACGGCACTAATTATAACACATCCTTAATTTATATTCCGCTTAATATAAATTATTACCCGGATAAAACCTTTAATTTTCAAGCTACGATACCGTATATGCAGGTTCATAAGCAAACATCGACGGTGTTGGTCAACAATATACCCGTTCAAAAAGCAGGCGCTTCGACTTCGACCACCGAAAGCGGTTTGGGGGATATAGTTTTGACTGGAAATTATAACATTACAAATCAGGCAGTAAACCCTTCCCTTCCGACCTTAACGGCAACGGTTTTCGTTGACCTGCCCACGGCCAGCGAATCTAACGGCTTGGGAACGGGAAAGGCAAATTATGGTTTTCAATTAGGTGTTACGCAGCTAATAAAATCTTATTTTTATTTTATAAACGGCGGATATACAGTTTTAGGCAAACCTTCGGACATTACCAGCCTTACTAACCCTTTTTCCGCATACGCAGGCGCAGGTAAATTAATCACGAAGAATCTCTCTATCGCCCTATCGGGAGCATGGTCGCAGGCAATTATATCGGGAACGCACGATACTGTAACTGGAAACCTGTCCGCAATTTATACGGTGGTAAAAAATAATACGATAGGTGTTACTTATATAAAAGGTTTTACAAACGAAAGCCCATCTCAGGGAATAATGCTAAGCTATTCGCTTATGTTTTAAATAAATTCGGTTCAAAAGGCTTAAAATTTTAATTTGATTTATTAACAAAATTGTTAATTTGACTCTGTATTAAAATTATAATATAATAAAGCAAGTAAACAAAAAGCGCTAATAAATTTTTTTTATAAATTAAAGCCTAATATTGTTGATTTGCTTCTTAAATTGCACCGGTAAGTCCGGTAATTTATTTATTTTTTTATGTTTAAATTTAATATTTTATTAAATTTATGAAAAATGAAAAAAGTGTCCCGATACTAAGAATTAGGATTAGAACGGCGGCCGCTTTTTTAATCCTCGGCATCCTTCCGTATTTGATCAGCATTCATGACCTCAGTTATATTTATAACATACCAATGAAAATGAATCCTGTGCCCAAAATGGTAATTTTTCATAAACATGTAAATAAAGGGCATGATGTTAATTATTTAACATCCGATACTGCATCCGGAAAATTTAAACATTATTATTTTACATGCATGGAGTGCTATAATCTGCTTTCTTTAATTTTTATGCTATTATTGTTACATATACCTTTTGTCAGGGCAAGGCGGCTTCTCCCTCTCTTAGTCGAAAATTGTCCTGTTGCCGATATTTTCCACCCTCCCAGTTTAGTGGCTTATTCTTATAATTTTTCACAATATAATTATATTTAATTTAATTATTTGATGTCTGTGAAAGTTCCTGTTTTTATTTTTTTATCAGAAACTTTACAAGAACAAGTAATTAAACTTAAAATATTAATTAATAAATAAACTAATTATATACCAATATGAGGATATATTTATGAAAAATAAGTTGATTTATGTTATTTTTTTAGTTTTCATTATAACTATATTTACTTCATCAGCGCCAAAAAAATCTTATGGAATTCCGCCATTTGCCCAAAAGTACCACTTTACCTGCGCCGTATGTCATACCACTTTTCCGAACCTTAATCCGTTCGGAAGGGCGTTCTGGAGAAACGGTTTCAGACTGCCAGACACGAACGGGATGGCTGCGGATGCAACCCAAATCACCCAAGGATTGAGCCTTCCAAATCCATGGCCTATACCTCTTTCTATTGCTCCAACAATTAGCTACCAGCATTACACTAATGAAAACGTTAATTCAAGCACGGACAGTTTTTCGGGGCTCGTGATGTTCGACGCGGGTGGCGAGTTTAAACTCTATACGCCGTTTGCACAATCATTATCGTTTTTTTCAATGAATAATATCCCGACCGGTGGAAACTTTACCGAGATTCAATTATGGGCATCTTTAAACGGACTTGGACACGGTTTCGGAGTTTCGTCCCATTTGCTTAACCTCAAAATAGGACAGGTAAATACGGCGGCGGCTTATTTTGACAAGCAGGTACCGTTTTATCTTATTGCTCCAGGAGCAAATGCTACCGGCCCTGATTCAAATATTCAAGGATTAAATGTTGGTTACGATGGTGAGGGTGATAATTTGATTAATGCCATGATGGGAAGCGGCATTGAATTATATGGTACGCCGGGTTATCATTTATGGTATAAACTCACCGTTACAAATGACGCTGGGATGCCGAATATGAAGACCCTTATGGCTTATCCTTCCGAGGCGGATAGCAATATCTCCGCCAAAAGTCAGGTATCTAACGCGATGGAATATTCCTATCAGCTCAAGGAATACTATCCGACTTCTATGGGGCAGTTAGAATTCGGCTATTACGGCTCAATAATAGCCGAACCGATTTATGTATCTCCCATGAATAATATGAGCGGTGGTTCATGGACGAATCGAATCGTCGATAACGGTGTCGATATCGATATAGCTAACGATATATATGAGCTTGGTATTACATATATGGTGCAGAGCGATAACCATCCGTACGGAAATCCGTCGATGTCTCCAACAAACTTGACTTTAAACGGAACTGCGGTAGGCAATACGAATTCAAGCAACGGTTATTCGACCTTCGAAGTTTACGGGAGATACCTTTTCCCTCAGATTGGAAACGGTTTAATGCTTTCGGCGGAATATGCGCAATATTCATGGACGCATAAAGACTTACAGGAGGGATTTAATCAGACCTTTGGAGGAGTTTCGACAAGCTGCCAGAGTAATTCAGGACTTTATCAGCAAGGCGTTTATACCCCTAACAGCAGCAGTTGCTCCAACGAGGGCATTAAAGATAATTTAGACCTTCTTGCGGAGTATAGCCTTGCTTATAATGCGCATCTTTATTTAGAATACCTTATAACTAATAAATCGCAGGATGACACGATAGGAACTGGGCTTGCGTTCGGGTTCTAATTTAAATGTGTTTATGCGTTATATTATTGAGGAATTTAAATAAACAATCAATGTAGCGGAGAATCTTATTCTCCGCTACATTGATTTCAGAATTATTTGGGTGGGAGGGGATATTTATGAAAATTTCAAAGAATTCGGAATGCGAAGAATGTAAAGTTTCAGGGACGGCGGGCGGCGGGTTGGAAAAAAGCGCCGCATTCGCATATGCCGCTACTCTTTACACCTGTCCTATGCATCCGGAGGTGCGGCAGTCCGAGCCGGGAAACTGTCCGATATGCGGAATGGCGCTCGAACCTGTCATTCCTGTTGCGGCAGCTAAAACGGAGTGGGTTTGCCCTATGCACCCGCAAATTGTCAGGGATGCTCCGGGAAACTGTCCGATATGCGGAATGGCGCTCGAACCGAGGGCGGGTTCTTTGGAAGAAGAAAAAAATCCAGAACTTATAAACATGACGAGGCGTTTCTGGGTCAGCGCGGTTCTGACGATTCCGCTTTTATTAATTGCCATGAGCGTATATGTTCCGGCAATATCTATTAGCAACCTTATCTCATTCAGAATATCAGAATGGATTGAGCTTATACTTGCTACCCCGGTAGTTTTATGGGGCGGATGGCCTTTTTTCGTCAGAGGTGTAAAATCCATAATAAACCGCAGTCCTAATATGTTTACTTTGATAAGTCTGGGTGTAGGCGTCGCATATATTTACAGTCTTGCGGCGGCGCTTACTCCGCGGATATTTCCCGCGTCTTTCAGAGGCAGGGGCGGGCAGGTGGATACGTATTTCGAAGCTGCCGCTTTTATAGTAACGCTTGTACTTCTCGGTCAGATGCTCGAACTTAAGGCTCGCAGTAAAACCGGAGCGGCAATTAAAGCGCTGTTGGGACTTGCTCCTAAAACGGCTCGGCTGATA
>JAJZBN010000069.1 GCA_021798875.1 bacterium | reverse complement strand
TTTTTCTAAAAACGGCAGACGAGTTCGGTATGCCCGTTGAAGTCATAGAAACCGATTATAATGAATTCAGTTTAAACGAAAGAAATAAAATGCTTTATGAAAAAATAATAAATAACTTTTTAGGAGTTTAAAGGAGGTATCTATGCTGACAATCCAAGACGAAAGACTATGCAGGGATTTAGAAGAATTAGCGGGAATAACGCATCAATCGGTTGAAGAACTTATAGGCGACTTGATACTCGACCAAGTAGCCTATATGCCGTTAGACAAAATCCCCATTACCGAAAAAGAATTAAATGCTCTGCATTATAGGACTAAATGCAACGACTGCAGGTTTCTAAAAACCAACGAAACCGTTCCATTTTGCGACTTGGGTGTTCCATTCGGAGGCAAAGCTGAATTTCTTTTAGAATGTTTCGAGGTCAAAACCGAAGACTTAATTGTAGAATGCGAAGGATATAAAAAACAAGAAAACAAAAAAGTAGAAAAGGAGGCCGTATTATGAACTGCGCTATGTCAGGCGGCTATGCCGCTAAGGTTGGAATAAACGAAGAGGAGAGTATCGACATTCAGCTTCGTTTTAAAGGGATTTGCGAACGGGGGAACTACTCTATCTACTGGATAGATAAGGGGGATTTTAGGCTTTTTGCAGTAAAATACGATAACTGCCCTGTGGCAAGGGTATTCGACGACGAGGACGAGGCGATAAGGGAATTTATAAAGCTTACAAGTTAAATATAAAAATTTGGAGGTAAAAATGAAAGTAATTTCTGTTCAAAATTCAAAAGGCGGGGTCGGAAAAACTACCCTCGCGATCAATATCGCAAAATCGCTATCAATGGGTTGTTCAGAGAACAAGGTAATCCTTTATGATGCAGATCCCCAGCGGACGGCGTACGATTGGGGTTGCATTAAAGAGGATAAATCCTTTAAGGTAGTCCCCATCGACAATCCTAAATTACTTGAGACTTTAGTGGAGAAAGGCGATTACGATTATGTCGTAATCGATAACCCCCCGGCGATGAGCCAATTTTTTATTACGAGTATTAAACTCGCAAATTACCTCGTAATACCCGTAGCGAGCTCTGCATTCGATATCTGGGGATTATCGAGTTTGATAGACACGATTAATATGATTTCGAAAGATTTCAGTATTATTTTTATACATAACAAAATTATCAGGAATGCGGCGATAGGAAGCGAAATTAAGGAAGCTCTTTTAAAAATAGAGATTAACAAAAAAAATTCTATCTTTGACGTGTTGTTTAGGCAGAGTTATCCTAAATCGTCGCTGCTCGGCGAAACGGTTTTTGATACCGACGATAGCCATGCGAAAGCCGAAATAGAATTTATAGTAAATGAAATAATCAATAATTAATAAAATAATTTTAATTTATAGGAGGCAAAAAAATGGACTTAAAAAGACCGTCGGGGCAAACCGTATCCGATATACTCGGCAAGGATATGGCGACTATAGCGAGGGAATTGAACGAACCGGGCGTTATGAACGAGATTAAACTCAACGGCGTGGAACTTAACGTAAACGATATAATCGTAAAAGACAGAAAAAGGCAGGCGGGCGAAGAAAAAGTAACCGAAATAATGGAAAGCATTAAGGAAATAGGGCTTTTAAATCCCGTCTCGGTAAATAAGACCCCCAAAGGGTATATTCTCGTAGCCGGATTGCATCGGCTGACGGCGTATAAGCGGTTAGGGTATAACAGGATACAGGCTATTATCGTAAATATGGACGAGATACACTCGGAACTCGCCGAGATAGATGAAAACCTCGTAAGGGCGGAGCTTCATTATCTCGATAGGGCGGAAATACTCAAAAGACGGCAGGAAATATACGAAGAATTACATCCTGATTTCGCCAAATCCGAAAAGGTTAAAAGAAATTTAAAACAATTTTGCCCTACCGAAAACGAAACTGTTTCGTTTTCGGACAGAGGCAGTAACGACAAGGCTTTGACGGGGGTAAAAAATGACGAAAATTTTGTCTCCGACACGGCTAAAAAAACCGGATTATCGGAAAGAGCCGTCCAACAAGATTTACAACTTGCTAAAAATCTCGATAAAGGAGTTAAGGAGCAGATAAAAAAGAAAAAAATATCTAAGGGCGATGCCCTTAAAATTGCCCGAGAGAAAAAAGAAGACCAGCAGAAAGCCGTTAAAGACTTAACGGAAAAACCGAAAACGGAACCACAAAAAACCCCGGCTATCTCCACGGACGCCCTGCCCCCGGATTTCGATAAAGACAAGGTTCAAGGGACGGAAGTCCAAGAGCCCGCAACTCCGTACTTAAACGCTCTTATTAAAGAATTTAATTCTGCTATACCCAGCAGTTCCTTGGATGCGGTTCGCATAAAAAATATAGACGCACAAGCGATAAGCATATGGGTGACAAAACCGCAAATGCTCATAGACATTATTTATGAACTTAAGAAAAAATATTGTAAATAGGAGAAATAATGCTGAGCATAGACACTGAAATGACGTCTGCAAAAGCAGAGCAATATTTTCAAAAGGAAAAGGAACAGTTCGAGATAGAAGAATATTATACGAGCCAGAACTCCGAAACCTTTTACGGCGGGCTTGCTAATAAATTTGTGGGCGAACAAATACTAGAGCCTTCTAAAGCTCCGCGGTCGGGAGAAAAACGCGTATCCCTTAAATCGGGAAGAACGTTCAGGGAGTTTCTCGCCGGCAAGGATTGTATCGACATGACTTTTTCGGCGCCTAAAGGCCTTTCGGTTCTAATCGAGCTTACGGACGACGAAGAACTCAGGAAAAAATTAATAGAGATACACGAAAACGCTGCATGCGGGTCTATGCGCTACGTCGAAAAGAATCTCGCGTATACGCGTTTATCTCACAGGGAAAACGGCAAGAAAGTGTACGATGCCGTGTATCCCGGAAAAATGGAATATGCGGCTATCCTGCACCACGACACGAGGGAAAAAGACCCAGAGATACACTCTCATTTTATCGTGCCGAGAAGACTGTTCGTCAGGGGGCAGGAATACGCGTTCGAAATAGGACGCTCTACCCCGCAGACTAAAGGAAGAAATATACTCGACAATAAAAAAAGCCTTGGCGAGCTATACAGGGCTCGCGCCATTAACGACTTAAGACAAAACGATATCGCCGTTAAAATTACGGATTATAAGCAGTTTTTTTATGATATAGAAGGTGTTGAGCAATCCACCTTAGAAACTTTCTCGAAGCGGTCCGAAAAAATAAAGGATGAGTTCGAAAAAGTTAAAAACGATACTCCGACCGGTTCCGAGGCAGAAGTTAAAGCCCAGATAGCCTTAAAAACGAGGAAGCCTAAAGACTCGTCCGAGCCGCTACAGGAATTGCGCGAGGGCTGGAAAGAAGAAAGCCCGCAGAAAAACATCGTCCCGATTAAAAAATCGGTCAGGCTGGCAAGCGCGGAAGATATCCAAAACGCTTTTAATATTGCCGCCAAAAAGCGCACGGAAAACAAAAGCGGATTCTCGGATTTAGACTTGCGGGTCGAGATTATGAAGACCCTGATTTACCAGAATTTAAAATTTAACGAGGAAGACATAGGGATTAAGATTAAGGAGATGATTAAGCGTAAAGAGCTTGTCAGCCTCGGTGCCGATAATTTTTTTTTTACGACAAAGGAAATCAGAAACGCCGAGAAAAGGATAGAATTTTTCGCTAAAAACACGTTTGAAAAATACGAAGGCATTATTGGCAAAGATTCCGTTAAAGCGGAAATCGACCAATGGGAAAAGAACGAGGCCGAAATATTTAAAAAAGAACGCGATAAAGATTTTAAATTAACGGGAGACCAGAAAAAGGTGTTAGAAGCGCTGCTTACGTCGAAAAACGGGGTTACGGTGATTCAGGGCGATGCCGGAACCGGAAAGACCACGCTGCTTAAAGCCTTTCACGAGCTCACGGCCGAAAAAGGCATCGAGCTTGCAGGACTTTCCACGACCGCCCAGGCCGTCAAGGAAATTATCGAGCAGAGCCAGATTAAGTCTAAAACTATGGACAGCCACATATTGCAGGGTAGCAATATTAAATCATTCACGGATTCGAACGGTAAAAAGGTGTATATAGTGGACGAGTCGTCCATGAACGCGACCTTAAAAATCAAAGAAGTTATCGATATCGCCGAAAAAGAAAACGCACGGGTAATTTTAATCGGCGATATAAAACAGCTGGCGGCTATAATGGCGGGCGGGATGTTTGAAAGGCTTCAGAAGTCTAAGAACGTAACGGTCGTCGAAATGCACGAGTCTATAAGGCAGACGGACCCGTTCTTAAAGGAAGCGGTTAAAACGATTGCGGAGGGCAGACTAAAGGAAGGCTTAAAAATGCTCGACGAGAAAAACAAAATCCATGTTTACGAAAACAAGTTCGAACTTTACGATAAAATTACCGATGCTTTCGTTAAAGAGGATAATATGGATAATTTTATATTGGCCGCGTTAAATAAAGACCGTTACGAACTCAACAGGATTGCGAGAGAAAAATTACAGGCGTCGGGGAAAATCGATAAAGAAGATACGAAAATAAAAATCCGAGAGGGGAAAAGCATAGGGGACGAAGACAAAAAGCAGATATGGAATTATGCGGTCGGGGACGTGATAATCAGAGGCAAACACGTATTCGACGTAAAAAAAGTGGATATCGAAAATAAGTCCTTAACCGTCGTTAATAGGTTCTCGCAAAAAGAAGCGACATTGTCAGGCAATAAATTATTTTCAAATCAGGTTTTTATCGAGACCGATAAAAAATTTTCGAAGAACGATAAAATCGTTTTTTTAAAAAACGATTACCATATCGGCGTGTCGGGAATTAAAGAAGAGTTTGGAGTTCAAAACGGTTTAACGGGGTATATCCGCGATATAGAAAATCTCGGAAACGGCAATTATAAAATAACGGCGGTGCTCGGAAAAAAGGACGGTCAAAAAACTACAACGTTCGAAACTAAGGATTATAACTATTTTACCCACGCATACGCAATAACGAGCTATAAGTCCCAGGGGCAGACTGCGGAAAAAGTTTATATATATTCCGACAGGACGACCAAAAACGAATTTTACGTGAACGTGTCCAGGGCAAAAAAGGAAATAGAAATTTTTACGATGGATAAAAAACTATTATTTAAAACGGCATTGAAAGACGATAGGCAAATAGATAGTATAACGACCGAGAATAGAAATTATAAAAACTATTCGATAATAGAAAATATTTTAAATAACTTACAGGGAATAGATACGACCATTCCGGACTTGAAAGAAATAACCGAAAAATTTAAACGGGAAAACGAACGGAAAGAATATCAAAAGCCGGAAAAGAAAAAAGAGAAAAAGATTATTGATCATAATAAAACCGAAAAGCAAAAGCAAAAGCCGAAAGCCGATAAAGAAAAAGAAATTAATTATAAAAATGACGAAAAGCAAAAAAATAAAATTGAAAGAAAATTTAAATAAAGTAAAAACAAAATATAAAAACCAAATGCTAAGAAAGCGCGCTTACGCGGATTTAATTATAGTAAAAACAAAAGCGAAAAACGAAAGCTAATAAAGTGAATCGCTCCGCTCATTATTTCTTAGAATAAATGCAAAAAGCAACTACGAAAGCTAATAAAGTGCGCTTCGCATTTTTCGTAAAGTAAATGCAAAAACAACGACAAAAGCAGTATTGTATGCTTCGCATTTTGTTAGAGTAAAGACAACGGCAACTAATATTCCACACCTGCGCACCAGGCAAGCTGGAAACGCAGGTTTTAGGCGGTTTTTTTATGGCGGGTTATGGAATGTTATATCGTCAACGCTATATGATAATTGAATTTGTTGTATGGAGTGAAAATTACATAA
>JAJZBN010000068.1 GCA_021798875.1 bacterium | reverse complement strand
GTTATGTCACGAAATACGCAAAGGGAAAAACGAAGTTTTTATCCTATCGGCGCATTAGTCGTATGTATGCAGTTTATTTTTACATTTTTTACGTTTGTCGGTTATTCCTACGCGTCAGGTTCAAACACTTCTGTTTACTTAGGAGAAGCAACGTCTTCTGCTATTTCGAGCCTATTGGCGAATGAAAGGAAGGCGCTTAAAAAAACAAGCGGAAAGTTAACTGCCAAGAAAATATTTAAATCATCTCAAACCGAAGCTGTTATAAATAAAAATTTAATATCTGCGGTAACAAATACAGGAGGAGGAATCGTTCAAGCTCTTGACTTAGCACCCGGCATAACTGTAGAGGGCAATACAGCCATCAGCGGTTTAGGGAGAGATGAAATTACTCTAAGAGGAATTAAAGTAGGTTGGAACTCATTAAATTATAATCCAATATCAAACGGAATAACAATATTATTTGACGGAATCCCCATAAGTAATCTCAATGGAGGCAGCGGTGGTTGGGATAGCAATGATTTTCCGATTAATCAATTTTTTAGCGGAATAAACGTTGTATATGGTCCAGGAAACCCAAATAGCAGATGGGTTTTTAGTTTAGGTGGAACAATTAATTTTGTGCCGATTCAGCCAACAATGCAGCCATACAATAAAATTAATATATCTATTGGTTCTTATGATACTTATACTTTTGACGATGAAATGAGTACCGGTATGCATGATGGTTGGGATGGGGTAGTTGCTGCAGGTTATACTAGTGCAAATACTTATAGAACAGGGCAATTTAATGCTCCTGCCCAAGGATATTCTTTCTTTGGTAAAGTTGTAAAGATTTTTAATAAAAACTCATTTAGTTTCGGTTTATTCTCTTCAAGAGTTAAACAATATAGACCTAATATGATTCCAGAAACTGCAGCCCAAGGTGTTACTTTGGGAGGAAAAGACGCTAACGCATCTTTATATAGTCAGCAAACTTCAGGATTTTATTCAAGTCTTCCTCAAAATGTGTGGGATAAATATACCCAATTTGAGACAATAATGCCTTATATAAAACTTAATTTGAATTTAAGTCCTAATTTAACATTTAATAGTGAAACGTGGTATAGATATTTTGATAGAACACATTCCGGAACTATTAATTGGTCTGTACCTGATGGAGGAACTTCGGGGGCATATTTATGGACAAATCCTTTGCCAGAATACGGAGAAAAGGTAGATTTTAACTGGAGTATTCCAAGAAACGATATAAAATTTGGAGAGTATTATATTAATCAAACATATACCAGTAAAAATGATTTCGAACCGCAAACAGATTCAGGAATTATTTATGCAATTCATAGTATTTTTAATGACGCTGCACTTTTTGCTCAAGATAAAATTAAATTACTAAAAAATCTTTCTATTACTCCTGGATTAGATTATGTTTATCTTGGTTATACTAATGCAACTAATAATTATGTCGTTAATGGTCCCTATTATTATACGGCAAATCAAAATTATAAAATGGAGCCGTCTATAGGAATTAATTACCGTTTATTGCATAATCTAATTTTATATGGCAATTATAGTACTATATATTCACCTTCTTATCTTTCAGATACCGAAGCTAATAATTTTAGTACCACACAATTTGCACAGCCAACCACTGTTGAAGATGCTGAAATTGGATTTAAAGTTTTGATTAAAAAAAATACATTTTTACACCATTTTATTTTTAATGCTAATTATTTTCAAAATTCTTTAGGTAAAGCGCCATTAACCACATTTGTTCATAATAATATTCCTCCAAATTACGGTGTACTGTTAATCTCGTATGATAAATCTTTTTATAAAGGAATAAGTATTGACGCAAGTGACAACCCAGTGAACAATTTACATGTTTATTTGAATTATACGGGGATTAGTGCTAATTATACGTATTATATAAATTCAAATAATTTATTATATAATGGATATCCCGTGTCTAATGTGCCAGATTATACATTTAATGTAGGAGCATTTTATAGAATCCCAGAAAATTCTTCAATTTATACTGTTAAATTATGGGATACGGATACAGGTTCGCAATATCTTTTTAACAATTTAGCAGATCATCCGTCAAACAGCCAAAAAATGTCGTCATATGATATTGTAAATACTTCTATAAGTCTAAAGACTACATTATTAAACAATATAATTCCAGGACTCAAAACTGCCAATTTAAGTTTTTCAGTTTATAATCTGTTTAATAAGGAATATAATTCAGATGCATATATTTCATCAGGCGGTTATTTTGGCGGTAATAGTGCAGGTGATATTTTAGCTTATCCTGGAGCACCTAGAGAATTTTTTCTAAGTACTACCATGAAGTTTTAATAAAATATTTTACATAAATAAAATTAAAAATTGCAATGCTAAAAAAATCTAATGTCATAAATTGAAGTATTTGATTTATGGCATTAGATTTTTGTCTTAATAATATTTACATTTGTTTACAATAGTTATTCAAAAAAATTCATTATAAATAAAATAATCATTTTTTTGAATTTATTAAAATTAGTTGTGAATGTCTATAAAATATACAGGATTGAATATTTACTTTTAATGTTAATGCAAAAATTTAATTGAGATAATAATATTTATTAACTTAAATCACCGTTATAAATTTTTTTATCTGGATTCCCGCGAAAGGGGAAATCCCGCAATTATCGTATATTGAAGCCGTTTTAATAATTCCTGACGGTGATTTAAGATTATTATATAATTTTATTAAAATATATTCAGAATAAAACATTGGAGGTTATTATGAAAATAGACTTTAAAAATAAGATATATATTTCAAAATATAATTTAACATGTATCTTATTGTTTGTTGCATTATTTGGTTTTTTGGCTGTATGCAATGTTTATGCCGAAACCCCTTTTCCGCTACCGCATTATCTCCCAAATAATTTTCTTAAGCAAAAATCTGTTAGAATAACCAAGCAAAATATTACAGAATATACGCATGAGCTTCCTACAGGCAGATTTATAAGTCCTGTCGGAAGAATTATGGCAACGCAAAATTTTCCGACGAACGTTAAAGTTTATAAAAATTATATTGTCGTTGTTACAAATTCTGCAAAAAAGATTCTAAAAATTGAATTATTTAAAAGAAAAAATTTTAAACCATTAGCGATATTAGCCGGTTATGAAGGTCAAAACAATGTACCGTATATTGGTCCGATACAACAACTTGAGCTACCTATGAAGAGAAGTATTTATCCTGTTGATGAATATTATATTACTTCTAATGGACATATCTCATATAGAATGCCTATGTCTAAGATTCCGACAACAGTTATAACTCACCAGAGCTTTTTTCAAGGTCTTACGGTAAGCAAAAAGGGAACTATTTACGTTGCCGGAGGAGTTTCCGGAAATATTTTGGCCGTTAAATACATAAACGGCTGGCTTAAAGCCGTAAAAAGCTATCATCTTAAATGGCAGAGTTTTCCAAAAAATCAATATCCTTATGAGTATCAGGGTCATGAGAATATACACCCTTATCTTTTTTATCCCGATTATGTAGCGTTATCAAAAAAACAGAATTTTATTTATGCAACAGGTCTGCTTTCAAACTCTATTGCTAAAATAAATTTAAAAACCGGAATTACAAAATATGCAAATGCAGGTCCATATCCGTTCGCCGTTAGTTTGGCTGATAACGGAAAAAGAATTATAGTAAGCGACTGGGGAGGCGATGACGTAAGAGTATTTACTTCTTCACTTAAATATTTAGGTAAAATATCATTTGATAAAAATCCTATGCCATCTTCCGGAATGCAACCGACAGCTATAGCAGCTATTCCGGATACTCCGCTGTCATTAATCGCAGCATCCAACAACGACAGGATTTTTGTAGTAAATACGGCAAGTCTTAAAATTGTAAAAATAATTCACATAAGCCCTTATAAACATGCCCCTTATGGAAGCTATCCTGACGGTATAACCGTAAGCGGTAAATATTTTTTTGTAGCTAATGCAGGCAATAATGACGCAGAAGTATTTAATTTGTCAAATTACAAACCTATAGGGTTAATTCCGACAGCATGGTATCCTACGGCAATAACTTCAACTAATAAATCTATATTTATTACAAATGCTAAAGGCTTAGGCGCAGGACCTAATTTGGAATATCAGTGGATAGGGGCTTTTATGCACGGAGCGCTTCAAAAGGTTAATATCAATTATTTTTTAAAAAATAAAAATTATCTTACGCATCTCAGCCTGCATGACGACAGGTTTACACTTAAACAGAGAAACGAAAGGAAGAAAAAAGAAGCCTCTATGGTAAAATTTTTAAGAAAGCATATTAAGCATATAGTATTTATTTTGCGTGAAAATAAAACATTCGACGAAGATTTAGGCGATTATAAACGAGCCGGTAAATGGGCAGATCCGCACCTTGATTTGTATAATCAAAAGGAATTGCCTAATCTTTATAAATTGGCGAATAAATATGCGTTATTCGTTAATTTTGACGCGGATGGAGAAGTAACGGCGCAAGGTCACGAATGGACAACTGGAGCATCCGATTCCGATTATGTTCAAAGAACTTGGCAGGAAGACTATTCAGGCAGAGGACTTAGGTACCCTCAGACAAGAAGCATGCTTTCATCGGATTATAAACCAAATATTGATAACACATTTTTAAATCATTCGTATTTAGGAAATAAAGGAATGAAAAAATTACATATGAATTTAGCTAATATTTGGATTTCATACCCGTATAAACTTTACCTATTTAACGATATGTTAGCTCATCATATCAGCTTTGCAGATTTTGGCGAATTTGTGGCGCATACGCGCATAAACGGCGTAAACAGGCGTATGGAAGGACACGTAGTAGAGGAATATCCTGGCTGGAACTTGAATATATTAGATACAGCAAGGGCGAATATTTTTATTAACTGGGCTAAAAAAAGAAAAAACGAAAATAAGTTTCCTGATTTTACTTATATTTGGCTGCCGGACGACCACACGGCGGGATTAGCCCCGTGTAATTACACGCCTCAGTATTATGTTGCGAATAACGACGAGGCGACCGGTAAAGTATTATCATTTTTATCCCGCTCTAAAATATGGAAAAATACATTGGTTTTTTTAACCGAAGACGATGCGCAGTCGGGAGCTGACCATATTTCGGCGCATAGGACTTTTGCGCTTATGATGGGTCCTTATGTTAAAAAAGGCGCTCTTGTCAAGCAGAGATATTCTCAGGTTTCAATAGTAAAGACGATTGAATCTATTTTCAATCTTCCTCCGATGAGCCAGTGGGATGCCAATGCTAAAGTAATAATTAACGGATTTACAGATAAGCCTGATTACAAACCTTATAATTATTTAAATATAAGGGTTAAAAAAAGACTAAACCCGGGATTTTGTTCTAATGGTCAAAAGCTGCTGCTAAAAATAGGAGCTCATGCTCCTAAAAAATATGTGCCGTTGAGTAAATTTATTATAAAAAGAAAAAGTAAAAAAATTAATAATATAAATATCAACAAAGCTAATAAAGCTGACTCTAATTTAAAAACAATGAAATATGTTCCTTCAAAAAAAAATCAGTACGGACCTACCACTTTGTTAAAGGTTTCGGGGCCGGAACAATTCAAACAGGAATGGATTGCAGTCAAAGGGGTTAAATCATATAACAAAATTTTAAAATATATCAAAAAACTTGCAGACAGGCAAAAAGCTCCAGTTCTGCATTATTTAGATTAATTTTGATTTGATAAAGCATCAATTTTCCGATTCTAAATTGTTACAAAATTTTAACAAAACCTTAACCCCATTGTAATAATAATTATGTTTTAATATTAATACTGTAAGTAAGTGCTTTAAGCTTTACCTCTTCTCTCTTTCATTTAC
>JAJZBN010000067.1 GCA_021798875.1 bacterium | reverse complement strand
ATCAGAGTATCGACGGCGGAGAACTTTATATAGGCGGAGACGGCAATCACCGGACGGCTATATGCAAGGCTTTTTTCTATTTAACCGGCGAAACTACGCTCCACGGCGTAACGGTAACCGATTATCGTATGGATAACGAATTAAAAAACATATTCGACGATATTAAAAAGACCATAAGAAAAAAAGGGCTATCCGTAGATATAGACATAGTTTCCGAAACGGCATCAAGGGACGATTCCGGCGGCTGGATGTTGGAAAAATATAATCATAAGTTAAAAGTTATGGATTATAAAAAAAATAAGGATTTTCTTTTAAATAACAATGCCGAAGCCAAAGAATTTTTGGAAGATATTAATATGTCAAAATTTCGCAGGTTCTTCGGTTTTTTAAAAAAATAAAAAAAATAACTTCGCTATATATTTCAGAGGGGCAAAATGATAGAAAAAGAAAAAATAGTTTTAAGCAAAGAAGACGTTAAGAGATTAAAGAAAATTCAGAGCTTTTATAAAAAAAATTCAGGAATTGAGGTAAGTTTTGAGACATTAATCCACGAATTAACTAACAAAGGAATTGAATTTTATGGAAAGAAAAAGAAAAAGGAAGCTGCGTAGGTCAACTACCCCGGCTTGAAAGCCGGAGATTGAAAAAGCTCGGTTGACCAGGGAGCCGTTAAAGAGCGGCAGCAGTTCGCAACGGGCTAAAGACCCACTCCGGGGCGCTTCCTTAACCCCGGACTCTGGAAGGTTTTAATCATGCAGGCGAAAGGCAAAGCGCCGAAGGTTTTAACCGCGATACCGGTTGCGGACAACCCCGAAGGGAGACGGACTTAACGGTCCGCGTTACAAGGCGCGTAAGCGCAAATTAAAGGAGGCAGCAGTGGTATTCGTGTTGGACAGAAAGAAAAAACCCTTAATGCCGTGTTCGGAAAAAAGGGCGAGAAAGCTGTTAGAAAAAGGCAGGGCGGTAGTGGTAAGGGTTTATCCCTTCACTATACGCCTAAAAGACCGCAAACGGGAGGATTCCAATTTACAACCCGTCCGCGTATGCCTTGACCCCGGCAGCAAGGTTACGGGTATAGCCGCCGTAAGGGAGGATAACGGCCAAAGGGCGGTATTGTCCCTTATCGAACTAAAGCACCGCGGCGGCGCTATTAAAAGCGCATTAACCCAGAGGCGATCATTCAGGCGGAACCGTCGGAACAAATTGTGGCACCGTCCGGCGAGGTTCGACAACCGGACCAGACCACAGGGCTGGCTTGCCCCGTCGTTGCGGCACAGGGTCGATACCGTCATTTCATGGGTTAACCGTTTCCGTAAATGGCTTCCGGTTACGGCATTGTCGCAGGAAATCGTAAGGTTCGACGCCCAAGTTATCCAAAATCCGGAAATATCGGGAATAGAATACCGGCAGGGCGAACTTGCGGGCTACGAAGTCCGCGAATATCTGTTCGAGAAGTGGAACAGGACTTGCGCCTATTGTGGGAATAAGGATGTCCTCCTTGAAATAGACCATATTCACCCGAAAAGCAAGGGTGGCACGGACAGGGTAAGCAATCTGACGCTTGCCTGCCACGGCTGTAACCAGAAGAAAGGTAATTTGGACGTTAAAGATTTTCTTAAAAACAAGCCTGAGCGGTTAAATAAAATACTTGCTCAAGCGCAGGCCCCGCTCAAGGATGCCGCCGCCGTAAACTCAACTATGTGGTCTTTATTCAACAGACTCAAGAATACCGGACTACCCGTAGAAATAGGAACCGGCGGGCGCACCAAGTGGAACAGGACGAGGCTCGGCATACCGAAAACCCACTGCCTCGACGCAGCCTGCGTGGGCAAAACGGAAAGCGTTATTGGTTGGGATAAGCCCGTTCTGGAAGTCAAAGCTACGGGGAGAGGGTCGTATCAAAGGACAAGGCTTGACAAATATGGCTTTCCGAGGGGATACTTGACGAGAAAAAAGAAGCTGTTCGGCTTTCAAACGGGCGATACCGTCAAATCTGTCGTAACTGCGGGAAAGAAAGCCGGAATCTACGCTGGCAGGGTGGCGGTAAGGGCAAGTGGGAGTTTTAACGTTCAGACGGCGGACCGGTTAATTCAAAGTCTTAACTATAGGTTTTTTACGTTAGTCCAGCGCGCCGACGGATATGGCTATAATTATAACTTTAACTTTTAATGAGGACGCCCCTCCGCCCCGCCATGAATAGCGGGGTCACCGGGGCGTAAAAAGGAGATGTTTAATATTCCTGCTTTCGCTATATCGATAGAAAGAAAAAACAACTTATAACTTTTTTATTAATTTTTGTATTGACATAAATTTATTAAAGTGATATTATTTTTTTAACATTATTTCTATATATGATTTTTTTTGATATTTTTATTGAATCAATAATATCAATACTTTACATAAAAAAAAATTAAAAAAAGACAAAAGAGGACTAAGAATAATTTTCACTATTTAAATATAGAAAAAATAATTTAACTTTTAACTTTAACGGAGGTTTTATGCGACTTTACGATTATCAAGACAAATTCAAAAAAATCGCTTTGAGAAAAATGAGAGATAAGTTTTTTTTCGCAGAAATTCCAACTGGTGCCGGAAAATCTGTTATTTCTGCCGATATAGCTGAGACACTTGCGCTACAACAAGAAAAAAAAATAATAATATCGACGAACACCAACCAACTCGCGAAAGAAATTGCCGATTTACTTGCTAATAAAAATCCAAAGATTAACTTTAATACTTCAGTAACTTCATGTATTGCGATAGGTAAAAATAATTATTTTAACACAGAAAAAATAAACGACGAAGTTAAGGATTTATTTGTAGACAAAAGGCAATTAGAAGAGTATATCGAATTTATAAAAAATAAAAGCGGATATTGGTATCTTTTTGACATGTTATTTTTAAACGTGAAAATAGATGAGGATAATAAGCAAATAGTTAAAAATTTAATTGCTGAAGATGAAAAAAGAAAATCCTATATGACAGATATAGGGGAATCCGATATATCTGTCACTAATCATTCTTATTTATTGTATAAAACACAAAACAAAGAATTTAATATCAATGATTACATAGTTATATTTGACGAGGCGCATGCAATATTAGAATCTGCGGAAAACGCTCTTACGTCGTCTTTTTCTGTTTTCCGTCTGAAGACACTTATCGATATGATTCTGAGGCATATATCCAATAAAAAAGAAAAAGGCTTTCCTGCAGGAATTAAAAACTTATTTTACATTCGAAAATTTTGTAAAAAAATAATAGATAAATATAGTAATGATGTATGCGTGGGCGAATACTATGCCAAAAACAGCGTAATTGCAATGTCGATTAGGCAGGAACTTGCTGCATTGCTTAAAAGGCCTGAACTTCGACGGGCAGAAAAATTCGTCAAAACACTTAATATGCCGACCGTAAACTTATTTAACAGCGAAATAGGCGAACTACACATGCTAAATTCAAAACAGTCAGATATAAGAGTATATTGCTCTCCGCAAAAGGGTTATCCTACGTTACATTTTCTAAAAAAAAATATAGCAAGCGAATTGTTTTTTAAATTTTGGAGTAAACTTGACGGGTGTTTAGGGATGTCGGCTACGCTAACTGCCGGCGATGATGAGGCGGGAAGAAATTATATTTATTATAGACTGGGTTTTAACATAAAGACAAAGGATGATTCTATCAGCGCAATAGTTGAAAGTAAGAAGGATTTAGTACATATCATGTCCCATATTTTTAAACGGGAGCAGGCTAATATTTTTATAGTCAAAAAAACCTATTCGCCGCCGGTAAAAAAAGATGGTCAGATTAATAATAAGTGGGCGGAGGATTGTGCTTTGACAATTATTAATACATATGCCGGAGAAAATACGCTCGTATTAACAGGGAGTTTTGAAGAGGTTGATTTAATTTCGAAAAATCTCGCAGAGCGTAACATAAAAAATCTGATAATTGCGGAAAGAGGCAAGTCCACATATTCTAAGGTTGAAGAATTCAAAGAAAAAGGCGGGATATTAATAGGGACGCGCAATTATGGAACGGGACTTGATTTGCCGGGCAAAGAATTAACTAAACTTTACATAACGAAATTGCCGTTTCCCGTAATGAACTCAAGACGTTTTCTGGACATAAAAGAAAAAAGTAGTGATAGTGCTTTCCTTTTGGGTAAACGAGAAATGATATTAAATCTTAGACAGTATATTGGAAGACTGATAAGGAGTTCGCACGATAAAGGTGATATTTACATTCTTGATTCGAGACTGTGGGATAGCAAATATCATAGATCCGTCAAAAAAATATTGGAAGATTATGGAATTTTAAAAAAATAAATTAAATTAACCTTAAAAGGAGAAAACAAAATGAAACTAAAAGTAAAAGCAGTAGCAGTAACGCCGTTGATGCAAATCGAATCAACTGAAAAAAGGCCTGACGCTAAAAGCGGGCATGACAAAAACGTAACAAAGATAAAAACCAGATATGTTATCGAGGACGACAGCCTTGTCAAGATTCCGATTTACACTGGGAATGGTTTTAGGGGGTTACTCAGAAGAAAAATGAGCGAAATAATTTTAGAAGAGGCAACCAAAAAAGGAATTAAAATCGATACTACTAATTACTTTATGATGGTTGCCGGCGGTGGCGCAAATTATCAAAAGCAAGAATTTTCGGTTTTGCAAAAGGTTAAAGAACTAAATCCGGTTATTTCTATTTTAGGAACGAGCCTTGCCGTCCCCGGCAAGCTAATCGTTACCGATTTAATTCCTGATTATAAAGATTTTTTGTATTTTGGAAAATCGAAAAAAAGCGAAGAAGAAGAAACGGACGATAACAATGAATTTGCCGATATCGAAAGCGCTTCGAATAATTTGACTACTACCCCGATAAAAAAATGCGCGCTAATAAAGGAGAGAACCTTTACCAAAAAGGACGATATTCTTGCGCAAACTAAATACGGAAGATTTTTATCGTCAGAGGATATCAAAAAATGGGAAGACATTATAGAGGAAGAAAAAGTTAAAGACAAAGAAAAGGATTCCGACAGGCTTACCATTCAGTCGATTTTAAACGCTGAATATATTGTGCCAGGTGCTAAATTTACCGGTTATATTACCGCAAAAGACGATTTGACCAATATAGAATACGGGCTTTTATTGCGTGCGATTGCAAATCTTACCGAAGAATTTCTTGGAGCCGGATCGTCAATGGGATTTGGAATAATGAATTACAATATTTACGACAACGATAAGATATCCGATAAAAACAGGGACGGAGAGGAAGTTGTTACTTCTTTGGTGGATAGCGAAAATTTACTTTCAAGAAAATTATCGATAACGGAAAGAGAATATGAATTAAATTGCATTGCCGCATTCGATAAATGGCTTAACGATATAACCGAGGATAATATAGACATTGCAAGATTAATGAAAAGCTCCTCGGAGAAGAAAGCCCAAAAAACCGAAAAAGCAAAAGCAAAAAAAGCAAAAAAAGACGAGGAAGAAAGTGAAGAATAGTCATTTTTTTCTTTAGATTTTAGCCTTAACGTGTTGTTTTTGTTAATGTTGGTGGTTATAGGTTGTATTGGCTAATGATTTTATGAGAGGTTAAAAGTAGCCGTGATCTTGGCATTCGAAAACGCTATGTTGTATTGGCTAATTATTTTATGAGAGGTTAAAAGATTAGATTAGTGATTAAATATTCGTCAAATGTTGTATTGGCTAATTATTTTATGAGAGGTTAAAAGTAAAGGCAGAACCACTAACAACGGCACAATGGGTTGTATTGGCTAATTATTTTATGAGAGGTTAAAAGTAAAAATGTCTCTATGCCGCGAATCGTAAAGTTGTATTGGCTAATTATTTTATGAGAGGTTAAAAGATATAAGATTTTTTTTGTCAGAAATGGGCAATTATTTTATGAGAGGTTAAAAGTAAATACATTACTGAGCACTTGATTACTCGTGTTGTATTGGCTAATTATTTAACAATAAGAGATTAAAACAAACCCACGACTTGAATTTTTTGTCCTGCAAGTTTGATAAGGCAATTATTTTATGAGAGGTTAAACTAATTTTAAAAAAAGGAGATTTTATCATGAAAATTGTAGTTATGGTAAGAGACTGCGGCGGTTTTAAGCCCAGGGACATCAGAAATTATGTAGGTTCTATCGTG
>JAJZBN010000021.1 GCA_021798875.1 bacterium | reverse complement strand
ACAATATATAATGCTTATAATTATGTCCTATTTCGTCTATTATCGGGAACCCTGCTTTAAGCAAAGGTATGTCTAAATTTTCGGCATAAAATTTTGCGTTTGAATTTGAAACTATCATATCTAAGTTGCCGCAATTATCAAGCAAATCTAAATCGCCTTCCGACAAATCTAAAAATCTGTACTTAATATCGCTTACGGCTTTTGTCGTTATTCCAAGTTTTAAATTTGCTCCGATTTCAGAATAAATTGTCGAAAAAGAATCTAAAAGGTCTATCCCGAGAGCCAGCGCTATTTCTTTTCCCGAAAAATAAAAATGCGCATCCAAATAAGCATCCATAATACGTCTTCTCTGCCTTTTATATTTTGCGGGAATTTCTTTACCGCTTGCTTTAGAAATAAGCTTAAAAAAATTATCGCTGTTTTTCAGTCCGCATAAATTAGAAAAATAATATGACTTTATACCGGTTAAGTCTTCAATATTCTTTACGGCGTCTTTAAGGCTCAAACCTATTATTAAATTAAATTCGCCGTCAAAAATATCGGTTAAGCCTTTTGCGTCCAAACCGCCCGTCGTAGTTTGCATATAACCTCTTTCATCTAAATGTCCGTCTAACGACATACCTAAATCAGGTATCATAACAGATTTTAAATTAAAATCGTCTAAAGTTTCGCGAAGTTCTAAAAAATCTTGAGGCGTAAACGAAGGCGGACAAAACACGTTAACTCTTTTTGATTTTTTAGAACCGCCTTTTTTGTTTTTATCTCTCGCCTCCGTCAGCAGAGAAAGCATTGCCGCTAAATAGCCCTCTTCAAAGCCGTCTTTATAATCCGGCGTGCTTGCATAAATTACGTTACCAAAAGGTATATTTTGCGCTTTTTTAAAATCTTTAAATTCCTTAATAATCCTTGTAATATCTTCGCCTTGCGTTTCCGTGAGACCCGACGAAGTTACTCCTATAAAATCCGGCTTCATTTTTTCGTAAACATTGTTTATTCCCGATATTAGAAAATCTTTGCCTCCGAGTATTGCGCCGGTTTCATTTAAGGCGCTCGTAACTATCGGTATATTTTCCCTGAAGTGCTTAGTGAGCGTAACTTTATCGAAACTTGCGCATCCAACGGCTCCGTGCATCAGGACGACTGCATTTTTTAATCCTAGAAAAAATACGGCTGCGCCAAGCGACGAACTCGTTTTTAAAGGATTAATTTCTATATTTTTAAGTCTATTAACCATACTGTTTACCATAATTTTATCCCTTATATTACTTTGCCTTACTTTTATATAAAACTGCACAGAGTATCAGCAATTCTAAAGTCGATTTATTGCCTAATTATTGCTCATCCAATCGATTCTTTCAGCAATTTAAAAAGCGGATTTTTAATTTCCGAATAAATTAGTTTTGCCATACATTCAATGCCTTCATAAGATACATACGGCTGCAATCTTTCCTGATTTACGTCTAAAAACGGGATAAGCGATTTTATTGCCGTATATTGATTTCTGCCGCCTGCAAGTATGATGTCGGCATTATTTTCCTTAGCTATTTTAATAAGATTCACGGGGTTGCCGTTATCGAGCATAATTATATTTCCGTTTTTATCGAATTCCTTAATTATCCTTAATTTATCTTCGTCCGTACTTTTTTTAATACCGGTAGCTATAACTTTTAAGCCTAAATCGTTAAGCGCCGAAATCATAGACCAGCTCTTAACTCCGCCGGTATATAAAAGAACCTTTTTGCCTGTTAAAAATTTTTTATACTGATAAGTTTTCTCTTCGGTTTTTTTCGTCATGATTTTAATATAATCTTTAGTCTTTTTTATAAGTTCCATATTCCCTATAGAATTTGCTATATCCGTTATTGCTTTATTGGTTGAGGTCATGCCGAAAAACGATTCTTCTATGTAAGGAATTCCAAATTTTTCTTTCATTTTTCTAGCCAGATAAACTAATGCTTTAGAGCAGATAACGACGTTGAGTTCCGCTTTATGCGAATACATTATCTCCTCTACGGTCGAATCGCCGGTAATAGTAGAAAGAACGTTTATTCCTATCGATTTCAAAGCTTTTTTAATTAAAAACAGTTCGCCTTTTATATTATATTCGCCTATTAAATTAATATTAAATTCTCCCATCAAATCTATTTTCGGCTCTTTTTTCCCTATAATATGGGTAAAAAGAGCATCGCCGGCAATTTTATTTCCCAAATTTTTATTGCCGGAAAATCCCTGCGACAATACGGGAACGACCGGAATTTTTAATTTGACGGAAACCTCTTTTGAAACTCCTTCGATATCTTCGCCGGTAAGAGCCGGAACGCACGTATTATAAACGAATATTCCCTTAGGTTTATATTTTTCGTAAGTATAAATTATGCCCTGTCTTAATTTTTCTTCAGAGCCGAAAATAAGATCGTTTTCGTTAATAGCAGTCGTTAATCCGTACATATAGTAATTCTTTTCTTTTTCCGCTTTGGACGTTCTTTGGTTATAGCTGTTTCCTAAACAGTTGATGGGCGCATGCACTATGTTTAAAGCATCTTTTATAGGGCTTAAAACTATATATGCACCGTCAAGAGCGCATCCTCCCGTAGATGACCCTGGCGCCGCGGTTTTGCAGGCTTTCTTCTCTTTTGCGGCGCCGTTATGTTCGCAAGACGGTTCGTCGAAAAATTCTTCCTTTAACGCTAAACCCATTTTATACCACTTCCCTTATTTTATTTTTAAATTATTTTAAAACCGATATTAAAATTTATCTCAAAAGCTCAAAATGAGCATCGTCGCAAGTATCGTCCAAGATATCTATAAATTTGTTGACTATCCATGTCGTTAAATTAATTACTCCGCTGTAGCCGTAAATCGGATATCTGTGTATATTAACCCTGTCGAATATAGGATAGCCTATTCTTATATGGGGGACTTTAGCTTCCCTTGCCGCAAACTTGCCGTGCGAAGGTCCTATAAACATATCCACCGGCGAAGTCATTACTAAAGACCTTAAGTGCCACAAATCTTTATCTATATAAACTTCGCCTTCGCTTTCCGAATAAGACGAAAATAAGTCTTCTATCTCTTTTTTAAAATCTTCATTACCGTTCGAACATAAAACATATTTAGGTATCCCGCCCATTTCCAAAAGATAGCTCGTAAGTCCCACAAGCATATCAGGGTCGCCGAATATAGCAAATTTTTTTCCGTGAATATACTGCTGCGCATCGGTCATAGAATCTATGGCTTTTCCTCTTTCATCTTCTAATTCCTTAGGAACTTCTTTGCCGGATATTTCTGAAAGCGTCATTAAAAATTCATCAGTTGCATTAATTCCTATGGGGCTTTTAACTACCCTTACGTCCTGTCCGAATTTCTCCGAAAGCATTGCGGATGTCTTTTTTGTCGAATATTTTTGCAGTACAACGGTAGCTTTATTATTTACGCAATTTTTAACGTCTTCGAGTTTAGTAGCGCCGTCCGGATACATCTTATACTCGCCGTTTAACGGACTGTCTAAAGTATTCGAATAATCAGCAAGAACAAGAAAATTAATTCCGAAAATTTTTAAAATTCTTTTTACTTCGTTTATATTGCCAATCGTAGTGTCGAAACCTGGAATTACATTTATAATTTCGGTTTTAGCGGCATCCGTTTTTTTGCCGAGAGTTTCTATTATTGCGGTAAGCATGCTGTCGTATCCTTCAAGATGCGAACCGGCAAAGCTTGGCGTGTTTGCATACGGCGCAGCTATATCATCCGACAAATGACCTTTTTCTCTTGCATTGCCTACGATAGAACCAAGGTCGTCTCCTATAATTTCAGACATACAAGTAGTAGATATGGCAAACATTTTCGGTTTATATAGCGCCGTAGCATTTTTAAAGCCTTCGAATCCGTTTGACTGCCCGCCGAAAACCGCGCCGTCTTCCGTCAAAGACGTACAGACCGCCGCAAAAGGCTCTCTGAAATGGCGGGATAAATTATTTCTGTAATATGCGACGCACCCGTGGGAACCGTGCACGAAAGGCATAGTATCTTCGAAGCCTGCGGCGCATAGGACTGCGCCAAGGGGCTGGCATGCTCTTTCTGGATTTATTACTATTGCTTTTCTGCTAAAATTTTTCTCTTTATATTCATCCGTATTCATCCAGTCTTTTATCTTTTTTACTTCTTCTTTTTCCATAATAAAACCTCCGGTATTATTTTTATAATTTTATTACTTAACTGAATACTTTTGTCTGCCAAGCTCAATTAAAATAATGTTCCTAAATATATTAATTTTTATTTTTTCCATAACGGCTTCACTAATTTCCAAGACGGGCTGTTTATCGCTAAATCCATATCTCTGGCAAAAATTTCAAATCCGTCGTAACCGTGGTACGGTCCGGAATAATCCCATGAGTGCATCTGCCTGAACGGTATTCCCATTTTTTGAAAAACATATTTTTCCTTTATACCGGAAGCGACTAAATCGGGCTTAAGCCTGTTGGCAAGTTCCACAAATTCATACTCGTTCATATCGTCTGCGACTATCGTTCCGTTTTCTACTTCGTTCGTAGTTCTTTCATAATCGTCGTTATGGGCAAATTCGTAAGCGGTAGAAACTACTTTCATTCCTAAATCTTCATAAGCGCCTACTATATGACGGGGTCTCAAACCGCCGACTAAAAGCATTACCTTTTTACCTTCCAATCTGGGACGATATTTATCTATAACCTCCTGCATTTTCGGCTCATAAGTCTTAATAACCTCTTCTGATTTTTCCTGTATATTTTCGTCGAACAATTTAGCTATTTTTCTTATGCTTTCTTTTATTTTCGTCGGACCGAAAAAATTATATTCTATCCACGGAATACCGTATTTTTCTTCAAAATGAGTCGCTATATAGTTCATAGACCTGTAGCAGTGAAGAAGCAAATAATTTACGCCGTGTGTTATTTTCATTTCTTCTATCGAACCGTCTCCCGACCAGTGCGCAACTACGTTTAAACCCATTTCTTTAAATATTTTCATAGAAGACCACACATCGCCGCCTATATTATAATCACCTAATATCGCAACATCGTAAGGCGTCTTTTTGCTGTCGTCTATTTCGCCTTTTCCTACCACAAAATCCCTTATAGAATCGTTGGCTATGTGATGTCCGAGAGACTGACTGACGCCCCTGAAGCCTTCGCATCTTACAGGAATAACGGGAATACCTATCTCGTTTGTCATTTTTTTTGCTACGGCTTCAATATCGTCGCCTATTAACCCTATCGGGCATTCCGATTCTATGATTATTCCTTTTGCCGTAGGAAAAAGTTCATGCAATTCTTTAATTGCCTGTTCTAATTTTTTATCGCCGCCAAAAACTATATCTCTTTCCTTAAAATCTGTAGTAAATTGAAAAGGAACGAAATTTTCGACTCCTGGTTCGCCTTCCGCTAAGTTTCTTCTCGTTCCCCAGCTGTAATGACCGCATCCTATCGGGCCGTGGCTTATATTGATAACGTCTTTAACCGGACCCCAGACGACTCCCTTGGAGCCCGCATATGCGCATCCTCTTGGAGTCATAACGCCTGGGAGTGATTTGACGTTTGATTTTGCGACACACGTTCCGCATGTTTCCTTATCGTTAATGCCGATGTGTTCTTTTCTGTTTTTCTTTGCCCTTTCGGAATAAACTTTAAGAATATCTTCTACTATTGTTTCTTGCTCCTTAAAATTGACCGCCATTTTAAACTCCTTATTTTTTATATTAGTTCTTATTCATATATATATTATTATTTAGATATAAATATCGTTCATTAATGCTAATTTTTCTCAAGCGGCGAAAACTTATGCAGATGCATCGTCTTGTTCTTCGGGCAGACTTTTTCACAGCAGGTATCGCCTATACAATTATCTAAATTATCTATCTTAACTATCATTTTATCTCCATCATCTTCAAAAACGTAAACTCCGCCTGGACAAACTTTTATACATCTTCCGCAGGATATACAATTAGCATGGTCGAATTCTATCAAAAAATGCGGAACCCATTTTAATCCCGAACGCCGCGGAGCATTCACGTAATTATCTATGTCTCCGGAGAAACCGTCCATAATACTCATATTTTCTTTCCTCCTCTTTTATACTTTTTATATATGTACATTATCTTTACAAATGCAGTTTTTTTATCGTTATTTTTAAATCGAGTCCGTCGCGTTCTATTAAAGAAAATTTTGTTAATCCTGCTTCAGATAAATAATTTTCGTATTCTTCTATATCTAACGAACAGTTTAATTTACGCCTTAGCGATTTTACTTTTTGGGGTTTCATATGTTTAGTCAGAAGTGCAAATTCTTCTTCCGGAATATCTTTTCTGAACTCATATATAAAAATTTCGCCGCCGTGGCTTAAAACCCTGTACATCTCTTTAAGTGAATCAACCTTATTTTCTAAGCATTTATACGTTCCTTTCAATATAATCAAATCAAATTTTAAATTACAGAAAGGAAGTTTAGCGCTGTCGGCAATCATATATTGAAGTCTCGGTTCATAATAATGCAAATAATCAGGCTCTTTTTCAAACATTCCAAACGACCCGCCCTCCGTTTCATATTCAGAGCAAGAAATATAATTATTTTTTTTTAATGATTTATTAATAACGTTATTTGCATGATTTATCATAATAGAGGATTTATCAACCCCAAAAACCATGGCATCAGGCAAAACTTCGCTAAATCTTCTCGCAATATAACCGGGGCCGCATCCTAAATCTAAAATACTTCTTGGGATATAAGAAATATCGTTTAAAATTTTATCGACGAACGGCGCATAATCTTCTGTCATTTTTATTTTAGTATCGCTTGTAGAGATATAAAGCTCTTCATCCTGAGAAAAACTTAAACTTTTAGACAGTTTACACCCTAAAACCGCATCTTCTTGCATTCGCATTTTAAACCTCCTTCCTCAGAAATTAATCTGCCGCTCAAATCTTCGCCTAAAAGTCCGGCAGCGTCCGAGCGGCACTGCCTGCAATGCTCCATTATGTTTATGCCTTCAATATCTTTAGTTATAGCCGTGACGTCTTTTCTGCTTGCACCTTTTACGCCTATTCTTTCAAAATAAGACTTTTTTGCAGGAATCATAGGCATAACGTTAAAAAGATACACGCCCAGTTTTTTTGCTTTTTCAGAAATATCTTTTATATGAAAATCATTTATGCCTGGTATAAGAACGGAATTAATTTTTATCGTAAACCCTTTTTTAATTGCGTTTTCTATACCTTTGATCTGTTTTTCAAGCAATATTTCAGCTGCATCACGATCCCTATAAATAATATTCTTATAATCGACGTATCTGTAAATTTTACCGGCAATGGAAACGTCTATAGCATTTAGAGTTACGGTAATAAATCTTACGCCGCGATCAAACAATTCTTCTAAATTATCGTTTAAATTAAGACCGTTCGTACTCATACAAAGAATAATATCCGGAAACTCTTTTTTGACAAGCTCGAATGTCTTCATGGTATTTAAAGGCTCTGCCAAGCTGTCGCCTGGACCCGCAACTGCGGCTACGCTTATATCGCCGAAAAACCTTTTTACTTCATATATCCTGCTCACCGCTTCTTCCGGCAAAAGCAGGCTTGACGTTACCCCCGGCCTGGATTCATTCTGGCAGTCGTAGTCTCTGTGGCAGTAGTTGCATGAAATATTGCACGATTTAGCAACCGGTAAATGAACTCTGCCATAACTTTTTGACGCTTCCTTATTAAAACAGGGGTGCTTGGAAATTTCCGTCGTAAAATTATTTTTAATACTATTATCGTTATTTTGATAGTTATTCATATATTGGTTTCCTTAAATTATACGGATGCGTTTTTTCCGTCGGTAGTCCTTTCGTATTCCTCCATAAAACCATATTCCATCATATGATCTTCAAGTTCCTGCATACTCATAGGTTTCGGTATAACAAACATATCGTTTTCTTCTATATTTTTTGCAAGCTGTCTGTAAACGTCCGCCTGAGCGCAATCTTTGTCGTGTTCTATAACGGTCTTCTTTTTTATTTCCGCTCTTTGTACGACATTATCCCTTGGAATAAACTGTATCATCTGCGTTCCGATTTTTTTAGCAAAAGCTTCTACCATGTCCTTTTCATTGTCCACGTTTCTTGAGTTGCATATAAGCCCGCCTATGCGCACTCCGCCCGTTTTGGCATATTTAAGGACGCCTTTGCATATATTGTTTGCCGCATAAAGCGCCATAAGCTCTCCGGAACATACGACGTATATTTCTTTAGCGTAAGCTTCCCTTATAGGCATCGCAAATCCGCCGCATACTACGTCGCCCAGAACGTCGTAAAATACGTAATCGAGGTCTCTTTCATACGAACCGAGCTGTTCAAGGGTGGTGATGGACGTAATAATTCCCCTGCCAGCGCATCCGACGCCGGGCTCCGGACCGCCCGATTCTACGCATCTTATTCCTCCGAATCCTATTTTAAACACATCTTCTTCCGTAACATTTTCCTGTCCAACTTCTCTGACGGCGTTCAAAACGCTTTCCTGACTTTTTCCGCCAAGAAGCAGCCTTGTAGAATCTGCTTTTGGATCGCATCCTACAAGCATTATTTTATTTCCTCTTTCCGCAAGAGCCGCTAAAGTGTTCTGCGTAGTCGTGGACTTTCCGATACCGCCTTTTCCGTAAATTGCAACTTGTCTCATTTCTTTTACCTCCAAATAAAAATAATTGTTTTTTAAAAACAAAAACGCCGCAACTAAGGAGACAAAAACTCAACGAAAGTTTTAAGCAGTTTAAGCCTCTTTAATTGCGGCGTCGTTGCCGCAAGCGCCCATTTGCGCTTTATTTAATATAGATATAAATTTAATATTTATTTCATTTAATAATTAACTCCTGCAATAAATTTTTTAATTTATTTCTTTAATTAATTTTCTTTAATTTTATATGTTGCAATATTCATGCCAAAGTCTGCCGGCAATCTTAACTCCTTATAATTTGTTACTTTATAACCCTTTCAATTAATTTAAAATGAAATAAAAATAATTTGTGAAATAAATTTGCTTAATATATGAACACGATTGATTAAATAAAAAGCAGGTAAAAACAAGATAAAGGGGACAGATTTATTTATTCTTTTAAATAAAGGTGAAAATAAAGGTGTCAGATTTATTTATTCTTTTACTCCTACTTGCTTTTGCGGATTAATATTAACATATAATAAAGGCTGTAAGATTATTATTTGCAAAAAAATAAATAAATCTGACACCTTTAAATACAAAAAAATAAATAAATCTGACACCTTTAAATAACACTTTTAAAAATGATGGCATAAATTATGCAGTTATAAAATATATGGATAATACGGTAAAGAATATAATTATAAACGATACGACTCTAAGAGACGGGGAACAAACTGCAGGTATTGTTTTTTCTGCGGACGAAAAACTGCTTATAGCCAAAATGCTCGACGAAACGGGTGTTGACGAGATAGAAGCGGGAATACCGATTATGGGAGGAGATGAAAAAACTGCAGTAAAAAAAATAAACGAGTCAGGGCTTAACGCAAAGATAATCGGATGGAACAGGGCAATGACCGAAGATATTTATGCATCTTTGGATATAGGACTTAAATTTATACATGTATCTGTTCCTATATCAAAAATCCATTTAGAATATAAACTAAAAAAAAATTTTGAATACGTTAAAAATAACCTTATAAATATATTAAAAATATTAAGCAAAGAAGGCATAAAATATTCGGTTGGAGGAGAAGATTCTTCCAGAGCGGATTTAGAAACGGTAATAGAAATTATGAAAATTGCCGAAAACGAAGGGGCTTATAAATTCCGTTATTCGGATACGGTAGGCATATTAAATCCCCTTAAGATATACGAAAATATATTAAAAATAAAAAACGACGGAAAATTTAAAAACATATTAATAGAAATTCACACGCATAACGACTTTGGAATGGCTTCCGCAAATTCAATAGCGGCATTAAAAGCTGGAGCAGATTCCGTATCGGGAAGTATTTCCGGTATCGGCGAAAGAGCCGGAAACTGTGCGCTTGAAGAAGTCATAGGTTATCTTAATTTTATAGAAAGTCGAAAAATTAAATTTGATTTTATAAAAGCAAAAAATTTGGCAAAATTTATAGCAAAAATAACAAAAAGAAAAATCCCGGCATATAAACCGATATTCGGCAGAAATATTTTTTACCACGAAGCCGGAATACATACCGACGGAATATTAAAAAATCCGCTTAATTATGAGGCATATGCTCCCGAATTGACAGGTTCAAAAAGAAAGCTCTTATTGGGAAAACACGGCGGTTCTGCCGCAATAAAATATAATCTCGATAAACTTGGAATTAAAATAACCGACGAAGATGCCGCAAGTATGCTATCCGTCGTAAAAAAAGAATCTTCCATTTTAAAAAGATGCCTGACCGATAAAGAGCTGTTATTTTTATATAACCATAAATTAAAATAATTTTACGATCGTACATTTCCGCATTATAAATCTATCCGTAATCCAAATAATTTGTTTTTTTCGGTAAAGAATTAGAGAAACGGATATAACCTAAACTATTAAAATAAATTATATTAAGCTATAAATTGAAAGTCTAATTTATTTCGTTTACGGCTGCCGTTTCCGCAGTTTTATTTTTATATCTGCGTGAACCGTACCAAACGCCGGCGGTTAACAGAACATTAGTCGCTATAATTACGGTAAACGCATATTCAGGAAATTTAGACGTTCCGGGAATGCCCGCATTTAAAGGCATATATGCCATAATAGCAGTAGCAAGCGCCCTTCCTATCATGGACAACATAAAAAATTTTTCTTTTTTAACGTCTTCAGCGTTATCCGCAGAAACAGAAGACTTATCCGAAGCCTGAGCGGGATTTTTTTTGAAATTCTGTATTTTAAAAATAGCAGATACGGCTATATATCTCGAAATTATTATAAGCAGGATTATTACAAAAAGCCTTATAAAAAATTCTACTCCTACATCAGTCAATTCTACCACAACTCCAAGAAACACGAAAAAAACCGTACGAATTAAAAAAGAAAATTCATGGTTAAATTTTTTTATAACGGAATTTTTTATGCTCATTTTAAAAAAATTTAACTTTAGTTTGGATAAAAGATCTTCGTTGCCCATCATTATGCCGAAAACAAGTATAGCTATAGCTCCGTTTCCGTGAATATAGTGCATAATAAGAACTATAACCAGCATTGCTGCAAAAGTAACGGAATATGCAAACTTAGTATTGGTTAAAAATTTTAAAAGCGAATACCATATTATTCCGACAATAACAGCGACTAATGCCGATACGGCAAAAGAATAAAGAGTTTGTAAGGCAATCCCGCCGACGTTAAAACTTGCGGAAGAATTTTTCGCTATTTCTATTAAAACTATTAAAATAATTATTGCAAAGGCATCATTAAACGTGGATTCTATGGCTATTACCGTCTTACTTTTTTCGGTCGCATCGATATTAGGCAATAAAGGCATTATAACGGTAGAGCTTGAACATGATACTATGACTCCAAGCATTAAAGACTGCATTAAATCTCCGCCGCCTGTTACGTAAAACGCCCCTCCTACCAATATAATAGAAAGCAAAAGTCCAATTATTATTAATATCATGGAAAGATAGGACGACTTAAAAACCGTTAAAAAATCAAGCTCGATACCGCCCTGAAACATTATTAAAACTAATACTAAAGTGCTTAAATAAGGCGCAAACGAAAGAAAAACGCTTTGATTAAATATATGGTAAATCGGCCCAAGTAAAAGTCCTGCAGACATTAAAAAAAGAATGGAAGGAATTTTTGTATATTCAAAAAGTATTTCGCCTATGAAGCCGATGACGATAATAATACCGAATATACCTACCGCTATACTTGGAGACATTTTTTAAAAATTTAATGATTAATAAATAGATTGAATAAATAAAAATGCTATATTTTTTTATGCCGAAAACTTCTCTTATTTTTCTTATATTATATATTTTTTGAATTTCAATATCAAATCTTTATATTTTTTTATATTTATCATATAAACTTTTTCAATATGTTATTAAACATTCAGTATGCTATAATTGTATGACGAAATCTTATTAATTTTATTAATTTATATTTTATAATCTTGCAAATGATAAAATGATAAAAATTATAAGCTGCATAAAAGAACTTGAATCGATAGAATCCGAATGGAACGATTTATTCGAGGAAAGTCCAGATTCAAATGTATTCCAATCTTTTGAATGGAACTATATATGGCTGAAACACTTCATGCGAAAAAACGACAATATCGTTATAATCGCCGTTTATGACGATAAAGAAAACGGAAAACTTAAAGCTATAGCGCCTTTTTTTACAAGAAGATTTTTTTTGTTTTTAAAATCGCTTATGTTTATAAGTTACGATTATTCGGATTATTTAAATATTATAATAAGAAAAAACTGCGATAAAGAAAAAATTTATTCGGAAATATTCGACTCAATTTTCTTAAATAGCAGATTTCAGAAAATAGCCGATATAATAAACCTAAAGCAAGTTTCAAAAGAAACTTTGAAGCCGATATCGGAATATCTTAAAAAAATAAAGAAAATAAATTTAAATTTCAAAGAAAGCGGCAGTTGCTATTATTTCAACCTGCCCGATAATATTGGCGATTATATGAAGCGATTTACTTCTAAACAACGGTATAACATTTTAAAAAGGGTGAAAAAAGCAGAAGAGGCGAATATAAAATATATTGCCGGTTCATCTGCAAATATAGATAAATCTTTATTCGTAAAGTATTTAAATATTTTTTTCGAACTTCATCAGAAAAGATGGCTAAATAAAGGCAAAAGAGGTGTTTTTTATAATAACGACATAAAAAAATTTTTTGAAGAATTATTTATTTCATTATTTAATAAAAACAGAATTACGCTATCTGCTCTTGAAATTAATGACGGCAATATTATAGCGTCGGCAGCCTGTTTTGATTATGCCGACAAAAAACAAATATATCTGCCCGGATTCGATACGGGATACTCGGACTATCATCCGGGCATAGTTCTAATTTATAACGATATAAAAGAATCTATAAACAAAAAATATAAAGAATTCGATTTCTTAAAAGGCGGCGAAGAATATAAGCAAAGATTCGGTGCAGTAAAAAGAGAAAATTATAAATTATATTTGTACAAAAATAAAATCATTTTTTATCTTTATAAAATCAATACATTTTTGGAAAAAGAGATTAAAAACAGGGCTTACGATATAATGCATAATCTTTTTAAAAAATAAAACGGACACGTAAATTTTAAAGATAAATAATTTTTAAAAGGACGACAATAATTCGGATACTGCCGGAGGAAGAAAACCTGCATTAATCACGCCGTAATGAACGAGAAGCGAGAATACAGCAATTAAAAACACTATTCCCAACAGTATTAACATTGAAATCTGGAACGGGGAAGCGCCTTTTTTTTCGCTCGATCTTTTTTTGCCGCCGCCGACGTCTTTAACAGCGTCGGTTTTAGAGGACTCTTCCGCTACTGCGCTGTTTATCTCAGATATAATAGACTTCATAAAGTCTTCCGGCATTTCGGAAAGGTTTTTGCTATTGCTATTAGTAGTTTGTGCGTCGTCTTTTTCGGGCGCTGTATTATTCGATGCGCTTTTAACGCTGCTATCGTTTGCAAACATTTTATCGGTTTTTTCATCCGCACTGCTTGAAAACACGACGGTACTATCTTTAACGACTCCGTTTTTTTTATTAAGCGTAAAAACGTTAGAGCAAACTCTGCATCTTACCTTAATATCACCGTCCGGAATAAGCGCTTCATTTAATTCATAATGAGTTCCGCAATAAGGGCAATTAATATCCATATAAAATTAAAATCGATTTCAATTTAAATTTAAACTTATTGAATTTTTTTGTATTATAAGCAATAATATTACAATAATGAAATTAAATCAACAATTAAATTTAAAAGAAGTATTGCTTGCCGCATTAAAAAGCAAATTGAGTACATCGGACTATTGCGCCCTTTTATTATACGAGAAATGGGAATCGGTATGCGGAAAGGAAATAAGCAAAAAAACTAAACCTAAATCTTTATATAAAAACGTTTTAACCGTAAGCGTCGAAAATCCGGTATTAATATTTGAACTTGGATTTATAAAGGACGAATTTATAAAAAAAATCAATGAATTTTTCTCGACCGAAATTAAAGGCTTGTATTCAGACAAGACTATAAAAATTAAAGACATTCGGTTCGTAAATAAATAATTCTTTAAGTTAATTATTATATTTTTTTATATTATAGATTTTATCTTATCCAAGAAAGATTTTTTAAGCGGATGCGTTTCTTCTTTATTTTCTGCAGCAAGTTCTTCAAAAAGTTTTTTTTGTTTATGGGTAAGATTGGTCGGCGTTTCCACTACTATGTTTACATACTGATTCCCTCTCTGTCCTCCGCTTATTTTCGGGGCACCTTTTCCTTTAATGGTAAACTGCGTTCCGCTTTGAGTTCCGGGCGTTATTTTTATAGTAGCTTTTCCGTCAACGGTAGGAACTTCTATTTCGCTTCCAAGCGCAGCCTGCGAAAAACTTATAGGCATAGAAATAAAAATATCGCTGCCCTGTCTTTTAAATAAACTGTGAGGTTCAACCATAATATCGACATAGAGGTCTCCGTTCGGACCGCCGAAAAGTCCGGATGAACCTTCTCCAGATACCTTAAGTCTGTTTCCATCGTCAATACCTGCCGGTATTTTGATATCGAGCTTACGCTCCTTTATTACCCTGCCTTCGCCTTTACATACAGGACAAGGATTTTCTATTATTTCGCCTTCTCCGCCGCACTTATAACATGTCCTCGCAATAGAAAAGAAACCCTGCTGCTGCCTTATTTCGCCGGTGCCGCGACATACAGGACAAGTAACTCTGTTTGTACCTTTTTTAGCACCAGTTCCTCCGCATGCAGAGCATGTTTCATATCTGTTGTATTTTATCTGTTTAGATACGCCTAATAAAGATTCTTCAAATTTTATTTTTACACCGTATCTTAGATCTTCCCCTCGTTTACGTTTCGTTTTCTTATTTGACTGCGAAAAAATATCGCCGAAAAAATCGCCGAATATATCTCCGAAACCGAAACCGCCTCCGCCGCCTGAAGCAAATGCGCCTACGCCTTCATGTCCGAACCTGTCGTATGCCGACCTTTTCTCTTCATCGCATAAAATACTGTATGCCTCGTTTATTTCTTTAAACTTTTCTTCCGAATCGCCGTCGCCCTGATTTTTATCCGGATGATATTTTTGGGCCAACTTTCTATAAGCCTTTTTTATTTCATCGGCGCTTGCGTTTCTGTCAATTTCTAAAATTTCGTAATAATCTCTTTTATATGCCATATTTTATTTAATTTAAATAAATTTATAAATATTTTCGAAAAACCTCCTTTGCCTAATAGAATAAAGCAAAGGAGGCCGCATTAATTTTTATAGTTTCTTAAATTATTCATTCTTTTTGTCTTTTACTTCTTCGTATTCGGCTTCTACTACATTGTCGTCGTTAGGTTTAGATTGCCCTTCTGCTGCAGCGCCTGCGTCGGTTCCGGCAGTTCCGGTTTCAGCCGCAGTTTTCTTATAAATAGATTCTGCTATGCTATGCGACAACTTTTCTAATTCTTCCGTTATGCTCTTTATAGATTCTATATTGTCTCCTTCTAAAGCTTTCTTGGCATCGGCTATTTTTTCTTCCGCCGCCATTTTTTCCGAAGATTCTATTTTATCGCCGGAGTCTTTCAATGTTTTTTCTACGGAATATACCAATCCGTCTAAATGATTCCTTACTTCTATCAATTCTTTCTTTCTTGAATCTTCGTCTTTATGAAGTTCGGCTTCTTTGATCATTCTGTCTATCTCTTCCTTGGATAATCCGCTTGAAGCGGTTATCTTTATAGACTGTTCTTTACCCGTTCCAAGATCTTTTGCGGAAACATGCACTATACCGTTTGCGTCTATATCGAAAGTAACTTCTATCTGCGGAACTCCTCTTGGAGCAGGCGGAATACCTGTCAACTCAAACCTTCCCAAGCTCTTATTGTCTGATGCCATTTCCCTTTCACCCTGCAGAACGTTTATAGTAACTGCCGGCTGGTTATCAGCTGCCGTAGAAAATATCTGACTCTTTCTTGTAGGAATAGTCGTATTTTTTTCTATTAATTTCGTGCTTACTCCGCCGAGCGTTTCTATACCGAGAGACAGAGGCGTAACGTCAAGCAGTAAAACGTCTTTAACGTCTCCTTTGAGAACGGCGCCCTGAATCGCTGCTCCGACTGCAACTACTTCGTCGGGATTTACTCCCTTATGGGGTTCCTTTCCGAAAAATTCCTTAACAGCCTGCTGAACTTTCGGCATTCTGGTCTGTCCGCCGACAAGCACTACTTCGTCAACCTGAGACGTATTTAAACCTGCATCTTTTAACGCAGTTTTTACCGGCGACATGGATCTTTCGATTAATTCTCCGGTAAGCTGTTCTAATTTTGCACGGGACAGTTTCATGTTAAGATGTTTAGGGCCGCTTGCGTCCGCAGTAATAAACGGTAAATTTATATCCGTTTCGAGAGACGACGAAAGTTCTATTTTTGCTTTTTCCGCCGCTTCTTTTAATCTTTGAAGCGCCATTTTGTCTTTTCTTAAATCTATGCCCTGATCTTTTTTGAATTCATCGGCTATATAGTCGATTACCTTCTGGTCAAAATCTTCTCCTCCCAAAAAGGTATCGCCGTTGGTAGATTTGACTTCAAATACTCCTTCTCCGAGTTCCAGTATCGATATATCGAATGTTCCTCCGCCTAAATCGTAAACTGCTATTTTTTCTTCTTTCTTTTTGTCTAACCCGTATGCAAGAGAGGATGCCGTAGGTTCGTTAATAATCCTTAAAACATCCAAACCTGCTATTTTACCCGCATCTTTAGTAGCCTGTCTTTGAGAATCGTTAAAATATGCCGGAACGGTAATAACCGCTTCGGTTACCGGTTCTCCAAGATAATCTTCGGCAGTCTTTTTCATCTTAGTTAAAATAATAGAAGATATTTCTGCCGGAGAATATTTCCTGCCTTTAATTTCAACCCATGCATCGCCGTTTTCACTCGGCACAATTTTATAAGGACATACCTTTTTAAACGCCTGTACTTCGGGCGAATCATACTTCCTTCCGATAAGTCTTTTTACCGCGTAAACGGTATTTTCCGGATTTGTGACGGCTTGCCTTTTTGCCGCCTGCCCCACCAATCTTTCTCCGCTGTCGGTAAAAGAAACTACCGAAGGCGTTGTCCTTGCTCCTTCAGAATTTGCTATAACCGTAGGTTCTTTGCCTTCCATAACGGCAACGCAAGAGTTTGTAGTTCCTAAGTCGATTCCTATAACTTTTCCCATGATTAAATTCTCCTTAAATCTATGTGATTTTAATTTTTTTATCTATTTTCTATTTCTTATTATATCTTATATTTAAACAATAAATAAATATAAATCTAAAAATTTAATTTATAAATTTATAAAATTAATTTTTAGATTTGGCTATAGAAACCATAGACGGTCTCAAAAGCCTGTCTTTAAACATATAACCTTTCCGTTTTTCTTCTATTATAGTTCCGTCTGGTTTTCCGGAATTTTCCACCATTTCAACGGCATCATGAAAATTAGCGTCAAAATTTTTCCCGACAGTTTCTATAACTTCCGCTCCGTAATTTTTTAATATTTTAATAAATTCTTCGTAAGCGAGTTTAACACCTTCTACGAAAGATTTTAAATTTCCTGAAGCATCCTGTTCTATATATGCCGCCGAATGACTTATTGCCAAATCCAAAAAATCTAGGACGGGAAGCAAATCCCTTAATATTTTTTCGTTGGAATATTTTAGAGCCTCTTCTTTATCTCTGTTGTTTCTTTTTCTAAAATTTTCCATTTCGGCTAAGCTCTTAAGATAGTTTGAATTTGCTTCGTCGTTTTCTTTTTTTAAATTTTTGAGTGCATTTTTTAAGTATTTTAAAGTTTTTTCGGCTTCAACGAGATTTTTAGGATCGGGAATCATATCGATGTCGGCATCCGTTTCGATGACGATATTCTCCTGTTCCTGCGTTTCCGTTTCCATCTTTTTTCCTAATTCGGATTCTATTTCGGAATCGCCGGCATCCATATTAGTTCTTTCATATTCCGTATTTTCTTCGTCTAAACGCATTAAATATATCTCCTTTATTTTATTATTTATTTTTATTATTTATATAAAGCTTTTAAATTTTAATACATACAACATAAAGAATACAGCAAAAATTTCAATTCATTAAGTCAATGCATTACCTATACCTATATATTTTTATTTTATATAATGCCGCTTAAAAACTCCGATACAAAATCTATTATAGGGATAACGTGGGAATAATTCATTCTTAGCGGACCTATTATTCCTATCGACCCCATAATCATATTCGTGCCGCTTATATAAGGCGCCGTTATAAGAGAAAGACCGGATATTTCAGACCACTCCTCTTCCGAACCTATAAATATCTGTTTTGTTTTGGAGTTTTTAGTATGCCCGAGAAGTTTTATTATATTTTTTTTGTCCGAAATTGTCTTTATAAGAAATTTTATCTGCTCGTTATTGGAAAATTCAGGCTCTTCGATTAAATCTCCCTCTGGACCAACGTAAAGACAATTATCGTAATGCTCATAATCCCAATAACCAGAAACATTGCCGATAGAAGAAAAAATTTCCATATTTAAAATAGAATAAAAATTTTCCTTATCGTTATGTATTTCTTCGACTATTATTTCTTTTAAACCGTCTAAACTGCAATGCTTCTTTTCAATTATCTCGTTTAATTTATTAGAATAGCGCGTAAGTTCGTTTTGTTTTATATCTTTGGTTATATAAAACGATTTATTTTCCGTAACTCCGTTTGCAAAAACTATGATGGCAAGTATATTTTTTTCTTTTATCCTGATAAATTCTATATGTAAAAGATTAGCTTCTGACATATCCGGCGCTAAAACTACGCCTGCGTAATGAGATAAATCGGAAAGCAGTATGGAAACCTGATTCAATATTCCGTTTAAATCCCTGTTTGCCGAAGTTAATCTTATTTCTATATCTTCTTTTTCTTTAAGAGTAATTTGTTCTGTTTTCATCAAACTGTCGACATAAAATTTATATCCTTTAGCCGTCGGAATCCTGCCGGCGGAAAAATGCGGCTGATAAATATAGCCGGCTTCTTCTAATGAAGCCATAATATTTCTTATGGAAGCAGGGCTTAAATTAAGTTTGCTGTTTTCGGCTATAAATTTAGAGCCTACGGGATTTGCAGTTCCGAAATACCCTTCTATTATGCCGAGCAGTATTTCCCTGCTCCTTTCGTTTAAATCGTTATAATTAAATTTTTCTGCTTTTTCTTCTAAAGTTTTCATATATATTTGCAAATATATGCATATAATTCGGCAACTAACACTAAAATTTATTTATATATTTATTTATATAGTTATATATAAATATATTTGCCGCCGATTAGCACTTAAACATATAGAGTGCTAATTATTATTTAACCAATATTTTAACATTTTGTCAAGTTTTATTCTATATGTAAAGACGAAATAAAAACTTTTTTTCTTTACAATTTTTTCATAAAAGCATAAAATATAAAAATGCTTTCAAAATTAAACAAATTTATTTCTTCGGTTAAACTCGCAGTTTTTCTATTTATAACAATCGCCGTTATTGCCATGATAGGTACGTTTATAAATCAAGGCGATTCGGTAAAACAGTACAAGGAAATTTTCTCTCCGACTACTTATCATATATTATATTGGCTCGGCTTTTTAAATATTTACGATTCATGGTATTTCATCGCTCTCGCACTCCTTTTAATGATCAATCTTATAGCCGCATCGGTAAATTTATTTCCACGTACGATAAAAGCGGTCTTCGGTCCTTATCCATCTTTTCAAGAAGTTTCGGAAAAGAAAAATAATAAAGCTATATACGAGACGATCGAAACAAAAAAGAAACCGGAAGAAATAAAAGAAATTATAGGTAAAAAATTCGGGGCTTTGCTTGAAGAAAAGATAAGCGAAAGCAAAAATGAAACGGAACTATACTATTCCAAAAATTCTATTTTTAGATTTTCTCCTTATATTGCCCATATAAGCGCAATAATAATCATTATAGGCGTATTGCTAAATTTTAAATACGGATTCAGATCTTATACTAATATTAAAGTCGGGGAAAAAACTAACGTTACTTATCTTTTAAAAAACAACAAACCCATTAAGCTTCCTTTCACGATAAGATTAGACAGATACCGCACGACTTACTATCCCGACGGGATACCTAAGGCTTATATAAGCACTTTAAGTATAATTCAAGAACATATACGAATTTTGACGAAAAATATAGAGGTAAACCATCCTTTAACTTATAAGGGTATTACTATATACCAGGCAAGCTATGGACATTATAAGCCTAATAAATACGGTATTTTAATTGTTAATTTACAACACATTAATTCTTTTAAAAAAATAATATATGCTCCCGTGGGAAAATTTTATAATTCGAAAATAAATAATATCAAATTTATGCTGACCAGAGTTGTTAGGAAAGGTAAAATGTCTTATTTTCCTTATATAATTAAACTAAATAATAATAAAATTTTAAATTTTAAGATTATACCGGTTAAAAATCATCGCTTCCCTCTTATTATAGCAAGATATAAAAATATAGGCTTTATAATGACTCCGCAATTAAAAACTTATTATTACAGCGGAGTAGAAATATCTAAAAATACTTACGTATCTATAGTTTGGATAGGATGTATAATTCTTGTGTTTTCTTTATTTTTTTCGTTTTTCTTTAACCACGAAGAAACGTGGGTATCGTTTACAGACATTAATGGCGGTAAAAAAACAAAGATTGAAATAATTTCTATACCAAAAAAGAAATTTAATTCTTTTTACAAGAAATTCAATCAAAAAATTAACGAACTAAAAAAATACTTAAATTAATTGAAACACATTATTATGAGTTACTTTAGGTTTATCAGAGGTTATAATTATGATTTCGCCGAATATATCCGTCCTTGACGGATCTTTGTATTTTACTATTTCGCTTCTTTTCGTATTTGCTTCATTTATAGGTTATTTTATCTTTTTATTTACCGGAAGCAAAACGATTTCAAAAATATCGTTCGTCATTTTAATTATCGGCTTTATAATTCAAACCGCGGCATTCGTTATCAGGTGGATTTATGCCTATAAAATCGGGATAGATACGCCGCCTTTGGTAGATCTGTACGACTCGATGGTTTTCTTTGCTTTTGTTATCGAAATCGGTTATATAATTTTAAGAATTTTTTACGATTTTGATGCCCTCGGCTTTATAATTACGTTTATAGCATCGTCGGCACTTGCTTTCGCCGCTTTTTATCCGCTTGCCACGAGCGCGATAGAACCGACTATCCCCGCACTGCAAAGCTATTGGCTTTTGTACCATATTATGACATTATTCGTTGCTTACGGCGCATTTGCGGCTTCATTCGGATTGGGAATTCTTTATTTAATAAAAAATAAGAAGGATAGGAGCGATAAAAAGCAGGAAAATAGATTTTTATCGTTGTTACCCGAGTCTGATGTAATAGAAGAATCAATTTATAAAGTAATATCCGTAGGACTAGTTTTTTTAACTGCAGGAATAGTAATAGGCGCCGCATGGGCGGACAGCGCATGGGGCGGCTACTGGAGTTGGGATCCTAAAGAAACATGGTCCCTTATAACGTGGATAGCTTATATTTTATTTATTCATGCCAGATTTACCAAAGGATGGGGTGGCAAAAAAATGGCATGGATCGCCGTAATAGGATTTGCGGTCGTTATATTCTGTTATCTCGGCGTAGATTTGATAATACCTGGATTGCATTCTTATGCGACACCGGGGTCAACACCAATTTTATAACGATTCTAAACAATTTCATTAAATTCCTGAGTTTTATGAATAAAATCGACAAAAAAAAAATTAAAACAATAATAGAACCTTTTAAACCTTATATTTACGATGTCGATACGTCCGGAGAAATTAAAAATCTTACGGCTCCGCCATACGACGTAATAAGCAAAGAATTGCAAAACGAACTATATGAAAGATCGCTCTACAATATAATAAGGCTGGAGTACGGAAAGGAATTAGAAGGCGACGACGATAAAGAAAATAAATATACAAGAGCGGCCCGTTTATTTAATGAATGGACAGGTAAGGGCATTTTAAAAAGAGCCGCAAAAAACGCTATTTACGTTTACTCGCAAATTTTTAATATCGACGGAGTAGAATATGAAAGAATTGGCTTTATGTCTCTCTTTAAACTTCCGGAATCGAAAGATAATAACTCTATATACGGTCATGAAACTACCCTTTCCAAGCCTAAAGAAGATCGCTTTAAGCTGATGGAAACCGCAAATGCAAATTTCAGTCCTATTTTTTCGGTATTTGAAGACGACAATCAAGAAGTTTTGAATATTTTAAAAAAGGCGGTATCGGAAAAAGAAGTTAAAAAAATATTCGATTTCATAGACGACAGCGGAATTAGAAACATGCTTTACGCAATAGAAAATGAAAAAATCATATCCGATATTCAAAATGAGATGAGCGATAAATCGGTTTATATAGCCGACGGACATCATAGATTTGAAACATGTATTAATTATAGGGATTATGTTAAAAAAAACGAATTAGATAAAAAAGGCATTAATGCCGATTATTGCCTTATGTTTTTTGCACCTTCCGGACAGAAAGGATTGGTTATTTTACCTACGCATAGAGGTATAAAAGGAAAAAATATAAATATTGAAAATTTTATCGAAATATTAAGCAAATATTTCATAATTAAAGAAACGGATACAGACGACCTGATAAACGAAAATAAAAAAACCGGCGAAAAAAACGTTTCTTTCGGTTTTGCCCATAAGTCAGGAAGAAATTTTATTCTGTCGTTTAAAAACGAAACATCCGACTCAAAAATTACAAATCCATTGGATAATCTTGACGTATCGATACTTCAAAAATATATTCTAAAAACAGCTTTAAAAATAACGCAGGATGAAATAGATAATCAAAAATATCTCGTATATGAAAAAGATGCAAAAAAGGCTTTAGAAAAGGTTAAAAAGGGGGAACTTGAAGCAGTATTCTTTATGAATCCTACTAAAATAGAAGACGTAATAAAAATAGCTTCAGTAAACCTCAGAATGCCTCAAAAATCAACATATTTTTATCCTAAACTAATCAGCGGATTACTTATTAACCCGCTGATTAAGTAATGTTAAAGTTAAAACTTTTTTTAATTTCCATAACTACCGTCGGGAGACATTGAGGGCATAACAGCCTCCTGCAATATTGCATTATTTTCGTAAATATACTGCATTATATAAATTACTTTCCCTACGTTTCTTCCGTACTGCAATTTTTCGTAAACGTTTGGTACGTATTTTAGGGTTTTAAACAGTATCGGATAACCGTAAAGATTTTTTTCTATTAAAGTGCTTAAAGGTATTACCGCAGAATTATTAGAAATAGCAAACTCCAGCCAGCAAACTCCGCCGGCATTAAAAACCGCTTCGTATTTAACTTTGTTTATCTTATATTCGTATGCAGTTATACCTGAATTTTTATAATTATACTGGGACAGGTCCGGCTGTATAATATAAAGTTTTTTCAAAGAAATCTTCTGCATTTTGTATTTTGACTGCATATTTTTTAAAGTGCCTCCTACCGCCGCGTAAACTTTATTATAGTTAATAAAATTTAACGCAAACAGCATACCCGTCGCAATTAATACAAAAATTAATTTTTTTTGAAGAATAATTTTCATTTTTTAGCTCCTTATTTTATATTTATAATTTATTTAATTATTTTAATTGCTTTATTTTAAACTTTCTAACCAGCCGGCAATCTGAGCGACTTCTTCAGGCGGCATATTTGGATTAGGCGGCATTGAAGAAGTCGGATGCGTAATCTGATTTTCTATCTGCGCATAACTCAATTGCGAACCGATATGAGAAAGGCTGTAACCGCCATGTTTACCTCTGCCTAATATGACGTGACAGTAAAAACATCCGGACATATTGAAATCTTCATAGCCCGGACCGCTAAATACCGAAGCTTGAGACTGAGGATGAAATGCTGGCGGAGCGCTGAATACAGGTACGGGTGAATGCGGTTTAAGGTAACGACTATGATGTATGATATTAGGAGAAGCTGTATTTTGATTTGACACAGGCTGAACATGCGTTTTATTAATATTTTTATTGATTTTGCTTTTTAGTGCGGTTTTATTTTTGGACGACGGCTTCGACTTTGAAATTTTTTTTGAAACTGACGTATTTACGGAATTTGCAGTTTTATTTTTTTTAATAAAAAAATCTCTAAAATAAAAAAAATAACCTGCTGCAATTAAAATAATCACAGGGATTATTATTGCGGCAGCGACAAAAATTATATTTATTTTATTTTTTGAATTATAATTACGGTTTGAATCTAAATTTAAATTTTTATTGTTTTTAACTTCGGAGTGATTTGGCATTTCTGCTTTATCCTCTCCGATATTTTCGACGACATCATCGTTTTGTAGCGTAAACGTGATTGCCTGTTTATTTTCTTTTTGATTAAATTTGCCTTCGGTATCGCTTGAATTTTTAAAGGCGGATATATTTTGTTCGCGGGCGGCAAAAACTTCGGGTTTTTCCGATTCGTCTAAAAGTTTAAGTAATTCCTCGGTGTTTTTTATCCTTTCAGGTATTTTTATCGTTAATCCTTTATTTAAAATATCTTTCAATCCGCCGCTTATTCCCGTAAAATCTATGCCTGACCCTCCTGCTAATTCGGTAGCTTCAGGAGGAGGAAATCCTTTTAAAAGAGCGTAAAGCGTAGCGCATATTGCATAAACATCCGTATATTCTCCTCTTTTCCCTTTACCTCCGTATTGCTCTAAAGGCGCATAGCCCGGCGTTAAAATTTTTTGGTAAGTTTTAGTCTTATCTGCAACAAATACCCTCGAAGAACCAAAATCTATAATTTTAATATCTCCGCCGTTTTTTACTATAATATTTTCCGGTTTTATATCCTGATGCAGCATGCCGGCTGAATGTATTATTCCTACTGCTTTAGCGATCTGCTTTATATATTTAACGGCTTCGTTTTCTTTTACTTTCCCTAAAAGAGAAGATAGTGGCGTTCCTTCTATGTACTCCATTACGATATAAACGGTGCCGTTTTCTTCAATTACGTCGTAAACGTCCACTATCCATGGATTTTTTAATTTTGCTATAGATTTTGCTTCATTTTTAAAATTTTCTATATTGTCTTCGTTATCGCGGGTAGGCGGAATTGTAACTTTATTTCCAGTTCTGACGGCTATTCCGTATGGAAAATATTCTTTTATAGCAACTTTTCTTTCTAACTTTTCGTCATAAGCAAGATATATTATTCCAAAACCGCCCTGCCCTAAGACTTTTTCTATTTTATATTTTAAAAAAACAATACTGCCGTTATCAAGCGGAGTACAGGAAAAGTTTTCTCCTAAAACATCTGATATATCTCCTCCGCACACGGGACATTTTGTTGCGTTATCGGGTATAGCGGCGGAACAATAAGGACAATCTTTCATATTAAATTAATTTTGTTTTAATTTTGTTTTTTTATCTGAATTTTACTATCGCAAGCCGATTAAATCAATAAAATAAAAAATACAAAAAGAAGCGCAAACATTAAGGCAAAGCTATGAAATACGCTTAATAACAAGGGCGGTCGCATTATCGGGAGCGCCTTTTTCTATTGCGCAAGAAACAAGCGCATCGGCTATATATTGAGCGCCGAATTTATTTATAGCGCCGCAAGCGTCATCATCGCCGCTTTTTGCCTCAGCGTTTTTTGCCTCCGGGTATTCAATGCCGATGCCGCAAGCCGAACCGCTTAAAATTTTCATTATATCTATATCTTCCAACTCCGACCATATTCCGTCGCATACAATCAGAATAATATCTCCTATATTTAAATCTTCCGTTTTTTTTCCTATAGTTTTTTGTAAATCGTCAAAATATTCGCTCTGTCTGTTTCTTACTATGCCCAAAGATTTTAAAATTTTATTTCTGTCAGGACTTATTCTTGCTTCTTCTTCGGTCATATTGCCGCTTGATACCATAAGCGAAACATAAGAATGATCTTTGGTAAGCCTTTTTAATTTGCATTCGGATTCAGAATTACCCCATAGATAAGCCCTTGAATCCCCTGCATGAGCCAAAGCAAAGGTTTCGTTTTTAAAAATAATGCCTATAAAAGTACAGCCTCCGTCTTTTCCATTAAGTTCGTCGAATACGCGTTGATTTGCCTGCCATGCAGAATCCATTACGATATCGTTAAGATCTTTAGAAAAAATTTCATCGTTTTCATATTTTTTCAAAAAACCTTTGACCGCAGCCCTGCTTGCATATTCTCCCGCCGCCATTCCGCCCATTCCATCGGCAAGACATGCTTTTAGCACGACTGTTTTTTCGCTAAAATTCATATTGTTTTCAATAACGTAACCGCAGGCATCTTCATCTATTAGTCTGTCCGGATTCAAACCCACCGTCGAAGATATTCCTATATCGAATCTTACCGCAGCTTTTCTTTCTTCTTTTATATTTTTCAAATAACTAATTGCTTCTTCGATATTAAATCTATCTTCGCGCCTTGAAATAGTTTTGAATAAAAATTGGGAGAAACCTGGAATTTTTATATTGTTAATATAATTGGAAACATCGATATCGTAAGTATTTATATTATCTCCCGTTAAAAATTTGTAAGCAAGAAGTCCAAGTAAGTAAACTCCTTCTTTGCCGGTTGCGATATCATGCATTAAAACTTCAGGGGCAACGAAATCTCTCGGAGAAAACATTTTTTTTCCGATTGCCGACAAATCCGGCAATATATTTAATTTAATTTTATCGCCGTAAACATATATAGATTCAGGGTTGATATATATAAGAGATATTTTTTGTTCGTTAAAAAACTTGATAATTTCGGCTAAATTGTAAATATATTTTACTATTTGATCAATTTCTTTTTTTGAAGAAGGAATTTTAAATTCGTATTTCTTATATTCCTTATGCGCCGAAATTATTACTTCATTATCCGTACAAAGCAAAATCTCTGGTAATGCCGTGCATTTCGACAATTCCGAGCATTGTAGAACGTCTTTCCACAAGCCGCAATTACCTCGGTAATAAAGAACCGATTCTCCCGCATTATTTTTAGCCAAATACCATCCTTGTATAAAAGAACCTTCTATTTTATAATCGACGCCGGCGGCGTTGATTATGTCGCCTTCTTTTAAAAACTGCGTTTCGGTACCCGCCGAATATATTTTTTCTTCAAGGTTTTGCCTATGCATTAAATCACTGCCGGTTTATGAGTTATAAGAAAATGTATAAATATAAATAGATAATAAATAATAAATAATTTATATATAATTAAATATATTTAAACGTTAAATATAAAAACCATATTGCCCAAAGATACTTCGTCTCCGTTATTTAATTCGACTGGTTCTGTAATTCTGGACGAAAATTCTTTAGCCGAAGCAGATTTTACAAAAACTCCGTTTGTGGAACCTGCATCTGAAACAAACCATTTACCGTTTTCAAAAGTAAATTTTGCATGTTTCCTCGATATATGTTCATCCCCCGAAAATCCAGATAAATCTATGTCTATTGGACCGGTAGACGAATCAAACCTACCTGCAATCAAATAATTAGATTTTAAATCAAAAAATTTATCCGTTAAATTGCCCTCTATTTTAAACGTTAAACGCGCAGGTTTAAACTCGGCAAATCGTTCCGCTTTTTCATTAATTTCCGATAAATTACCTGCGGCATCGGTCTGGTTTTTATTTGAAGTTTTAATATTATTAATCGAAAGTTTATTTAAGTTTAAATTTTCTTCCGGCATTTCAAAATCTATTAATTCGGTGCCGTCTATATTGCAAAATTTCTTATCGTCCGTAAACTTTTTTTTACATATCGGGCATATTTTCATTTTCTTCTCCTTTATTATTTTATTATTTCATATCATTATTAAATTTAAGTTCCCGCAAGTTTTCTAATCTGCTCGTCGGAAAGTCCGTTTTCAGAGCCAATTTTTATTGTTTTTGTTTTTGAACCTATCCTTAAAGTTTTCGACGTACCGATACTTATAGTTTTATTTTCTTTTATTTCATCCTGCGCCTTCTCTATTATTTTAGTCATAGCGCTATTGCCGAGCTTAACGGTCATACGTTTTGCCATATCTAAAGTTTTAGAGGCGTTGACAGGGTTTTCGCCTGCTTCTTTTAATGCTTTTTCCAATAAACTGCCTACGTTTCTTTGCTGAACCCACTGCATTACTTCGTTATTAACAACCGAAGCTTTGGATTCATCCATGGTAAACTCTACTATAACGTCTTCCGGAGGATTTTCTCCACGGTAATTTCCATCAGGCATATCGTAAGTCAAGCTAATCTGCATAAGGCGGGATTTTAGGGGTTTGCGTTCCGGTAAAGTAGCTTCTATTATAAACACGCTATTTGCTTCCGGATTTATACTGCCTATAGAATGAGGTTTTATATTTAAATCGACCTCGGAAACTTCCGGATAAACTCTCGTTATTCTGTCGATAGTTACGTCTTTTACGGTATTTAACGTAAGGGATACTCCCGACAAAATTTCATTAACGGCATGATCTAATTCTTTTATCATAATATCAGGTATATCGGACGGACTAATAACTATGCCTGAAGCGTTTTCTTCGACATTAGCCGAAGCATAATAAGGTTTGCCTTGCGTTTTATCGGTAATAAAAGAAATAAGATTTTCGTTCCAGTCTTCGCCTATCCCAACGGCTATTAACGGTATATTTAATTTTGCCAGTTCCAGAGACGTTTCTTTTACCAAATCCTCGTCGGAGGTCTGTCCGTCAGTTAGCATTATAATCTTTCTGTTTCCGGTTTCTTTAGAAATTAGTTCTAAAGCCGCTTTCATTCCCGCGCCCATAGACGTGCCGCCGCTGTAATTTATAAGACTGTCTATAGCATGCAATATCAAGTCCCTATTCTTATTTTCTATATTAACGAAAGGCAGTATAACGTCTGCTTTATCGTCAAATTTAATGAGGCTAACCCTGTCGGTATTTTTCAATTTCGCGGAATTAACAAATTTTTTTAGTCCGTCCATTAAAATTCCTATTTTAGAATCGCCGCCGTTCACTATATTATATGTATTGCCGTCTATAGTCTGCGTTTTTCCAGTATTTACCGGAGAACCGGCAACAATCTCTCTCATAGACCCTGAAGTGTCTATTATAAAAGCTATAGATAAAGGCGGTTTAAAATCTGTTTTTTTATTCGCCTCAAGTTTTAATTCTATAAAAAGTTTCTGATCCGGTGTGTCTGCCATTAGGTAATTTCTATGAGGAATAATTTTTACGTCGAGCAGTTTAGACATAAAGTATCTCCTAATTTTTATCTAACAAATTATAATATTATTTATTATTATATAATTTAAAGAATTTATGTCAATTTAAATTATTTCTTTTAATTGCTACGTTGCCAATAAGATTTTTAAATGATATAATTTTTTTAATTTAAATGCATATTACAATTTTAATCACATAATAATTATATAACATTAAAAAATTATAAAAAGATTATTAATATAGAAATTACATAAAAAATAATAGAAGATATAAAAATGGACGCAAATTTAAACTGTTATCCTAAAAAAAGCAGCGGAGAACAAAAATTAGGAGAAATTTTAGTATCCAACGGTTTAATAGGAAAAGCGGATTTAGAATCTGCTTTAAAAAGAGAAAATTTGCCACTTAAACCTTTTATAAGAATTCTCATAGACGAAAATAAACTAAAAGAAAACGAACTTGCAGATTTCTTATCTAAATTTTATAAAATAGAACGCGTGGATATCAACGACGTAGATATTCCAAAAAACATTATAAACATAATTCCGCCCGATAAAGCTATAAAATGCCGCGTTATACCTTACAAAATAGAAAACGGAAATCTTTATTTGGCTGCATATGATCCTACAAGAATAGACATTGCCGACGACATAGGATTTATTACGGGATTTCCGGCATTATATTCGGTATCTTCTTTTTCGCAAATAATGAACGCTATGTCTAAACATTTCAATGCTTCTTATCTGCTCGAAAATTTTAAAAACGATGAAAATTCAGAGGAAAAGATTGCGGAAGACGACAAAATTAGCGACATAACAAAAGATAATATCAGCGAAAGCGCGGTAGAAAAATTCATAAATAAAGTTATAAGCGATGCCGTAGAACGCGGAGCAAGCGATATACATATAGAAAATTACAGAAAGTTTTCAAGGATAAGATTCAGGATAGACGGAAAACTTATCAAATATGCCAATATTTCTTCAACTGCAAAATCGAATATAGTATCCGTAATAAAAATAAAATGCGAGCCTAATTTAGATATATCCGAAAAACGATTTCCTCAGGATGGAAGAATTTCTACTTCGGTTTCGGGACAAGAAATAGATTTAAGAGTATCCTTGGCGCCGACGCTTTTCGGCGAAAAAATAGTCATGAGGATATTAAATAAATCGTCTCTGATATTCGATATAAACAGGGTGGGTTTTTCGCCGGTTCATTTAAATATATTAAAATCGGCAATAAATAAGCCTTTCGGCATGATACTCGTTACAGGGCCTACCGGCTCCGGAAAAACTACGACGCTTTATTCTATATTAAGCGAATTAAATAAAAACGAATCTATAAATATATCTACGGCGGAAGACCCGATAGAATATGATTTTCCAGGGATAAATCAGATACAGATAGACGAAACGCTTAAAAATTCTAAGACCGGCGCAACTTTAAATTTTGCCGAAACCCTAAGATCTTTTTTAAGACAGGATCCCGATATAATTATGGTAGGAGAAATCAGGGATTACGAGACTTCTTCCATAGCTATTCAGGCTGCGCTTACGGGGCATTTGGTTCTTTCGACTCTTCACACAAACAATGCCTCGGCTACCGTAACAAGATTAATAAATATGAATATCGAACCCTTTTTAATTTCATCAAGTTTAAATCTTATTATAGCCCAAAGGCTAATAAGAAAACTTTGTTTAGAATGCAAAGAAGAACTTGACGAGTCTGCCGTAAAAAAACTTGGAATATCCGCCGCATATAAAGATAACGATAATGACCATCAAAATAAAAATAATTATTTTAAACTTTATAAAGCTAAAGCAAAAGGATGCCCGACATGCAATAATACCGGATATAAAGGCAGAATACCTATATACGAAATGCTTGAAATAAACGATGAAATAAGAGGGCTGATAAACGGTAACGCTGCGGAATCGGAAATAGAAAAGTCGGCAATAAAAAACGGTATGAAAACTCTTTCGGACTCTGCAAAAGAAAAATTTTTAAGCGGCGTTACTTCTTTGGAAGAAATATTGCCGTATATTAAAAGCAATAAACGTGAAACATAGAAAGGAAAAAATAAAAAAATTGAATATAAAAAATATAAAAAAATGGGACGGATTTTAAACATAGATCCGTCCCATTTCTATATCAAAAATTATAGCCCGACTCGTCATGCTGGGTAATATCTAAACCCATTGCCTCGGTTTCTTTATCTACGCGAAGACCCATAACTTTGTCTATTACTTTAAAGATTATATAGCTCATAATGAAAGAATAGGCGGCAACACTTACTACGGTTAACAATTGAATCCACATCTGACCTGGATTGCCGTAAAACAAACCTCTTCCTGCCGAATTAATCAGAGGGTCGGCAAACAAACCCGTTGCAAGCGCTCCCCATGCTCCGCCTATAGCATGAACGTTAAAGGCGTCGAGGGCATCGTCGTAACCTAATTTCGGCTTTACGAAAACTACCATGGAATAACATATTACTCCGGCTACGAAACCTATAATAATAGAATCTATAGGATTAACAAAACCGGATGCCGGAGTTATAGCTACAAGTCCTGCTACGGCGCCGGAAACCATGCCGAGAGTAGTCGGTTTTCCGCTTCTTATCCATTCGGCTATCATCCAGCCTACAGCGGCGGCTGCCGTAGCAGTATTCGTTACCAAAAATGCAGACGTTGCCAAAGGGCTTGCCTCTAAGGCACTTCCCGCGTTAAATCCGAACCAGCCGAACCATAAAAGAGCGCCGCCAAGAATTGTATAGCCTAACTGGTTTGGCTGAACTATATTTTCTTTCATATAACCTTTTCTTTTTCCCAAAACTATAGCGCCTGCAAGACCTGCAACACCGGAGTTAATATGAACAACCGTTCCGCCGGCAAAATCCAATGCTCCCATTTTATTGAACAAGCCGCCTATTCCCCATACGGCTTGAGCTACCGGAGCATAAACAACGGTGAGCCATACTATCGTAAACACAACCCAAGAAGAAAATTTAATTCTTTCAACCAAAGAACCGCTTACAAGTGCTACTGTTATAATTGCGAACATAAGTTGAAACATTACGTAAATATAGGAAGGAATCTTACCGTCGTATCTTGAATGCTGCGTTTCTTGCATCGCAAATAAACCTACATATTTGAGGCTGCCTATTACTCCGCCGAATGCATCCGGTCCAAAAGCCAAAGAATAACCCCACAAAATCCATATAATACTTACGGTACAAATAGCTATAAAACTAAGCGAAATTGTATTTAAAACGTTTTTTCTTCTAACCATACCGCCGTAATAAAAGCCTAATCCGGGCGTCATTATTAAAACCAATGCAGATGAAGCAAGCACCCATGCTATGTCTCCGCTGTTAAATGCCGGAACCTTAGAGCCTGCGGCAAATACGGGACTTACCCACGAAAACATAACCAGCAGTAGTCCTCCTAACAAAGACCATCCGTATATTAATGGTATTTTAAAATTTTTTAATTTTTTAATGAGATCCATAATTTCCCATCCCTCCTTAATATTTATTTTTAAGATACTGTGCATTTTATTTATTTAAATTAAATGCTAAAAATTATGCTAAAAATTTAATCATTTTGTATTTTGCATTTTAAAGCAATATTAATTAGATTGCTATATTGCGGATTCTCCTTTTTCTCCGGTTCTAATACGTACGGCTTCTTCTACAGGCGATATAAATATCTTTCCGTCGCCGATGTTGCCGGTTTTAGCGCTCTTTTCTATCGTTTCCACGATGCTTGAAATCTGGTCGTCGGAAGCGATTATTTCCATTTTAGCTTTCGGAACGAAATCTACCCTGTATTCCGCTCCCCTGTAAAGTTCCGTATGTCCTTTCTGTCTTCCGAAACCTTTAACTTCGGTAACGGTAATCCCATGAATTCCTATGCCGTTTAAAGCTTCTTTAACGTCGTCTATTTTAAACGGCTTAATTATAGCCTCTATTTTTTTCATTTTTAATTTCACCTCCTTTTTATATTATTTTTTTAATCCGTTTAAATCTGTTTAATATATCTACTAATCTATCAAACCCAATCAGGAGTAAACGAATAAATAAATCTGACACCTTTAAAAGCTGTAAAGAATCATTAGGTTTATCGTATTCTGTTGAGAATGCGTCGGCGAACCGTTTGAATCTAAATATACTTTATGATTTGCGCTTTGATGTTCAAATTCAAGCCTGAACTGAACGTCTTTAAAGTTTTTAGAAGACGGCTGATATGCAAAAGTAAGGGTAGAATCCATATATGTATCGCTGACCCCAGGAGGAGTGCTCGTCATCTCCCACATTCCGTTCTGATCGTATGCGGCAGTTTCCCTTAAAGTTTCAGCAATCTGCCCAAAACCGTAATTATGCTGATGGTGGATATAACCCGCTATGCCGTAAAAACGGGATTTATCGTAAGTACTGTTTGAGGTTGGAACTAAAGCCGGATAACTTACCGAACTTGGCGTAATTCCGTTATCGTTAAGCACTGAATCGTTTATACCTCCGCCTAAACCGAGTTCGTAGTCTAAAACGAAAGACCAGTCAGGATTAGGACTTAATACGCCGTCGATATAGCCGTAAAAGCTTTTATTGAGGTTGTCTTCATAAAGTTGTCCGTTAGTACCGACAAGATAGCTGTTTTCTCCGTAAATAAAACCGCCGTTAAAGGTGAGCATGCTCGTTGCGGCGTAACTTTCGTTAAGTTCGATAACCGGCAGATTGTCGATAGGAACGGCGGAGTTGTATGTATTTGCTATTCCGAGCGTCGAAGTCAGAGCAGGTATAAAGTTATACGTTAAAAACACGCCGGTCAAGGTTGCCGGTTCCGCGGCATCCAGCAGAGAATACGTGTCGTTCCAGTTTCTAATAGGATTAAAAGATTCAAATCCAAGAAGTTCGTTTTCCTTTCCGATATGAATATCGAGTCCGCTCCCCACCGGCAGGTTTATGTTAATATATGCCTTTCTTACGTCGTAAGGAGTTCTGTCTTCAAAGGGCGTCGTAAAATAAGACGTATCGCCGTAATATGATTTATAAAACTGGATATTCTGGCCGAAATCCAAAGAAATATGAAAGCCTACTCCGTAAGGATTAGAAGAAGTTCCCGGGGAACGTCTTATTGTTATGTCCGCATTATTTACCGCAAACCCGTCCGTCTGCCAGTTATCTCCATAGTTGCCGTTTCCCTCGAAGGAAGAAGGAGTATTTGTCGTTTCTGGTTTTGCAAGGTTATACGTATAGGAAGCTACTAATGTACCAAGAAGTTGCATATTAGAAAAATAGTTTCCGGAATTTACCTTTTTGTTTTCCTTTTTAATCGATTGAATTTCCATTAGCGCTTTGTCTAATTTTGTTTCTATTTTTTTTATTTTTGCATTTGTTCCAACATTCAAACTTCCATTTCCGCTACCTGCGTTAGAAGCAGCATTTGCCGCATAAGCCTTTTTATGTACGGCAAACATTAATAAAAATAACGCCGCAATAAAAAAAACAGCGCTTAAAATTAATTTTCTAAATTTAAATTTCATGGTTTCTCCT
>JAJZBN010000066.1 GCA_021798875.1 bacterium | reverse complement strand
TAGATTTTCTCATTTGATATGCAAAAACTACTATTGATACAAAAAAAATAATTAAAATCTCAATACTGTCTATTGTTAAACTGTCAAATATTAAGAGTATTAAATTTTAGTTCAAACATTGGGAGTACTTCATAATGGATATTTTATATTATTTTAAAGAAATAATTAATAACTCAGGTTTTTTTGACGAAACATTCTATATTTGTTCAAATCAGGATATTAAAAACATCAATATAGATCCAGTCATACATTATTTAATATATGGCTGGAAAGAAGGAAGAAATCCTTCCTTAAAATTTAATACAAAATCATATTTAGATTCATATTCTGATGTTAAAGAATCTGGAATCAATCCTTTATTGCACTATATATTATATGGTAGGGATGAAGGAAGAAATGCATTTGGCATTAAAATAGACCATTCTTTTTTAGAAATTATTTGCAATGATTTTCCTTTGTTAAAAGATAGGGCATTATATTACGGCAAGGATAGGATAATTATTGATAATGTTTTTGGTTGTGTTTCGGGCGTTAGCCTTCCAATTATTAAAGAGGGGGGAGTTGCTTGTGCTACTAAAACATGGATGAGGATTAGAGCAGTAGCCTATGCTTTGACCAAAGGATTAAACTTAAAACCTATTTTATCATTGAACAAAGTTAATAAGACAATTAAGGGAGTTTCGCTAAGCGATACTAGTTCATGCAGTTTAATATTGGATCAATTATTTGACCATCAAAATACTTTTCTAGATAAAAATCCTTTTCTTGATATTATGAACCCGCCTGCTACGATTAATAATTTAGATTTTATCATTTCAAGCGATGTTTTTGAGCATGTTACTCCGCCCATAGAAATTGCATTTAAAAATTCTTTTAATATTTTAAAGAATGGTGGAATACTTATTTTAACAGTGCCTTACATAAAAGAAGACAAAGAAACCATAGAACATTTCCCTAATCTTTTTAATTGGCGATTAAATAACAAAGAAGACGATAGAGGACAAAAATATTTTTATATAGAAAATATCACAAAAGATGGAAATAAAGAGATTTTTAAAAATATCATATTCCATGAAGGAGAGGGTCAAGTTATTGAAATGCGCCTCTTTACATTGAAATCAATATTGAAAATTGCTGAAGATGTAGGTTTTGTTGTGCGCATTATTGATGAAAATATACCTTTATTTGGAATAGACAACAATGTGGTAGATAGTGCACCGCCATTAATTTTAAAGAAACCGGAATAGATATTAATAATAACAAATATTTAATAAATTTAAAAAAATGGGGACGGATTTATTTATTTGTAAAATACAAAAATATGTATTGGATAAATTATATTGTTATTATGTATGCCCAAAAAGAGTTGTCGCTGGCGGTGTTAAAATGACCCATATGTGCTTTCGAAGACCAACGATTTTAGAAAAAATATTTGATGAATTTTTATATTGATATGCAAACAGATAGCGCTTATAATATAACATACGAATTATCTTTAAGAGGGTATGCGGTTTCCTGACTTTGGCACCTCTTCGCAATTTTGTAATTTAAAAACCGCATAATTACTGCATTCTTTATCCCAAAAAGTCAGGATATTTCTAAGTTTCGAATCATCCCCCCAGAAAGCCATAGGTTCGTAGTCGGGGTAGGGATAATAGCCGAAATTCAGTTTAATATCGGCGTTTTTTTCTTTTATATAATTTTCGACAAGATTTCTTATTGATATAGGTTTCCCGCTGCAGCAATTTATTATACCAGTTATTTTATTTTGAAAAGCAACTTTTATAATGTATTCCGATAATTTTTCTACAGGAAGATAATCTCTTAGCTGTTCTCCGCCTGACATATTGAATGCCTTTTCGTTATTGTTTATGGCCTTATTCAACTGCGATAAAAGACTTTTAGGTGATTGTCCGTTTCCGTACACATAAAAAAGCCTTAGCCATTTTAAATTAAAATTTTTTATTTTTTGAAGTTCTTGTAAAAATCTTCTCAGGCTGTCTTTAGCTACTGCATATTGAGTTATCGGATCGGTTTCCATATATTCAGATAAAGGGCCATTTTTAATTCCATATTCAAAACAGGTTCCAGTAAAAGTTAAATCTTTTAATCCTCCATGTATCATATCCCTTATAAAAAAATAGTTTTCATAAAGATTCCGTTCAATATGGTTTATGTTTTTATAATCCTGAAGTCCGTCCCAAGCCAGATGTATCATTATATCAGGTCTTTTAAGCCTGTCGTAAACATCGGAATTTGTTTGCAATATATCAAACTCTATTATATTTACTTTTTTATCGTTAAACCATGTAAATTTTTTTGCTTTTTCGATATTTCGAGTAGTAGCTATTATATTTATATCATTTTTTGTATTCCGACAAAGATATTCCATTATATGCGAGCCTATAAATCCTGTAGAACCGACGACAAGAACTTTCATAATTCCACGCCTTTAAAATTAGGTGAGATGAATTTATGATTTTTATCTTTTTCTGAAATTTCCGTTACTTCTAAAGGCCATGATATATTTAGCGATGGGTCGTTATAATTTAACCCTGATTCGTTTTCTTTACTGTAAGGACTTGTATTAAAATACATAAACTCAACGTTGTCTTCAAGCGTTTGGAAACCATGGGCAAATCCTTCAGGTACAATAAGCATCTTTTCAGATTTTTCACTAAGTGTTTCCCCATGCCATTGTAAAAATGTAGGAGAGTTTTTTCTTATATCTACGGCAACATCGTAAACCGAACCCTTTAAGCATATTATTATTTTAATTTCCTGAAACGGCGGATACTGAAAATGAAGACCTCTTATTGTTCCTTTTTGTTTAGTGAATGAACGGTTAATATTATTTATTTGTTTTTGAGGCATTAATTCTTTAAATTCCTCAATGCAGTAAACTCTTTCAAAGTAGCCCCTATCGTCAGTTTTAGGTTTCAGATTAATTAAATATAATCCTTGCAATATTGTTTGTTTAAATGCAAAATTTATCATAAAATATCGATTTATATTAAAAAATTAAAAATTTTTATTCTCCATTCCACACCTTCCATGGCGCATTGCCGGTTTCCCACATCTGGTTTAACTGAAATTTATCTCTCAATGTGTCCATGCATTTCCATATTCCTTTATGTTTATATGCTGCAAGGTTTCCTTCTCCAGCCAGTTTTTCCAAAGGTTCATGTTCAAACATAGTCGTGTCATTTTTTATGTAATCTATTATTTCCGGTTGGGCTACAAAAAACCCGCCATTAACCCAAGCGTTATCACCTTTTGGTTTTTCCAGAAATTTTAGTATTGTGCTTGTTTTGGGGTCTATATCTAAAGAGCCGTAACGTCCTTCCGGCTGGACGGCGGTCATCGTCAGTAACTTTTTATGTTTTTTGTGAAATTTCAAGAGTTTTTCGATATTTACGTCGGATACGCCGTCGCCGTAGGTAAGAAAGAACGGATTATCGCCTATGTAGCTCTTAATCCTTTTTATTCTTCCGCCGGTCTGGGTGTTTAAACCGGTATCCACGAGCGTGATTTTCCAAGGTTCGGCTTTGCAGTTGTGGACGTCGATAGAGTTATCGGATAAGTTTATGGTAACGTCGGACTGATATAAAAAGTAGTTAGCGAAATATTCCCTTATCATATTTCCTTTGTATCCGAGGCATATAATAAACTCGTTAAAACCATAGGATGAATATATTTTCATTATATGCCACAATATCGGCTTGCCGCCTATTTCTACCATCGGTTTAGGGCGCATTTCGGTTTCTTCCGAGAGCCTCGTTCCGAGTCCGCCTGCAAGGATTACTACTTTCATATTGAATATATGATATATTAATTTTTATTATAAAATTTAAGACATTATCGTTAGAATATTAACAATATAAAAATATTTTTGTTATCGCATATAATTATTATGTTATAATATTTAAAGAATAAATAAAAGAAAAAATTAATGATTTTTTATAAAACATAATATGTATACTGATATTTTAAGAGCAAAAACTATCGACTTATTTGGTCAGCCTAATACCGAAAAACAGAAGGTTAATTCCGCATTAAACAAGAAAGAAGCTCTTGAAGGAAAAGCTATAATAAAATCTTTTCCTCGCAGATTAGTTCTTGAACTTACTAATGCCTGCAATTTGCACTGTATTATGTGCGGAAGAGAGAAAATGAATTTTGCCCCAAACTTTTTTGATATTAATTATTTAAAGCAAATTGAGCCTATATTGCATTATACGGAAGAAGTTACTTTATTTGGATGGGGAGAGCCGACTATACATCCAAAGTTTAAAGAAATTATAAGCATGTTAGATAGATATCCGGTAAGAAAATATTTTGTTACCAATGGAACGACTCTTAGTAAAATTCAAGATATATTATTTGATTTTAAAGTAGATATTATGGCTGTTAGTCTTGACGGAGCAACCGAAGCCACTAACAATAAAATTAGACGCGGTTCTAATTTTGCTAAAATTATTTCTTCATTAAAAAATATAACTGAAATAAAGAAAAAGAATGAATTTAATTATCCTTATATAAATTTCGTAATGACACTTATGAAATCAAACTTGTGTGAATTGCCAGATATGATTAACCTGGCCGCAGATATCGGGTTGGAAGAAGTAAAAGCGGTTTATCTAACTTCTTTTAATAAAGAGCTTGAAGACGAAGTCTTATTAAACAGAGTGGATGAAATAAGAGAAGTATTTGACGAAACGATAAAAAGAGGCAAACTGTTTGGAGTTAAGGTGAAATTACCTTATATACCTGGAGAAGATATTGCAGGAGAAAAATTACATAAAGATTGTTTTGTCGGTTGGCGCGATTTTTTTATAGGGAGCGACGGTTACGTCAGGCCATGCCAGTCTAATGCAAAAAGATTTTTTCACTTATCTAAATATACTGAATTTAAGGAATCTTGGAATGCCCCAGAGATAGTTGAATTTAGACAAACAGTAAACGATGAAAATAAAATGTCAGACGAATGCAAAAGATGTTATCAGTCCTCTTTTGCCAACTGGAATAAAAAAGCGTCTTTTTTGCAAATAGATCAGAAATTTGCGCCGGAATGGGAAAGAATAAAAACATAAAGATTTAAAAAAAGCCTATCTATGGATAAATCATTAATTTTAAATTTAATATTACCTTAACTCACCGTTAGAAACTTAATATTTTAATTTTAAGTATTTTTTTATCGTTTTTATTATTTTTAATGATTAGTTATAGATTAGTTTTTATTTTTAGCAAAAACAGACTATCATTATTTAGTTTTTTTGGATAATTTTTAGATTTTTTTATCCCAAAAAATGCGAAATTGCAAAAAAGAGAGTTTTTTAAACAGGCCTCTTCCTTTGGTTTTAATATTGAATATAGCGTATATGCAAATTTTAGTTTCTTTACGTCAGGCATTTAGCCCTCCATTTCAGTATTCTTTTAAATGTTTTCTTATCTGCAGAAAGACTTAATGTTAATCTATTTGCATGACGGACTATTTTAGCGGGAATACTTAAAATCCATCTTACGGTTCTTGCAGTTAATCTTTTAATAGAAAGCTTCTGTTTAAAAGCCATCATTATGTTGTAGGCAAGAACTATAACAGAAGCCCAAAGACCGTTTGCTCCGAGATATCTGGATGATTGAAAAAGCATGCCTTTTTCAGCGGTCAAGCTCGAAGTTCTGTTTGAGTTCTTTAATATTGTATTCGCATACTCCTCTGTCGTTATAAGTTTCATATACGTTAACTACGCTTTTATTTGAGTTAGTCGCTATAAACCTGTAACTGTCGTAAATTTCAAACGGAAGATCCGTTTCTATTTTTTCTCTGGTGGTTATCATTCTAACAGGCAGTCCTTTTAAAAAATAGACGAATTCGGATATCTGTTTTTCTTCGGTTAAATTCTTAAATTCTAATTCGTAAGCTTCTTTTTTTAAAGAGTTAAATTCTTTGGCTCTTATATAGTAAGTTATATTGTTGTTAGAACAGTATTCGATTATGTCCGAATCGTATCCGGCAGAGTCTGACCTGTAAACCATTTTAATGCCGTTTTGGGATAACTTAGCATGAATATATTTAATTTGATCTAATAATGCGACGGAAGCGTGCACCATAAACATATTATTGCCGCACATAAAAAGACATGCTTTTTATAAACTGCGGAATAATATGTTTATATCATTTTGTCAACACCGAATTAAAATTCCCTAAAACGCCGAACGAAAAGTAACAAAAACGCCGAACGAAAAATACCATTTTCACCGACTAAAATCGCTTAAAATTAATTTATCACCTCCCTTTTTATATATTT
>JAJZBN010000065.1 GCA_021798875.1 bacterium | reverse complement strand
TATTTTCCAGTAAACTTTTTTGAAAAGCGGTTAAAATGTCTATATTATTTTCATCCGCAATGCGTTTTATCTTTTCAATAGTTGTCTCTCCAGCTCCCGTCGGAACGCACTGGACGCTTCTTTTAAAGCTCAAAAAATCCTGCGGATTAACGGCAAACCTTATAAAAGACAAGACGTCTTTTATCTCTTTTCTCTGATAAAACTTTAATCCGCCGTATATCTGATAATCTATGCCGTTATTTAACAGTCCCGCCTCTATTCCTCTCGATAGGGCGTTAATTCTGTATAAAACGGCTATGTCTTTATATGAATATCCGGCATGATTAAGCATTTTTATTTCTCTTGCGATATAGCCCGCCTCCTGTTCGTCCGTTTCAAACCTGTAAACTTTAACGGGCTTCCCGCCTTTTTTAACCGGCGCAATATCTTTTGCCGCCCTTTTCTTATTTATTTTTATAACGTTAGACGCGGCTTTTAAAATAGTTTCATTTGACCTGTAGTTTTTACCGAGATGCACTTCCTTGCAGTCCTTAAAACTGCTTTTAAACTTCAAAATATTATCTACTACAGCTCCTCTAAAACCGTAAATCGACTGGTCGTCGTCTCCGACAACGCAAATATTTTTATGCTTGCCTACAAGCATTTTTATAAATTTATCCTGAATATAATTAGTATCCTGAAACTCATCGACCATGATATATTTATAAAAATCCTTGTAAAAATCTAATACAAAAGGTTTTTCCTCGAAGAGTAAAACGCTGTTAAAGAGTAAATCGTCGAAGTCCATTGCGTTCAACTCTTTCAATTTCTCGTTATATTTTCTATAAATATTTGTAAGATTCTTTTGAATAGGGCTGCTTTCGTCAGTCAGTATTTCATCAGAGCCTATATATTCGCTTTTATGCTTTGATATAAACTCTTTAGCCTTACCTGCCGTATAAACTTCTTCGTCTAAATTTAACTCTGATACGGCGACTTTAATAAGTTTTTCAGAATCGTCTTCGTCCAATACGATAAACGATTCCTTATAACCTATTAGATGAGCATGAAGCCTTAAAACTTTAAGGCAAAAAGAATGAAACGTCGAAAACTCAGGTAATCCGTTTTTTTCGTTTCCTAACGCTTTTTTAATCCTCTCTCTCATCTCGCCCGCCGCTTTATTGGTAAATGTAACCCCTAATATGCGGCCTGGCTCGGCAAGACCCTTTTTTATTAGATGTAAAGCTCTATAGGTAATAACTCTCGTTTTGCCTGATCCTGCTCCGGCAAAAACAAGAACCGGACCTTCAGTTTGCAGAACTGCCGAAAGTTGTTCGTTATTTAAACCGTTTAAATAGGGATATTTTGATTCTATCCCTTTTTTGTGCTTTGCGATTTGTTGTAATATAGTTTCCATATTTTTATAGCGAAGTTAGTTTGTCCGCTTTGCGTTTTCTTCCCTTCTATTTACTTCTTCTATCCAAGCAAGCATTTTCTCTCTCGGTGCCGGTTTTTCAGCGTCGCCGAAATTGTCGTTTGCCCTATGAGTCGTCCAGCGCTCTTTGTATGGCAATTTTCTGTTCTTATCGACTTTCTTTTTCTTTTTTTCCAATAATTCGCTTCTGTGAGACACATAGTATCTTTTGTTTTTAGTTTTTAGCGAAATAGGCATGATCCCCCCCCCCTAAAATCAAATAATAGTTTTATTCAACTTATACCAGTAAACTCGCAACATCCCCTCAAATAGTCCCCAATATTTTTCTATATTTTCGACTTTAATAACCTTACATCCTGCGGGCTTTAAATCTAAAATGTATATGCCGTCTATTTCTATACCATTATCGTTTAAAAGTTTCTTATAGCCGGCCATTTGGGCATTATATGAATCCTGCTTTTGCCCCGTTTTGATGTCGAATAAATAAGTTTTGCCTTTCACTTTGCCGACTATATCGACCGTTCCTGCGAAGCTGATATTTTTGTCCGCAAAGCGTTCTTCCAACAAAAGAGGTTCTATTTTTGCCTTTTCTTGAAATGCTATAAAAGAGTCAAGATAAGGCTTTATGGTTTCGTCTATGCTGCTAAAATCTAAATTACCATTAAGATATAATTCTATGGCTTTATGAACAAATGTCCCCCGAGTTGCGTGATAAATTGCATAATCGGGATATTGAATATTAAGCGCTTCCTTTATTACCGTAGTTACGGACGGCAATTTCTTGCCGCCGTAACGGTATTCGTGATTTTTTTCGTCAAAATCAGGCCTTAACATATCCCTATACCCCCGTTTTTTTAAACTATGGCTTTTAAGTAATCTATTAAGACCTTAGCTTGCTTTTTAGATAATTCTATTAAGTTAATAGGTTCTCCAAAAACACCTTCGGTAAACTCGGGCATATTATCTTCATAAATGCCTTTTTGTTTACATAAGTTTTTAATATAGAATAGTTGCTTGTCTGTTATATACTCGATGTTGTTGTCTTTTTTATTGGTTGCCGTGTCCTGGGCGGTTGTCGCCGGTGCTTTTGGTTCTGTTTCCGTTTGCGCTACAGACGTTTCATCATCCCAAGGAATGTCGTCGTAATAGCCGTTATCTTCGGTCGTAGTCGTAAAAGTATCAGGCTCTATTTCTGCTTCAGTTTTTGGCGAATATGCTCCTTTATCATCTATGTTATTTGCAAGCGTTACGTCCGTTTTGTAGTCTGATAATTGGGCTACTTTTTTATCGTTCGTTATAGCCTTAGGCTCAGTCATGCCTAAGGTTTTATTGTCTGTTTCCGAACCTATAAACATATCTTTAGTATTAATTCCGGATTCGCCGTATTCGTCAACAATAGTCGCTTTGGTTATTTCCGGAGATAGCGATAAATATTTCATGAGTCTTCTAATAACAGTTTTTTTCATCATCTCTTCCTCATGCGTAGTCCACGGGGATATTTTACTATCACCCGCTTTAGATGATTTTTTAATTTCTTCTATTTCTTCCGCCCATAAAAAATCGAATGTTTTTAAATTATCCTTCATTGTCACTATCGCATAAACCCCTTTTATGCCTTTACCTCTTTTAGATGGCGACAATGGGACGTGTTTTAAGGTTTCTAACAAACCATATTCTATTACAAACGGTTCATTCTCATAAACTATATGTGCACTAATAGATATTAACTGCCCCGATCTGCGAGCGAGCTCTATCAGCCCACGGTAGCCTATGATAAGTTGTATTTCTTTTTTGCCAGTTTTCTTATTATAAAAGGGTACGAGATAAACATAGCCAAGATTATCATCCAGTTCAAACCCCAACTGCGACGCCTGTATAACTGCACCAAGAAATGAATTTGGATCGCAATCTAATAAGGCAGGATTTTTCCTCAAGGTAGTCAGCGCAATTCGCGCGACTCTCTCAGGAGTAACACTTTTCGGCAATGCCTTAGCTATTTCATTCTTGGATTTCTCCAATAAGTCTCTTACAACAGCGAAATTATCTTTTTTTTGCGACATTAATTGATTCTGCATTTTAATTCTCCTTTATTTAAATTAATTTAATTTTTAAAAAATATTTGTCCGCAAAGCGTTTAAGCTGCAATTTTAGTGTTAATCGCTATGCTTTTTTTTCCATACATCTCATACAATTTGTCGTAGAAAAATTGCAACTTTTTTTGAGAGATATTTTTTGTATCGTCGTTCAGTATAGCCTCGACGTGAGTATAAACATCGAGACTTCCATCTTCGTTTAAATACTCAATATCTTTTTTTAAACGATACACACGACGATTAAGCAACGCTATACAAATTTTATCGATTTGCATTACATTCATAATAAACCTCCATATATTTTGTTCTTATCTATATAGCGAAGTTTGTCTTTTGTCCGGCATGCGGACGGTCGGGCAAGTATCAGCCAAAATATAATCTTTGACTAATGTATTTCTTAAATTAAATCCTTCCTCATTAGGTTTCGCCACTACCGGAATAACCTTTATATTCTTAAAATAACTTGTCACTTCTATAAAGGCATTCCTAAACTCTACGATATGATTTGCATAATTATTTACATTGATTGTCGCTTTTCTTAGCGGATCGCTTAGAGATTTACTTAACAATGGAGTAATACCGCTCAGCAAATCTACGTCAAAATAAAAAATATAGTCGTAGGGTTTTATTAATTTATTTTTATAGGCATTAAGAAGTATTGTGAATTCTTTGTGAAACTGGTTTTTGTCCTGCAATAATAGAAATGCGAGATTATCAAATACGCCCCTGTCGCAAATCATAATACCGTCGTCAATAAGGTTTTCGATAATATTCTCTCTCTGCCTTTGAAATTCGCAAATCTTTTCCCTGAACTTATTAATATTTTCGGTAGGCAATTCAGGATAAATCTCGGCGACTTTTCTCGAAGATTCACTCAAAACAGTCAAATCTTGTATTCGACCATCAAGATAATTTTCTATGCAATGAGTTTTTCCGGATGCCGCCGGACCGGAAATACATATTTTTTTTATCATTTTTTTCTTACCTTTTTTTAAAATACCCCGCCAAGTTAAAACAAAGGACAGCAACGTAAATACACTACTGTCCTTTATTTTAATCTCCGGCACAATTTTCAAACCAATCTTGCACTTCGTTTTTTAAATCCTCTATAGAACTTCCAATTGGCAAGAAACCAAAAAGAAAATTACCATATTGATCAATAAAGCCATTATCGTTCTTGCTTGGTTTCACTATTACGCCGGCAATGTCAATTCCGTCGCCTCCTAATAGAGAAGCCCAATATTCGGCCTTCTTGCGCCTTTGCTCTTGTTTTTCTTGGAAAGCCTTCTCGTCAAACTGATAATATCTAAAGTCCGGGAACATGCTTTCCTTCTCATTGTCGTGTTTGTCGTTTAGGAAACCCATTTTTTTTACCCCCTTATTGAAATTATTTTTTATTATATTTTTATAGCGAAGTTAATAACGTTTTAATAAATATTTGTCAATACATTAATTGATATTATTGTATAATTTGAAGCTCATTGCAAGCACTTTTTCCCGAAACTTATTCCTTTTTAAATTGAAATAATTTTTTGTAAGCCTTTTATAATAAACCCTGCTCACGCAAGCTATATTATGATATCCAGTCGCATAATCTAATAACGACGGATAATTATTGTTTTGCCACGTCTCTATGAAATTGTGCCAAAATATAGCCTCGCCGATTTTTATTGCTAAAACAGGCCTCGTTAAGAGTTCGTTATACGCCGTTATTTTATATCCTAATCGCTGCATTTTTCTTAAAGTCCAAAACTTTATATTTATCTGGGGATATCCATAGTCATACTTATTATAAATGCCCCTGTCGAATTTAAAATTATCCGATTCGGTTAATAGGACCGCGATATAAAGCTCCCTAAAGTCTTTTTTAACCGATTTGCTTTCCAAAAGAACCTTGCCGGGAGTGCAAAGGTATTTATTGTATTTACAAACCCTTGCGTTTATATTGCTTAAAGATTGAGACTTAATAATTTCTTGTAAGTCCGCTTTGCGGACAAGGCGGACAACGTTTCTTTTTTTAGTTATTTTTTTGGCTTGTCCGCTTTGCAAACCATAGTAAAAACCTAAAAATAAGCTTGCCAAAATAATAAATGAGAAGAAAAAAGTTTTTAACATTTATGTCCCTATATTCAATTAATTAATCCATTCTCCAGAAAACTGTAATATCCTTTTCTGGAAACTATTACATGATCTAATATTTTTATTTCTAAAATTTCTCCTGCTTTCACAAGCCTTTCGGTTGAATTTATATCTTCAGGACTCGGCTTAAGACTGCCGGACGGATGATTATGAACCAAAATAATATCTGCCGCTCTATCCGAAATAGCTCCTGCAAATATTTCTCTTGGATGAACTATGCTCTTATTAAGCGTGCCTATGAAAACAATGCGTCTTTGAATGACGTTATGCGCACCGTCAAGCGTAATTGTTACAAAATGTTCTTGTTTTTTGTTCTTTAAGTCGTCGGTTAATTTTAGAATGTCGTCCGAAGACTTTATTTGAATCGTTTCCGTTTCTCTTATTTCTAAACTTTCAATTTTCATTTTTCCTCCGCTTTATCTTTATATATCTATAGCGAAGTTATTCTTTCTCCTTAAAAAACTGGCATTCGCATTTGCAGTTTGCGATATCATCTGCATAATAATTAAATACCCCGCCCGGCTCTAAATCGTTGACGGTTTTATCGTTGCATTTATTTACTTCGTCGCCTTCCTCGAAAAACCTGCATTTTTCGCATTGTTCGGTTTCAATTAAAAGCATTTTGCGCCTCTCTCTATTTTTATAAATGTTCTACATTAAAATAATCAAATTAGCTTTTGTTTTATAT
>JAJZBN010000004.1 GCA_021798875.1 bacterium | reverse complement strand
GAGCGGTATCGTTTGATGCGGGAAGGTTTAACAGTACGCAAATAAATAAGAATCCAAATCCAAGAATAAAAATTAAAACCTGTAAAATTAAAAATCTTTTTGATATTATTTCTGCTTTTAAATTCATATCTTAAATAACCGTTAGAAATTTGAAAACCACTCTTAATTTATTGTATGATATATATGCAACAAAATAAAAACAAAAACCCAAAATGCTGTTGGCAATATATTAGACCATGAATCTAATGATTTTATCACTGAATTTAAAAATGGGCAAAGAAAAAATTACGCGTAAAAAATTACAACTGTTCAATATTTCCATTGATTTAACTTTACCGTTATTATAAAAAAAAGAATAAATTAACCCGTCCAGTAAGAACAAAAATACGCAATGGAGGCTAAAAAATAATGAAAATAGGTTTTATAGGATTAGGCATAATGGGAAATTTTATGGCATTAAATTTATTAAAAAACGACGTTATGCTAAATGTTTATAACAGAACTAAAGAAAAAGCTAAGGAGCATATAAAAAAAGGAGCAATATTTTTAGATTCGCCGAAGGAAGTCGCAAAAAAAAGCGACATTGTAATGCTTATGCTGTCCGACTCCAATGCCGTCTCCAATATAATGGACGGCAACGACGGATTGCTGGAAGGTTTAGGCGGAGAAAAAATAATAATAAATATGAGCACCATAGAACCTGATTATTCGGCTATGCTTTATAAAAAAATCAAGATAAAATCTCCGTCGTCTATGTTTTTGGAAGCTCCGGTCATCGGAAGCAAAATCCCTGCCAAAGAAGGGACTCTTATAATTTTAGCCGCCGGAGACAAAAATGCTTATGACCTTTCAACTGCTTATTTTAATATGATGGGCAAAAGGGTTATTTATCTCGGTGATATTCCCAAGGCATCATACTTAAAAATTATTAATAATCAGATTATGGGAATTACAATGGGCGCTTTAGCCGAAGGATTAAGTTTATCCAAAAAAATAGGATTAGACGACAATATAGTTTATGATATCGTTAATTCCGGAGCGTTTGCAAATCCGATGTTTCAGCTTAAAGGGAAAAATATTATAGATAATAATTATGAAGCTAATTTTCCATATAAACATATGCAAAAGGATTTAGATTTTGCGGTTAAACTTTCGGGAGAATTTAAAGTATTTTCTCCTTTGACGTCCGCAATAAACAACTCCTATATTTTGGGATACGATAAATTTAAAGATGAAGATATGTGCGCTATATATAAAGCTTTAAATTTTGAGTAATTTATTGGTTTATTTAAGATGTATATGCAATAAATTAATATTTATTAGAATTAATGAAATAGCCAAAATAATGCTATTTCCAAATGGCCATCGCTCCAGGCGCATTTTTTTATTTTCCAAGTCCTCGCCTGTATCCCTACCCTGTATCTTTTTATCCTGTAACTTTAAATTTAACTTTTAAATTCTCCAAATAAAGCTAACAATACTTTCCAAAGAAGGGATAATAAAGTATAGAGTATCATAACGGTAAGTTGAAGAAAAGGGTTTAATAAATGAATCAAATCAATATCCAGTATCACAAAACAAAAATCGGAGAACTAATACTGGGTTCTTTTGATAATAGTATATGCTTGCTTGATTTCAGATACAGAAAAATGAGAACGACTGTCGACAATAGGATAAAAATTGGACTTAAAGCCGACTTTTTAGAACAAAATGATGCGATACTAACAAAAGCAAAAGAACAGATAGATGAATATTTGACTGGAAACAGAAAGGAATTCGACATTCCGTTATTAATGATTGGGACCGATTTTCAGAAGAGTGTTTGGAATGCACTTATAAAGATACCCTACGGCGCTATTTCAACCTATTTGCAAATAGCAAAAAATATAAATAATCCAAAGGCTGTTCGTGCGGTAGCCGGTGCAAATGGAGCAAATGCCATTGCTCTTGCAATACCTTGCCACCGTATCATTGAAAGTACAGGCGGCTTGGGCGGTTACGGAGGCGGATTAGCGGTGAAGAAGCGCTTACTAAAACTTGAACAAAAGAACTGCGTCTTGAGTTTTTAGTAATTTTATGATAAATAAGAATTATTTCTTCAGGTATTCGATTATTTCTATCATAATGCCGTCAGGGTCGTTAAGAAAGGCTATTTTCATGCTTTTGTCTATAGAAAGGAAAGGTTCTCTGGAAAAGGTTATGCCGGCGTCTTTTATTTTTTTTGCGTCTTCGTCTATGTTTTCCGATTGAAATGCAAGATGCGCAAAAGAGTTCTCGCAATCGTTAAGAGGTTTAGGGTTGTCGTCCGCAATGAGTTCGATTTCAAAGTCCGTGTTCCGGCTTTTGAGAAAAACTAAAGTGGTTTTATGTGCCTCTATATATCTTTTTTCTCTAACAGAAAATCCAAAAACTTTGACGTAAAAATCAAGCGACTTATTGAGATCGCGAGTTCTTATAGCAGAATGTATTAGTTTCATATTCTTATTATAATTTATATACTTTTTATTTTCAATTCCATTTCTTGCAATCTTTAGAAAAATCTTCACAAATAAAACCTTAAGTGTTATAATAATTAAAATTAAATTTAAACGGGGGTAAATTTATGAAAAGTTTTAAGTTATTAGCTGTTTCGGCATTACTTTCTATTTTTGCAATATCTTTTTTTTCGGGAATATCATACGCAAGGCATTACTACTGTCCGCTTGGATATTCGTTTAATCCAAAACTTCAGCTTTGCGTCGGAAAAGGCAAATTAAAAGGATATGATGCGTTGCCCGCAACTAAAATTAATAAATTTGAGGGTAAAAGCCATATATATATCTGTCCCGATAAATATACCTATGATAAAAAATTACAGTTATGCACCGGCGAAGGTTCTTTAAAAGGAAGCACCGCTCAACCGACCGTTAAACCTTTAAATGCCGTTGCAAAAATTTCAAAAAAATCAAATAAAAAAGTTAAATCTGCAAAAAATTAATTAAAAATAGCTTAAAAAAATCAAATTATTATGAATATAGCCGTAATATTAAGGTCGAGGGAAATGTACGATATTTTAAAGCCTTTCCTTGCGGGACATAATGTAAGGCATTATTCAAATAAAGAAGATTTTTTAAGCTGGATTAAGGAATCCGGCGGCGCTAAAGACGCAGAAAATTTGGCTTTAATAGTTAATGCGGGAATTCCTATCGGAGAAGACGTTTTATCATTTTCAAACATAAAATTTGTACAGCAGTTCGGTATAGGATACGAAAACGTCGATATAAATTATGCTTCAAATAAAGGCGTTTTAGTGTTTAACGCGCCGACGGCCGGTACTTTTAACGCAGTTTCGGTGGCGGAGTTGTCGCTGTTTTTTATTTTAGCTTTGGCAAGGGATTACAACGGATGCGTCGATTCCATAAATCACGCTATTGCCAATCGTCCTATGGGCAGCAGTATTACAAACAAGAAATTTGCAATCGTAGGATTGGGAGGTATAGGTCAGGAATTAATAAAGATTTTAAAACCTTTTTATCCTGAAATTTACGGTTTGAAGCACAGTAAACCGGATGCAGGCTATGCGGAAAAACTAGGTATTAAGTTTGCCGGTACGGTCGACGACGACTTTAAAAAAATTTTACCGTCGGCGGATTACGTTATACTCGCCGTTCCGCTTGAAAAAAATACGGAAAATTTAATCAACGACGAAACCGTAGAGTTGATGAAAAAAGGCGCATGCATCGTTAACGTTGGAAGAGCAGGGTTAATAAATAAGGAGTCTTTAATCAAAGGATTGAAAAGCGGAAAGATTAAAGGAGCAGGTCTGGACGTATTTTGGGAAGAGCCCGTCCATATAAGCGACGAGATTTTTCATTTTAACGTTATCGCTACTCCCCATATAGGCGGAGCGACTTTTGAATCTATCGCGGATATCTCGCGCATATGCGCCAAAAATATAAATGAGTGGACAGATAAAGGAGACTTAACCAACTGCGTAAATAAAGATTTATTATAAATTAGTTTTAAAATATTGGATATGCTGACGACAATGTCGTACCGGTGTAAATAAACAGGAAATAAAGAGGACAATATACTATTATGGAATATAAAGACACGCTGAATCTGCCTAAAACCGATTTTCCGATGAAGGCAAATTTAAAAGCCACGGAAGAAAAATTTCTTAAAGAATGGGAGGAAAGCGGACTTTATAAAAATATAACCGAGCAAACTAAAAGCAGGCATAAAACTTTTATCCTTCATGACGGACCTCCTTACGCAAACGGGCATATTCATCTTGGAACGGCTTTAAATAAAATATTAAAGGATATTATAGTCAGGTTTAAACTGATGTCCGGCTATCGTACTCCTTTTATTCCGGGCTGGGACTGTCACGGACTGCCTATAGAACACAACGTAGATAAGACTTTAAAGTCTAAAGATTCTATCTCTAAAAGCGAAAAGAGGAAACTTTGCAGAGAGTATGCGGCAAAGTTTGTCGATATTCAAAAGCAGGAATTTAAAAGGCTCGGAAGCATAGGAAGGTACGACGACCCTTACCTTACGATGAATTATGCTTATGAAGCCAATACGGTTAGAAAACTTGCCGATTTTATAAAAAACGGAGGGCTATATAGGGCAAACAAACCTATATACTGGTGTTCGTCCTGCAAAACCGCTCTTGCGGAAGCCGAAGTAGAATATGCCGAAAAATCTTCGCCTTCTATTTTCGTAAAGTTTAGGATTAATTCCGATATTTCCGAAATATTGGACGGCTCTAAAACAAGCGGTAAAGACGTTTTTGCGGTAATATGGACTACCACGCCTTGGACACTGCCTTCTAATCTTGCGATATCCTTGCACCCCGATTTTGAATATGTTTTCGTCGATAAAGGCGATGAAATTTTTATTCTCGAAGAAAGCCTTGCCGAAGAATTAATGAAAAAATTCGGCTACGGCAATTTTAAAATCATAGCCAAAACCAACGGTAAAAATCTGGAAAATAAAAAAGCACGACATCCTTTTATAGACAGAGATTCGCTGCTTATACTCGGCACGCACGTTAAAAAAGACGCAGGAACCGGTTTAGTGCATACCGCACCCGGTCACGGAGACGACGACTATGCCGTAGGTCTTAAGTATAACCTTCCGGCTTATGCTCCTATAAACAACGAAGGCAGGTTTTTAAGCGAAATAGAAACCTTTGCCGGCATGCACGTATTTGAATCTAATCCGCACGTAATTGAAAAACTTAAAGAAGTCGGAGCGTTAGTTCTGGAAGAAAAAATAGATCATTCCTATCCTCATTGCTGGAGATGCAAAAAACCTGTAATTTTAAGATCTACCAAGCAGTGGTTTGTTTCTATGGAAATAAACGATTTAAGAAAAAGGTCGTTGGAGGAGATAGAAAAAGTAAAGTGGATACCGAAGTGGGGCATAGACAGAATTTCGGGTATGCTTGAAACAAGACCAGACTGGTGCGTTTCGAGGCAGAGGTCTTGGGGAGTTCCTATAACGGCATTTTACTGCAAAAATTGCGGCGAAGCATATATAGATTACGACCTTACGCTTAAAATAGCCGGAGAATTCGATAAATACGGCGCCGACGTATGGTTTGACAAGCCCGCCGAATATTTTACAAATTTAAGCGGAAAAGAAGTTAAATGCGAAAAATGCGGTTCAAAAGATTTTGAAAAAGAAGAAGATATATTGGACGTTTGGTTCGACAGCGGCGTCAGCTATTACTGCGTTCTTAAAAACGACGAAGAGATTAAAACCCTCGAATTTCCGGCAGATTTATACCTTGAAGGGTCCGACCAGCACAGGGGATGGTTTCATTCAAGCCTTTTAATAGGAGTAGGGACCGACGACGGGGCTCCTTATAAAACGGTTTTGACCCACGGTTTCGTCGTCGACAGTTCAGGGAAAAAAATGTCTAAGTCTCTTGGGAACGTCATCAGCCCCGATGAAATAATAAATAAATACGGCGCAGATATTTTAAGATTATGGACAGCATCGGAGGATTACAAAAACGATATGAGAATATCGCAGGAAATAATACTCAGGCTTTCCGAGGGATACAGAAAGATAAGGAACACCATGCGTTTTATGCTCGGCAATTTATACGATTTTAAAGAAACCGAAAATTCCGTAAAATATGAAAATTTATCCGAATTGGATAAATATGCGCTGCATAGGATTACGCTTATTTCGCAGGATATTTTCCGGTATTATGAAAATTACGATTTTCATCTCGTTTATCAGGGTATTTATAAATTTCTCATAGAGTTCTCCTCTTTTTATTTAGATATAGTAAAAGATATGATGTACGTCGAAGGGAAAAATTCTTTAAAGAGGCGTTCCGTTCAAACCGTATTAAATTATGCTTTGAACGTATTTATTAAGTTTCTTGCGCCTATCATACCGTTTACCGCTTCCGAAACCTGGGGGTATTTTAAAAAGCCTTTAAAACCCGAAAGTTTATTTTTTGAAAATTTCAAAGAACCCGACGAAAATTTACAAAATTTCGATATAGAAGAAAAGTTCGATAAATTAATAGAAATCAGAAATATAGTTTTAGCCGCATTGGAAAAGGAAAGAGATAAAAAAGTTATAGGAAGTTCTTTAGAGGCGAAGATCGTTTTAAAAGCAAGCAATGAAGATTACGATATGTTAAGCAAAATTAATGCGGAAGAATTAAAAGACCTGTTTATAGTATCGGGAATAGTTCTCCAAAAAAAGGATGCTACGGAAGCCGACATAACTGAAGCGGAAGTAGAAAAAGCGGAAGGGGAAAAATGCGCAAGGTGCTGGAAGTACGATACTTCGGTCGGAACTTTCGAAGACTATCCTGATATTTGCGGAAGATGTCACAATGTAGTTTTAGAAATTATGAAGGAAAAGGCTTAAACAAAATATGCCGTTATTTTTATAAGGTAGTAAATTATGAGAAAGCAGATAATTGCCGCAAATTTTAAAATGAACAAAACGGATGAAGATATTAAGAAATATTTTGCCGTTTTTCTAGATCTCATTAACGGATTGAAAAACAGGTCCAATTTAAGCGGTTTAGATTCCGACCTTATATTTGCTCCTCCTTTTACCTCCCTTAGCGGAACTAATAAAATTATTAAGACCTGCCGTGATTTTATAAAATTGTCGTCCCAAAACGTTTATTACGAAAAAAGCGGCGCATATACCGGAGAAATTTCCATAGATATGCTGGCGTCTTGCGGATGCGAATATACCATAATAGGGCATAGCGAAAGAAGGAATATATTTAATGAAAGCGACGAATTAATCGGCAAAAAAATAGAAGCGGTTTATAAAGACGGAAGGTTAAGGCCCATATTGTGCGTAGGAGAAAATTTAGAAGTAAGAAAGAACGACGGGCAGGAAAAATTCGTAGAAAATCAGCTGTTAAATGCGTTAAAATATGTTAAGGGAACCGTTATAAAATCTTTAATAGTAGCATATGAACCGGTATGGGCTATCGGCACGGGAATGCCTATAAAAGCCGAAGACGGCGAAGCTATGCACCGTTATATTTACGACTATTTAGAATCGGGTTATTCTATAAGCGAAACAAGGGTTATATACGGCGGCAGCGTAACGGAAAAAAACATAGAAGAGATTATGGATAAGCCGCATATAGACGGCGTTTTGGTAGGCGGAGCAAGTTTAGATCCGCAAAGTTTTTATAATATATTCAGACTTGCATCGAACATTAATTAATATAATTTAGGGCGGATTTAAATCTGGCTTAAATTAAAAAAACGGAGGTATAAATTATGAAATACGTTATTCAGGTGTCAAACGGAACTATTAACCCAGGTCTTTTAATGAGCGTCATAAAAAATACAAGCGCAATAAGCGAAACGGAAGAAATAAACGTTGTCGTTATAGGTCCTGCGGTAGTCGCACTTCTGCATCATTCTCAGCTTAAAGAGCAGTTAAGAGCCGTTTTGAACGATAAAGTGAATATTTACGTCTGCCGCAACGCTATGAATATGTTTGAACTCAAAGACGGCGACATACCGGATTACGCAAAAATAGTGCCTGCAGGCGTAGAAAAAATAGGAAAACTTTCAAAGGAAGGGTGCGTGTATATAGCGCTTTAACCTTACGATATGAGCAAATTAGTCCAGCCGCCTAAAGGTACAAAGGATTTTCTTCCCGAAGAGATGATTTTAAGAAGAAGGGTTATAGAAACCATACGGGAATGTTTTGTCCTTTACGGTTTTGTGGAAATAGATTCGCCGGTGTTTGAATATTTCGAGCTTCTTTCCCGAAAATGCGGAAGCGAAGTCGAAAAAGAGATTTATGTTTTTGAGGATAAGGCTAAGCGCAAACTGGGTTTAAGGTTTGAATTCACTTCTCCTTTAGGACGGTATTACGCTACGAACGCCGAAAAGCTTACCAAGCCTTTTAAAAGGTACATAATAGGGAAAGTTTACAGGTACGAAAATACACAGGCCGGAAGATACAGGGAATTTTATCAGGCTGACGCCGATATAATAGGTTCGTATTCAATGAACGTCGAAAGCGAACTTATAGATCTTGCCGTTTTTGCTCTTGATAAACTAGGCATGGGAAACTATGAAATAATTATAAACAACAGGAAAATACTCGACGGTATTATTAACGCCGCAGGCATAGACGAAAGTAAAAAGGACGCGGCTTTAAGGGCTTTAGACAAAACTGCAAAAATAGGAGAATCCGGCGTTATTAAAGAGTTTCAGGAAAACGGCATCGGCGAAGAAAATTACCGTTCGTTTATGCGCATTATCGATTTAGACCATGCAACCGATAATGCAAATAAACTGTCGATTTTAAAAGAGCGTCTTATAGCGGAATTAAAAGACGAATCCTTTAAGCAAAAAGCTGCAGAAGGCATAGAAGAACTTTCTTCTATTATACAAAACGGGAAAGCCGTAAACGGCGGAACCGATGCTCATTCAGATGCGGACGTTATAAAATTCGACCCGCTTTTAGTCAGAGGGCTGGGTTATTATACGGGGCCTATTTTCGAGATAAAATCGAAAGACCTATCAATAGGCAGTTTCGCGGCCGGAGGACGATACGATAATCTCGTAGAGCTTTACGGCGCAAGACCTGAAGGCGCCTGCGGTATATCTTTCGGAGTAGAAAGAATAATAGATATTATTATGCAAAAAAACACGGGTATTCTTCAGTCAGTTTCTTCGCCGGTAAAAATATACATAGTCTATTTAACCGAAAAAGAAAAGCCGTATGCATATAAAACCGCAAAAATTCTTCGTTCAAACGGAATTAGCGCCGAAATTTGCGTTTCTTCCGAACCCAACATAGGCAAAGAGATAAAATACGCCGATAGAAAAAAAATAGAATATGTGGCAATAATAGGCGAAAGAGAAGCCGCGGAACAAAAACTTACCTTAAAAAACCTCAAAACGAGGGAAGAAACAGTCGTTTCCGCAGAAGAAACCGCCGAAGTAATCAAATAGAAACAGTAAGTTTAACAGTATATCCATATATTCGTCATAATCGATCCTCAAAAATATTAAAGAAATTTATTATGAAATGTGTTTAAATAGAAAATTATGAGAAAAAGTTTTAAATAATATTAAATTATTTAAATTATTTTATATGGAAAAATTACAGGTTAAAAATGTTGGACCTATTGAGGATGCAAACATAGATTTTGGAGATTTAACAATATTTGTAGGTCCGCAGGCGACAGGCAAAAGTTTATTATTACAACTAATTGACCTTATACATAGTCCGGGGTATATCAAAAAAGATTTAGAGATATGGGGTTACGGGTGGAAAGATGTCAAAAAAGAATTTTATTCTTTATACTTCGGCGGAGGTATGCAAAATGCTTTTGGAGAAAAGAGCGAAGTTATATTTAATTCCAAACCTTATAATCTTGAACAAGAAATAAAAAAATCAAGAGAGCGAAATTTTAATCATTTTTATATCCCGGCGCAGAGAGTAATGATTATGGATCAAGGTTGGGCAAGGCCATTTTCCGGATTTGACTATTCATATCCGCATGTATTAAAGCAATTCAGCGAAATTATAAGGCTTGAATTAGATAACTGGTCGGCAAGAAATAAGATTTTATTCCCTCAGCAAAATAAATTAAGAAAAGAATTAAGAGGAATTATACAAAAAAATATATTTAGACACGGCGAGATAATTTTTAAAACAGTATCGGGAAGGAAGCAACTGGTTATGTCTTTAAAAGATAATGTTGAGCTTTCCGTTGGAGGTTGGTCTGCAGGGCAAAAAGAATTTGCCCCATTATTATTTGGACTGTATTGGGCTTTACCGTCGGGGAAAGTTCAACGGCGAGACAATGTTAAATATATTACCATTGAGGAACCGGAAATGGGATTGCATCCTAACGCAATTTTAGATGTTATGCTGCTTATTTTTGAATTATTGCTTAGAGGTTATAAAATTACAATTTCTACTCATTCAAATACTATTTTAGAATTGATGTGGGGAATTTCGGAAATTAAAAAAAATAAAAATAATGGAAAAAAAAATGATCCAGAGCGAAATTTTTTAAATCTTTTTAATATAAATTCAAAAAATAAGGATATTATTAATTTTGCAAAAGGTATTATTTCTAAAGCTTATAAAATTTATTTTTTTGATGCTACAAATTCAGGCGTTCAGACGAGAGACATTACTTCGCTGGATTTAGAAGATAAATCGAACTGGGGTGGAATTGCGGAATTTAGCGGAAAAGTTGCCGACGTTGTAGGGTCTATTTATGGCGATAAATAAGTTTAAGGCGCATGATGTTTTATCAAAGTGCTTAAAAAATGGACTTGAGGGAATTGAAAAGCAACATAAAGAAAATTATATAAAATTAAAAAGCGGTAAAAGAAAAAAACATATTTTAGGAAGTATTAATATAGATTCTTGCTATGAAAAAATATGTCCTAATGAAAATAGATGGGATTATATAATTTTTTTAGACTTAAAGAATTATTCTCCTTGCCAATGTATTGAAATTCATTGCGCCAAAAGCGAAGCCGTAAGCCTTATAGAAAAAAAGCTTAATTGGCTAAAGGATTTAATAAAAAGTTTGAACGGCAATATCAAAAAAGATTATTCCTTTATATAGATTGCTACAAACGGAATTCATATACCAAAGGGAACGCCTCAATATCGCAAACTTCAGACATTGGGAATAAAATTAATGAAAAAGTTTGAAATTTAAATAGATTACTTCTACGCAACGTCAAATAAAAGCATAGATGAAACGGTAAAAAAACTGTTCAATATAGTAAAAAATCAATCCGATTATGTTTAAATTTTTAAAAAAAAAGCGAGACAAAACCGTTATAAAATCGGAAATAATAGTAAGCGGATTTAATATTACCGTTTTAAAAAAAGATATTAAAAATATTCATTTAAATATACTTCCGCCGGATGGAAAGGTAAGGGTCTCGGTGCCGAAGAGAACGGACGATGTGTTTATCCGCGGTTTTATTGTATCTAAGCTGCCGTGGATAGAAAAACACGTGAGAAGGTTTAAAGAGCAGCCCAGAGAAACTCCGAGGGAATATGTTTCCGGAGAAAGTCATTATTTTAAGGGAGAAAGATATCTGCTGAGCGTTATCGACTACGCGGGAAAACCTAATGTTGCTATTAACGATAAAAAATACATTTGTCTTTCTATAAAAAAAGAGGCGACGGTCGAAGAAAGAAAGAAAATATTATTAAACTGGCAGAGGAAGGAGCTTGAAAAAGAACTCCCAGATATTTTCAATAAATGGCAGACTATAATGGGCGTTTCCGCAAATGAGATACGAATAAAAAAGATGAAAACAAAATGGGGAACTTGCAACATTAAAGCCAAAAGAATATGGATAAATTTAGAACTGATAAAAAAACCGGTTTATTGCATTGAATACATTGTCGTTCACGAACTTACGCACCTGATAGAAAAAAACCATAATAAAAGATTTAAAGAAATTATGGATAAGTTTCTTCCCGCCTGGAGAATTTATAAAAAAGAATTAAACGGTTCTTTTTTGCTGGGCAGTTAAATTCTCTAAAATACATATTAAATCCCTAATTAATTTGACTTTTTTAAAATAATGGTTTAAAATTAATCATCGACCGCTGTTTGTAAAAATTTAACAGTTTTCTATAATAATACAAACCGCTTCCGCGAATACAGCCTTAATCGTTTTTCTAATTAAAATATTTCGATAATTAATAAGAAGATAAGTCTATAAAAATTTTATGAAACAGTTCAAAAAAGTATTGATAGCCAACAGGGGAGAAATCGCTTCCAGAATTATCAGGGCTTGTAAAGAGCTTGGAATTAAAACCGTAGCTATTTATTCTGAAGCTGACAGTCAGGCTCTTCACGTAAAAAAGGCGGATGAAGCTTACTTAGTCGGACCCGGACCGATATCGGGCTATTTGAATATTAACAGGATAGTCGATTTAGCTATTAATACCGGCGCAGATGCAATACATCCCGGTTACGGATTTTTATCGGAAAATCCAAAATTTCCGGAAGTTTGTGAAAAACGCGGGGTAATATTTATAGGCCCTTCTTCAAAAACTATCGCTATGATGGGAGATAAGATAGAATCCAAAAGGCTTATGAGGTCTGTGGGTGTGCCGGTAGTAGAAGGATCCGAAGGCGGCGTAGAATCGGAAGAAGAGGCGGTTGCAATAGCAAATAAGATAGGTTATCCCGTCATGATAAAAGCTTCGGCAGGCGGCGGCGGAAAAGGAATTAGGATATGCTTTAACGACGATGAGCTCGTTAAAAATTTTTCTTTATCCCGTTCCGAGGCCGAAAAAGCGTTCGGCAATCCCGAAGTATTCATAGAAAAATATATAGAAAAACCCCACCATATCGAGTTTCAAATATTGGCGGATAATTACGGCAATATTATACATCTCGGCGAAAGAGACTGTTCTATACAAAGAAGGCATCAAAAACTGATAGAAATAGCACCGTCGCTAATACTAACCGAAGAAAACCGCAGAAAAATGGGCGAATCGTCTATAAAAGCCGCACGAGCCTGTAACTACCGCAATGCCGGCACTATAGAATATATCGTCGATAAAAACGGCAATTACTATTTTATGGAAATGAATACCAGAATACAGGTGGAGCACAGCGTCACCGAAATAGTTACGGGAGTCGATATAGTCGGCGAACAGATACAGATAGCCATGGGCAAAGAGCTCGATATTAAACAGGAAGACGTTACGATGAGAGGTTATGCTATAGAATGCCGCATAAACGCAGAAAATCCCAGAAAAAATTTTGTTCCGAGCACCGGAAAAGTTACGGCCTATTATTCTCCGGGCGGAATTGGAGTAAGAATAGACGGCGCGGTTTATAAAGATTATGTAATACAGCCTTTTTACGATTCTATGATTGCAAAACTGACCGTAAGCGGCAGAACATGGGAAGAAACCGTGCGTAGAGCGCAGAGGGCTTTAGACGAATATGTTATTAAAGGCGTTAAGACAACTATACCTTTTCAGCTCAGGATAGTTCAGGACGAAGATTTTTTAAAAGGAAATTTCGATACGCACTTTATAGACGAAAGACTTTATTTAAGGGATTATAAACTGCAGAAAGATCCTTTCGACAGGATACTTGCAATATCGGCTGCTATTGCGGCTTATTACGGAATTTAAAAGGCAATTAAAAGGAAGGTATTAATATATGGAAGAAAAAACCTACATAAGAAAAATTGGCGTTACGGAAACCGTTCTAAGAGATGCCCACCAGTCTCTCTTGGCTACAAGAATGATAACGCCGGATATACTTGGGATAGCTAACGTTTTGGACAATATAGGATTCTGGTCGCTTGAGGTGTGGGGAGGAGCTACCTTCGATTCATGCCTGAGGTTTTTAAAAGAAGACCCGTGGGAAAGGCTTAAAAGAGTCAGAAAGGCATATAAAAATTCAAGGCTGCAGATGCTTTTAAGAGGTCAAAATTTAGTAGGATACAGGCATTATGCCGACGACGTGGTAGAAAAATTTGTTTCTTTAAGCGCCGATAACGGCATAGACGTATTTAGAATTTTCGACTCTCTTAACGATTTTAGAAACATAAAAAAAGCTGTAGAAATCGCAAAAAAGAAAAAAAAGACTGTAGAAGCTACGATATGTTACACTACCAGTCCCGTGCATACCAACGAACTTTTTACCCAAATGGCAGTCGAACTTGAAAATATGGGGGCTGATACTATATGCATTAAAGATATGGCTGGACTGCTTTCTCCCGCAAACGCATATAGTCTGGTTTCTATGATTAGAAAAAAAATAAGTTTGCCGATTCACGTTCATTCCCATTCCACTATAGGTTTTGCTTCAATGTCGCTTCTTAAAGCAGTAGAAGCAGGAGCGGATATTATAGATACGGCGATATCTTCTATGTCTTGCGGAACTTCGCATCCTCCTACCGAGTCGATAGCTTTTACTTTATTAGAGATGGGTTATGACGTCGATCTGGATTTTGAAAAACTAAAAGAAGTTGCCGATTATTTTAGAATCGTTAGGAAAAGATATGCTTCTTTAGAAAGTGAATATACAAATATTAATACCGATGTTATTGTTACTCAAGTTCCCGGCGGTATGATGTCTAATCTTGCAAGCCAGCTTAAAGAACAGAATGCCCTCGATAAAATGGAGGAGGTGCTTTATGAAGTGCCTCAGGTTAGGGAAGATTTCGGTTATCCTCCGTTAGTAACTCCTTCCTCGCAGATTGTAGGAACGCAGGCTGCACTTAACGTAATAACGGGAGAAAAATATAAAGTCGTCACAAGCGAAACTAAAAACTACCTAAAAGGCTATTACGGGAAACCGCCAGCGGAAATTAATCCTGAGATACAAAAAAAAGTGCTTGGAAACGAAGAAGTTGTAACCGTAAGGCCGGCAGATTTATTAGAACCTGAAATGTCGAAGGAATATAAAGATATTAAAGAATTTGATATAAACGAAGAGGATTTCTTGTCTTACGTATTATTTCCGAATATAGCTTTAGAATTTTTTAAAGCAAGAAAAGAAGGCAGTCTGCCAGATTATTCAAAGCCTACGGATGCCGATTCTCTAAAAAATTTATCCGAAGGCAATAATATAACTACTGAAGTTTCGGATTCTTCTATTCTTGCAAAAGACGGAGGACTAGCTCCGAGCGAGTTTATCGTTACGGTTCACGGCGAGAGCTATAAAATTAAAATTGCGGGAGCCGGACATAAATCCGATCAAAAAAGACCGTTCTTTTTAAACGTGGACGGCACCCTCGAAGAAGTAGTAATAGAATCTCTTACGGAAATAGTTCCAAGCGCAGGCGGTGAAATAGTGGGCGAAAGCATAGCGCGGTCGAAAAGACCTTCCCCGAAAAGAGAAGGAGACGTTTATGCGCCTATGCCCGGAAGAATTACGAAAGTTATGGTTAAAGCAGGCGACTCGGTCAAGGCGGGCGATACCGTTTTAATAGTAGAAGCTATGAAGATGGAAAACGAAATCCATACTCCTATAGACGGAACGGTTAAAGAGATATACATAAAAGAAGGGGACAGCGTAAATCCCGACGAAACTTTGATTTACGTAGAGTCGTAAATTTATAAATTTGCGGTATAATTTATTTAGGAAGGTGTTTTAAATTGATTAGAAAAGCCGCGGCAATGGGTTATTTTTATCCTGAAGGATTAAATAACATAAATAATTTAATAGATTCTTTTAAAGCCGATATTCCTGTCTCCGGCAAAAAAATAGACGCATTCGGGATTATATCGCCTCACGCGGGATATATATATTCCGGCAAAATTGCTTACGAAGGATATTCGAGCATCGATATAAAAAACAATATAATCATTATAGGTCCAAATCATACCGGTTTAGGAGCCGACTATTCGGTAATGAATAAAGGAAAATACGATTTTAAAGATTTTTCCGTTCCGATTAATTCAAAACTTGCCGACGCTATTATCGAAGATGCAGATAGTCCTTTTATTGCCGACGAGCAGGCTCATTTAAGGGAGCATTCCGTCGAAGTTCAGATTCCGCTTATATACAATTTAAAAAAAGAGTTTTCCATAGTGCCCATTGTCATTTCGTTTATCAGATATAACGACGTTATTAATGCTTCAAAAGCTATATATAACGCTTTAAAAAAATTAAATTTAATAGACGACGTTTTAATAGTTGCAAGTTCCGATATGACCCATTACGAACCGGCGGAGTCGGCAAAATATAAAGACGATATCGCGATAAAAGAAATACTGGATTTAAATTCGCAGGGTCTGTACGAAAAAGTAAGATTAAACGATATTACGATGTGCGGTTTTATTCCTGCAGCTATAATGCTTAACGTCGCCAAAATGGCAGGGCGAACCAAAGCAAAACTTATAGGATATACCAATTCCGGCGAAGTTACCGGAGATTATTCAAGTGTAGTCGGATATTCTTCTATCGTTATATATTAAATATATTTAAATAAACCCCTTAACATTTATTATGGATACAATAAAAACAAGATTTGCTCCGAGTCCTACGGGCTATCTGCATATAGGCGGAGCAAGGACGGCTCTTTTTAACTATGTTTATGCTAAACATAACGGAGGAAAATTTGTTTTAAGAATTGAAGACACCGATTTTGAACGTTCCGAAAAAATATTTGAAGAAGATATAATAGAAAGCCTTAAGTGGATGTCTATAATATCGGACGAAGAAATATTGCATCAATCCGAACGGCTTGATATTTATAATTCCTATGTAGAAAAACTTTTAAAAGAAGGAAAGGCTTATTACTGTTTTTGCTCAAAAGAGCTTTTGGAAGAAGACAGAAATAAACTTACTGCGGAAAATAAAAAACCTATGTACGTAGGCAGATGCAGGGAATTAAAGCCGGACGCAGAAATGTTAAAAACCCCTCACGTTATAAGGTTTAAAGTGGACAGAGAAACCGGTTCGGCAACGTTTTTTAAAGATTTAATAAGAAATCAGGTTATAAGCATAGAAAACAAAGAAATTGATGATTTCGTAATAGTGAGGGAAGACGGCATTCCGACTTATAACTTTGCGGTAGTAATAGACGATGCTCTGTCGGGAATAACGCACGTACTGAGGGGCGACGACCATGTCAGCAATACGCCTAAACAGATAATGCTATATAACGCTTTAGGTTTTAAAACGCCGGAATTTGCGCATGTTTCCATGATACTCGGTCCCGACGGCAAAAGACTTTCTAAAAGGCACGGCGCTACTTCCGTTATACAGTACAAAAAAGAAGGATTTTTACCGGAGGCTTTAGTTAATTACCTTATAAGGCTCGGCTGGTCCCACGGTAACGACGAAATACTTTCTATGGATGAAATTATAAAATTTTTCGATTTAAAAAACATAAGCAAGTCCGCCGCTATTTTTAATACCGAAAAATTATTATGGCTAAATTCACATTATATAAAATCTAAAGATCCGTTTACTTTAATAAGGCTTATTAACGAAATATCGGAAGATAAGGAAACTAAGCTGAACGAAGACGTAAAAACCGCGGCGTTAGTCGATTCGCTAAAAACACGCTCCAAAACTTTAGTCGAATTAAAACAGAAATTAGATTTTTTCTTGAATAAAAACATTGAATATAATACAGAAGTTCTCGGCGAATTTAATTTTAATCAAAGCGATGCCGATTTCTTGTCGGCTTTTAAGGGTTTTATAATAGGCTTGAACGATAAAATTTTTATAAACGGGAAAAATTTGGAAGATTTGAAAGCCTCGATAGAATTAATAAAAAATGCATTTAACGATTTTTTTTCTCAAAACGGATGGACTATGAAAGAAAAAGCGATGATAATAAGGCTTGCACTTACGGGAGAAAAAGTCAGCCCTCCTATATACGAGATGATATTTTCGCTGGGAAAAGAAAGATGCGCCGAAAGAATAGAGGCTTTTTTATGCCGTTAACAATATGCGGAATAGATGAAGCCGGCAGAGGCTGCCTTGCAGGGCCCGTGGTATCTGCGGCTGTGATAATAGATAAAAATAAAATTCCTCTCGGCATAAAAGATTCCAAACAGTTAACCGAGTTAAAAAGAAATGAGTTCTATAAGATTATTTTAAGTTCCGCCGTATCTTATTCGATAGGCATTGCTTCCAATTTAGAAATAGATAAAATTAATATTCTCAAAGCGGCTATGCTTTCTATGGAAAGAGCTTTTGACGGTTTATCGGTTAAGCCGGACGTCGTAATTATAGACGGGCCGTCAGCGCCGGACGGGTTATCGGATATTTTGGGATTAAAAGTAATACCGATAATAAAAGGCGACGACAGAGTAAAAGTAGTTTCCTGCGCTTCAATAATTGCTAAGGTTTTTAGGGACGGATTAATGGCGGACATCGATAAAAAATATCCCGAATACGGTTTTAAACAACACAAAGGTTATGCGACCGTCGAACATAAAAAAAATATTAGAAAATACGGGTTAACGGAAATCCACAGAAAAACTTTTAAATTTTAATATTTAATAATATTAATATATATTTAAAGATGATTATTATATAATAGTCGTATTAATATATCATGATATATTAATACGTAAATTAATTAATGAATAAAAGCATAAAAGAATTTAAACATAGACGATAAAACTATGAGCGGCAAGTTCTTAAATAAAGCTAAAGGAGATGAAGGAGAAGCGGTTGCGGCGGAGTTTTTAGAAAAAATAGGATACAGAATTATTAAAAAAAATTTTAGGAAAGGGCGAAACGAGATAGATATAATCGCCGAAAACGAAAGCGGGAATTTAAATTTTATAGAAGTAAAGACGCGATATAAAAGCATGTTTGGTAAACCTTACGAAGCGGTTAATAAAAGAAAACTTTCGACTATTATAGACGTATCTAATTTTTTTTTGATGCAGTCGTCTGCGTCTAATATAAAATATGACAATAAAACTATGTATTATGGCGTAATTTCTATTGAATATATAGAACGTGGTTCGATTAAATTAATTTTTTTTGAAAATATTCTCGAATGATAAATAAAGGCAATAGCACTATAAATGTCTGCTTAGCGCAGGCAGACCCCAAAACCGGGGATTTGGAAAAAAATATAGAAAGTCATATTGAAATTATTTCTTCGGCAAAAAAACAAGGGGCGGAAATCGTAATTTTTCCTGAACTTTCTCTTACAGGGTATTTTTTAAAAGACTCCGTTTACGATTTAGGCGTCGATATTAATTCCGATGAATCTGCCGTCTTCGAACCTATTTATAAAGTATCGGGAGAACTAAATATTGCCGTTATCGCAGGTTTCGTAGAAAAAGACGCTGATTTTAATTTTTATAATTCGACTTTTTGCGTTTCTAACGGAAAACTTATTAACGTACATAGAAAGGTTTATCTGCCGACATACGGTATGTTTGAAGAATTGAGGTATTTTAAGCAGGGCGAGGGTTTTGGCGTATTCGATTTGAACGGCGTTAAAATTTCAGTTTTAACATGCGAAGATGCATGGCATCTTTCGTCGTCTTATATAGCCGTTAATAAAGGCGCGCATATAATTATAATCAATTCCGCTTCTCCGGCCAGAGGTATAACCGCCGGACTTAATAAATTTAATTCGGCTAATATGTGGGAGGAACTCCTTTCCGTTATTGCTTTCTATTATAAATGTTACGTTATATACGTAAATAGGGTCGGTTTTGAAGACGGCATTGGATTTTCCGGAGGTTCGTGCGTAATAAGCCCTTCCGGCAATATCGAAAGCAAAATGGATTATATAGAAGCAGGGGAAATTATATCTGAATTAAATCTAAATCTGCTTAATAACGAAAGATTTAAAACGCCTATTTTACGCGACGAAAATTTAAACCTGACTCTTAAAGAATTAGAAAGTATAATATATAATAATAAATTTAAGTGAAAAGATTTATATGAATCATAAAATTGAATTGCCGAAAATAGACGAATTAAATTTTCCTTTAATCCATAAACATCTTTGCAATTTTATAAAAAGCGAGGTTTTTAAGGCAGGGTTAAAAAGAGTAGTTCTGGGCTTGTCGGGAGGCATAGATTCGGCTGCTTCCTGTTTTTTGGCTGTAAGCGCGCTTGGGAAAGATAACGTGACGGCTTTAATAATGCCTTATGAAAGCAGTTCTAAGTCGAGCATGGATGACGCATTAAAAGTCGTAAATATGCTTGGTATTAAATATTACGTCTCGGATATATCTAACCAGATAAACGAATATTTTAAGATTGAGACTGATGAGGCCGAGAAAAGCGAAAATACCTATATCACAGGCGATATTGTTTTAAAACTAAGAAAAGGCAACAAAATGGCAAGGGAAAGGATGTCCATTCTTTATGATTATTCATATAAGTTAAATTCGTTAGTTCTCGGCACGAGCAACAAATCGGAACTGCTTTTGGGTTACGGAACTTTATACGGCGATACCGCTTCGGCTTTAAATCCTATTGGAGATATTTATAAAACTCAGATTTATCAGCTTGCGGAGCATCTCGGCATTCCAAAAACTATAATAAACAAACCTCCGTCGGCCGATTTGTGGGAAGGGCAGTCCGATGAATCGGAGCTTGGTTTTACTTATAAAACCGCAGACGATATAATGTATCTTTTAATAGATAAAATGTACAAGCCTGAAGTAGTAATTTCTTTAGGGTTTGAAGAAAATATCGTAAATAATATTTACGAAAGAATAAAAAAATCCCAGTATAAAAGACGTATGCCTTTAATAGCAAAGGTTTCGGAACGGACAATAAATATCGATTTTAGATATTTAAGGGACTGGACATAGTCTTTATGAGCGCATTGTACGTTGTTGCGACGCCTATCGGAAACCTCGAAGATATTACAATAAGAGCGTTAAAAGTAATGAGAGAGGCAGATTTTATAGCCTGCGAAGATACCAGAAAAACGAGGATATTAACTTCGAAATACCATATTAAAACCCGCTTAATTCCGTATCACGAATATAATAAAAAATCGGCCGCCGATGCTATCGCGGACGGCATAATGAAAGGCAGGGATTACGTTTTAGTAAGCGAAGCCGGAACGCCTTTAATATCCGATCCCGGTTCATATTTAGTCCGATTGTGTATTGAAAAGGGGATAAAAGTTATTCCTATCCCCGGTCCTTCAAGCGTATTAACCGCAATATCCGCATCTGGGCTGAATACTTCGGAATTTACTTTTATCGGTTTTTTACCTAAAAAAGATGGAAAAAGAAAAAAGGTACTTTCTAAACTAAGGGATGAAAAAAGAGTATTTATATTGTTTGAGCCTGGCAGAAGCGTAGAGAAACTGCTTGTAGAAATAAACGAAATTATGGGTGACGTTAAAATATGTTACGCAAAAGAGCTTACTAAAATTTATGAATTTATAGAAACAAAAAACGTAAAAAATATAATCGAAGAAATTAATAGCAGGCCTGAATTGATTAAAGGCGAGTTAACCGTTATCGTCGATCCGTCGCCTCTTGCGGAAACGGATCGCCAATCGTAATTATCTTAATATTTTAAAATCTTTAAAATTAGAAAGTCCATCTTGTTCATACAGCTTAACCTCTTTAACTCTTGATGAAGGCGGTCCGACATGAACGGAAGCAATCATTTCCTTAATTTTTTCCTCATCACCCTCGAAAAATGCCTCTACGTGACCGTCATGGGTATTCATTACATAGCCCTTTATGCCGATTCTTTCAGCTTCGAGTTTAGTAAAATTCCTGAAATTTACGCCCTGAACTATGCCTTTTATAATAACTCTGTAAGATTTTAAAGCCATAAACGCAACTAATTATTTTTCTTTATTATTTTTAAGGGTGCGGCTGCTGCTTTTAGTTTTAGCTGAACGAGAAGCGTCCTTATGTTTGGAATGTGCGGCAGATCGTTTATTAATTTTTTCTTCAAGCATATTGATCTTTTCTTCTAATCCTTTTACCTCGGAACTTCTGGCTATATCGGCTTTGCTAAGGGCTTTTTTTACGGATTCGTCGACAATAGACATCAATTTTTTTTTATTCGCATCGTATATTTCTTTCATTTTCTGCGAAAATACTTCGGATTCTTTTTTACCGAAATTATGGCTTACTATAAATTCGTCTAAAATCTTCTGAAATCTATCCTCAGTAACTCCTAGTGCCGTTCCTATAAATTGGGTAAACTTATCGAAAGCCGTTTTTTGCGATTCCATAAAACCTCCATTAAATATTAATTATACTTATACTTACTATAATTCGTTTAATATTATAAGTATATCATCAATATTTAAAAAAAGTTAATTAAAAAACCCTCAAACTTAATAAGATTTTTATTTTCGCTTACTGCTGCTGCACCATATCGAGCCTTTCTATTTTAGCTTCCTTACCTTTTTTCTTTCTAAGATAATATAATTTTGCTCTTCTGACTTTTCCTTTATAAAGAAGCTCAATCTTATCGATTAAGGGGGAATTAATCAAAAAAGTTTTTTCGACTCCTACGCCGTAAGAATTTTTTCTTACCGTAAAAGCCGACCTGATGCCGCTGCCTTTTCTTGCAATAACTACTCCTTCATAAACCTGAATTCTTTCTTTGTCGCCTTCTTTTATTTTCTGATATACTTTGACGGTGTCGCCGGATTTAAATTGGGGAACATCAGTTCTTAACGACGAATTTTCGATTTTTTCTACGATATTCATTTAAATATCTCCTTTTGTTTATATTTATTTATATAATTAATTAATTTTTCTAATTTGTTCCGTTTTTTTTAATGCTTTTTCCATTCTCCACTTTTCAATCAGCTTATGATTTCCGCTTAGAAGAATTTCGGGAACGGATAAATTTCTAAACGTTTTTGGTTTAGTATATTGGGGATATTCCAATATTTTTTCAAAATCGCCGGACAGGCTTTCCTCTTTAAGCGATTCTTGATTGCCCAAAAAACCTTTAAAATATCTGCTTACCGATTCTATGAAAACTATCGCAGCTATTTCTCCTCCCGACAGTATATAACTGCCTATAGATATTTCGGTTCCTCCCGTTAAATCGGCTACCCTTGCGTCTATGCCTTCATATCTTCCGCAAATTATAATAATATGGTCAAAATCGGACATTTCCGAAGCTGTATAAGAATCGAGCAATTTTCCGGACGGAGACATTATAACTACCGCTCTTTTTTCGTTTTTATACTTTTTCTTAAAATTTTCTACGGAATATTCGCATGCTTTAATAATGGGTTCTGCCATTAACAATTGCCCTGCACCTCCGCCGTAAATTTTATCGTCGACCCTTTTATATTTACCGCTTGAAAAGTCTCTGGGATTAATAATATTTATTTCCATTAATCCGGTTTTTAAAGCCTTTCCAATAAGTCCGGTTTTTAAAAACGAATCGAAATATTCCGGCATTATAGATATAACGTCTATTACCTTCTTCATGTTTTTATATTCTATAATTATTTTCGTTTTTAACCGATATTTTTGAACTTTTAATATCTATAGTCTCTATATTTTCGGCCGTCATAGGAATCAGGTAAACGGCAGCGTTGGACTTTATTTCCATAACGTCGGTTTCTCCTGAGTAAATTGCCGAAACCGTTCCTATGTTATTTTTTTTTTCGTTATAGCAGTTTAAACCGATTAAATCGGAAATTAAAAATTCGTCTTTATCTAATTTGATATCGGTTTTGTCAATATAAACAAAAGTTCTTTTAAACTTTTCCGCCGATTCTATAGAATCTACGCCTTTTAATTTAATCAGATAACCTTTATTTGTCCGCCTGATTTTTTCTATTTCTAATTTTTTATATACGCCGTTTTCTTTAATGAAAAATTCGCTTTCAGAATCCATAACTTTAGACAAGGGGTTGTGCAGATTAAATAAAAGTTCGCCTAAAATGCCGTGCGGTTTTATAAATTCCCCTATATCTATGTAAGCGGGGTTCATTTAGCCTGTTTTTTTACTAACGTCATAACTGTATCGCTCGGTTTTGCTCCCAAACTTACCCACTTGTCGAATTTGTCCTTATCGATATTAAACTGGACGCCCTTATCGGCACATGGATTATAAGTCCCCAGTATTTCGATAAATTTTTTCTGAACGGCTTTTTCTCCAGAAGCCGCTACGATTCTGTAAAAAGGTTTTTTGTGAGAACCGATTCTAGATAGTCTGATTTTTACCGCCACTTGAAATCTCCTTTGTTAAACATGTTTTTAATATTATTTATATTTTTTAAAGAACCCAATTTGTTCTTTTTGAAAGACTTCATAATCTTTTTTACTTCTTCGAATTTATTTATAAAGATATTAACGTCGTTGACGGTGGTGCCGCTTCCTAAAGCGATTCTTTTGCGTCTTCCGCCGTTTAATATGTCGGGGTTCAGCCTTTCTTTTTCCGTCATAGAATTAATAATAGCCTTAATTTTAACTATCTCTTTTTCCGCCGCTTCAGAATTAAATTTATCTTTTATTTTTGAAAAGCCTGGTATCATGCCGGCGATCTGGGTAATTCCTCCTATTTTAGACATCATTTTAAGCTGTTCGGCAAAATCTTTGACCGTAAAATCTTTTTTGTTAAGAGATTCTTCTATAGATTTAGCCGACTTTTCGTCTATTGATTCCTGAGCTTTTTCGATAAGGCTTAATATGTCGCCCATGCCGAGTATTCTGTCGGCTATCCTGTCCCCGTAAAAGACTTCGAAATCGCTGAGTTTTTCGCCTACGCCTATGAATTTAATCGGTTTGGCGACGGTTTTTTTAATAGAAAGAGCCGCTCCGCCTCTTGCGTCGCCGTCAACTTTCGTGAGAATGACCCCTGATATATCAAGAGCTTCGTTGAAGGTTTTTGCTACGGTAACAGCGCTCTGTCCCAACATTGAATCTGCTACGAATAAAATTTCGTTTGGATTAAATTTATTTTTAAGAAGTTTAAGTTCGTCCATTAAAGGTTCGTCGATCTCAAGTCTTCCGGCAGTGTCTATTATTATGGTATCATATGCATGTTTTTCGGCAATTTCTATAGCACTATTAACTATTTCATCGGGTTTTTGCAGAATCTTCCCGTTTTCTTCCGGCGTTTCGTAAACCGGAATATTTATACTTGCGCCGATTTTCTTGAGCTGAAGTATAGCGGCGGGTCTGTAAACATCCGCTGGAACAAGATATACGCTGCGTTTCATTCTGTGAAGATAAAGCGCGAGTTTTCCCGCCGTAGTCGTTTTACCCGAACCCTGAAGCCCTATCAGCATTATGATGACGGGAGGTTTTGCCTTAATATTTAAAGGCTCGTTGTTTCCCAACAGTTCGACCAATTCGTCTCTAATTATTTTAATAATCTGCTGGGCAGGGGTCAGGCTGTCGGCTACTTTTTCGCCTACGGCTTTATTCTTTACGGATTCTATAAACTCTTTTACTATAAGGTAGTTTACGTCGGCTTCAAGCAAAGAAAGCCTTACTTCCTTAAGGCTGTCTTCTATATTTTTTTCCGACAGTTTTCCGTAACCTTTAAGGTTTTTAAAAACTTTTTCGAGTTTTGAACTAAGTCCGTCAAACATTGCGCTAATTTAAAATTTAAATAATTTTTTAAAAAGATTTTTATAATTGAAAACTAATATTTTATTAGTTTTTTAAAAATATGTCAATTATATAATACGGGGACAGAATTCAATTCTGTCCCCGTCACAAAATGGAATTAAAAATATCCAAGCTGGCGAAGTTTGTCCATTGCGGCTTCTTTATCCTGCGAACGTCCGGAACGTTCGGCTGCATCTTTTTCCGAAGTTTTATAAGTGCAAGGTGCGCAGTCTATTGATCTGTAGCCCTGTTCGTAAAGCTTGCAGTACGGAAGATTATTAAACTTAATGTAGTTCCATATATCTTTTTCCGTAAAATGAAGTAATGGGTGGACTCTGAAATGGTGAGGATCTTTTCTTTTGGAAAAATATGATTCGTTTGCCCTGGCTTCGTTTTCATCCCTTCTTATTCCGGTAAACATAGCTTTAAGATGAAGGTCTTTAATAGACTGCTTAAGAGGAATAGTTTTAAGGATGTTGCAGCAGTCTGCTTTATCTTTAGCTATAGGATATTTTTGCCGAAGCGCTTCATCGTTTGAGTATTTTACAATTTCAAAGTTCCATGCGGATTTTAATTTTTCCATAAATTCTTTAATTTCGGGGAATTCGACCGACGTATCTATGGTAATAACCTTAAAAGGTATTTTCCCATTTTCGGCGCGTCTTATCAAATCTAATAAAACGGTTGAATCTTTACCGCCCGTGAATGCTATGCCGATTTTGTCGCCGTATCTGTCCCCGGCTTCTTTAATAATTTCTATACTAAGCGAAATTTTTTGTTCAAGAAGCGCAAGAGATTCGGCCGCTATGTTTTTATCGGATTCCGGCTGTTCAAATATAATTTGAGCGCCTTTTTTATCTGCTGCACTTTTATCGTCGAACAAGTTTTCGCTTATAAAAGAATGACTTTCTATTTGATTCAATATTTCTATATATTTTATAGCATCCGAAAGGGATGTGTTTAACAAGTTAAAATTTTCTTCGAGCGGGTCGCTTATAAGGTCGAAGTAATAATTTTTAGGCCTGTTGTAAATTTCCGAAGTTATCATACTTTGATAAATGTTCTGTCTCGTAGTCTGTTTTGATTTAAGCGAATTGAGGAGAAAGAGGTATTCGGGTTTGCTGACTCTTTTTCTCATAACGGAGTTAAACATTTCTATTATAAAGTCTTCATCGGAAAGATTAATGTTTTCTAAGATTTTTTTTGCTTCCGACTGCAAAATATTATCCGGAATAAATAAATATTTATGGTCTTTGGTTCTTATCGAGCGTTGAGACAGGAAATATTTGTCTTTATAAGAGGCGCCGTTTTTGCTTCTGTCGTAAACGCCGGCGGAAAATTGCATTATTTCGTTATACATATTTTGCGTGCAAAATTCCGAATAGCAGTATTCCCTTTCGTCTGCATCCAATAAAGACCGTCCGTCCGGTTCAATTAAATTTGTAACATTATTTGGTGCGGCGGCATTTTTATCGTAAGGAACAGCGTTTAAACCTGATAAAGACATTAGCGTGGGAAATAAATCAACTATTGAAACTAATTTATTGTTAACGCCTTTTTCTAATTGCGGCGCATGCAGTATCAGCGGTATTTTTATAACTTCGTCGAAAAGTTCGCCCATATGTCCGAAAACCGGCATATCGTAAAAAACTATTCTGCCTTCTCCATGATCGGCAAATATAGAATAGATATTTTCATCGTTAAAATACCCCATATTTTTTAAAAAACCGTATATAAGCCTAAAGCGTCCTTTGTCAAATTTATTGACGCCGTAAATATATGGGGGAAGCATAATTTGTACCCCGTAATTTACTTTTCCGGAAAAATTATTCCATAGAGTAAAAGGATTATTGTTCTGAACGGGTATTTTATATAAAGACGACATTTTATTGATGAATGCAAAATAGTCGTCGTTATAATGATTTTCGTTATAATTTTGCGAAAAAATATAAGGTTCGTGAATGTCGAAAAGATGTATAAAACAGAATATTTTTTCGTTTTCTAAAGCGGAAATTTGTTTAAAAAGCGGATTGATATCGTTTGCGTATATAAAATCAAATCCTTTGGTCAGCCCCAGAGGCTGAAAGAGTTCTATAACGTCGGAATAAAATACGGTTTTATAGCCGTTATTCTTGTAAATCTCCGCAAGGGTCGTGCAGTCACTCCTTATTTTTTTATAAAAAAAAGGCCTTAAACCGTGCTTGGGCTGTAATAATCCTGTAAACAAAGAAGCATGCGCCGCAGTCGTATAGCTGGAAGTGGAAAAACAATCGGTAAAAACCGTGGAATTTTCGGCAATTTCGTCTAACGTCGGGGTATCGACTAAATTTTCTACGTAAAATTGTTTAAGATGAGGCCTGTTCTTAACATAGCTGACGCAGTCGTATCTGAGGTTGTCAATCGATATAAGTAAAACCTTATTGTTCATCTTAATCAAATTTTTTTCTATAATTAAGAGCTTCCGAGAGAGTGTCTTTATCTACGTATTCTAAATCGGAACCTATCGGTATTCCTCTCGCCAAAACGGAAATGCGGACGTTATAAGGCGATAAAATTTTCTGTATATATATAGATGTAGCTTCCCCGTTGGAGTTTGGATTAAGCGCCAGTATGATTTCTTCAAAACCGCCGTTTTCAACTCTGCCGGCAAGTTCTTTAAGCTTTAAATCGGACGGCGTTATTCCTTCCAGCGGATTTATTAAACCGTGCAATACATGATAATAACCGTTATAATTTCCACTCTTTTCAAATACGTATATTATTTCGGGATTTTCAACTATGCAAAGCTGTTTTCCGTTTCTCGACGGGTTTCCGCATATATGACAGATATCGTTGGAGCTTAGATTAAAACATTTTTGGCATAATTTTATGTTTTGTTTGGCATTTTTTATTGCATCCGCAAGACCGTAAGCTACTGATTCGTGTTGCGACAATAAGTAGAATGCAAGCCTCCTTGCGGATCTTTCTCCTATACCTGGCAGTTTTTTAAATGCGGATACTATATCTTTTACGTAATCGGAATGGTTTAAAGACATAAGGCGACCAGTTAAAAAAGACCGGGTATATTAAGCCCGCCCGTTAATTTTGACATTTCTCCGGTTACCATATCTTTAGATTTGTTAAGGGCTTCGTTAATGGAAGCTACAATGAGGTCCTGAAGCATTTCGACGTCGTCTGGATTTACGACCGTCTTATCTATATTTATTTCAAGCAATTCCTGCTTTCCGTTTACTTTTGCGGTAACCATTCCTCCGCCGGCGCTTGCTTCTACCGTTTTTGAACCTAATTCTTCCTGCATTTTAAGCATATCGGATTGAAGTTTTTGCGCCTGCTTTAACATTCCGGCGATATTTTTCGACATTTTATAGCCTCCAATTTATTTTATTTAATAGATTTTAAATTTTAATATATTTTATTTAATTTTTTATTTTTTTGCAAACGTTTAACTTTTAACAGGTATTATAATTTATCTATTCTTTTAATGCTGTCGCTGAATATTTCTTTTATACTTTCTATTATTTTATCGCCCTTCGCTGTTTTTTCGGCAAAGTCTTTTTGAAAATCTTTCGGATGCGGTTCTTCCGTCTTCGGTTCTTCCGTTTGAAAATTTTTTGGTTTTATTATTTTTTCTTTTTCATTCAACTTTTCGTCCATTTTTGAAAAATGTTCGAATAGTTTTTCATGTTCCAAAAGCTGCACAGAATCTTTTTTTGTCTCAATTTGTTTAAACGTTTCCGCCGATATTGCCGGTTTAGCTTGAATGTATCTTTCTTCGTTCGGCCTGTTATTTATAATAGTATTCCGTTTTTCGGCAGACTTAGTTTCATTAGATATATGAGGTTTTATTGATTCTGCCGTTCCGTAATAATGTATAGTTTGATTTTTCAATTCGTCGATTTTTAAAATAAGTTCGGTCACGTTTTTTTTATCGGGAACATTAAACAGCCTGAAAATCGTTAATTCCATCATTAGCAGAGGCGAAGAAATTCTTTGAAATTTAACGTCGGCGTTAATCATTACGTCGAGCATATCTAAAAGTTCTTCGAGGGATTTTTGCTCCGCAAGGGGTTCTATAGTTTTAACCTCTTCATCGGTTAAGTCGTATATAAGATCTTTATAGCGCAATTTAACGATTATTATGTTTCTTATATAATGCGCTGCCTGTTTCATGAACTGTCTTAAGTCCGCTCCGGAATCGTAAATTTCTTTTACCGCTTTCAGCGCCCCTTCATAATCTTTATCGAATATAGAAGATATAAGTTTTGAAGTTATCGATTTAGACGTAAGTCCCAGAACGCCTGAAACATCTTCTTTAATATCGTTTCCGAAATAAGATATGACCGTGTCGAAAATTGAAAGCGAATCTCTCAAAGAACCGTCGGCAAGGGAAGCAATAATCATTAAATTTTCGTCCGCAGCGTTAATATTCTCTGCTTTGGCTATATCTTTTAATTTTTCGAATATTATTTTCGTCGGTATCCGTTTAAAGTTGAATCTCTGGCATCGCGATAAAATAGTTTCAGGAACTTTATGAATTTCGGTAGTGGCAAAGATAAATTTTGCGTGAGCAGGAGGTTCTTCCAGAGTTTTTAACAGAGCGTTAAATGCGCTGTTGGACAGCATATGGACTTCGTCTATTATATATATTTTAAATCTTAAACTTTGCGGCGAATATATTATGTTTTCTTTTAACTCTCTTACGGAATCGACTCCGGTATTAGATGCACCGTCTATTTCTATGACGTCCACCGAACTTCCGTTCTGAATTTGGACGCAGGCCGGACACACGCCGCAAGGATTTGCCGTCGGACCGTTTTCGCAGTTAATGGATTTTGCGAGGATTCTGGCAATAGATGTTTTACCTACGCCTCTGGTTCCGGTAAATATATATGCGTGAGAAAGTCTGTCGTTTATTACCGCATTTTTCAGGGTTTGAACGATTGCATCCTGCCCTATTATCTCGTCAAAAATCCTGGGTCTATATTTTCGTGCAAGCACCTGGTACATTTTAACAATTATATCATATTTTATACTGAAAAGGTGTCAGATTAATTTTTTACAAATACTTTTTATGTTCATTTACTGTTTAGTATGCAAAAAATTAATCTGACACCTTTTCCTTCCTGTCCTTTTCTCCAATTTGTGACAGGGACAGAATTGAATTCTGTCCTTTTCTCCAATTTGTGACAGGGACAGAATTGAATTCTGTCCCTGTATTTAAAAAGAGAAAGTTGATTTTTTAATAAAAAATTGCTAAACTTGAAAAACTATGCAAGAAAAGCAAGAAAAAAACGATTTTACAAATTTCAAGGATTTTCCCAAAAATTACGATCACAAATCGGTAGAGGAAAAAATATCTAAATATTGGGAAGACAACGATATTTATAAATTTTCTTCGGAAGATAAAGGAAAAGTTGTTTATTCGGTCGATACTCCGCCTCCTTATGTTTCGTCGGCGCATCTGCATGTCGGACATGTAATGAGCTATTCGCAGGCGGAATTTATTATAAGATATAAAAGGATGAAGGGTTTTAACGTTTTCTATCCCATGGGTTTCGACGACAACGGTCTTCCGACCGAACGTTACGTTGAAAAAAAATATAAAATCAATAAATCTAAAATTACGAGAGAAGAATTTATAGATTTATGCCTTAAAGAAACAAAAATAGGAATAGATATATACAAATCGCTATGGAGATCGGTAGGAATAAGCGCCGACTATAATTTGTCGTATTCCACGATAGACGAAAGATGCAGAAAGACCGCCCAGAAATCGTTTATCGACCTTTACGGCAAAGGCCTTATTGAGCGGCGCAACGAACCTATACTTTGGTGTCCGCAGTGCAGAACTTCTCTTGCTCAGGCAGACGTAGTTCTTGAAGAATTCGCGGGCGTACTTTACGATATAGAATTTAAATCCGATGAAGGCAAAAGCCTTATTATATCTACGACGCGTCCGGAGCTGCTCGGAGGATGCGTTGCCGTTTACGCTAATCCTGCAGACGAAAGATATCGTTTTTTAGAAGGTAAGAGCGTCAAAACTCCGCTGTACAATAAAAAAGTTCCGGTTAAATACGACGAGTCCGTCGATATGTCTTACGGGTCGGGACTTATGATGGTCTGTACGTGGGGCGATGCTGAAGACGTTAAAAAATGGAAGGAGCATAATTTAGATACTGCAATTATAATAGATAGGTCGGGAAGATTAAACGAATTATCGGGCGGCTATAAAGGATTAAACGTCAGGGACGCTAAAAAAGGTATAGTCGAAGATTTAAGAAAAATGTCCCTTATAAAGTTTGAAAAGCCTCTGAATCATAACGTTGGAGTTCACGACAGGTGTTCGACGCCGGTCGAATTTATTTTAGCCGAACAGTGGTTTATAAAAATTTTAGAAAATAAAGAAAAATTTATAGATGCCGGCAACAAAATGTCTTGGTATCCTCAGTTTATGAAAGCCAGATACGATGAATGGATTAATAATCTTAAATGGGACTGGAATATTTCGAGGCAGAGATTTTACGGGGTTCCTTTTCCGGTTTGGTACTGTTCCGAATGCGGAGAAACGGTCGTTGCTTCAGAAAACGAAATTCCCGTAGATCCTGCAGTAAGTATGCCGGTAAATTCGAAATGCAAAAAATGCGGCGGAAGCAAATTGATCCCCGAAAACGACGTTATGGACACTTGGATGACGTCGTCGCTTACGCCTCTTATAAATTCATTATGGTCATACGAAGACGCAGAGAGCAAAAAACTTTATAATACTATTTATCCTATGGGGCTGCGTCCGCAAGCTCAGGAAATTATACGCACCTGGCTTTTTTATACTGTCGTCAAATCAATTTACCACACTGGAGACATACCTTTCAAAGACGTAATGATAAGCGGATGGGGTTTAGACAAAAACGGAAAGAAGATGTCTAAAAGCTTGGGGAATTTTGTAAGCCCCGAGGAAATAACCGTCAAGTATTCCGCAGATGCCCTAAGATACTGGGCATCTAAGGCAAATTTAGGACAGGATCTTCGTTTCAGCGAAGAAGACGTTGCAAACGGCAGAAGATTGACTATTAAAATATGGAATGCCGTAAGGTTTTTAATAACTAACACGGAATCCAATTTTAACCCTTACGAAAAAAATATAAAAGAGCTTAAACTTAGCCGCATAGACGAGTGGATATTGACTGAATTCGAAAACACGCTGAGATCTTGCGGCAATTATATGGAGTCTTACGAATATTCTCTGTGTATGAGAACCCTTCAGGATTTTTTCTATAATTCATACTGCGATAACTATCTTGAAATCATAAAAAACGTGTTTTGGGACGAAAACGAAGAAAGCTCCGAAAGAAAAAAAACCGTACTGAATACTATGTATTTTATTTCTTTAAATGCGGTTAAAATGTTTGCGCCTTTCATGCCGTTTATAACCGAAGAACTGTATCTGTCGTTCTATAAAAGATATGAAAAAGATAAAAGCATACATAAATCTTTTTGGCCGGAATATAGAAACGATTTAGTTTTTAACGATTCTTTAAAATATTCGACGATATTGCTGAAAATTCTTGAAGCTTCAAGGAAACTGCGCACTAATTTAAATCTTCACCAGAATCATAAAGTACATAAAATCTTGATTCAGGCGTTAAATCAGGACTATATAGAAATTATAAACGACATTTCCGAAGATATAAGGTCGGCGGTCAGAGCCGAGCGTTTAATTTTTTCCGATAAAGCAGATTTTAAGACCTCCGACGATAATATTTTAATAGCTTTAGAAAAATGAAATTGACTTTTTATAATTTTAATTTAATAATATAGCTTTAAGAATAAAGCGCATATATTTTTATAATTTTTTTATATAAGACAAATAGGAGAATTTCAAATGGCAAATCCAAAGAAAAGACATTCAAAATGCAGAAGGGATAAAAGAAGGACGCATGACAGCCTTACACCCGTTAATTATTCAAAATGCCCTAATTGCGGAGAACCTGTTCTCCCTCACAGAATGTGTCCAAGCTGCAAAACTTATAAAGGCAGAAAAATAGTAGCGGAAAAAGCGCAGGAAAAATCTTAAATAAAAGCGGACGCCCATGCGTAAACTTGGAGACTGTTAATGATTAGAATCGCTTTAGACGGTTTCGGTTCGGACAAGGCTCCGGAGCCTGAAGTTATCGGCGCTATAGCCGCAGTTGAGTCAAACAAGGATATAGAAATAACTATAACCGGCGATGAAACCGCTTTAAAGGATGCTCTTAAAAAAAACAATTATGACGGTTCCAGAATTAAAATAGTTCATGCGCCTGAACGTATAACTATGGAAGATTCGCCTTCTGCTATAGTAAGAAATAAAAAAAATTCTTCAATGCGCGTAGCTTACGAATTAGTAAAAAAGAATGAAGCCGATGCAATCATAAGTGCAGGTAACAGCGGAGCTTCCTTAGCCATTGCCATGTTTGTTTTTAAAAGAATTAACGGAATTGACAGACCTGCGATAGCCACGATTATGCCGGCAGTCGGAGGATATACCGTTTTAATAGACGCAGGGGCTAACGTTGACGTTAAACCATATCATCTTGCGGAATTTGCCATAATGGGTTCGGAATATGCTTCGTTTATGAAGGGAATCGCCAACCCAAAGGTAGGATTATTAAGCAACGGCGAAGAAGCATCCAAGGGAAACGACCTGACGAGAGAAGCATTTGCTATAATTAAAAATACCGATTTGAATTTTTTCGGATACGTGGAAGGAAGAGAAGTTTTTAACGGCAAAGTCGATGTCGTCGTTTGCGACGGTTTTACTGGAAACGTTATATTGAAAGCGGCGGAAACATTGGCGGAGACTATTTTTAATCTTTTAAGAGAAGAAATAAATAAAAGTTTTATGGCAAAGTGCGGTTTTTTTATGGCAAGAAAATCTTTAAAAAAATTTAAAAAGCTCGTGGATCATAACGAATACGGCGGAGCGCCTTTGCTTGGCGTTAACGGAGCCGCTTTTATAGCGCATGGCGGAGCCACTCCAAAAGCTTTAACGAGCGCAATATTGGTAGCAAAGCATTTCGTAGAAAAAGGCATTATACATAATATAAGCAATAAAATAGAAGCAAATGCCAAAAATATTCCAAATTAATTTAATTACGGAGTTTAATTTAAGTTGATATATTCAAAAATAGCCGGAATCGGTTCATTCGTTCCGGAAAAAGTATTGACGAACGAAGAACTGTGTAATATAGTGGACACGTCCGACGAATGGATTATATCCAGAACCGGCATCAAAGAAAGGAGAATTGCTGAAAAGGGCTTGACGACATCCGACATAGCGGCGGCTGCGGCAAAAAAAGCATTAGATATTTCAGGTTTAAAACCTGAAGATATAGAGCTTATACTTGTCGGGACAATAACCCCGGATATGATTTTCCCGTCGACTGCCTGTATAGTGCAGAACAAACTGGGGCTTAAGAATGCGGCTGCTTTCGATATCAGCGCGGGTTGCAGCGGTTTTATATATTCATTGTCGATTGCCGACAGTTTTATTAAATCCGGAAAATATAAAAATGTTTTAGTTATAGGCGCGGATCTTCTTTCAAGAATAACCGATTACGAAGATAGGTCGACCTGCGTTTTATTCGGAGACGGCGGCGGGGCCGTGGTATTGACGGCAAATATTCAAAATAACCGCGGTATTCTTTCTACGCATATGCATTCCGAAGGCGGGCACGACGATATTCTAATGCTGAAAGCCGGCGGTTCTTTAATGCCCGCCAGTTTTGAAAGCGTTAACGGCCGCGAGCACTATATAAAAATGAAAGGTTCGGAACTGTTCAGATATGCCGTAAATTATCTTAAAGATATAGCGCAGGAAGCGATAGATTTTAACGGACTTAAACCCGAAGACATAAATTTATTCGTTCCGCACCAGGCCAATGTCAGAATTATAGAAGCTACGGCGAAAAAATTAAAATTTCCCATGGAAAGAGTTTTCGTTAACGTTGAAAAATACGGCAATACTTCAAGCGGTTCCATACCGATTGCTCTCGATGAAGCTTATAAGTCTGGCAGAATTAATGAAAACGACATAGTACTTATAGATGCTATAGGCGCAGGTTTAACATGGGCTTCTTCTATAATAAGGTGGTAGAATAAAATGATAAAATCTCCTGTCTGCGATATTCTTGGAATAAAATATCCGGTATTTCAGGGCGGTATGGCGTGGGCATCCAACTACCAACTTGCTTCGGCCGTTTCAAATGCAGGTGGTTTGGGCATTATAGGCGCGGGACAGATGCCGCCGGATCTTGTCGTGCAGGAAATAAGGAAGGCAAAAGAAAACACGGACAAACCGTTCGGAGTTAATCTTATATTATATTTAAGCTATATCGACGAACTTATTGATGCGGTAATAAAAGAAAAAGTCTCGGTAGTTACTACAGGGGCGGGCAATGCGGGCCCTTACATAAAAAAGTTTCATGATGCAGGAATAAAGGTTATACCCGTCATACCTTCTACGGCTCTTGCGAAAAGAATGGAAAAAGCCGGAGCAGATGCCGTAATTGCGGAAGGCACGGAGTCAGGCGGACATATAGGCGAAATTACTACTATGGCTTTGGTTCCTCAGGTTGCAGACGCCGTTAATATTCCGGTAATAGCCGCAGGCGGTATTGCCGATTACAGGGGTTTTGCGGCGGCGTTATGTCTAGGGGCGAGCGGTATTCAGATGGGAACGAGGTTTCTTGCGACAAAAGAGTGCCATATACATCAGAACTGGAAAAATTCCGTTATAAAAGCGTCCGACAGAGATACCGTCGTTACTGGAAGACCGACCGGACATCCAGTCAGAGTTTTAAAAAACAAGCTTGCTAAAATGTTTCTTGAACTTGAAGAAAAATGTGCGCCGATTGAAGAATACGAAAAACTTGGAACGGGAAAATTAAGAGCGGCGTCGGTTAACGGCGATGCGGAAATGGGTTCTTTAATGAGCGGTCAGATAGCAGGGCTCATAAAAGAAGAGAAAACCGTAAAAGAAGTTATAGACGAAATTGTTTCGCAAACGGAAGCGTTTTTCAAAAACTCAGGAAAATTTTTAACGAATTAATTATATTTTAAATTATATTTTATTTTTTATAAAATTTATGAAAATTGAAAAACCTTTAAATTTAAATTCAAATATTGCGTTTGTTTTTCCAGGTCAAGGTTCTCAGTATATAGGAATGGGGAAAGATTTTTTTGAAAATTTCAGCGAAGCGCGCCATGTTTTGGAAGAATCTTCCGATGTTTTAAAACAGGATATGAAAGAATTGATTCTCGGCGGCGATGAAAGCACATTAAACCTTACGGAAAATACACAGCCTGCGCTTTTAACCCTAAGCATTGCCATACTCAGAGTAATAGAAAAAGAATTCGGATTAAAGCCGAAATGCGTATCCGGACATAGTTTGGGAGAATATACCGCAAATGTTTCGGCAGGAAGCGTCGATTTTAATTATGCTCTTTTAATAGTCAAAAAAAGAGGATTGTTTATGCAGACCGCTTGTCCCGTTGGTTTCGGCAAAATGGCGGCAGTTATAGGACTTGACGACGAAATAATAAAAAACGTTATAAAAGAGGTAAATAATTCAAAAAACGAAGAAGGGGTCTTTATAGCAAACTTAAATTCTTCGATTCAGACGGTAATATCCGGAATTTCGTCTTTTATAGACGAAACGTGCGCACTGCTTAAGGAAAAAGGGGCAAAAAAAATAGTTATGCTTCCGGTAAGCGCCCCTTTTCATACGCCTTTTATGGTTAAAGCGAAGGAAAACCTGTCATCGTTTATAGACGATAGCCGTTTTAACGATGCAAGTTTTGAAATATTTTCCAATGCAACTTCGCTAAATTATTTTAAAAAAGACGATGCGGTCAGGCTTCTTTTGGAGCAGATAACATCGCCGGTTATGTGGAAAGATTTAATAATAAATATGGAGAAAATATCCGGAGTGACTAAGTTTATAGAAATTGGACCGTCTAACGTATTAAGCGGATTAATTAAAAGAATAGATAAAAATGCAGACGCCGTTTCTATTAATTCCGTAGATTCGCTTAAAGAATTAGATAAAATAAAATTAGAAAACTGATAAATTTATTAAAGACAGGAGCGTTTTATGTCCGTTAATATTGACCTGAAAGGTAAAGTTGCAGTTGTGACGGGAGGTTCTTCCGGAATAGGACTGTCTATATCTAAGGTTTTGCTTAATGCAGGCGCAAGAGTTATAATAATCGATATCGACGATAAAAGATTTGAAACCGTTAAAGATGAAATTAAAAAAATATCGGACGATTTTGATTTTTATACTTCAAACGTTAAAAATTCAGAAAAAATTTCCGATACGGTTAATGCGATTATAGCTAAAGAATCCAAGATAGATATTCTCGTAAATAATGCCGGAATCGTTAAAGACGGACTGCTTATAAGGATGAGCGACGAAGACTGGTTGGATGTTATTGACATCAATCTTAACGGCATGTTTTATATTACCAAAAATGTATTAAAACATATGTTTAAGGCAAAGTCCGGAAGAATAATAAGCATTGCCTCGGTTATAGGAGAAATCGGCAATACGGGTCAGGCTAACTATGCCGCTTCTAAAGCGGGCATTATAGCTTTTACAAAATCTATAGCAAAAGAATATGCGGCAAGAGGAATACTCGCAAATGCGATAGCCCCAGGATTTATAAGGACGGTAATGACCGATAAACTGTCTGAAGACGTAAAAGATGCCATTAAAAAAAGTATTCCTTTAAACAAAATAGCCGAACCGGAGGAGATAGCAAATGCAGTTCTCTTCTTATGTTCCGAACTTTCGGCCTATATTACTGGCACCGTTTTAAACGTCAACGGCGGGATGTATATGTAACGCAGGGCCAGAATTGAATTCTGTCCTGTTTTCAAAGTTGTGATGGTGCCAGAATTGAATTCTGGCCTGTTTTCAAAGTTGTGATGGTGCCAGAATTGAATTCTGGCACCATAATATAATAAGGAGGAGGTGAAAATAAATGTCAGTGGAGAGCAAGGTAAAAGAGATTATCGTCGAGCAGTTAGGAGTTACGCCCGATGAAGTTACAAACGAAGCTTCTTTCGTTGAGGATCTCGGAGCAGATTCTTTAGATACCGTCGAATTAGTAATGGCTTTCGAGGAAGAATTCGGGATAGAAATATCCGACGAAGATGCCGAAAAAATTAAAACGGTTCAGAATGCCGTTTCATATATCGACGAACATACAAAATAATATAATTTATTTTACAATGTACTAAATTATTCTTATTATGGAAAAAATTAATTGCAAAAGAAGGGTCGTCGTAACGGGATATTCCATGATTACGGCGCTTGGCAACGATGCCGAAACTTCTTGGGAAAGAATGATTAAAGGAGAAAGCGGCGTAGGACTTATTACAAGATTCGATACCGAAGGCTATGCCACAAAAATAGCCGGCGAAGTTAAAGGATTTGATCCGGAAAAATTTATAGAAAAAAAAGAAGTTAAAAAGATGGATCAGTTTATACACTATGCCGTAGGAGCGTCTAAGATGGCATTGGATATATCGGGACTTAAAATTAACGATGACAATGCCCACAAGGTAGGCGTTTGGATTGGAGCCGGCATAGGCGGTCTTATGACTATAGAAAAATATCATTCTATGCTTTTAGAGAGCGGACCCAAAAAGATTTCGCCGTTTTTTATCCCCATGCTTTTGATAAATCTTGCTCCGGGGCAGGTTTCTATAATGACCGGAGCAAAAGGGCCTAACGCAAGTACCGTGTCGGCTTGTTCGACCGGTACAAATTCTATAGGAGACGCCTATAAAATTATTGCAAGAGGCGATGCCGATGCTATGATAGCCGGAGGAGCCGAATCTACTATATCGCCTCTGTGTATTTCGGGTTTTAATGCTATGAAAGCTCTTTCTACAAGGAACGATGAACCGACTAAGGCTTCAAGACCTTTTGATAAACAAAGGGACGGTTTCGTAGTAAGCGAAGGCGCAGGCATATTAATTTTGGAAGAAATGAATTCGGCACTTGAAAGAGGAGCAGAAATATATGCCGAGATAGTAGGATACGGAGTATCTTCGGACGCATATCATTTATCTACGCCGGATCCCGAAGCGAAAGGGGCGTATTACAGTATGAAAAATGCAATAGAGGACGGAGGTATAAATCCGGACGACGTAGATTACGTAAATGCCCACGGAACATCGACGTATTATAACGATTTAAATGAAACAAAAGCAATAAAACAACTTTTTGGAGAGAAAGCGTATAAACTTAAAATAAGTTCTATTAAATCCATGATAGGACACTCTTTGGGAGCCGCAGGAGGAATAGAGGCGGTTGCTACCGTGCTTACCGTTAAAACGGGAATTATACCGCCGACTATTAATCTTGAAGAAAGAGACGAAGAATGCGATCTTGATTACGTTCCTAATACGGCTCAAAAAATGGATATAAATTTTGCCATTTCAAATTCTTTCGGTTTCGGAGGAACCAACGCTACTTTACTATTCAAAAAATGGGAGGGTTGATATATAAATGATATATTTAGGTTCTGACCATGCCGGTTTTGAATTAAAAGAATCTATAAAAGATGCGCTTGAAAAAAAGGGACTAAAGTATCTCGATCTTGGGACTGATTCTTTAAAAAGCGTAGATTATCCTGATTATGCATTGAAAGTAGCCGAAAAAGTAAAAGAAGATAAAGATAAAAATTCTTTCGGAATACTAGTATGCGGTACCGGAATAGGAATGGAAATAACGGCGAATAAAGTCGACGGTATCAGGGCGGCATTAGTCCATGACGAATATACTTCTCAGGTTGCGAAAGAGCATAATAACGCCAATATAATAACTATGGGGGGAAGGACTACCACCCCGACGGAAGCATTAAGATTTATAGACAGGTTCATGTCGGCAAAGTATGAAGGCGGCAGACATGAAAACAGAATTAATAAAATAAGCTCTATAGAGAAACTCAATATATAAAAATATTTAAAAAGGTGAAATAAATTGGATTTAAAAAATCTTGAAGAAACGGACATCGAAGTTTACGAGTTTATAAAAAAAGAAGTTAACAGACAGAGAAATTCATTGGAATTGATAGCTTCGGAAAATTTTGTATCTACTGCTGTTATGCAGGCTCAGGGATCGGTTTTAACGAACAAATATGCTGAAGGATATCCAAAAAAAAGATATTACGGCGGATGCGGTTACATAGACGATATAGAACAGCTAGCAATAGACAGAATTAAAAAAATATTTAACGCCGAATATGCAAACGTTCAGCCTCATTCGGGGTCTCAGGCGAATATGGCTATATTTTACGCTTTTTTAAAACCAGGAGATACCGTTCTCGGAATGGATTTATCACACGGAGGGCATTTAACTCACGGAAGCTCCGTAAATTTTTCCGGTAAATATTTCAATATTATCCCTTACGGAGTAAACAAATCTACGGAGACTATAGACTATGAAGAATTAAGAAAAATAGCCTTAGAAAATAAACCTAAGATGATAATAGCCGGCGCAAGCGCATATCCCAGAATTATAGATTTTAAAAAATTCAGGGATATAGCTGATGAAGCAGGGTGCTATCTTATGGTCGATATGGCTCACATAGCTGGATTAGTAGCGGCGGATCTTCATCCAAACCCGGTGCCTTATGCCGATTTCGTAACTACGACGACGCATAAGACGCTTAGAGGCCCCAGAGGGGGAATCATACTTGCCAAGGCTAAATACGAAAAGGAGCTTAATTCCGCAATATTTCCAGGAATTCAGGGCGGTCCGCTCGAGCATGTAATTGCCGCAAAAGCTGTGGCTTTCAAGGAAGCTTTAAGCGAAAATTTTAAAAATTATCAGAGACAGGTAGTGTTTAATGCCGCTGCTCTTGCCAATACGCTTCAAAGTAACGGTTTTTCTTTGATATCCGGCGGTACGGATAATCACCTGATGCTTGTAGATTTCAGAAAATCGGAAATGACCGGCAAACAGGCGGAAGCATTGCTCGATGAAGTAGGAATAACCGTAAATAAAAACAAGATTCCTTTCGACGAAAGATCTCCTTTCGTTACAAGCGGAATAAGGATAGGCACTCCTGCAGTTACTACGAGGGGCATGAAGGAAAACGAGATGGTTAAAATAGGCGAATTTATAGTAGAAGTTCTAAAAAATCCGGGCGACGAAACCGTAAAAAACGATATAAAACAAGAAGTGCATGCTTTATGCGCCAAGTTCCCGCTGTATGAAACATTATTATGAAATGCCCTTTTTGCCTTAACGACGACGATAAAGTCGTAGATTCGAGAATATCGAAAGACGGAAGATCAACTAAACGAAAAAGACAGTGTAACGTCTGCGGAAAAAGGTTTACGACTTTAGAAACCGTTATTTCTTCATCTCCCTTAATAATTAAAAAAGATGGAAGAAGGGAATCGTTCGACAGGCAAAAAGTTCTAAGCGGTTTGATAAAGGCATGCGAGAAAAGACCCGTTCCGTACCGCAACATTGAAGAAATAGTAATTTCCATAGAGAAATGGTTCGAGGAAACGAATTTAAAAGAGATAAAAAGCGAAGAAATAGGAAAGCATGTCTTAGATAAATTAAAAAATTTGGATGCAATAAGCTATGTCCGGTTTGCATCAGTTTATCTTTCCTTTAAAGATATAAACGAGTTATACGAAAATGTCTCCGAACTCATCAAAAAAAAATCTTAATAAACACACAGACGACGAAGACGAATATTTTATATCCAGGGCTTTAAATCTTGCAAAAAAGGGTCAAGGATTGACTTCACCTAATCCTGCCGTCGGAGCCGTAGTAGTTAAGAACGGTATCATAGTCGGCGAAGGATTTCACGAAAAAGCGGGTCAGCCCCATGCGGAAGTTATAGCTTTAAATAATGCCGGAAAAGATGCCGAAGGCGCTACTATATACGTAACGTTAGAGCCTTGCAGCCATTTCGGTAAAACCCCTCCTTGCGCGCATAAAATTAAAGATTCGGGAATAAAAAGAGTGGTATCGGCGATTAAAGATCCTAATCCTTTGGTATCCGGAAAAGGATTGGAATATTTAATAAATAACGGTATTGAAGTAAAAGACGGAGTTCTTTCGAAAGAAGCCAAACAGATAAATGAAATTTTTTTTAAATATATAACTACGGGTCTGCCTTTTATAACCGTAAAAGATGCTGTTACTTTGGACGGAAATATAGGATATAAAACCGATACCGAGAAAATATACATATCATCGACTAAATCTTTGGAATATACGCATTATATCAGATTTATAAACGACGCAATAATGATTTCCGTTAATACGCTTATTAAAGACGATCCTATGTTGGACGTTAGAATAAATAAATTCGGCATTAAAGAAAAATTTATAAAAAAAAAATGGACTAAAATAGTTTTAGATTCGGATTTAAAAACCCCTCCTAATTCAAAAATTTTTGAAAGTCACGGAGACGTATTAATTTTTACTTCAATCGATTACGACGAAAAAAAAGCCGAAAGAAAAAAACGTTTAGAAGAAAAAGGTGCAATTATAACGGATGTATATTATAATATTAAAGAAGGTAAAAAATTATTAAACCTTGATTTAGTTTTTAAAAAATGCGGAGATTTAAAAATAACGGGAATATTAGTCGAAGCCGGTCCTGAACTTTTTAGTTCGCTAATAAAAGAAAGATTTTGCGATAAGTTAATTTTTAACGTTACGCCTCATTTTTTAGGAAGAAAAAACGGGTTAGATCTGTTTGGACGGCTAAATTTAGATTTTAACGAAAAAATTAATTTTTCAAGTTTAACCGTGAAAAAAATTAAAGACGATGTATTTTTATCGTATTATCCCGAATTTGCTTAAACTGCTATATTGTAGCATAAGAATTGCAAATATATTAAATTTTAGGACTATGTATATTTTATGTTTACCGGCATAATAAAAGAGCTTGGGAAAGTTAAATCTGTAGGCGGAGGCGTTATTTCAATAGCCGTAAAAGGCGCAGGGAAAAACGCATATACGGGGCAGAGTATTTCGGTTAACGGAGTCTGTCTTACGGTGAAAAAAATAGCTTATCCGGTTTTATCTTTCGATTATACGCCAGCGACGTTTAACGCATCCGCGTTAAAATACTTGAAAATTAACGAAGCCGTAAATATAGAACCTGCTCTTTCGGTTAATTCGGATATCTCCGGACATTTTGTTCTAGGTCACATAGACGGCATAGGGAAAATAACCGAAACCAAAAAAATCGGCAACTCTATAATAATCGGCATAAAAATAACGCATTCGATAGACGACAATTTAGAAAAGTACATAATCGCAAAAGGTTCGGTGTCTATTGACGGAATCAGCCTTACGGTCAACGGCGTTAAAGGCGATACATTTTTAGTCAGCATCATTCCTTTAACGTATAGAGAAACTAATCTGAATTATAAAAATACCGGCGATTACGTAAATATCGAATCCGACATAATAGAAAGAACGGTCGTCAGCCGTTTAAACGATTTAGGAGCGTCAAAACTTATCCTCGGCGACGAAGGTAACGCTGTCAAAGAAGGAAGCGGCTACGGCAAAGCAGGAGCCGTGACGGCGGAATTTTTAGCCGAAAACGGGTTTATTTAAAAAATTGCATTGTATATATATTAAGTGTGGTATTGAGTTGCGCTAAAAAAAAGGAGATGACCGATTATGAGTTTAGCTACGGTAGAAGAGGCGGCCGCAGATATAAAAAAAGGTAAAATGATTATACTCGTCGATGACGAGGATAGGGAAAACGAGGGCGATCTTACCATGGCAGCCGAGATGGTTACGCCCGAAGCAATTAATTTTATGACTAAATACGCGCGCGGATTAATATGCCTAACGCTTACCGAAGAAAAAGCAGATAGTTTAGACCTTCCGCCTATGGTGGTTAATAACGAGTCAAAATTTACTACTGCGTTTACGGTTTCGATAGAAGCTAAAGAAGGGGTTACGACCGGCATATCCGCGCACGACAGGGCGAAAACAATATTAACTGCTATAAAGGACGATGCAAAACCATCCGACTTGGTAAGACCCGGTCATATTTTTCCTCTTAGGGGTAAAAACGGAGGCGTACTCACAAGGACAGGACAGACCGAAGGCTCTATAGATATAGCACGAATAGCAGGTTTAAAGCCCTATGGAGTTATATGCGAAATAATGCACGACGATGGAACTATGGCGAGAATGCCTGATTTAATAGATTTTTCAAAAAAATTCGATATTAAAATTTTAACCATTAAAGATTTGATAAATTACAGGTTAAAACATGAAAAACACGTTAAGCGGCTTGTCGAATCGAAAATCCCTACCGAATTTGCCGGTGATTTCAAAATTATTGCTTATTCTAACGATATAGACTTTAAAGAGCATATAGCCTTGGTAAAAGGAGAAATTAACAAAGACGAGCCCGTTTTGGTAAGAGTACATTCGCAGTGTCTTACGGGAGATATTTTCGGATCTATGAGGTGCGACTGCGGAGATCAGTTAAAGACGGCCATGAAAATGATAGACGAGGAAGGTAAAGGCGTAATACTTTATTTAATGCAGGAAGGCAGGGGAATAGGCTTGGTAAATAAATTAAAAGCGTATAATCTTCAAGATGAAGGTTACGATACCGTCGAAGCCAACGAAAAATTGGGATTTAAGGCCGATTTAAGGGAATACGGCGTCGGCGCTCAGATTTTGGTCGATATCGGAGTAGGTAAAATGAGGCTTATGACTAATAATCCGAAAAAAATAATAGGGCTTGAAGGATACGGACTAAGCGTAGTCGAAAGGGTTCCCATAGAGATATGCCCTAACGAAACTAATAAACACTATCTTGAAACTAAAAAAGAAAAGATGGGACATCTGTTGAAAATTAAGTAAAACTATAAGTATAATTTAATTATTTAATTTAAGGGAGTATGCAATGGGAATGCACGGTTTTAATTTGATCGAAGGAGAGCTTAAAGCCGCCGGTTTTAAGTTCGGTATAGTTATATCGAGATTCAACGATTTTATTAACGGCAAACTTTTGTCGGGAGCTTTAGATTATCTTAAAAGAGCGGGCGCTGCGGATGATAACGTTTCCGTCGTAAAAGTTCCTGGTGCGTTTGAAATTCCTATGGCGGTAAAAATGCTGCTGGAATCAAAAAAATTTGACGCCGTAATATGCTTAGGAACTTTAATAAGAGGCGAAACTACACATTTCGACCTCTTATCTAATCAAGTTACTAAATTAATTTCCGAACTTTCGATTCATTATAACGTTCCGGTAAGTTACGGAATTATAACCGCCGAATCAATCGAGCAGGCTATATCGCGCGCCGGAACCAAGATGGGCAACAAAGGTTTCGATGCCGCAATGTCTGCGGTCGAAATGGCAAGTCTTTATGCAAAAATTAAGAAGAGCTGAAAATAAAATAAGCCGTATATGACCAAAAGAAGAAAAGCAAGAGAGCTGGCGCTGCAATTTTTATATGAAGAAGACGGCGATATAAGCAACTTAGATTATAAAATAAGCAGATTTTATAACGATTTTGCCGTGGAAAGCCTAAAGAGAGACGGATTTATAAAGGCAAAAGAAGACTTAAATAAAAAGAAAGATACGGCGGAAATATTCGACTTTTTTTCTTCCATAGTTAAAGGAACGCTGATAAATTTAAAAAAAATCGACGAAGTAATAAAAAATATTTCCAAAAATTGGAGCATAGAAAGAATGTCCCGCATTGACAGAAATTTATTAAGACTTTCTATTTATGAGATTATTTTCGCACCTGAAACTCCAAAAAACGTAGTTATTAACGAGGCCGTAGAAATAGCAAAAAAATTTGGAAACGACGAATCCCCGGCTTTTATTAACGGTATTTTAGATGCGGCGATAAAGGTTAAATAAGTTAATTCGGCAGATAAAAACTTAATTAATCAAATTAAAAGGAGTAAAAATGGAGAACAAACAGTGTTTAAATTACGGCGTTAACGCACTAGATATCAGAGGACTTTGCTGAGGCCCTCCTGTATGGGCGGTCGTCCATAAACTTAAAGCGTTAAATCAAAACGATATATTGACGGTAATTTCCGATAAGGATTCAATGCTAAACGATATACCTGCTCTGTGCTCATTGCTGGGAGTGCAGCTGCTAAATGCGTTAAACTTAAAAGACCTCTACGTATTTTTCATAAAAAATAAAAATTGGGAGAATAAATAAAAATGTTAAGAAATAACAACAGAGCTGACGATGAAATGAGGCCAATGATTATTACTCCTGGTTACATGAAATATGCCGAAGGTTCATGTTTAGTAGAAACCGGAGACACAAAAGTAATATGTACCGCATCCGTAGATTATAAGGTGCCGCCGTTTTTAAAAGATAAAGAAGAGGGTTGGCTTACGGCGGAATATTCGATGCTTCCGCGATCAGCGCAAAGCAGAATACCGAGGGATTCTTCTAAAGGAAAAGTTAACGGAAGAGCACAGGAGATACAGAGGTTAATCGGCAGATCGCTCAGGTCGGTTATTAATTTTTCATATTTTCCGGGAATTACCATACTGATAGACTGCGACGTTATAAGCGCCGACGGCGGAACAAGGACTGCTTCCATAAACGGCGCTTATGTAGCCGCACACTTAGCGTTTTTAAATCTTATAAAACAGGAAAAAATCGAAAAAATGCCGTTTTACGATTCCGTCGCCGCAATAAGCATAGGCATAGTAAACGAAAGAATTCTGGTAGATTTGGATTATTCGGAAGATTCGACAGCCGATCTGGATTTTAATTTTATACTGACGGGCAGTCAAAAAATTATCGAAATTCAGGGATGCGCCGAAAAAACACCTATAGAGTTTGAAGTTCTTCGGAAACTTTATGACCTTTCAAAAAGGGCGGCCGCAAAAATCACGAAATTACAGAATGAGGCGATATATAATATGGCAATCTAATTTTTATTAGAATCCTCTTTATTTTCTAACTCAGGAAGTTTGCTGCAAGTTGATTCTTCGTCTGCTTTATATTCGTATGTCGCATTATTGAAATGATAATAAGTATAAAAATTACCTTTTATCCTATTTTTAAAATATTTAAATATAAAATAAATTATATAGTAATTTAAAAAAGGAATTAAAAAAAGGAGCGCAATAAAATCGCTAATAAACCCTGGAATAAAAAACAATATCCCTGAGATAAAAAAAGCTATAGATTTAATTAAATTTTTATTTAAAATTTTTCCGTTACTTATATCGGCAACGGCATTTTGGAAAGCGATATATTTTATTTTTTTTGTTATTATATAGCCTGCAATGCTGAAAAAAATTAAAAGACCGCTTGCCGAAAGAAATCCTATTTTTTCAGCAACTTCAATAAATACGTAAATTTCTAAAAATAAATATATTATAACCGCAAAAAAAATTTTTCCAAATAATCCCATTAATTTAATATACAACGATTTTATAAATTAATCAAATTTACCTTTTATTTAGATAGTTAGGGTTTTAACGCTATGTTTTTTTATGCTATGTTTTTTATTGACAATTTATTAGTCATATACTAAAATTAAAATAAAGGCAATGGGGTTTGCCTAATCGCCTTGTCTTAATAAAGACAAAAAGGCTAATGACTCCTACATTACATATTATTTACGCAGTATTGAATATTAATTAGTTTTATTGAATTAACGTAATGTTGAAAAGGATTATTAGCCTATCATGGAAAGCCATATAAATTTATACTTAAGCTCTACCTTTTTTCAAGTTTTTCAAGTTCTTACCGTAATTGCATGTTCCCCTTTTATCGCAGGTTTTATATCGAAAGTAGAAGAAATCATAGAAGGAAAGACGGGACCGTCTGTTTTCCAGCCCTATTACGACCTCTATAAACTTTTCCATAAAGAAATTTTAATACCGAAGGACGCATCGTTTATCTTTAAGTCTGCTCCGTTTGTTTCTTTTATTTCGATGATACTAATAACCCTTCTGATTCCGGTTTTAACTGCATATCCGCTTCCTCTTGGTTTCATGGGCGATATGCTGGGCGGAGCGTTTCTATTTTTTCTTTCATCGTTTTTTATAAATATTGCGTCACTTGACCTAGGCACAAGTTACGGCGGGTTAGGTTCTTCGCGATCCACCCTTCTTGCCATTCTTTCCGAACCTACCCTCATTCTTGTTTTTGTTGGCGTTGCTTTAATCGCAAAATCGACTCTTCCGTATGTAATGCTTCATACTATAACCGCATCTCTGCCTCTTTATTTCAGTTCGCCGCATTTTATGATAATCGCCGCTTTTTTCTTACTCTTTTTAGCCGATACGGACAGGAGACCTATTAACGCATCCACCCATGCCGAGATGAGCATGATTGAGGAAGCGAGGATTTTAGAATACTCCGGACCTTATCTGGCATTATTAAAATGGGCGGGATACATGAAGCAGTTTTTACTTTTAGTTATTTTTTTGAACGTTTTGGTTTTCCCATGGGGTTTAGCCGTGAATCATGCCCCCGTTTCTCTTATTATAGCTATAGTAAGCCTTATTATAAAAATGCTTGCAATAGGGGTAATTGCCGCCGTGATAGATACTGCAATTTCAAGATTAAGGTTTTTCAGATATCAGGAATATTTCGGCGCCGCGTTCGTTTTAAGCGTGCTTGCCATAATGACTTTTCAATACAAAGGATTTTAAAAAATGCTTGGATACTCAATGCCGCTTTACATTTACGTTATCGAAGACCTTCTGGTTTCGCTGGTTCTTCTGTCCTCGTTCGTAATGCTGAGTTCGAGATGGATTTCGTTTTATATACACGCTTACGGTTTCCAGTCGTTTTTAATATTCGTCCTGACTCTGATTCTGGGAATAGAAGCGCAAAGCGTAGATTTATATCTTGTCGCTTTTTTAACGCTTTTCGTAAGAACGATATTTGTTCCTTACATTCTTTTAAAAATGATAAAAAAATTTAACATTAAAGAAGAAGTAAAATTGACCCTTAAAATACCGTTTTCTATTATTTCAGGCGTTGTTTTGACGGTTTTTGCATATTTTTTGATGTACAGGCTAATTTCGCCGTTTTCAACAAAAATAGTCGTGAATGTTTCTTCAATTGCCTTAAGTTTAATATTTGTAGGATTTTTTATGATTATCTCGAGATTTACTACGATAACGCATATTCTTGGACTACTTGTCATAGAAAATGGAATATTTCTATTATCGGTCGTTGTAGTTCCGACTCTTCCGATCATAGTAGAGCTGGTAGTTTTATTCGATATTCTGGTAACGGTAACGGCAATGCTGATTCTTTCGATGTTTATGAAGATGCGGACGGGATCATTTTCCACTTCTATGTTAAACAGACTGGTAGGTTAAAATCATATGAACATGAAACTTTTTATATTTATAGTTTTGATAAGTCCGCTATTAGCATCTTTAAGTTCTTTTATTTTAAAAAATAAAAGATTTGCTGAATACATAAGTCTTTTAGCCTCTTCTTTAGATATTATAGGCGCATTTATTATTCTTTATTTTGTGTTAAATTTTAAACCGATTTTTTTGTTTAATAATGCGATAGCAATAGATAAATTTTCCGCTTATTTAATTCTGCTTGTAAGTATAGTTTATTTTCTTTCGTCTATTTACAGTATTTCATATATGAGGCTCGCTATAAATAATGAAAAGATGACCGAAAATGAATTTTTTAGGTATGAACTTTTTTTTAATCTTTTTGCATTTACCATGCTTATTGCCCCTATGATTAATAATATGGCGGTTTACCTTATAGATATCGAACTTACAACTATTACAAGCTCCTTTTTAGTAATATCAGAGGTTACCGAAAAATCTATAGAAGCTGCATGGAAATATATTTTAGTAGTATCTTCCGGAATATCGCTTGCCCTTCTAGGCACAATCTTATTCTATCTTTCAGGAAACATTCCTGGAAGCGCAAACATAGTTTCATCTTTGGACTGGACGGTTCTTGGTTTAAATGCCGTTTATCTTAACGAAGGTATAGTGCGCATAGCTTTTGTATTAATAGTAATAGGATTAGGGACAAAAGTAGGACTAGCGCCTATGCATACATGGGTTCCCGACGCTTATTCGGAAGCGCCTTCTCCTGTATCGGCTATGCTATCAGCATCTTTAGAAAATGTAGCCCTATACGGTATTATTAGATATTTCGGTATTGCCGGAAAAAGTTTAGGTTTCGGTTACCCCGAGGTTATACTTATTACTATAGGCATATTCTCAATTTTTATAGGAGTAATGGGAATAATATACCAAAACAGTTCAAAAAGGCTTTTTGCTTATTCCAGCATAGAGCATATGGGAATAATTACTTTAGGTTTCGGTCTTGGCGGAATATTTGGAACGTTTGGCGCGCTTTTACAGATGCTGGGACACACCCTGACAAAATCTACAATGTATTTCGGCGCCGGGAATTTTTTACATAAGTTTAAGACTAAAAATATTAAAAAAATCAAGGGAGTTTTTCATATTATGCCGAAAACTGCTTTTTTGTTTTCTATAGGTTCCGTTGCGTTAATCGGAGTTCCTCCGTCGGTAATCTTTATAAGCGAATTTTTAATTATACTTCAGAGTTTAAAAGACGGTTATTACTTGGTAGCTGTTATATTAATAGGTTTTTTATTAGCTGCTTTTATAAGCTTACTCACGAAATCTGGTTCAATGGTTTTCGGTAAAGCGGACGAAAATTTTAAGGCAGAAAGAGGCGATTTTTCGCCGTTTTCATATGTGCCTATGTTACTGCCGCTCGCGGCATCGTTAATTTTAGGATTTTATATTCCAAACGGACTGCATAATTTATTAATTGGAATAGTCCATATCATAAATTTTAAAATAAAATAAATTAAAAAATTGACAAAAACTATGAATCACGGCAAATATAAATTTTTGGGAGATTACGAATTTATTTGGGGTCCGGTAAGAAAAGGCGTCTCCGAGTCTATTTTATTTAATTTTTTGTCGTCGGGGGAAGAGCTTCATAATTTAGAAATTACGGCTGGTTATAAGAAAAGAAATGTTGAAAGCATTCTTGCCGGAAAAAGAAATTTATACGAACAGATTTTGCTTATAGAGAGAATATCGGGGCTTCATGCTTTTTCCGCATCCCTGAGCTTTTGTCTCGGCGTTGAAGATTTCTTCGGGCTTATGGATAAAATACATAATAATATTAAAATTCTGCGCATGTTTTTTGCCGAATTTGAAAGAATCAGGAACCATATAGAAAATTTATCGGAAATAGCCGAGTCCACCTATATTCAGGTTCCTTCCGCATTATATGCCTATCACGCGGAGGCGTTAAAACAGTTGTCCCATAAGTATTTAAAATCCCGTTATCTTATGGGCATTAACGAAATAGGCGGAATAAGAGTAAATTTATCGCTCGAAGATATCGAAAATATTTTTAATTCCGCAAGATTAATCGTGAATAAAGTTCAGGGAATAATTAAAAAAAATATGGAAACGAAATCCCATATAGACAGGCTGAAGACTACCGGAACTATAGACCTTAAAACGGCAAAGCGGTTCTGCGCAAAAGGAGTTGTCGCAAAAAGCGCAGGAATTTCATTAGATTTAAGAATAAACAGGCCGTATCTTTTATACGGTAAAATAAACGTTAAACCCGTCGTATTTGAAGACGGAGATGCTTTTTCGAGATATATGGTCAGAATTGAAGAAATAGGGCAGTCTTTAAATATACTTGAATACTGTTGCGATATGCTTAAACGAAACGGATTTCGTTACACGGCAGATTATTTATCGAGGCAGAAAGAATATGAAGAGCCGAAGGACTTGGAAAAGCGATATTTAAAAGACGAAAAGTCAAAGCACGGCTTTGGATACGCAGAATCGTCCGAAGGAGCAATTTTTTGTTATGTAAAAGATTTTGACGGTAATATTTTTAAAAAAATAAATATAAAGTATCCGTTTGAAAATAATTATAAATTGTTTGCCTGCGGTACAAAAAATACGATGATGATGGATTTTAACATTAACGAAACGAGTTATAATTTTTCCGTTGCGGCATTGGACAAATGAAGCGGAACAAAAACAATAAAGTTAAAAAAATCAATATAATAATTATAATATAAGGATTAAAGCATAATGGCTTTCTGGACTTATAACGGATTAAAATTCGGAATAAAATCGGTTAAATTTCCTAAAGAAAACGATTTTTACGACGGTTTTATCTCATCGTTAAAAATAAATGAAGAGAAATGCTTAAATTTGACAAAAAAAGTCAATGAGCGAGAACGGAAATGCAGGGAGTGCGAACTTGTCTGTCCGACGAAAGCAATAAACCTAAGTAATTTATCGGGTGAAGAAGAAATAAAGGAGGGTGCGGCGTTAAAAGTTATAGATGAGGAGAGATGCATTTTTTGCGGATTGTGTATAGATGCCTGTATCGATGTTACGGACTCAAGAGGTATCGGTGCAATAAGTTATGCAACAGGATTAGATTTCAATATACGCCCGCAAAATTATACGGTCGATAAAAAAATTTTTAAAAAATCGTTATTTGTTAAACATATAGATACAGGTTCTTGCGGGGCATGCGAATCGGAAATAAACGCGTTAAACAATCCGTATTACAATATGCACAGGTTGGGAATATTTATTACGCCAAGTCCTAGGTTTGCCGACGTTTTGCTTGCGACCGGAACTTTTACGGAACGGATGGAGGAGGTATTTTTAAATGTTTTAGATAATATTCCGAAACCGAGGTTTATCGTTTTGGCAGGTTCATGCGCTATTTCCGGCGGCGTTTTCGAGAACGAAACGGCAAAGGGGGCGAAGGATTTAAAGCTGTTTGCTTTACTCGATAACGAAAATGTAATTGCGCTGCCCCACTGCCCGCCAAATCCTTTTGAAATATTAAACGTTTTGCTGTTAATAAAAAACGGTGGCTTAAAATGACGTATAGTTATTATTATCTATTTTTACTTTTTTCGTTATCAGGCGTTATTGTTTCGATTATAGGTTTGATTTCAGGGGACAGATTTAAATCCATACCTTTCGTTTTTTCCAACGTTCTATATATGGCGGCTTCTTTTACGGCTGTTTTATATTCGGTAATTTCGTTTATGGAAGGGGGAAATCTTTTAAACCTGTCGTTTCAGATTGGAAGATTTTTTCCTGCAGGCGGAATAATATTAAAATTCGACCCGTTAAGCGATTTTTTTATACTGTTTATTTTTTCGGTATTTTTTTATATAGCCCTCTACCAGATAAAATATATCGAAAAGATAGGGAGCGAGATAAATACGCCGCTTTTTTCGTTCCTGTTCGGCATAATGCTTATCAGCGTTTACTATGTCATTATTTCCTTTAACGGCTTTATGTTTATGATTTTCTGGGAAATTATGGCGGTATCTTCCTATTTTCTTGTAATGACCAAACATTATATTAAGGGAACTAAGAAAGCCGCTTTTTTAATGGCGGTTATAATGGAAATAGGCGCAATGCTTATAATAATCGGTTTAATAATTTTATATTTGCATGCAAATAGTTTTAATTTCGAAACGCTTAAAAGTTTAACGATACCGGCTTATGTAAAAGAAATAGTTTTTTTGTTGTTTTTATTCGGTTTCGGGGCAAAAATGGGCATAGTTCCACTTCATATATGGCTGCCTGAGGCTCATCCCGCGTCGCCTTCAGGCGTGTCCGGAGTTTTAAGCGGCGTGTTGACGTCCTGCGGGGTTTACGGGGTCATGAGATTCGGACTTTATATTCTTCACCCGCTAAACACTGCGTTAATGCTTGGTTCAATCGTATTGATTATTGCGGCATCGACGATGTTTTTCGGCGTTTTATATATGTCCCAGACGCATGATATTAAAGTGCTGTTGTCTTATTCGACCGTCGATAATATGGGTTTGATATTAACCGGAATAGGCGCATCGCTTTATTATAATTATTTCGGTTTAACCGGTCTCTCCGCACTTGCTCTAGTCGCCTCGCTGTACGCTCTTATAAATCATGCGTTTTTTAAAAGCCTTTTATTTATGGGTTCGGGAAATATAGAATATGAAACGGGAAGCCACGATATCGATAAATTCGGAGGAATTTTAAAAGGCATGCCTTTGACCGGAGGGCTTATATTTATAGGGATTTTATCCGCCGCCGGAATTCCGCCGCTTAACGGGTTCGTTTCCGAATGGCTCAATCTCGAGGTTGTTTTTTTAGGTTTTCATATAAGTTCCGTTCTTCCAAGGATACTTATTTTTACGGTAGGAGCCATAATGGCTTTAAGTATGGCCGTTGCGGTTTCGACTTACGTAAAATTATACGGACTTACGTTCCTCGGTTTGCCGAAGTCAAAGGAAGCTAAAAAAGCCAAAGAAGTTCCGTTTTCTATGAATATAGCCCTTTTAATACCGACACTTATTAGCATATCGTTGGCGGGCTTTATGTTTTTATATACTCCGGTTTTATCTAAAGTATCCCAGTCTATATATCACATTAATATTAGCGGTAAAATATTAAAAAATTATATATTTATACCTTATTACAGCTCGTTTTCTGCTTCAAGTCCGGTTTATCTGTTTTTCGTATCGATCTCGTTTATATTAATCCTTTATATTTTATATAAAACTATAGTAAAACCCAAGCAACGTATCGTGGATTATTCATGGACAGGCGGCGAAAGCAAAAATTTAATAAATCCGCATGCGCAGGTATCGGCGCTGGGTTTTTCCAATGCTTTAAGAATTATGTTTAATCTTGTTTATAAAAAAAGAAGCAGGGTACATGTTCAAAGCGAAACATCAAAACATCCTTACGAACTTAAAAACCCTTTCCCTTACTCGTCTTATTATCATAATTCGAGCGGTTACGGCTCTTATATATTTCCGCTTATCGAATATTATCTATATCTGCCCCTGATAAAACTGTTCGAAAAAATCAGTTCCATAACGACCGGACTTATGCAGAACGGCTCTTTAAATTTGTACATATTTTATATATTCTTCGTCTTTATCGCGGCTTTTTTTATAATCGTTATGATACCCTTGTAAAATTTATAATGCAGCAGGGACAGATTTAAATTTGTCCCCGAATCTAAAGATTTAAAAGATTTATGGAAAAATAATGTTTGACGCATATTTAAAAAATGGAAAAACTTGTGCATAATTATAGTATCGATATGACCAAAATGATTGGCGCTATACAAACCGATGTTATTAAAGCTCTGGAAGCCGGTATCGCTTCGAAGCAAAATGCCGCCTTTGAAGCGGAAGATATTGAAAAGCGACTGAGCGAAAAAATTAAAGTTTTAAAAGAAATCGGCGAATCCTTGCAAATTACAGTGCCATAATAAAAACCACCGGTTTAATTTAAATATGCAAGCAAACATTATTTCCGTTTAACTTAACATTATGAAATTATGACTGCATCAAAAAATAAATGGCTGAATAAAAATGTTTTGTTCATTTCGCTAAACGCCTTTTTTACGGATCTATGACATCAGGCAATTCTTGCGATTTTTCCTATTTTTTTGGTTTTATATCTTCGCTTATCCGTTATTGAATATGCCGTTATAACGGCAATTAGCTTTGGTGGCGGTTCATTTTTTGGCTACGTAGGCGGGAAAGCGGGGGACAGATTCGGATATAAAAAAACCGCCGTTTTAAGCAATTTATTTGTTCCTCTTTTATCCCTTTCGGGGCTTTCTATAAATGTTTTTGAAGTCGCATCATTAGAAATGCAAGAAGTTTCTGATAAGGAGAACGCTGTTTCAGAATCATCCATAGAACATTTAAATAAAAACATTTATTATAAAGTCTTGATTGCAACTTCCCTATACGGTTTCAGTGCGTATAGCTTTGGCTTTCCCATAATTACTATTGCAATAGCCTCAAAAGATAATGTATTGGGTGTCGCTTCATATGTTGTATTTTTAGCCGTATCTTCCGTTACGGGATTATTTGCTGGTAAAGTAATTGCAAAAAGCGTGGGCGAGCTCGCGTTAGGTTATATTCTCGGAGGAATAGGGTCTTTAGGCATAGGGCTTACAATAATATCAAAATCGCTTGTGCCGGTTTCTTTACAAGAAGACGCCGTTGCCGTTACGAATTATCTTAAAAGCTTGAAAAATCAGTAAAAATAGGGTATTTATATTTAGCCGTTATAACTAAATATAGCGGCTAATTTCTCAATGTTGCGGTTAATCTTTTCGTATTCAAGAGAAGATTTAATGCATCTTCTATTTTTCCAACTATAATGTCGCAATTCAATGCGGCTTTAACAGCGAGTCCTTCGACGCCCATAATACCGATACCTATAGCGGCATTTTTGAGTATTTCGGTATCGTTAAAACCGTTGCCCACGGCTATGGTTTCGGAGCATCCTAATTTTTGAAGTATTTCCATTTTTTTAACGGCGGAGTTTTCTCCATCGATTATAAATAGTTTTACATGTATATTTTTAACCATTACTTCGGCTGTTCCAAACGTGTCCGATGTTACTACGTATATATCTACGTGTTTCGATAATTCGTTCAAAAGTATTTTTACGTCGTCTTTAATTATTCCGTCTTCCGAAAGTGTTCCGTTCATATCTAAAACCGCATTTTTTATTCTTATTTCGGCATTTTCCCGCCCTGGTATATTAATTTTTATCATACAACCTTCCTATATGTTTAAATATTTAAAAGATTATTTTGCTTAATAACTCCATTTGTTTAATTATAAAACGATTTTATGAATTAATCAAATTCATCGCGTTAAAACAAATTTTGTTGAAATCTATCGAGAAAATATTTTTACCGCCTGCATATTCATATATAATTTTTAATCCGTGTTTCTCTATTATTTGTTTTGTTATATACAAACCGAGTCCGAAACCGTCTTTGTTTTTTGCGTTAATATCTTTTGAAAAAGGCTCAAACATGGCGTCTTCGGAAATTGTCGGTTTTGCGCCTTCGTTTATTACGCTCAAAACGCCTTTTTCTATGCTTACAGTGACGGCTGATTTCTCGTTGGTTTTAAATTTAACCGCATTATCCAATAAATTTTTTACGGCTATGCTAAACAGTTCGCAATCCGCTTTAACCGTATAATTCGGATTATCGGAAATAACGCTTATAACGCCGTCGTTTTTTATGAAAAGCAGTTCTTTTGCCCTGTCAATTACGTCTTTTAAACTGCAGGCGGTTATATTTAAAATTTCGCTTCCAGCCGCTATTTTTTCCGCGGCAAACAGTTCGTTTATAAGCATTTCAAGCCTGTTAAATATGTCCGAAAAAATTCTTTTTTTGTTTTCGTCTTCGTCTTTTAATAACTCTAGTGCAATTTTGCCTTTAGTAATAGGCGTTTTTAACTCGTGAGCTATGTTTCTTATAAACCAAATTCTCGTATTCATGGTTTTTTTAAGATTGTCTATTGCTTCTTTAAATTCTTTCGCCAAAAAACCTATCTCATCCTTTCTTGAAGCATAGCCGCTTAAATCGAAGTTTATATTTCCGTTTTTAAATTCTTCAATAGTATCCCTTAATTTTTTAAGAGGCCTTATAGAGCGGAATATGCTGATATATAAAAGAATAAGTATAGCGTTTAAACCTATCCATGCGGCTAATAAAATGTTCTGCCTTTCGTTTATACCTGAAATTCTTTTTAATAAAAGATTATTTTTCCCCGTTTTAGACCTGAAATATAAATACTTATTTCCGTAGAGGCTTAATAAATTAAGCGTATAATCAAGACGGGGAGGATTTCTTTTTAGTATAATTTTGCCGTTTTTTAAAATCTTATCGATATTTTTTTGATTTTTTATTAAATTAATGCCGAACATTTCTGCGTCTTTCAATTTATTTTTTTTAACGAGAAATACGGCTTTTCTAAGAAATTTGAAAGTTTCGACGCGGTTTATTATTTTATGTGCAAATAAATAGAAAAACAGCAATACCGCAAAAGAAAGAATAAAAACTATATTTATTTTAAACAATACGGAGTGCCTGTTAATTTTCATCATCGTCTGCGCATAGAATAATATTTAAATAAGGGGTATAATTATTCATGAAATAATTATATCTCATAAATGTTAATTTAAAATAAATATTACGTAAACACAATATTACGCAAACTATTAAATTTTTATTTTTTTATAGTTTATATGTTCTTTCATAGTTTTAACGATAGCTTTAGTTTTATATTTTTCTCAGGAAGATTTTTGAACTTCGATAATTAAATCGTCAGGTATGCTTAATGTGGCGCGCATATTATTTATATCTCTTCTTTTATTGGAATAGCCGCCTTGATGGTATCATCCAGATATCCGGTTCTGCAATCTTGCCTATCCTGTCGCCGTTATAAACTAAAATGCCGCCGCTCCATAATTTGCCGAGACCGTCTGCTACGGCTTTCATAGGTCTTAGATCCGAAGAGGTTACCGTACTGCGATTTTTAATTTCAACACCTATTATTCTTTCATTTATTTTCAAAAGAATATCAAGTTCCAATCCTGAGCGGGTTCTATAAAAATACATCGAGGCAGGTTTCTGCATTGTTTTTATCCATTTGTAGATTTCAGAAATTACAAATGTTTCAAATATATCGCCGGAAATCACGTTGCCCCAAAAGCCGGTCATCTGCCTTAATAAACCAATGTCAAGCCAGTAAATCTTCGGGGTTTTTACAGCCGAACTCGTTATATTAGTTCCGTAAGGTTGAAGTAGTATAGTTTGATAAGATATTTTCAGATATTCTAAGTATCTCTTTGATGTATCTACGCTTATACCGACATCTCGAGCCAGTTCGGAATAATTGAGGAGTTTTGCATTTCTTAAAGCTGATATTGTTTGAAATTTTTTAAAAGGTTCCAAATCTTCTATCCTTGATAAATCGGCAAGATCTCTTTCCAAATATGTATAAGTATAATCTCTGAGCCATTTTTGCCTTTCATATCCATCATTAATACTTAAGAGAAACGGCATACCGCCCCATCTTAATAAGTGTTCCTGAGCTTCTTTTAATTTTGCATCGTCTTCGCCTATTAAAACAGATGGAAGACTTTTCATAAGCTTTTGAAAATCTTTTTCATCTAAGATGCGGTCTATAAGAGGCGGTTTAATAATTTTAGCTCCTGGTCCGGCATATATTTCGGACATCATTAAAGGCCAAAGTTCATAGAGCGATATTCTTCCGGCAAGAGATTCCCTTATCTTTTTCAATAAAAGAATTTGGCTTGAACCGAGAATTACTTCAAAATCGAGATTTCCTCCGTCATAGGCATATTTAACCTTTTCGAACAGCGAAGGTTCTTTCTGCGCCTCGTCAAGTATGGCTTTACCTATGTCTTTATGCCAGTTTGAGGCTGTAATCTGCGAAATGCCGTCCCGTATTTCAGGAGAATCCAGATTGATATAACGCAACGCATTATATTTATTTTTTGCAAGAGTGGTTTTTCCTGTCTGACGGGCGCCGGTTATTAAGACTATTTTTCTTTCTTTTTCGGAGGGTAGAAAATTGTATATAGCCCTAAAATACTGTAAATTTTCGCTCATAATCTTAAATTTTACTGTATATTTTAGGAAATGTCAATAGAAGAACTTCAAAGAATTTTATTTAAATCGATTTTAAAAATATTTTTGCCGCTTGAATATTCATGTATAATTTTTAACCCGTATCTTTCAATTATTTGTTTAATTATATACAGGCCGAGTCCGAAACCGTCTTTATATTACGCAAACTATTAAATTTTTATTTCTTTATAGCTTAATTGAATAAAAAAATGTATTGTCGTTTATAAAACATTTATTTTTGATTTACATTCATTTTGTAAAATTAAAATAAAATAAATTTATCTGCAATTTTTTGTTTTTCTTGAGCTGTTTTTCTTGAGCTTGAATTTTTATATTTTAAGAAATATAATATAGAAATTATGGAGTTAAAATGCTATATTTATAGTATAATTTAAAAATGAGGCATATCATGAAACGTTATATCTTTTACATATTATTTGCGGTATTTTTTGCGACTGCGTCCGGCGCATATGTTTTTACAAACGCAAAGCCGGCTAATGCGGGTGTATTTATCGGCATCTCGACGCCTAACTTTGCTTTTTCTTTCGGACAGGGGCTTAACGCTTATTACGCTCCTTCTTTCCAGACTTATATTTACGGCTATAACGGACTTTATTACAGGTGGTATAACGGAGGATGGGTTTACGCAAGCGTTTTTTCGGGACCGTGGTTTCCGTTAACTCCAGCAATGGTTCTGCCCGCTCCTTTAGTTTACGGTCCTCCGCCCCCCGTAGTTATGTATAGGCCATATTTTTTTTGGTGGAGGCTCCATGTTGCTCCATGGTACCGTGAATATCATCCAGGCTGGTGGGCAAGGCACCATATGTATCTCAGGCATTATAGAGCATGGCGCGCTTATGCTCCACGGTTTTATGCGGTACACCCCTTTTATAGAGAAAAAATGAGGAGAATATTTCGTCAAAGAATGATAAACAGATTTCAGCGCCGGAGAATAATTAATCAACATAGGCGGATTATGCATCAGAGAAAGATTATCCGACGTTTTAGACGCAATAGACGTAAATTTAACTATTAATTTGTTTTTTTCGTATATCTTCGGTTATATACCTTAGGAAAGATTTTATTGGTTACAAATTCGCTTGTAATTTAAGTGCCTGTTAATTTTCATCGCAGTAAAATTTATATCCGTAACCCCTTATAGACTTAATGTATTTTGGATTTCTAGGATCGTCTCCTATTTTTTTTCTAATTCTTCCTATCAAAACGTCGACCGTCCTGTCTATACTTTCATAGCTCATAGTTTTAATGTTTTCCAAAATATAGTCCCTTGTAATAACGTTTCCTTTATTTTTATATAAAAGCAAAAAAAGTTCGTATTCCGCAGAAGTTAATTCAACGGTTCCCCCATCTTTTTTAATAAGCATTTTATTTTCGTCTATTTCAAAGCCGCTATCGATATTAACCTCATTATTACCGGTAAAATTATTAGGTGTTTTTCTTCTGGTTACCGCCCTTATGCGCGCTACAAGCTCTCTTGGATTGTAAGGTTTTGCAACGTAATCGTCTGCACCTATTTCAAGCCCCGTCACTATGTCGGAATAATCGCCCCTTGCCGAAGAAATAATTATTGGAATGCTGTAAAGCCGTGAAACTGATTTGCATATTTCTAATCCGTCGGAGTCCGGCAATGTCAGGTCTAAAATTAAAAGATCGAAACCGTCTGTGTTCCCCTTTAAAGCGTTAAGTCCGCCTTCCGCCGTTTCAAAATTTACCAGCTCTATATTAAATTTATAAAGATATTCTTTTAAGAGTTCGGCAATTTCTTTGTCGTCTTCAATCATTATAACTTTTGTCATAATATTTAATAATAGTTTTTAAAATTAAAAAAATTGTTAAAAAAATCGCATATAATAATAAATAATTTCTGCGAATAATATTTAAAACGGGCTAAAATTATTCATGAAATAATTATATCTCATAAATGTTAATTTGAAATAAATAATACGTAAACAAACTTAATTGAATAAATTATTATTCTATATATGAATAATAGTTATTCAAGCAGTTAATCAATTTACAAAAAAAGGCTTATTATTAAGAATGTTATGCCGTACTTAAAAAACTTTCCGGTTATCGTAATTACAGGCACAAGGCAGGTCGGGAAAAGCACTTTTTAGCTCGCATCTTCGAAAGCATAAAAGCCCTTGGTTTATATTAGTGATTTATATTAGCGTATTCTAAGATTTGCCCGCAATGACCGGAAGCGGCCGCATTAATATGATAACATATAGCAAATAACGCAGCCGCTTAACAAAATTTAAAATTAGCCATTCCTCATACGATTAATACCGATAATACTAATCGATATTAGATAAAGATATATTATTCGGACATATTTTCTTTCATTGCTTTAATTTTTTTGTTCAACATTTTTTTCATAAACTCAAGGCGTTTAATTTTACCGGCAATTCTATTCTTCATAATTTTTACAAATTCGTTTCTCTGTTTCGGCGTTAAAACGTTAAAGAATTTTTGAAAAAAGTTTGCTTTAATTTCTGCCATATTTTTAACTTTATTCGTGATACTCGATACGAAAACGCTTTTGTTAAACGTACCGGATTTCATTGCCGCAAGCAGCGGATTTCTAAAGTTTCCCATATTAGACTTAAAAGCTTTAAATTCCTGGCGCTTAAACAGCATAATTTGATGAAACTGATTTTTATTTAAATGCAATTTCTTTTTGAGCATAAAAACATTAAACATTCCGATTTTCATCCACATATTCATTTTACCGCGGCGCATAAATTTATGCCCCATAAATTTGTTTTTTTGCATGCCTTGAAATGCAAAAGCTTTTCCCGCAAAATACGTTCCCGTAAAAACAAATGCCAACAAAAACATAAATAGGAAAAAAAACTTTGACTTTTTCATTTTAAATCTCTCCTTTTAAATCAAAAGTTAAATAAAATTAAATTAAATGAATAATTCCTAAATTATTCATGAAATAATTATATTTCATTAATGTTAATTTAAAATAAATATTACGTAAACGAATAAATTTTTTTATTTTTGAATTTTATAAAGTTCCAATTCGGAAATTAATTCAAAATGTTTATCTAAGGTAAAAACGGAAAGGTTGTTTTCTATTGCTAAAACTGCTATCAAAATATCGGAAAATGGGACGGCAAAGCCTTTCTTTTTTATATTAAAAGCAATTTCGGCAGATCTTTGCCATATAATTTTATTTACTTCTACGTACGGTAAATTCGATAAAATATCGTTAATCTTTAATTTTTCGGAATCGGATTTAATCCCCTGCAACAGCTCGAATAAAACAACGCCGCAAATTTCAACGGAATCTGTAATAATAAGCATTTCAAGATTATTGCCTATTAAAGAATTCCCTCTAAAAAATTCAATCCAAACGCTTGTGTCGGCCAAAACGCGCTTATGTTTATTTTTCAATAAATTTTCCCCTATCGCATTGGGAATTTATTTCTAATTTTTCTTCTTTCTCCCAGTCGTAATCGATATCGACCTTACCTTTTAAAGCGAGAAGTTCCATTATTTTTTTTTGTTTTATATATTCTTTCATAGTTTTAACGATAGCTTTGGTTTTAGATTTTTCTCCGGAAGCTTTTTGAACTTCGATAATTAAATCATCGGGTATATTTAACGTGGTACGCATATTATTTATATCTCCCTTTTATCAGCAACTATATATGCAATCATTATATGCGTTTAAAATCATACTGTCAATACCAAAATCTCTACTTTTTTGACCTAAGTCAAAATTTTGCCGTAATATTTTTTAATCAAGCGGAAAATTTATAAGTTAGATAATAACTAAAATAATATATTATGTTACAAAAATTTAACATAAATGTAATAAAACCGTAATAATTAAAATGTATAATTGTATAAAGATTAATAAAGATACGGCTTAATTATATAGCGCCGTTAATAGTTATTAAGAAATTTATTCATTTTATTAATAACTTAACTATAAAAATGGAGGAACGTTTTTGACTATAAAATCATTTTACGGACTTAATAAAGATATGACGTCCAAGGAGATTGCTGAAAAAATATTGGATTCTTTGATAGTTAACGTTAAAAAAGAAACGGCAGCCGTCATAGATGGAAAAAACGACGAGAACCTGCATAATTTCAGGGTTGCGATAAGGCGCATTAAAACGCTTTTAAAAATATTCAGACAGCAGCTCAGCCCGCGAGGGATATATTTTAAAAAGAAATTAACTAAAATAATGAAAGAAACTCAGAGAAAAAGAGATTTAGACGTTCTTCTTAAGTCTATGGATTTATACGTTAAAGATGAAGTTCCGTCGCTGTTAAAAGACGAAATAAGGCTGAAAATAGAAAAAGAAATAAGAGTAGAACAAGGCAAAATTTTATCCGTTATAGGATCGCAAGAATTTAGCGGTTTTCTTGCCGATTTTGAAAATGCGCTTAAGAACGGCGAATTATTCGACGGTAAGCTGAACGACGTGGAACCTCTCGAACATTTAATTTTAACTATAAAAAAGACTTACAAAAAATTAACGATTATAATAAAAACCACTTCGTTAGACAATGAAGAACTTCATATATTAAGGCTTATTTTTAAAGAATTAAGGTATATTATGGAATTTTCCTCCGATTTGATTAAAGAAGATATCATAGTTCAAACAATAAGCCGCTTAGAAAAAATTCAGAAAACCCTCGGCGACGCTCAAGATAAAATAGTTCAAATAAATATTTATAAAAAATTAATAGATAAAAGCAAGCCTATAAGAAATGCAATAAAAAAAGCGTTAAACGCCGACAGGAAAAAAGTTATGGAAATTATTGAAAATTTTGAAGAAGATAAAGATATAAAATCGTTTATCCGCGTGCTTAACGCATAGATGCCACGCCAATCTATCAATTTAAAAAATAAAAGGCAATGAAAAAATCGTTCAGATTAGGTATTATCGATGCGGGAAGCAATTCTATAAAAATGCAGATAATAGAAACTAAAGGCGGGAACAGCACCTTAATAGACGAATACAAAGTTTCCGCAAAAATAGGCTACGGCTGCTTTAGAACCGGATATATAGACGGAGAATCTAAAAAAAATCTTTTTAAAGCATTTAATTATATAAAAAAGATTATAGATTTAAACCGGACGGATACGGTTAAAGCGGTTGGAACGGCAGTTTTCAGGTATGCAAAAAATAAAGAAGAGATAGCCTCGGAAATTAAAAAAAACTGCGGAATAGATTTAGATATAATAAGCGGCGAAGAAGAAGCAAGGCTGTCTTTTTTAGCAGCGGCTAACAACTTTAAATTATCGGAATTAAATTCGCTGATAGCAGATATAGGAGGCGGGAGCACCGAAATTACCCTGTCGGAAAAAGGCAGTATATTACGGTCTTTTAGTACGCCGCTCGGCTGTTTAAGGCTTAAAAACGATTTTTCTAAGAAAACGCCGCCATATAATTTAAAAGTAACCGCTATGGGCGAGTGTATTAAAGACGCCTTGCAAGGTTTGCCCTATAGATTTATTGAAAAAGCTATTTGTACCGGAGGTACGGTAAACAATATTGCTGCGGTTTATTGCGCCCTTAACGATAAAAAAGCAGACTCCGTTAAAAATTATGTTCCCAGGTCGTTCCTCAAAGAATTTATCGAAAAAAATAAAAACAGTTCTTTTGACGAAATAAAAAAAATAGAAGCCGTAGATGCAGGCAGAGCCGATATTATTATTCCGGCCGCCGCAATACTTTACGAAATACTGGTTTATTACCGTATTGAAGGATTTTATTCGCTTTCAGGGGGATTAAGGAACGGTCTTTTAATAGATGAATTAAATAAAAAAGGAGTTTTTATGACTGCTGTAAAAAAACAGGAGAAAAAATACGAAACTGATTTTCCGTTTGAAATGTTCGTAGAAATCGGAAAAAGATTCAACTTTGACGAAAAACATGCTAGGCAGGTTGCCTATCTTTCAGAAAAACTTTTTTTTGCGTTTGAAGAATCTTACAAATTACCTAAAGAATATCTCAGATATTTAATCGCCGCCGCTATGCTTCATGATATAGGAAATTTCGTGTCGATGTCAAAGCATCATAAACATTCGCTTTATTTGATAAAAAATATCGATTTCTCCGGCTTCAGCGACTATGAAAAGGCGATAATCGCCAATATAGCAAGATACCACAGAAAGAGTACCCCTAAAAAACACCATGATTTATACAAAGATATTAGAGAAGGGGATATAGATGCCGTGATTAAACTGTCGTCTATACTTAGGGTTGCAGATGCTCTCGACAGGGAGCACAAAGGAAACGTCGAAGATATAAAACCGTCCGTCACGGATAAAATAATTACGATTAATCCGGTTTGTAACGGAGATATACTTTTAGAATCCGAATCTTTGGAAACGAAAAAAGACTTAATGGAAAAATTAACCGGTAAGTACGTTTTTCTTAATGCACAATGAAGACTAATATTTTTGGAGTCGTCGATATAGGGGCGGGCAGTATAAGATGTCAGATTTCCGAAATTTATAAAAATTCCTATGCGGAGCGCACGATAAGAATCCTCGAGTATATAGTATTCCCGTTAAGTATCGGAGAGGATACTTTTCTTAAAAAATATATTACTTTAGATACCGTTTATAAAGCGGCGGAAATTTTTAAAAAAATTAAGCTGAAATTTAAAGAATACGATATAAACGGCAATTATAAAGCCGTATGTACCAGCGCAGTCAGGGATGCGGATAATAAGCATTTTTTTATAAACCACATAAGGGTGAAAACCGGCATAGAACTTGAAATAATAGATGCGGAAGAAGAGCTTTATATAAAATATTTAGGAGTGAGCGAAACGCTTAAAGGTTTTAAAAAACTGGAAAGCAAAGGGGTAGTTCTTGTAAATCTGTCGAGCGGAAACGTCGGCATTAACATAAGAAAAAATAAAATAAGCCTTTTTTCTTCCACCCTTCCTTACGGCGCGTTAAGAATTGCGCAGTTATTCAGCGATATAGAAGAAAAGATTAAATACAGGGCATACGAGCAGTATATAAATAAGCTTGTTTTGCTGCTTAAAAAGAGCTGCTTCGAATACGATAAAATCAATTCCGTAATAGGTTCCGATACATCTACCGGATTACTGCTTGAAATATTTAAACCGGAAGAAAATTTTTTCGATATTATAGATTTAGCAAATCTTTATTTTCGGATAAAAACCGTATCCGCTTCACAAATATCGGGCGAATTATCTGTTAACGAGTACGAAGCTAAAATTATAAAGCCCGTTCTATATGTTTATATATCTATTATGAAATCTGTCGGAGCAAAAAAACTTTACTTTTCCGACCAAAACTTTTCCGATCAGCTTACGAGGTTTTATCTCGCAAAAACAAAAGAAAAAAAATTTAATAAAAAATTAATAGAATATTTTTTTTATTATGGAAAAAGATATAACATAGACGAAAAACATGCTAAGCAGGTCCTTATATTTTCGGAAACAATACGGCGTTCCCTGAAAAATATACTGAATGTTAAACCCGACGAGCGCACCGCTCTTATCGGTGCGGCAATTCTTCACGACGTAGGTTATTATACGAATATTAACGATCATCACGAGTATTCCAATAAAATTATCCATTCTTTAAACATACCCGGTTTGGACAGAGAAATACTTGAAAATATAGGATTTTGCTCGCTTTTTCACGGAAGCGGAGAGCGCCGCTCTTTGGATGCTGCGTATTACAAGTTGAGTCCCGAAAGAGAGCTGACTATAAAAAAAATAATATCTATTTTGAAAATAGCCGATGCTCTCGATGCGAGCCATATGCAGTTAATAAAAGATATAACGTTAGAAGCGCTCGATAAATTAGTAAAGGTTACCGCAGTTTCGTCAGTCACGCCTTTTCTTGAGGTAAAGCATTTTAAATTAAAATCTAAAGATTTTTTAGAAACGTTCGGCATCCCCATAGAACTTTGCGTAAGGCTCGATTATGAATAGCGCCGGCAAATATAATAATTATAACAACAGGGAATTAAGTTGGTTAGGTTTTAACGAAAGAGTGCTTATGCAGGCTGCCGACGAAACCGTTCCCATATGCGAAAGGCTAAAATTCTTATCTATACATTGCGCGAATCTCGACGAATTTTTTATGATAAGGGTGGCCGGATTAAAGGATCTTGTATCGGCGGGTTACAAAGAAAAAGATATATATGGTTTTACGCCGCCTGAAATATTAGAGGAAATTTCCGGCAGAGTTAAAAGTCAGGTTAAAAAAAATGCAGAAATTTTTAAATCGTTAGTACTGAAACTTTCCAAGCTTAATATAGAGATATTACCGACGGAACCTTTAGACATGGAGATATTGGACGAAATATTTTATAACGAAATATCTCCCGTAATTACGCCCCTTATAATTTCGGAAATAGAAAAAATACCGTTTATTTTTAATTTAAAACTTTGTTTTTTCGTTGAATTAGAAAATGAAAATAAAGTATTCGACGCTTTGATTATTCTTCCCGAAAATATAAAAAAAGTTTATAAAATTAAAAAATCTAAAAAATCGTACTATTTTACGCCGGAAAATATTTTAGAAAGGTATATAGATAAAATATTTCCTGATTATTCCGTGAAAAACTATTTTTTATTCAGGGTAACAAGAAATGCGGATCTGCCTATACAACACGAAGATATAGAAGACCTTCTGTCGTCGATAGAAGAAAACATTTCTGCAAGAAAGTGGAGCAATATCGTAAGGGTCGAAATAGACAGGGAAATTACCGATGCTTTAATGAGCAAAATAAAACATTATCTAAATATAAACGCAAACGGAGATTACGCAGATAAAGACGTATATACGACAAACCGCCCCCTTAATCTTTCGTTTCTGTTTAATATTAACGAAGAAAACAAAAGTTTGTATTACAAGCCTTTTAAATCGTCTATACCCGATTATCTGAAAAATAAAAGCATTTTCTATATCGCAAAAAAGAAAGATATTTTGCTTTTCAGGCCTTGCAACGATTTTAAAATTATATCCAAGTGGATTGAAGAAGCAGGAAAAGACAAAAACGTGTTATCTATAAAAATGACGCTATACAGGACGGATAAAAACTCCAAAATAGTCGAATCGTTGGCAAATGCGGCGTTAAAAGGAAAACACGTATGCGTAGTAGTAGAGCTTAAAGCAAGATTCGACGAAGAAAAAAACGTAAAATGGGCAAAGAAACTTGAAGAAGCAGGCTGTATAGTTACATACGGTTTTCCCGACAAAAAAATTCATGCAAAAATATGTCTCGTTACAAGAAGGGAAGAAGGCAAAATCATCAGGTATTCCCATATTTCCACCGGAAACTACAACGAATACACGGCAAATATTTATACGGACATAGATTATATTACCTCGGAAGAAGAGGCATGTTCAGAAATATCTAACATGTTTAATCTTATGACCGGCTATTCTGACGTATTTAAATGGAACAGGATAAAATTGGCTCCGGTTAATCTTAGGGAGACGCTTTCTAAACTTATAGATTTTGAAATAAACGAGGCTAAAGCAGGCAGGCTCGCTGAAATAATAATTAAGGCAAATTCGGTTTTCGATGCCGAAATCACCGATAAAATTTATTCGGCAAGTTCGTCCGGCGTTTTAGTAAAAATGATAATAAGAGGCATATGTTCGATAAAGCCGGGTATAAAGGGTTTAAGCGAAAATATAGAGGTTAAAAGCATAATAGGAAGGTTTTTGGAGCACGCTAGAATATACTATTTTTATAACGGCGGAAAGGAAAAAGTTTTCATATCGACCGCCGATTTAATGACAAGAAATCTCGATAAAAGAATAGAGCTGTTTTTTGAAATTAAAGACCATGAGTCTAAAAAAAAGCTTATGAATATTATCGAATGCAACATTAACGACGAGCTAAAATCTTGGCGTCTTAAAGAAGATAGATATATCTTTGCTGCGCGAGAAGATTCGAAATTCAACTGTCAGGAGCGAATTTGCAATAAGTTTGGCGGGGGAAAATAGAACTTTATTTTTAAATATTTCAAAAATTTAACGTAAATGTCATAAAGTTGTAACATTTGTATGCTAACATTATTATAGTAATTAAAATTTTGCGTAATATAAAGAAAATTTATAATGTACGAGTAGAGGTTAAATTATGAAATTTGTGCCTTCTCGCGATTTAAGACTATATACGAATAAAGTAATAGACGATCTTAAAGAAGAACAAGAGATTATAGTTATGCAGAATGGAATGCCCGTTGCTTTAATGATACCGATCGACCCGAAAAATTTAAACGAAACGCTCAATTCATGGCAATCTATAAAAATTAAAAAAGCGGTAAGGGATTTAAGAGAATCGGCTATTAAGGAAACTACGATAAACAATGGCTCAAAGGAATAATTTAGCGAGATTTTATAAAAAACTTCAAAAAGAAATAGATAAATATACTTTCGTGTTGAGCACGAAAGTATTTATTGAAGGAATTATTTGCGCCGAAAGTTATTCGGGCAGGCTTATCGATTATTTAATAGACGAAAGATACTATATCGCTCTGGACGATAGAATTTATTTAGAATATTTTACCGAAATTCATAATAAAAAAATTGAAAAAAAGAATATCGATTATCTGTTCGCTTTTTTAAAAGAATACGGTAAATTCGTTACGGCAAAAAAAATACAGACGCACGGAATTCATTTAGGAGATAGTAATTTTTTAAAATTTATAGAAGTCGCTAAATCGTCTGAAGCAAATGCAATCGTTATTCTTAAAACGGATGCCGTTAAATATGAAAATATTCATTTATTCACTTCGGTTATATCGCCCGAAGAAGTTTTTGAAAATTTTTTATGAATATTGCGTTATATGCTGCGAATGTTAGGATATTTTAAGTAAGATAATGGTAAACTTTTAACAAAAGAAAAATGAAATTCAATTTATATAAATATATTATATCGATAACCTTTTTAGCCTTTATATTAAGCATTGCTCTAAGCGGCTGTTCCTATTACGTTAAACCAGTACCCCCGCCTTTGACTATTGCGGAGATAGCAAATTTATGCAAAAGACATGTTTCTAATCTTACGGTTATTAAAAGACTAAGGGCTTCGCATGAAATATTTTACTTAACGGCGAGGCAGATAATAAAACTTCATAAAGAAGGCATTACTTCAGGCGTGCTAAATTATATGCTTAGAACCGGCATCCGCAAAAAACAGCATAAGGCGTTTAAAAGAGGACGGCACATGCAGCCCTGCTGGGTATGGCAGAACTGGCAATGGACGCCTTTTGCACCTTATCCATATTTTTATTGATAATAACTAACTGCAGTTATATGGATAAATAACCTGCTGAATTTTAAATACTTTCAATTTTATAATTAAATTTTAGGATGACTGCAATTATGCGGATGGTTTTTAATAAAAGATGAAAACATTTTAAATAAAGTTGACTTAAGCAAGTCTTACATTCCTTTTATTCCTCAATCTAAATTTGCTCTAATAATATATAATAATTTTAGTTTTGCCGTAATTAAAGGATAAAAACCATAAAAATGACAGATAGCTTGCGTGGTAGTTCACATATGTCTGCCTTGAAAAGCCATACGCCGAAAACAAATAAAGCGATAAAAAAATTAAAAAAAAAATGGTATTAATAGTGTGCGGTTTTAACATCATCTATAGGGAAATGATGCAGGTAATTTTTTATATTTTTTGAACCATAATTTAGGATATGCTGCGTAAAATTTTTTAAAAAGTTGACAATCTTAATTTAATGAATTATTATTCTATATATGAATAATAACTATTCAAGCAATGAATCAATTTACAAAAAAAGGCTTATTATTAAGAATGTTATGCCTGCCTTAAAAAACTTTCCGGTTATAGTAATTACCGGCGCAAGGCAGGTCGGCAAAAGCACTTTTTTAAAAAACGAGTTTAAAGATTTTAAATATATAAATTTTGACGATTATTCCATTCAGGAGCAGGCTAAAAAAGACCCGTCGTCTCTTTGGAAAAACTATAACCGCATTATTATAGACGAAGTTCAAAAAGTCCCTGAAGTCCTTAACTCCGTAAAGCTTACCGTCGATAGTTCAAATAAAAATATCCGCTTTATTCTATCGGGCTCTTCCAATCTTTTATTGATGAAAAACGTATCCGAAACGCTTGCCGGAAGAGCGGCATATTTTGAAATGCAGCCAATGACATATGCGGAAATGCAAGGAAGAGGCGAAGGGCTATTTACGCATTTATGGAAAAGAGATTTTAATTTAAATGCGGCGGATAACCTTAAAGACGCTCAAGTCGATTATCTTCCCATCCTCTTTAAAGGCTTTATGCCGCCATTGCTAAATTTAAAAGGCGAAAAAGAAATCGTACTCTGGTGGGAAAGTTACGCCAGGACATATCTTGAAAGAGATTTAAGGGAATTATCGCAGATAGAATCGCTTATAGATTTCAGAAAAGTAATGGTATCCCTTGCGTTAAGAACGGGGAATTTATTAAATCAATCGGAAATAGCAAGAGAGACCGGTATAAGCCAATCATCCGTCCACAGATATATTAAACTTCTTGAAATTTCAAACATAATAAAACAGATACCGGCATTTTATTCTAATAAAATTAAAAGGATTATGAAAATGCCCAAGATATTTTTCGTAGATCCAGCTTTAAGCTTATATCTAGCCGGATATTACGATATAGGACATTTAAGAGAATCAAGAGAGCTCGGCAGTTTTTTTGAAACCATGGTATATCTTCATCTTAAAGTCTATTCGGAATTAATGATACCAAAGAGTCAGATATTTTACTACAAAACTACGGCAGGCAAAGAAGTAGATTTTATAATTGAGCATGGGAGAGAAATTGTAGCGTTTGAAATTAAAACGACGGATAATCCCGTGTTTGAAGATGCAAGAAATATAATACAATTTATAGAAAACTTTCCCTATACAATAAGGGGCGTCGTCGTTCATTCAGGAAAAGACGTTAAATGGCTGCACTCAAAAGTTATCGCCGTTCCGTGGTGGATGCTGTAATGCATATATCTATTATTGCTCCGCATCTTCGAAAGCATAAAAGCCGTTGGTTTATATTTAGTGATTTATATTAGCGCATTCTAAGATTTGACCGCAATGACTGGAAGCGGCCGCATTAAATTAATATGATAACACAAATAACGCAGCCGCTAAACAAAATTTAAAATTAGCCATTCCTCATACGATTAATACCGATAATACTAATCGATATTAGATAAAGATATATTATTCGGACATATTTTCTTTCATTGCTTTAATTTTTTTGTTCAACATTTTTTTCATAAACTCAAGGCGTTTAATTTTACCGGCAATTCTATTCTTCATAATTTTTACAAATTCGTTTCTCTGTTTCGGCGTTAAAACGTTAAAGAATTTTTGAAAAAAGTTTGCTTTAATTTCTGCCATATTTTTAACTTTATTCGTGATACTCGATACGAAAACGCTTTTGTTAAACGTACCGGATTTCATTGCCGCAAGCAGCGGATTTCTAAAGTTTCCCATATTAGACTTAAAAGCTTTAAATTCCTGGCGCTTAAACAGCATAATTTGATGAAACTGATTTTTATTTAAATGCAATTTCTTTTTGAGCATAAAAACATTAAACATTCCGATTTTCATCCACATATTCATTTTACCGCGGCGCATAAATTTATGCCCCATAAATTTGTTTTTTTGCATGCCTTGAAATGCAAAAGCTTTTCCCGCAAAATACGTTCCCGTAAAAACAAATGCCAACAAAAACATAAATAGGAAAAAAAACTTTGACTTTTTCATTTTAAATCTCTCCTTTTAAATCAAAAGTTAAATAAAATTAAATTAAATGAATAATTCCTAAATTATTCATGAAATAATTATATTTCATTAATGTTAATTTAAAATAAATATTACGTAAACGAATAAATTTTTTTATTTTTGAATTTTATAAAGTTCCAATTCGGAAATTAATTCAAAATGTTTATCTAAGGTAAAAACGGAAAGGTTGTTTTCTATTGCTAAAACTGCTATCAAAATATCGGAAAATGGGACGGCAAAGCCTTTCTTTTTTATATTAAAAGCAATTTCGGCAGATCTTTGCCATATAATTTTATTTACTTCTACGTACGGTAAATTCGATAAAATATCGTTAATCTTTAATTTTTCGGAATCGGATTTAATCCCCTGCAACAGCTCGAATAAAACAACGCCGCAAATTTCAACGGAATCTGTAATAATAAGCATTTCAAGATTATTGCCTATTAAAGAATTCCCTCTAAAAAATTCAATCCAAACGCTTGTGTCGGCCAAAACGCGCTTATGTTTATTTTTCAATAAATTTTCCCCTATCGCATTGGGAATTTATTTCTAATTTTTCTTCTTTCTCCCAGTCGTAATCGATATCGACCTTACCTTTTAAAGCGAGAAGTTCCATTATTTTTTTTTGTTTTATATATTCTTTCATAGTTTTAACGATAGCTTTGGTTTTAGATTTTTCTCCGGAAGCTTTTTGAACTTCGATAATTAAATCATCGGGTATATTTAACGTGGTACGCATATTATTTATATCTCCCTTTTATCAGCAACTATATATGCAATCATTATATGCGTTTAAAATCATACTGTCAATACCAAAATCTCTACTAAGCGGTAATCCAGAAAATAAAATTTCTAATGCGGATTAAGACTTTTTATTGCTTTTTAATAAAAGTAATGCTAAAATAAAAAAGTAGGAATTTTAATATTTGGAGGCGTTGGATGTCGATAAGCACTTTAACGAAGAAAGGTCAGGTTACTATACCTAAAGAGATAAGAAATATTTTAGGAATTAAAGAGCATGATAAGGTAATGTTCATTAAAAAAGACGGCGATATAATCGTAAAACATATAAGTGGAGATATTTTTGATCTCAGGGGCAGCTTAAAACAGAGAAAAGAAACCGAAGATTTCGAAAAGATTAGAAATATTGCAAGAAAATCAGCCGCAAAAAAAATTATCGATGAGTCGTTAAATAATGAATAAAAAGATTTTTGTCGATACCAATATTTTTCTAAGATATCTCATAAACGACAATAAATCTATCTCCGATAAAATCGAAGAAATATTTAAAAAGGCCTCTTCAGGAAAGATTTTATTGGTTACAAATTCGTTAGTAATTGTAGAAATTATATTTGTTTTAGAGTCATACTACGATAAATCAAAAAAAGAAATAGAAGAAGCTATTTTAAAGATTATGAATACTAAAGGGCTTGAAGTGAAAGATTCAGGTCTAATTTTAGACGCGCTTAATTTTTATCTATACAAAAATATCGATTTCGTGGATGCTTACAATGCGTTCTTTATGAAAGAATATAGTTTAACCGATATATTAACCCTCGATAAAAAACATTTCTCAAGGATTGACTGGTTGAATATAGTAAATATTTAACCAATATAATTCCATAACCTTATATCCTCAGCAATATAACTTTTTATAATATTACAATACAGAAAACAAAAGGTTTGTTTTAGACTTACCTCTTATCATATCAAGAAAAAAATATTCTTCCTTGAATCGCGAAGCAGGTTTGATGCAAGGCATCCGTCCATAATTAACCTAATTAATTTTACTTTTATAAAAAATAATTTTAGAAATTTATTTTTTAAATATTACAAAAATTTAACTTAAACGTAATAAAAACGTAATATTAGTTTGATAAAATGTTTATATTGGTTTAATTCCTTGCGATATCCAAAATATTCAATCCATAATCAAATAATAAAATAATAAAAATAATGGAGGAATAAATGGAAAACGAAGAGTTTTTTAATAACATTTTAAAACCGCAAGCCAAAACGCCGTTTTAATGAGGTCAAGATTTTTAAATATTATTAAAAAACAGATAAAATCCTCTCCTTCAAAACGCTGCGTGATGAATGTAAAATGCGGATGCAACGAAAATAATTTCGATGTTCTCGTTACTGAGGAAGACATAGGTAGAGTTTACGACAGATTTGCCAAAAAATGTCCTGTATGCGGAGAAATCATCAAAATTAATTTTAATTTTGTTTAAGCTCTCTTCAATTTTTATATATGCAATTAATTAAGAGCAAACTAAAATTATTAGATAAATTACCGTCTTGCAAGTATTTAATTTTTAGGGCGGTTACTTACGGTTTAATTTTTTCCGGAATTTTTAGCGCAATCTTGTTTTATATGAACAGCAGAGGGATAAAAGTTAATAATTATATTTATGCGCTGTTCATTTTAATTATTCCATTTTTTACAGGTTTATTATTATCGATCCTAATTTCCCGTTCTATTAAAGACGATATAGAAGATGTTTTTTCGATAATAGACGAAATAACCTCAATAAATAATATAAAAGAAATTAAAAACAACATAATCTCCAAAAAATATTATAATCAGGAAGTAAGCGACCTGCATTACGGCGTAGAAAAATTATTGTCTAAAATACAGGAAATGACGGTCGATAAAAATATTTTCGAATTTGAAATAAATCTGCTTGAAAAATTTATTATCACGTCTGACCTTGTTTTAAACTGGAAAAGCAGTGTTTTTTACATTTTGAGGGAGTTCAATAAAGCGATAAACGTATATAACATATTTACGGTTTTCGTTAATGAATCCGTTCTTGAAATTAATGTTTTCTGGAACGACCCGCCGTCCGAAGAGGCAAAAGAAACGTTCAATATGCTAATAAAAAAAAGGATAATCGAAAATGATGCAGAATTTAAAGAATATGCGCAGAATCTCGAGCAAATAGTTATTACGCACGAGGCTTCAGTCTGCGAATGGGGTATTACCGCTTCAGAAGGAGGTTCTGTAAAAATCATAGATACCGGAGATTTTGGTCTGTCTTATAACCTTAACGACGGCGGGGATGGGCGCGGCGGCTTATCGCTTCAGACCAAGAAAATTATGCTTAATGCTCCGGAGGTTAACGGAATAGTAGGTATAGGCATCCAGTCTGGCGGCAGGGATTCTGCAAAGAAGTTAGTTATTAACGCCGTACTGACGTCGCTGATAAACATCATAGGTTCCGCAAAAGCTATATATAAATATACTAAAGATCTTGAATTTTACGCAACGCGGGACGGACTTACAAAATTATATAATCAAAGAGTTTTCAGGGAATTTTTAAGCAACGCCGTACATAAGGCAAAAAGAAATAACGGCATTTTTACATTTGTTCTTATAGATTTAGACAATTTTAAATCTATTAACGACAATTACGGGCATAAAATGGGGGATAAGATTTTACAAGGCGTTGCTGAAATTTTATCGCAAAATAAAAGAGGAGAAGATATTCTTGCAAGATACGGCGGCGATGAATATGTTATGATTATTCAGGATGCAAATGAAGAAGAAACTTATAAAATCATGGAAAGGATCAGGCAAAAAATAAATTCATTTACTTTATCGGATTCTGCTGCCGGAGATAAAGTGCATATTACCGCTTCAATAGGGATAGCAGGTTTCCCTAACGCAGCTTCCAATGAAGACGATCTGTTTGTACTTGGGGATAACATGATGTATCAGGCAAAAATGTCCGGTAAGAATGCCGTCCATATTTTTCAAGAAAACGATTTTAAACAAATTTTGCAAAAAATTAACGAAAAAAAGAATATAGTTATTAATGCTAATCAAAACAACCTTATAATACCATACTTTCAACCTATTGTACCATTAAATGAAAAATTAGCGCAAGACGGTATATGTTTTAACGAACTTCTTATGAGAATAAGTATAGACGGAAAAATAATTACGGCAGGAGAATTTATAGAAATTGCCGAAAATATAGGAGTCGCTTACAATATGGACTTAATGCTTATAGAAAAAGCTTTCAAAAAAATGAGTGATGAAAAGTACGGCGGAACTATTTTTATAAACATATCGCCAAAATCGGTAATAATTTCCGATTATGTAAATTTAATTAAAAGTTACGCATTAAAATACGGTATCAACCCGCAAAATGTCGTCTTTGAAATAACCGAAAGGGATACCGTTAAAAATATATCTCTTCTCGAAAAATTTGTTTTAAATCTAAGGTTCGAAGGATTCAAATTTGCTATAGACGATTTTGGTTCCGGTTATAATTCGTTTATGTATTTAAAATATTTACCGGTAGATTTTATTAAAATAGACGGTGAATTCTCCAGAGGTTTGGTGAAGGGCGGAAAAATGGACAGAGCAGTCGTTATGAGCCTCGTTACGATAGCAAAAGAGCTAAATATTAAGACTATAGCCGAATATGTCGAAACGGAAGAAATTATGAATGCAATAAAAGAGTTAGGAGTAGATTTTGCTCAGGGATTTTACACCGGCCGACCCTCCGGCACTTTATTGCAATGTCAATAAGAAAATAGTTTTATTTATTTTATTTTTTGATTTATGACATAAATTTAACGTAAAGTCATAAAACTACACTACAACATTTGCTTTATATAATAATAAATAATTTTTGTAAAAATTATAATTAATATTAAAAATAGGAGACTATTATGAAATTTAAATTAAGCATTAAAAACTTTTTCAAATTTTATGCGTTAATCGTTTTAAAAAATGGGGTAAGCTTTATTTGATTTATATCTAAAATTTTAATTAAAGTCTTCATCTCCAAATTTTCCCAATCGAATATAAGGATGCAAATAAACTTTAATTTGACATTAATTTTTAAGGAGGCTGATTAATGAACAGAAGAGATTTTGTAAAAATGACTGGATTAACCCTTTTATCCGGATTATTTGTAAACGGCATTAACTTGAAAAGTGCGGCCGCCGCCGCTGATAATGCTTCAAGCGCCGCCTTAAACAAATATAAAAAACCGGAGCACGTAGTCTTAATAATGCAGGAAAATAGAAGTTTCGACCACTATTTTGGAATGATGGACGAAACCGTTAACGGACAGCCTAAAAGGATAAAAGAACTTGGGATAACAGACGGAATGGGCGGAAGCGTTAAACCTTACGATTTGGGTTTTAGTTACGTAACGCCGAATCATGTCGATCCTAATCATTCATGGGAAGCGCTCCATACTATATATAATAACGGCAAAATGGACGGTTATTTCTTAAACGGCATTAATCAGCCGGTCAACGATTACAGGGTTATTATGGGCTACTACGACACGAAAAAAGCGCTTTCGCCTTATTATTACTATGCGTCAAATTATACGCTCTGCCAGAACTATTTTCATTCTATAATGGCTCCTACCCAGCCTAACAGGCTATATCAGATTGCCGGTCAGTCGAACGGGCATATAACCGATGCACCGCCGAGAAAACCTTATGAATTTCCTACGATTTTTAATAGGCTCGAAAAAGCTAAAATCTCTTGGAAAATATACGTTCAAGGCTGGCCTAACCCGCATAAATACGTTCATCACTGGGTGCCAGTGATATGGTTTGAAAGTTTCAAAAGAGATAAAAACTTATGGAATAAAATAAGACCCGCCGAAGAATATTTTGAAGATGTAAAAAAGGGAACTCTGCCGCAGTTCAGCTGGCTCGTACCGGACTTTGCGCATTCGGAACATCCGCCGGCAAACGTTAAAACCGGAATGTTATATACGGTAAAAAGGATAGAAGCTTTGAGGAAAAGCCCTTTATTTTCAAAATCCGTTATTTTTTTAAACTGGGACGAATGCGGGGGTTTTTACGATCATGTCGTGCCGCCGGTGGTCGATTATTACGGTCTTGGAATGAGGGTAGGATGCATTATTATTTCGCCGTTCGCCAAAAAAGGTTACGTTTCCAATATAAGGCACGAACACGCCTCCGTTCTTAGATACGTCGAAAATCTTTGGGGAATCGAACCTTTAACCGACAGGGACAGGTATGCGAACGCTTTCGACGATGTGTTTATTATTTAAATTGTTACAAAATCGTAACGTAAATTTAACGCAATCTTAACGCATTAAAATTCATTAATATGTTAACATTTTTATAATACTGTAAGCTGAGTTTAACATCTTATCTCCCCCAACAAACTTCCGGGATTAACTTTAAAGTCGGTTCCGGAAGTTTATTTAAATCATCAAAGGCCGAATGAGCTATATAAAATCGAAATGTTACAAAAATTTAACATAAACGTCACAAAGTTGTAACATTAGTTTGATAAAATTTACTAAATATAAAATAGATTAATTATTTAATTTAATTCAAGAGGAGGAATTATTAATGGATTCTGCGAAAGATTTAAGAAACAACCTGCTCGATAAGGTTGACGACATCGACCTTGTAAGGCATCACTTCAGGACGATGTTTACGGCAGGGATGGGTTTTTTTACGGATGCTTACGACCTTTTCATTATTGGCGTCGTTATTGCCCTGCTAACGCCGATATGGCACTTAACTACGCCGGAAATTGCGCTTTTGGGCAGTTCGTCTTTAATTGCGGCGGCGCTTGGAGCATATATTTTTGGAAGAGTATCGGATATTTTCGGCAGAAAAGCAATTTACGGTTTGGAAGTTTTAATTTTAACGATAGGCGCAATAGGTTCGGCTTTTTCGCAGGATATCACCCAGCTTATAATATGGAGAATAGTTTTGGGTATCGGAATCGGCGGAGACTATCCGATAAGCGCAATAATAATGAGCGAATATTCAAACAGAAAGGACAGAGGAAAATTGGTCTCCATGGTGTTTTCGCTTCAAGGAATAGGATTGGTAGTCGGTCCTATGGTGGCTATACTTATTATAATGCTTGGAGTTCCACACGATATGGCGTGGAGAATATTGCTCGGCTTAGGCGCTATACCTGCCGCAAGCGTAATATACTTAAGAAGAAAGATTAAAGAGACTCCATACTTCAGTCTTGACGCAAAAGGAGATGTTTCGGGAACGGTTGCCGCTATTAACGATATAACCGGTTCTAAAATAACAGCCGCCGAACCAAAAAAATCCGAAAACGGAAACGGCGTCAAATTAAAAACAAAATGGACGGATATATTTACCTATCCGAATAATTTAAGGCTTCTCGGAACGGCGGGTTCATGGTTCTTGTTAGACTGGGCTTTTTACGGAAATTCTATAAGCTGGCCGCTCGTCATGAAATCTATTATGCCTCACGGAAGTTTTATTCAAGGTCTTGCTTTATCGACCATAGTTTTTGTAGTTTTTGCAGCACCGTTTTACTGGATAGCGGCATTCAGCATGGATAAATTAGGAAGGAAATTTATACAAACCGTCGGGTTTATAGGTATGGCGGTAGCTTATCTTATCATTTCTTTTACGAGTTTCGGCGGATATGAACTTATTCCAGCCGTGTTTATGTTGGTATTCGGTATGAGTTACATATTCACGGAATTTGGACCAAACGTAACGACTTTCGTTTATCCGGCTGAAGTGTTTCCAACGCCTATAAGGGGATTGGGCGACGGTATTTCGGCAGGAAGCGGAAAAATAGGCGCATTCCTCGGCACGCTGCTGTTTCCGTTCTTAATGGCGGCTTTAAAAGTTCAAGGAACATTCTTAATACTTGCGGTAATTGCGATTTTAGGAGCTATACTCACTGTCGTTGCTTTACCTGAACCTAAAGAGATGTCTTTAAGGGAAGTTGGACAAGAAGATAAATATATTGAAGAAGACAAATTATCAGTGCCGACTTCAGCTGAGCCTCATAAAGCTTAATTTTATATGATATAATTAATATATAATATAAATACTAGAATTAATCATAATAAAACTATTAAATAAAATAAATTATTCAATTATTAAATTCTAGTTAAGTTAAGGCTAATGTAATGGGCGGATAAAATGAAATATTCAAAAGCCGATACGCATATCCATACAAGCTACAGCGACGGAAATAATTCGCCTGAAGATATAGTTGAAGCGGCGGCTGGGAAACTTAACGTAATCGCAGTAACCGACCACAACAGGATTAAGGGCGCATTTAAGGCAAAAGAATATGCGTTAAAAAATAGTTTTCTAGAAGTAGACGTTATTATCGGCGAAGAGATATCTACTAAAAACGGTCATATAGTAGGTCTTTTTTTAGAAAACAAGATAATACCAGGTAAGACGGCTCAGGAGACGATAGACGAAATACATTCGCAAGGGGGGCTGGCAATTGCTCCCCATCCTTATTATTTCGTTTCCTACGCGGAAAAAGGATATCAGCCGGTAAGAAAACTTTTAAACGAGTTAGATTTCGATGCAATAGAAGTTATCAATAATTCCAGCACTTTTTCCATTTTTTCCAATGCGGCGGCTTCTTTGGCAAATGTGTCCATAGGACTTCCTCAGCTCGGTGTAAGCGACGCCCACAGAAGCGATTTTATAGGCAAAGGCTATACCGGTTTTTACGGAAAAACAGCCTTAGATTTACGGTCGCAGATAAAGGAGAAGAAAACCACCGCCCATTTCAACCGTTATTCCTTCCAAGAGTTTAAAATAAACACCTTCCAGTCCGCAAAATCTTTTTATTTTTATTTCTTTGGAAATAAAGCAGACGGAAACGACGCCGCATAAAATTAACAAAAATATTCCACTTATTTTTTGATTTTTTGCTTTTTAAACTAATTCTAAAATAAAAAAATTAAGAATTTAATCCTTTTATTAAGAATTAAAATACGTTATTTCATCCTTGATAAAAGGATAAGTTTTTTCCCGTGAATTTTTTGTGTTATAATATTAATATATTAATAGCTATAGCGATTAGAAGGAATTATTTATTATGTCTAAGAAAGAACGGGTATCCTTAAAAGGTTTATCAAGAAAAAGGCTTAATAGTCTTTTGTCGGAACTTAAGCGGATTATTACCGGTATTTACGGGAAATCTCTAAAAGGAATAATCCTTTACGGCTCGTATTCGAGGCTTGATTTTAACCCTGAATCGGATGTCGATGTTATGATTCTTGCTTCCGGCAGTAAATCCGAACTTAAAAGCTTGTTTAAAAAAGCGGTTTTGGCAACAAACAACCTAGATATAAAATACGGGGTTTTTGTTTCGATTATAGATTCTAATATAAAAGATTTTAACAAGTATATCAACTACGTGCCTTTTTACGAAAACGTGCATAAAGAGGGCAAGATAATTTATGGATAAGGCAATTTTTGACCTTTCCGCGTATCGATACAAAAAAGCTGAAGAAGAACTCGCCGCCGCTACTATGCTGTTTAACGATAAACTTTATTCATCTTCTTTAAACCGGTCTTATTATGCAATGTTTCATGCCGTCAGAAGCCTTTTTGCCTTTCAGAAGATTGACTCAAAAACTCATAACGGCGTTAAATTGCTTTTTGACCAGAATTATATAAAAACTGGAAAAATAGAAAATAAATATTCCGGGATTTTAAGAGATGCGTATATAATCAGGCAGAAAAGCGATTATAACGATTTTTATATAGCTTCAAAGGTCGAAGCCGAAAAGCAATTGAAAAATGCAGAACTGTTTCTTAGGCGAATCAATAATTATATTGATGAGAATTATCATGCCTAAATACAAAAAATTTTCAGTATTTTTTCAGTATTTTTAGGCCACATTTTTTTTTAAATATAGGTAAAATAAAATCCAGTAACCGAAAAAGTTTTATATCATTATATTTATTTTGAGGTTTTATAAATAATTTGTATACTTTTATAATTCTATCTGCAGGAATAATTTTAAAGAGTGCCGCTATCTCGTCCAAATCTCCATAAATTAAAACATGTTCTATTATTATTCTGTCAGGCAAAATTGAATCATTCTTGTTGTAAGACCAGAAATTGTCTCGGTTAATCTCAGGCGGTAAATCTTTAATATTTAGGCGTAGTTCATCTTTATCTAATATTTTAGAATTTTTTATCAGTATTTCTCGCGTTATACTTTTATCAGTTTTTTCAACGCTATTAGATAATACACCCATAATAAATATCCTCGTAAAAATCTTTATTTAATTATAGCATAGCAGGAAGATAAATTTTTAAAAAATTGAATAAATTTTAAATATTTGATAAAGTAAAACTAAGCTAATATGCTGTTTAAAAACGGTTTAAATATTTAGGATAATAAAGTTTTTATGGTCAATATTCTTATTGCTACGGGCAATGCTCACAAGTTTCAAGAAATTGAAGCTATAATGGGAAAATTTGCCGATTTGAGTTTAAATTTGATTTATTTGGATAAAAGTTATAATGTTAAAATAGTTGAAGACCGCGAAACTTATAAAGAAAACGCAAAAGTTAAGATAGAAGGATATTTGAAATTTTTGGAGGAAAATCCAGAGTTAAGGGCGGAATTAAATATCGATTTTATAATCAGCGAGGATTCAGGACTCGAAGTAGAGTGTCTTGAAGGCGAGCCTGGTCTTTTTACGGCAAGATATGCGGGAGAAAATGCTTCGGATGAGGAAAATATAGAAAAACTGCTAAGAAATATGACTTTAAAAAAAGAATGCACAGAAAACAGGAGCGCTAGATTTGTCTGCCATGCATGTATTTACGATTTTAAAAAAAATAGTTTCGATTATTTTTACGGGGAATTAAAAGGTTTGATTGCGGGAGAAATAAGCGGGACCAAGGGTTTCGGGTACGACCCCGTTTTTATCGTGTCGCAGTTTAATAAAACGGCGGCGCAGATAGATGCGAAGGAAAAAAACGCAATATCGCACAGGGCGGCTGCTTTTGGAAAAGTTGCGGAGGCGATAAAAAAGAAAAGTTCGCAATTTTAATAAACACGATGACATAATTTAATTCTGTTGTCGTAGCAAATTTTAAGCGATGAAGAGAATGGATTGAATCATAGTTTATGACCCACTCCCTATTACCGATAACATTAACGTTCAGTGCGGGCGAAGCGGATGAAGTCCAATAGGCGAAGCTCGCCAATTTAAGCATGAATAACGGCAATAATATTTATCGAATTAAAAATTAAATAAATTATGGATAAAAAACTTATAGGCGAATTTGAAGAACTGCTTGGCAAAAGCAGAGTTTTATCTGAAACAGAGGAACTTCTATGTTATTCCTATGACGCAACGTCGAAGGATTTTATGCCGGAAGTTGTCGTATTCCCGCTTAATGCGGAAGAAATATCCAAAATCGTAAAATTGTGCTTGAAATATAATAATACTCCTATCGTCGGAAGGGGTTCTGGAAGCGGATTTTCGGGCGGAAGTCTGCCGTTAAAAGGCGGCGTCGTGGTTTCGTTTACGAAAATGAACCATATTACAGAATTAGATGAAGAAAATATGTTCGTTACTGTCGAACCCGGCATAATAAACGCCGACCTTAAGACTTATCTTGCCGAAAAAGGGTATTTTTATCCGCCTGACCCCGCAAGTTACGAGTTTTCGACGGTAGGCGGCAACGTAGCCGAATGTTCCGGCGGACCTTCCGCCGTAAAATACGGAGTTACAAAAGATTACGTCGCAGCGCTCGAAGTTATAACCGGAGAAGGCGAAATTATCCATACCGGTTCAAAAACGGTCAAAAACGTTTCGGGATATAATCTTGCTCATCTTTTTACCGGTTCCGAAGGCACTCTCGGCCTTTTTTCCAAAATTACGCTTAAAATTTTATCTAAACCTGAAGAAAAATCGTTGATTTTAGTATCTTACGACGATATCGATAAAGGGTTTAACGCTGCAATTTCTCTTTTGAAGCTGAGAAACAGACCTTCTATGCTTGAATTTATGGATAAATTTTCCATTGAATCCGTTAAAAGCATTTTTAAAAGCGATATAATAAAAATAACGGGCAAATTCCTGTTTATTATAGAAGCCGACGGCTCTAAGGAAGAAGTCGATAAATCGATCGGCGAGTATAAAAATATATTGGAAAGGTTTTCTCCGGTTTTCCTTTTTGCGTCGGAAAAAAGCGAAGACAAAAAAGTTATAATGGATGCAAGGAAAGCCATATCGCCTTCTTTAAGAAAATACGGCGACCTTAAAATAAATAACGATATTGCCGTTCCGATTAATAAAATTCCGGATATGCTTGCTTTTCTAGAAGAAACTTCAAAAAAGTATGGAATTCCCGTTATAAATTTCGGGCATTTCGGGGACGGAAACATTCACGTAAATATTATGCTTGATAAAAGCAATGCCGAAATGGTCGAAAAAGGCGGAAAAGCTAAATACGACGTATTAAAAAAGACCATCGAACTTGGCGGCAGTTTGTCCGGCGAACACGGAATCGGGCTTGAAAAGAAAGAGTTTATGAAACTGAAATACGACGATTATTATATGAATCTTTTAAAAAACATTAAGAAAGTTTTCGACCCGCAAAATATAATTAATCCGGGGAAAATATTTTAAATTAATTGAATTAAATATTGACAATATTGTCATGTTTTTCCCATATATTTGATTGAGTTTCATTATTGGAAATGCACGATTTTTTGTAAAAAAATAAAAATGGAGTTTTTTTCTTTGTTATCCGAAAATAAAACCTATCTTAATTGCGTTCACTGTGGAAAATGTCTGCCTGTCTGCCCTTCTTACAATATCGGTTTTAACGAGTTTTTAAGTCCAAGGGGCAGAGTGCGCATAGTTTTAACCGATTATACCGACAGCATTCCCTTGAGAGCCGGCAAGGTGCGGGAGTCGATGTCCGCCTGTCTTCTGTGCGGAAGATGCGAAAAAGTATGTCCTAACGACGTTAATATAGTAGAACTTGTTATAAACGAAAAAATAAAACTGGAAGAATTTTCAAACAAAAGTTTTTCTTCCGGTAAATTAGCATTAAATATTCTTAAAAATAAAAGAGAAATTTTATTAAAAACCGCCTTAAAAATTGCCAATATTCCATTAGTAAAAAAATTGTCCGGCAGAAATTCACCGATGCCCGAAGGCAAATCTTTTATCGGAAGCAGAGACCTTATATTTAATGCAGATACTTCGTTGGAAAAACAGCCGTCTCAGTTTCAGGCTCTTAAGAATGGGAAAGCTATGAGGAAATCAGCCGTCGAGGACAGTAAAAATATTTTTAAAGTCGGATATTTCAGCGGATGCGTTTTTAACGGCATATATCCTCAGATATCTGTCGATACCGTAACTTCTTTGACTAAAAACGGAGTCGAAGTCTTCGTTCCCAAAATGCAGGGGTGCTGCGGACTGCCTTTTATATCGAGCGGCGACTTAAAGTCTTTTAAAGAGCTTGCCGTTAATAACGCTTTGGCTTTTAAAGGCAAAAAATTAGATTATATAGTAACGTCATGCGCTTCATGTTCATATTCTATAAATAAGCTTTATCCCAAGTATTTTAACGAAAATGACGAAAATTATACCGAAATTTTGGATTTTTCTAAAAAATTAATAAGTATTTGGTCTTTTTTTAATGAACTTAAAAAACACGGATTCGAGATAAAAAAAGGAAAATTAAATAATGAAACCGAAGCGGTATTTCATATTCCGTGCCATCTTTCAAATATGCCGGATTTCAAGCCGGCTTCGGCTTATGAAAAATTAATAGGAGAGCCAGGTTTAATTGCGGATAAAATCGAAGGATTAAAACTAAAGCCGTTAAAATATAACTATTGCTGCGGCAACGGCGGCATGTTTAACGTCAGGCATTACGATTTATCCAAAAAAATTACGAAACGAAAATTTGAAGAGATTAAAGAAGCAGCTCCGCAGGAAATATTAACGTCGTGTTCGGGATGCATATTTTCGTTAAAAGACCAGAGCGGAATTTTAAAGCATAGCCAAAGTATTCCGGTAAATCATTTAATCGGTATTTATGCACGCAGTTTACGCAGCTAAAAATGATTTTATTGCTGCGGTAACGGAAAATAGCGCGGATTTATCAGCATAGTTACCGCATTTCTTACCTTTTTTATCTTTACGGGAAGCGTGCCCGCAAGTTCTCCGTCGCACTGATAATATATTAATTTATCCGTCGAAACGTCCGTCGAAGTTATAATTACTTCATCGTCTTTTTTATAAAAATCCGAATCGTTTGAATATTTTTCATAGAATATTAATGATTTTAATATAGAAAAAATTACGTCGGCAGTTCCGGAGGCATTTTTTACCATTCTTATATGAAATCTATCGTCTAAAGGCGAATTTTTAGGGAATATTTTAAATGGTCCTCCGTAATAGCGTATGTTTGAAACGATAATTTCTTTTGCGCAGGTAATTTTTTCGGTATTTTTTTCCATGCATAAATCGTAAAATTTATATTTTTTCGTCATTTTTATTATGTTTAAGATATAACTTATATATTTCGTCGAATTATTATAAATTCTTCTTTTATTGTTTCTGATTTTTTCTTCCATGTTTTTAACTATGAAAGCATCAAGCCCTATGCCGGTCATGGCAAAAAAGAATCTTTCGTTTGCCTGCCCTAAACCTATTTTTATGGGTTTATATGTATTTAGGATTTCATGGAGAGCCTTTTTTAAATAATGCGGAGTTTTATTTTCCATTGCGAAAAGATTAACCGTGCCCATAGGTAAATGCGCGATAGGCATATACGAATATGCAAGTCTGTTAATAACGTGGTTTAAACTTCCGTCTCCGCCGGCTACCAAAACCGCGTCGAAAGAGTTTTCTATATTTTCTTTTTCTATTGAGGTTTCCAGTATATTTAGAATATCTGCCGAAATATTTTTAAGTTTAAAAAAACTTAATATATAAGATAGTTTTTTTTCCGAAAAACGACCAGATTTAGGATTATAAATAATTAATACTTTTTTGAAATTCATATTGCTTAATTTTATTAAATGTATCGATTATTTGCAACGATTTTTAAATAAGCAGCGGCAATAAAATATTGACGGGGACAGAATTCAATTCTGTCCCCGTCAATAGATTGTCCCCGTCAATAAATTTGACTTTATCGTAATGCTCTATTATAATGTAATTGAGAAAAAGTAATAAAAATACAACTAAATATAACGGTTAAATATATTTAATTCGGAGTTTATATGCACCATACAAATACTAATATTTTTGATAAAAAAGTGTATATACCTTATATGTCAGATGCGGCATACGCATTAAGCGCCGCATTTAGAAGATGCGGAGTCGATTCCGCCGTTATGGACGAGCCTGACGAGTCTACGCTTGATTTTGGACTTAAGTTTACCAACGGAAACGAATGTATGCCCTGTTTCGTTACTACGGGAGATATTATCAAGGTTATAGAAAAACCGGATTTCGACGCAAAAAAATCGGCTTTTTTTATGCCGACTTCGCCTGGACCATGTAAATTCGGTCAATATAACAGACTGCACGAAATGGTTCTCGACAATCTGGGCTATACGGACGTCGAATTTGTAGTTCCCAGCGCTAAAAAATCTTATACGGATTTTATAGGAGATAAAGCTACGCTTTTTAGAAGGGTTGCCTGGCAGGGCTGCGTAGCCGTAGATACTCTCGAAAAAGCTTTATACAGGGTTAGGCCTTATGAAATTACCAAAGGCGATACGGTTTCCGTTTATAAAGAATGCATAAATATCGTAGTAGAGGCAACCGAGAAGGGCAAAGATATTTACGATACCATGGCAATATGCGCTAAAAAATTCGAAAGAATTCCCAGAAAAGACGAAGACAGGCCCCTCATAGGCATAGTAGGCGAAATATTTTTAAGGCTTAACAAGTTTACCAACAATTTTACTATCGAAAAAGTAGAAGCTCTAGGAGGCGAAGTTTCGGTGGTTCCAACGTATAAATGGATAACTTTTACTACCCATGAATATGCGGTAAACGCTTTAAGGAGCAGAAAAGTAAAAGATATTTTTTTAAGTTTTTTGGTTAATTATTACCAGAGAAAAGACGAAACGGGCATGTTTAAGCCGTTCAAAAAACTGTTTAGAAACCATAAAGAAACAAGCATAAAAGATATACTTTCTTATTCAAAAAAATATCTTGACTTGTCGCTTGGAGGCGAAGCTATTCTTACGGTGGGCGAATCAGTCGATTTTGCAAAAAAAGGGTATTCGGGCGTAATAAGCATCCATCCTTTTCACTGTATGCCGGGTTCCATAGTGCAGATAGTATCAAAAAAATTCAGGGAAGATCTTAATAATTTTCCATGGATAAATTTATGGTTCGACGGGCAGGAGAGTACTAATTTAATGCTCAGGCTTGAAGCTTTTATGCATCAGGCAAGACAGTGGAAGGGGGTAAGAAATGAATTTCAGGAAGCAGCGTAAGTCAAATAGTTTTTTAATTATTTTTCTGTTATCCTTAATTTTAAATTTATTTATAAGCGGCGGTTTTTTCGTCAAATATTCATTTGCATATAATTCAGGCAGTTCTTCCGTCGAACGCATTTTCGACAGTATTAAATCCGGAGTCGTTCATATAGAAGTCTTAGGCTATGCACGGCTTAAGAACGGCGCTATTATGCCGGAAGAAGATATAGGCACGGGGTTTTTTATAAACAAAAACGGTTATATACTTACTAATTTTCACGTTATAGGAAACGCCGGCAAGATATTTATCAGTTTTCTTAAATATAAAAATATAAGAGCAAGCGTCGTAGGGACCGACCCTATGTCGGATATCGCCGTTATACATATAAATCCGGCGGGTAAAATTATAAAGCCTTTAACTTTAGGCGATTCAAACGACCTTAGAGTCGGCGAAAGAGTAATTGCCGTAGGTAATCCTTATAATCTTTACCAGACCGTTACGACCGGAATCATCAGCGGCTTAAAACGGTCTTTATTCTTTCCTTCGGCAAGATTTTACGGAAATATAATTCAGACCGACGCAGCTATTAATCCCGGAAATTCGGGAGGCCCGCTAGTCGATTATAACGGCCGCGTTATCGGCATAAACACGGCGAAACTTGCTAACAACGCCCAAAATATAGGCTTTGCAATTCCTATTGACCTTGCTAAAAGAGATATACCGGAATTAATAAAGTATGGCAGGGTTATCCGCCCTTGGCTTGGAGTAGAAGCTATAAAATTAACTAAAAGTGTTGCCGTTCTGCTCGGCATAAAACATGTCGATAAAGGACTGCTTATAGAAAAAGTATTTCCCAACAGTCCCGCTTCTGCAGCCGGTTTGGTTGCAGGCAATAAAATTATAGCCATGAAAAATATTAATTACATAATAGGCGGAGATATAATAACAAGATTAAACGGCAAAAAAGTCTATTCTTTCTCAAGGCTTGAAAAACTTATAAGTTCATTTTTACCTGGTCAGATTATTACGCTTAAAATTCACAGGGGGAAAATCGTTAAATTTGTTAAAGTCAGGTTAGCGAGCGTTCCGTCCGGATTATCCTGATATATAAATAAAATAGAGGTTTGGTTTAATGTTTTTGACTGAAAAAAAAGATATAAAAGAAATAGACGAAGCTTTAAAAAAATATAAAAAAATCGGCGTCGTAGGCTGTGCTTCCTGCGCTTCCGTCTGTCTTACCGGCGGCAGCAGGGAAGTGAAAGAAATGAAAAAGCACTTGGAAGCGTCTGGAAAAGAGGTTACGTTTACTATATCAATCGACGAACCATGCGATAAAAGAGTATTAAAGGAAGATATCCGCTTTGTAGAAGACGAGATTAAAGAAACAGAGGCCGTTGTCGTTTTGTCCTGCGGAACGGGCGTGCAGACTATAGGAGATTTCATACAAAAGAAGGTAGTTTCCGGAACGGACAGCAAGTATATAGCGCAGACTGAACACATAGGAGAATATTATGCTCTATGCGGTGGTTGCGATGCATGCAGATTAAATTTTACCGGAGGAGTATGCACTATCACTTTATGTCCTAAAGGCCTTTTAAACGGTCCTTGCGAAGGACATAACGGCAATAATTGCGAAGTATTCGAAGATAAAGAATGTGTATTCGTAAAATCTTACGAGCTGTTGAAAAAATATTCGGAAGAAGACAATCTTAATAAAATTTTTGAGCCAAGAGATTACGGTCATTCTACTACAAGAACAAAAATATAATTTATCTGAAATATAACCGATACATATGCAGATTATACCGCAAATCGAAACTCCCGTAAGTAAAAACTACTCCGTTTTTGAAGAAGATTTAATTAAATTATTAAACTCTGTTGAAAGCTATCCGCAAAACGCCGCGGGGACTGATAATTCTTTACCGCAGATAATTATAGAGCAAAATTTCGGTTTTAACGCTTTATTATTATGCAGGGATTTAAAAGAAAAGCATAAAATCAAAACGGCATATGCTTTTAACATGAGGGATAAAAACAGGATATCCCTTCTATCCGATTTAATTACGCTTAAACAGATAGGGTTAAAAGACATAATAGTTTTTGAAGGAGTTCATCCGCTAAAAACCGAATTTAAATCTGCAAAACCCGTTTACGATATCGATATTTTGGGACTCGGTTTAATGCTGAAAAGAGGACTTATGAACGATATTGCGTCGGATTTATTTAATTTTGGAGCGGTAATCGGAGCATCCGCCGCGGTCGATTTTTTAAAAGCAAAAAAACTTATAGAAATAGGAACGGATAGTTTTTTTATTAATTACGCGGGAGTCAATCCGGACGAAAGCATGATAAAGTATATAAAATCAAACAATAAAAAGTTGTTTTTAATCGTAAAAGAATTAAGCATAAAAGGTTCTTTAAGCGATTTTATTAAAACAATAGATAATTTAGGCTTAGACGGCATTGTAATTAAAATTACGGACGAGAGTTCAAATGTTTTTACCCGAAAATAAAGAAAGAATTAAAAAAAATGTCTAAAAGCAATCTATTCATAAACGGTTCAGAAGGCGATAAAGCTATAGTATTAGGAAACGAAGCTATTGCGCGCGGCGCATTGGAAGCTGGTATAGGATATGCTTCTATGTATCCTGGCACTCCCGCCTCCGAAATAATAGCAGTTTTAGATAAAAATAAAAAACACGTCGAAAATTTATATACCGAATTCAGTCTAAACGAGCATATATCCTTACACGGAGCGATAGGCGCTTCATGGTCGGGCATAAGGTCGCTTTGCGCCATGAAAAACGTAGGGTTAAACGTTGCAAGCGAGCCGGCGCAGTTTTTGGCTTATACCGGAGTAAAAGCAGGCTTAGTGCTTGCTATAGGATCAGACCCCGGCGCGCCGAGCAGTTCTAACGAGCAGGACGATAGATGGTACAGCCTCCATAATTATATGCCGATTATGGAGCCTTCAAATATACAGGAAGCAAAAGATTTTACGAAAGACGCTTTCGACGTGTCCGAAGAATTTTCTTTCGGAATAGTTTTAATGGCGCCGTCCCGCTTGTGCCATAATGCAGGCGCTCTACGGTTCGGCAATATAAGGGATAGAAAAAATATTAAAGGGGATTTTAAAAAAGATCCCGAAAATTATTTAAACCTTTTTAGTCTTGCCGTTAAAAATCATGCAAAATATCTTGAAAGAAACGAATTATTAAAAAAATATCTTATTGAGTCAAAATTTAATAAAACTATTAATGACGGATCCTCTAAGATAGGCTTTATATCTTCCGGAGTTATTTACGCGCATTTAATGGAAGCTTTTGATATCTTGGGAGTATATGACCATAAGATATTAAAATTAGGGTTTTCTTTTCCTATATCTAACGAGCTGATAAAAAGATTTTTTGAAGGCATAGAAAAAGTAGTAATTGTCGAAGAAGCTGAGGGTTTTTTGGAATTTCAGATTAAAAAGATAGCTTACGAAACGGGCTTTAAAGGCAGTATATACGGCAAAGAATTTTTTAGCAGGACGGGCGAGCTTACATTGGACGACGTTATTTCAGGCGTAAGCAGGTTTCTTGAAAAACCTCTGCCCGCATCTTTCGATTTTGCCGTTGAAAAAGATAAGGAACTGTCCAATAAATTGCCTCAGAGATCGGGAACGTTCTGTATAGGATGTCCGCACCGCGCAACTTTTTATTCTATTCTTAAAGCAGTAGGATTTTCAAATACCGAAGAAAAAGAAAGAGACGTCGTTATAGCCGGCGATATAGGATGCTATACTCTCGGTCTTTTACCGCCGTATAATGCAATGGATTTTTTAACCTGCATGAATGCAGGACTTAGTATAGGCCAGGCTATAAGCAATTTTGATAAAAGCAAAAAAGTAATAGCTTTAGTCGGCGATTCCACTTTTTATCATTCGGGAATTCCTGTTCTGCTAAATGCGGTTCAAAACGGAGCGAATATTCTTTATATCATCCTCGACAATAGCTGGACGGCTATGACCGGACATCAGAAGACCCCGTCCACGCAAAAAGATATAGACGGCAAACCGTCGGCAAATGTTTTAAATTTGAAAGATTTAATAAAATCTCTCGGAGTTTCTTACGTTAAGAGCTTGGACCCGAACAGCGTTAAAAGATTTTCCGCACAGATTAAAAGCGCGCTTAAAGAACCGGGCGTAAAAGTTTTAATAGCTAAAAGAGAATGTGTTTTGCAGGAGATCAGAAGAAATAAAAGCATGCTTAAAAACGAAGCAAAAGTTGCGGAAACGGGTGAATCTTTATATGAGATTCAAAAATCCAGATGCGTAAAATGCAACGAATGTTTCGTAGAACTTGCCTGTCCGGCGATTATTCTAAAAAAAGACGAAGATACCGGCGGCGATTATTACTATATAGATCCGGCATCTTGCGTAAAATGCGGAGTCTGCTATGAAATATGTCCTAACAGCGCAATACGTAAAGTAGAATTTGATTTAAAATCGGAGTTTAAATTAAAAAAAGGATTGTCGGAAGTCACGGTATAGATTTCTTTATAAAATAATAAAATATGAAAAAATTTAATATTGCAATAATCGGTTTGGGCGGTCAGGGTATCATCACTATGGGAACGGTGATGAAAAATGCTGCGCTGAATTCGGATTTGCAGGACGTTTCCGGTTCCGAAAGGAGGGGCGGAGCGCAAAGAGAAGGCTACGTAGAAACTTTCGTAAAATATATTTTTTACGAAAATGCAGCCGAGATGAATAGTCCGCGGAAAAATATGCACTCGCCTATGATAGAATCCGGAGGCGCAAATGCTTTAATATCTTTAGAGCCGTTAGAAACTTTGAGAGGCATAAAATACTTAAACAAAAATTCGATAGTTATTTTTAACAAAACGCCGTATATTCCCATTAGCGTAAGAATGGGCAAGACCAAATATCCTGAGATATCATTTATAGTTTCGGAACTGCAAAAAGTTACAAAACATATATATTATTATGATATCGACGCCATTTCGTTAGAAAAATTTAATTCTTTAACGCAAAAAAATATAATCGCTTTAGGCATACTGTTCGCAAAAGCAGATATTCCAATAGAAAGATCTGCCGTGGAAAGCGTTCTTGCCGAAGGTAAAGGAGCCGAAAATAATTTAAAAGCCTTTGCCTTAGGATTAAATCTTTAAGTCATATAAAAATCGCTATATTTATTTATCTATGACTGTAATTATAAATGAAAGAAAAAGAAGAATTAAGCAAGCTGATTGAAGATATAAATTATTTTGTTTCAGGTAATAAAGAAAGTTTTGTATTTATTTCCTCCTCAACCGATTTTTTTAATAAAATTCCCTCTGTAACGCAGGATAATATTATGAGTTTACATTTACATAACGAGACAGTATATCCCGATAAGCGAGAAGCATTAGAATTTTTACGTGAAGTAAAAGTCGATAAATGCATAAAATGCGCATTGAGCAAAACAAGAAAAAATATAGTTTTCGGCGAAGGAGATCCCGAAAGCAGGCTTATGTTCATAGGTGAGGCTCCGGGCGCCGAAGAAGATAATACAGGAAGGCCTTTTGTAGGCAGGGCTGGACAGCTTCTTACAAAAATAATAGAATCAATAAATCTAAAAAGAGAAGAAGTTTATATCGCTAATATTATAAAATGCAGACCTCCCGAAAATAGAAATCCTATGGAAGAGGAAATAGCATCATGCGCGCCCTTTCTTAAAGAACAGATAGCCGTTATAAGACCAGAGATAATCTGCACTCTTGGAAAATTTTCAACCGAATTTATTATAGGAGAAGGCAAAGGTTCTATATCTTCGGTCAGAGGAAAAACTTATAATTATGACGGAATAACGGTAATACCTACTTATCACCCTTCATATTTACTTAGAAACCCTTCGGCAAAAAAAGAAACATGGGAAGATATGAAAAAAATAAGGGAATTATATTTTAAATAAGTGTGATATAATATAAATATATAATAAAAATTAATAATAAAAGGTCTAATGGTTTATTTTGCGGATTTTCTAATTTTCATAGCATTTATACTTGTTATAACGGATTTTTTTGCTATGAGTTACGGCGTTTTTACAAGCGCCGGAGCAATACTTTTCGTTATCGGCACCATAATTCTATTCTATATAGTGCATAACGTACCGATATTTTTCATAAGAATCGTTCTTCCTACTTACGTTACCCTTACGGTTTTCGTCTTAATTTTTGCATATCTCGGATATAAAGCCTATAAATCAAAAGTGAAAACCGGAGAGTCTCTTTTGTTAAATCAAACAGGCGAAGTAGTTTCGGACATAAATCCTAATAAAGACGGGAAAATTTTAATTAACGGCGAATTGTGGACTGCTTATTCGGATTATACTATATTGAAAGGAAATAAAGTTACCGTCGTAAAAGTTGACGGAAAGCTGAGGCTTAAAGTTAAACCCGAAGAAGCCTAAAATAAATCTTTAACTCAACAATAGTCAACTCAATAATCAATAGAATAAGAATTAGGCAATCTTAGCCGTTATTTAATATTATATAACCATAATTTAAAAGGAGAATAAAATGGGAGACAGCGCAATTTTTTTTGCGGTCGTTATAATAGTCGCAATTATCGTTATTTTAAATGCGGTAAGAATAATTGCCGAATATGACAGGGCGGTAATATTCAGGCTCGGCAGGGCTATAAAAGTTAAAGGACCCGGTTTAATTCTTCTTTGGCCGGTAATCGACAGAATGGTGAGAGTGACTCTAAGGATAATTACTCTCGATATACCGCCGCAGGATGTTATTACGAAAGATAACGTAACTTTAAAAATAAGCGCAGTCGTTTATTACAAGGTAGTAGATCCTCTGAATGCAATAGTGCAGGTTTACGATTACAACTATGCCGTATCTCAGCTTGCGCAGACCACTTTAAGAAGTGTATGCGGGGAGGGAGAACTCGATAAACTTTTATCCGAAAGAGAAAAAATAAATATGGAGATTCAAGACATACTCGATAAACACACGGGTACGTGGGGGGTTAAAGTAACGGTTGTGGAACTTAAGCAGATAGATATGCCTCAAGATATGCAGAGAGCTATGGCAAGGCAGGCTGAAGCCGAAAGAGACAGAAGGGCAAAGATAATTAACGCCGACGGAGAATTTCAGGCGGCCCAAAGATTAAGCGACGCCGCTAAAATTATAGCTGAAAATCCAATGGCGCTTCAGTTAAGGTATTTGCAGACTTTGAACGAAATTTCATCTACCAATAATACTACCATGATAATGCCTATACCGTTAGACATTATAAGGGAAGTAGGTAAAAGTTTAAGTGGAAATGCTCAAAAACAATGATTTGCATAAATAAATGCAGCACTTAGTATAACATATTAAATTAAATGACAAGTGAATTACTTAACAACCTAAAATTAAAAGGAGGTATTAATTATGGAATTAGGAATGATAGGACTCGGAAAGATGGGGATGAATATGGTTTTCAGGCTGCTTGAAGGCGGACATAAAGTAGTAGTTTTCAACAGAACCTTATCTAAAGAGGAAATCGCAATAAACAAAGGCGCTATAGGTTCAAATTCCATAAAGGAGTTTGTTTCTAAATTAACTGCTCCGAGAGTAATTTGGCTTATGGTTCCGGCAGGCCAGCCTACGGACGATATGCTTAACGAAGTTTTACAATACACGCAAAATGGAGACATAGTTATAGACGGCGGTAATTCTTACTATAAAGATTCTATAAGAAGAGCGAAAGTATGCGCAGATAAAAATATTAAGTTTATGGATTGCGGTACGAGCGGCGGCATATGGGGATTAAAAAACGGCTACTGCTCTATGATAGGCGGAGACGAAGAAACATTTAAACACTGCGAGCCTATCTTTAAAACGCTTGCTCCCGAAAACGGTTACATGCATACCGGACCGCACGGCGCGGGACATTTTGTTAAGATGGTTCATAACGCCATAGAATACGGTATGATGGAAGCGTATGCCGAAGGTTTTGAAATTATGAAGGCCAGCGATTTCGATATAGACCTTACCAAAGTTTCCGATTTATGGAATCACGCTTCCGTAGTCCGCTCATGGTTATTAGAACTTGCTCATAATGCGCTTAAGGAAGATCCCGAACTCAATGGACTTAAACCTATAGTGGACGATTCAGGCGAAGGAAGATGGACGGTCCAGGAAGCTATAGACAGGGCTGTTCCTGCACCAGTTCTTGCCGATTCCGTTTTTATGCGTTTCAGGTCGAGACAGGAAAATTCATTTGCTGCAAGAATGCTTGCCGCATTAAGACACCAGTTCGGCGGACATCCTATACATCAATAAAAACAATGATGCTTTGCAACTGTTTAATTTCGGATAAAATTAAAGAGGACTTATTATTATGTTTATCGACGTAAGTATGGAAATAACTGACGGCATGCTACACTGGCCAAGCGACCCCGCGATAGAGATAGACAATTATTCCCAGATAAAAAAAGGGGCTGCCGCAAACAATAGTAAAATTACCTGTGGTGTTCATACGGGGACGCATATAGATGCGCCAAAGCATTTTGTCGATGATGGAATTGGAATAGATAAACTTGACTTAAATAATTTAATAGGACGGTGCAGGGTAATTGGAGTACCTAATAACGTTTCTCCTATTACCAAGGAGTTTTTAGAACCTTTAAATATAAAAAAAGGCGACAGACTTCTTTTTAAAACAAGAAATTCGGAGTGGATAAACGGCGGAGATAAAAATTTCCATACCGATTACGTCTGCGTAAATCCAGAAGCGTCAAAATATATGGTTGAAAAAGGAGTAGTGCTTGTAGGGGTCGATTATCTTTCCGTAGAAGGTTACCATATAGGTCACGATACCCATAAAACTTTGCTTGGTGCCGGAGTAGTAATTATAGAAGGACTTAATCTTTTTAACGTAGAACCCGGAGAATATAATTTGACGGCTCTTCCGGTAAAAATTAAAGATTCAAACGGAGCTCCCGCGAGAGTTATTTTGCAGAAATAAAAAATCTCAAATAAAAAATAATAAACTTAGCGCTGCGGAATATATAGCGAACTTATAAAATAAAGCATATTACAAGCAAAACTATATTACATATATTTGTATATATTATATTACGGAGAAAAAAATGGCAGATTTAAAACCGTCAATAATGGTAATTTTCGGCGCAAGCGGAGATCTTGCGCATATAAAAATCTTTCCCGCTCTTTACAGTTTATGGGAAGAAGGTTTTTTTCCCGAATCGTTCGCGTTAGTAGGTTTTGCAAGGACAAAAATGAACGACGAAGAATTTAGAAAATCTATATTCTCTTCGTTAAACAGCCATTGCAGAAAAAGGCCTATTCAAGAGGAAGATTTTTTAAAGTTTTCAAAACATATTTATTATTTGCCTTCTTTATACGACAAAGTTGAAAGTTATACCGAATTAGGAAAATTTATAACTTCTAAAGCTAACGAATATAAAATAACAAAAAACATTGTATATTATCTTTCTACTCCTCCGAGCGTTTACAACGACGCAATAGAAGGCATAAAAAATGCCGATTTGGTTTCTGAAGACTTTAAGGGGGAAGGTTTTTCTAAGATAGTTATCGAAAAACCTTTTGGATACGATTATAAAAGCGCAAAGGAACTAAATGAACATCTGCTGTCCGTTTTTAAAGAGGAAGACATATACAGGATAGATCATTATCTCGGCAAAGAAACGGTTCAAAATATTCTTGCGTTCAGGTTTTCAAACGCAATATTCGAGCCAATTTGGAACAATAAATATATAGACCATGTGCAGATATCCGCTTTAGAATCTATCGGCGTTGGACTAAGAGCCGGATATTTCGATGAATCAGGGACCATAAGAGATATGATGCAAAATCACATGATACAGCTGCTTTCGTTAGTAGCGATAGAGCCGCCGGCTTTGTTTGATGCCGACGATATAAGGAACGAAAAGGTAAAGTTATTAAAAAGCGTAAGGCCCCTAAGCCTTAACGACGTTAAGAAATATACGGTAAGAGGACAGTACGACAGGGGTGTAATCGACGGAAAGCAGGTTGTAAGCTATAAGGAAGAAGAAGGGATAGACGCAAATTCTATTACCGATACTTATGCGGCTATGAAACTGTACGTTGATAATTATAGATGGGCGGGAGTTCCTTTTTATTTAAGGGCTGGAAAAAGACTAAAGACGCATAAAACGGAAATAGCGGTTTATTTTAAAAAACTTCCTTACAGTTTATTTGCCAAAGCTGGCATAGAAAACATAAAGCAGAACTCTATAATTATAACGATTCAACCTAATGAAGGTATTTCAATAAATATAGGCGCAAAAAAACCTGGTTTCGTTATGGATATAGAACCGGTCTGTATGGTTTTTAACTATAAATCTTCTTTCAGACTCTCGCCGCCCGATGCCTATGAGCGTTTAATATACGACGTTATACTCGGAGACCAGACACTTTTCGCAAGATATGACGATATGCTTATAGCATGGCAGTTGATTACGTCCGTAATGAACGGCTGGTCTAAAATGGAGCCGCCGGTTTTTCCAAATTACGATGCAGGTTCATGGGGGCCGAAAGAGGCAGACGAACTTATAGGCGCTGACGGCAGGGAATGGAATAACGCAGTATAATATTTGTATTTGTAAATGCGGCTAAATTTAATTTTTAGGTACCGCAGTTTCTTTCTTAGTTGCGATAAGAAGGTGAATTTTGTTAATTTGCCACAGTGTTGTAATTAAATTGCAGCACTGTGGCAATATACGTTGTATAGTTAATATAGTTTTAAGATAGCTCTGATTTAACAAAGTTATATAGGTCTTCAGGAGATAAACCGGCTAGTTTATATAAATCTTCAGGTTTGCCGGATGAACTGTAAAATCTCGCTCCCATTTTTCTGAATTTTACCGATATGGCATTTTCTGCAAGCATTGAGCCAATTGCAGTTCCTACTCCGGTTTTGACGTTGTGATCTTCTATCGTTACAATGAGACCTGTTTTCGCTGCAAGTTTAAGGTCTTGGACATCGATGTCGCTCGGACACGATACGTTTAAAAGCATTGCGCTTATGCCGTCTTTTTTAAGCATTTCCCAGCCTTTTAAGGCATGAGTCAGCATGTTGCCGGTAGATATTATCGCAGCGTCTTTACCATCCCTGATTACGTCCATTTTGCCGTATTTAAATTCATAATTTTCGTCGAAAAAAGGTTTGTCGTTTTCGTCGAGTATTACCGGAATTATAGACCTGCCCATTATTACCCCGAAATTTCCTTCATTGCGCGCTATATAACGCGTTGCCCTGTCGGTCTGGTTTGGGTCTGCCGGCAATATAACTTTAAATCCGAAAGTAGAGTTAAGAAGGCCGAAATAATCGATGCACTGGTGGGTTTTTCCGTCTTCGCCGACGTCTATTCCGCAATGCGTGCAAACCACTTTAAGATTTGTATGGTTAATATCGTTCAATCTTTGCTGGTTGTATGTTTCGTCCACGCCGAAAACGCCGAAATCCGCAAAAAAAGTAAGAATATTATCGGTAGAAAGCGCTCCCGAAATTACCGCCGTATTATGTTCTTCTATTCCGGATTCAAAAAAATTATCGGGAAAAGCTTTTCTAAACGATCCGGTTTTTACCGACCCTTCAAGATCGCAGTCGAATACCGCGAAGGGTAAATTTTTTTGCCCTCCATTTTTTTCTTTATAAGTATTTGCTATATCTGCAAGAGCATTGCCGAAAGCCGAACGGTTATCCGTGTTTTTTTCGCGTGTGTAAACTATTTTCTTTCCATCGTCGTTTAAGATAAAAAAATTATTATTTCTTTTAGCAAGAGGTTTTATGCTAAATCCAGCTTTCTTTTTGGCAATAATTTCGTCCAAATCGTCTTTTTCGCCTAACTCCGCAAGGGCTTTCTTGCAGTCTTCTATATTTAGCGTCGCGCCGTGAAATTTAGCCTGATTTTCCATAAAGGAAACGCCCTTTCCCATAACGGTATGCGCTATTATAGCCACAGGAGACGAAATTGCATGAGACTGTTTTATAGCTTCGTAAATTTCGTTAAAATCATGGCCGTTTATCGATATAACGTGAAATCCGTCGGCTTTAAAATTTTCTTCTATATTATCCGGCATAACGTCAACTGTTCTGCCGCCTATTTGAAGGCCATTTTTATCGACGATTACGGTAAGGTTATTCAATTTATATTTGACCGCAAATCTTCTTGCTTCGCCAATTTGGCCTTTTGCCTGCTCGCCGTCCCCCATTATGCAATAAACATGATTATTATAATCATGCAATTTAGAACTTAAAGCAAATGCGCATGCCGCCGAAAGACCCTGTCCCAGGTTGCCGGTATCCCATTCGACGCCTGGCACCGTTTTTTCTATATGTCCTTCAAACGGGTAGCCGGCGGTTCTAAAAGATATAATTGCATCGTTTATGTCGAAAAATCCATAATTTCCGAGAGCGGAATAAACTCCGGGCGAAGTATGGCCATGGCTGACGACTATACGGTCTCTTTCAGGCTTAAAAGGATTTTTGGGATCTATGTTACAAAAACCGTATAATACGGCATAAATATCAATAGAAGACATGGAACCGCCGGGATGTCCCGAAGATGCCACAGTAGTCATTTTTAAAATATCGCCGCGGCATTTTTTAGTAAAATCTTTTAAAAATTTTAATTCGTTTTCGCCGAGTTTATCCGCTTCAAAATTTCTTTTTAATTCCATTACATTTACCTCTTTTAGATATTAACATTAAAAATTTTAAATTATTTCGAAAAATGATAATCGTTATATATTCAGATACCCGCCGTGTTTTTTATCGATTGAAGCAGTTTTTCGTAAGCATCTTCAAAAGACTTTACTCCGTCGTTTTGAAGTTTCTCTCCGACTTTATTTAAATCTATACCAAGTTCCATAAGCGTGTTAACAGTCTTCAGCGATTCGTCGAATTCTAAAGAAGCAGTATCCGGCATTATATTGCCGTGGTCGGCAATATGCTCAATTGTCTCGTCCGGCAGTGTGTTTACCGTATTTTTGCCAATAAACGGTTCTACGTATTTCAAATCGTAATATGACGGGTTTTTTGTGCTCGTGCTTGCAAATAAGAGTCTTTGCGGATTTGCGCCTTTAGATTGTAATGCCGAAAAATCGCCGCCGTTAAATATTTCGTTAAATTTATTAAAAATTATTTTTGAATTTGCAACTCCGGCTTTTCCGATTAAACCGGCAAGTTTCTCTTTTTTTGCGGTATCGTTCGCTGCTGCGCCGCTAATTAAATCGTTAATCGTTTTATCGACCATAGTATCCACCCTGCTGATAAAAATGCTTGCGACAGAATGTATGCCGGATAAATTATAGCCGTTGGCATAAGCCGTTTTTAATCCTTTTATATATGCATTTGCTACGTCTATATAATGGTTTAAAGAAAACATTAAAGTAACATTAATGTTAATTCCCTTAGCTATAAGGGCGGGTATTATTTCCAGACCTTCTTTCGTAGCCGGTATTTTAATAAGTATGTTTTTTTCGTTAATTAGCGAAAAAATTCTTAGAGCTTCTTCCGTCGAAGTCTTAGCGTCGGTTGCTATGTCTGGGGAAACTTCAATGCTTACGAACCCGTCTTTGCCGCCGTATTTTTCGTAAACCGGTTTAAGTATTTGAGCCGCAGATTTTATATCTTCCCGTGTTATGGTATCGTAAATTTCAAACGGCGTTAATTTTTCCGCCGCAAGTTTTTTAATTTTTTCCGGATAGCCGCATTTTCCGGAATTAATGGATTTTTCAAATATGGAGGGATTTGAGGTTATACCCGTGATTATTTCGTTTTTGACTAATTTTTCGAGGTCGCCGGAATCTATCATGCATCTTGAAATATTATCCAGCCATGGGCTTTGCCCGTATGAAAGCATTTTTTTAAAATTACCGTTTTTAGAAACTACGAAATCAACGTTCATTGTGCTTCCTCCATATTAACGTTTTATATAAAATTAAATTAATAATATTTAATTTTAGTGATTTTTAAAAAACAACCAGTCGTTTTCACCGGCTTTCTCAAATTTTAAAAGAGTATATTCCCCTTTGAGTTTATGACCGTGAAAATCCAGAACATATTTCTTTTTATCTTTCTTAATAAGAGTATAATCACCTTTATCCCAAATTTTTACCTCGCCGGCCCCGTAATGACCTTCCGGTATAGTGCCTTCAAAGTTTGCATAAGCAAGAGGATGGTCTTCGACTTTTATCGATAGATTTTTTTTGCCGGATTCCAACGGCGGTTCTTTAGGTAAAGCAAAAGAAGTAAGCATGCCGTTTTCTTCTATCCTTAAATCCCAGTGAAGATGACTTGCATGATGTTCATGAACTACGAATATCATATTTATTAAAATATTTGAGTAAATAGTTACGATTAAATTATATCATAAAACAGTCGCTATAATATACCGGAAATATGCAAATTAGAAAATATTTGCAAAAATTTTACGATTTTATTTTTAATTATTTTATATTATAATGGTACAAATTAACAATTAAAATATATTTTAATATATAAAAAAATAAAATGGCGGCTAAAAATTCAAATATCTGGAATGCTTTTTTAAGAATATACATAGGCCTTTTTTTTCTTTATGCGGTGCATTTTAAGGTAAATCCGGAATTTTTTTCAAATTTTCACGTTAAACTCGCATATTTTGCAAATCACGACCCCTTATGGTTTTACGGCATATTTTTAAGCAGGATCGCCGTTCCAAATGCATTTTTATTCGCTATTTTAATTGTTATGGGAGAATTATTCGCAGGCATTTTTTTAACCGCCGGATTTCTTACGAGATTTGCCGCTCTTATAGCAATATTTCTTAATTTAAATTATCTGCTTGCAATGTACTGGATTAGTCCTTCGGAATTAGGCATAAATCTTACGTTTATCGTATGCGAATTAGTTATTATATTTACCGATTCTGGAAAAACGCTCGGTATCGACGCTTTGTTTTAAGCATAAAATAAATCAAATCAAAAAATATATTTCAATTTAATCTAAAATTTGATAAAATAATACAATATCTTCTATTCTTATTCACGGTGGATGTAGCTCAGCTGGTAGAGCCCCGGATTGTGACTCCGGTGGTCGCAGGTTCAAAACCTGTCATCCACCCCACTTAAAACCGCATACTTCATAAGGTTTTCCCGCTTTAAGCATTTATCATATTTAATCAAATAAGACCATTTTTACCCATTTTTGTCTTTTTTATGGCGAGATTTTCACATAGGTGATATAATATCTTCATCATCATTAAAAAAGCACGCCTTTTTCAGGTAAAGTTAATTGGCAGAAATAAAAAGCTGTAAATTATAAAAACATTTTATTCTATTTTAAATATGCCAAATTACAATATCCAGGTTGAATTTATCGAAAACAAAATTTATTTTATTCGCAATAAGAAAGTTATGCTCGATAACGACCTTGCGGAATTATACGGTGTTTCTACTAAAAGGTTGAACGAGCAGGTCAGAAGGAATATAGAACGCTTTCCCGAAGATTTTATGTTCGTCCTTGCAAAAGAAGAAGCCGACTCTTTAAGGTCGCAAATTGCGACCTTAAAGAAAGGACGCGGACAGCATTCTAAATATTTACCTTTAAATTTCAACAAACAGTCACAATACTAATTCTATAATCTTTAATTATTTCGGATATAAATAAATTCACACCATTCATTATTATAAATTTATATTAATTTATGAATATATTCCAATTAAAGGATAAAAAGAGTTATTTAAAACATTTGCGCCATTCCCCGTGGTTTGTATTGGCTATATTAGTCTTTGCTTTCGCCCAAGTGCATTTGCATCGCGTTGCTTTTGCCATATTGATTCCGACCTTTACAAAGAACTTCCATTTTACATACTTCGAGAGCGGTATAATTATGAGCGCTTTTTTTTGGAGCCATGCCGCAGTCCAGATTCCAGTGGGAATATTTTCGGATAAATACGGGGCAAACCGTGTAGTCAAGGTATGCGTTACTATTCTTACTACCGGAGTTATAGCTTTTGTTTTAAGCCATAACATGATAGAATTTCTCGTTTCAAGAATTCTTATGGGACTTGGCGGAGCCCTTCTGGTGCCGGGAGTATCTATTATAAGAAAAGAGATACATCCCCGTAATCACGGATTAGCCGTAGGAACTATTACAGCAGGAGGGGCATTTGGAGGAACCGCCGGTTTAATTCTTATTTCATTTTTAATTGGAATTTGGGGCTGGAGGTTTTCATATGCAATTACTATTATCCCGATAGTTCTCGCTTTGCTTCTTGTTACTTTATTTATTATGCCGGCGGCGGTTACCGATAAAAGCGGCGATAAAACGATAAAAAAACCTAAATTACTTTATTCCGATGTTATTAGAAATCCTGCATTATGGCTGCTGAGTTTTTCCGTATTGTTTTTTTTCGGAGCATATTTCAGTTTTTTGACATGGCTGCCGTCATTTTTAGTAGAACGTTTTAACACTTCTAATTACCAGGCGGGTTTAATAACAAGCCTTGCTACGGCTGGCACCATTATTTCATGGCCGCTGTCAGGTTTCATGGCAGACCGTTTAAATTGTCATTTTGCAATTTTTCGATACAGCCAGTTTCTTAGTTTTCTATTAATCGCCGTTTTTAGCCTATTAATATTTAAAATTTCTATTACATGGACAATAATCGTATCTTTAGCAATGGGTTTAGTTTTCGGCGGAATGTCCCTCCCTTACGTAATCGTTTTGCAATTATTTCCGTTAGAACTGGCGGGTACCGTCAACGGTATTATGAATACTTTCAGTTTTATCGGGGCATTATCCATACCTGTGGTTTTAGGAGCTATTATCGGCTATACGGGTAATTTCTCTTTTGCTTTTGGCGTAACGGCGGTCTGTTTTTTTCTTGCTTTTATATTTTCGTATAATGTTCTAAAAATTCAAAGGGGTTTTTGATTTGATATTTGCGTAGCCATTATATTATATGATTTATCGATAAATTTTATATCTTTTTTATTAAAAAATCGAGCTAAATTTAAATAATTTCATCTATATGAATTCCGATATTTCTTTTGCCAAAAAGAACCCTACCTATTCATTAAAAACTGGAACGATATCTACAAGGCTTCAAAACCGGGCAAAAAGACCGAATGGACTAAAGAACGCGTAGAAGAAATTATTAAGGAAAACGATTATAATATGACTAAAGCGGCTAAGACTATCGGAAATACGAAACAGTTTATCAGCTTCTTAGCAAAAAAGTTCGGGATTAAGAAGCCGAGCAAGGCATAAGGCATTGAGTATATCCTTTAAAAAATTTTCTATAGTTTGGAATTTATTTAAAAAGCTGATAAAATAATTATGTAATGCATATAATTTTGCACATATTTTTTAATGCAAGATATAAAAGGTGATTTAATATGGCAAATGCTCATATCAAGGAAAATATATTAAACCAGGTGGATAAACTGCCATACGATATGCAGCTTCGCGTTCTGGACTTTGCAAATTCGTTATCTCCCAAAGGCGTTAAAGGTGATAGTCTGTCCAAATTCAGAGGGTCAATTTCTTCCGGTGATTTAAAACTTATTGAAAGCGCTATAATGGAAGGATGCGAACAGGTTGACATGAATGGTTGTTGCAGGTTCATGGTGTGACCAATAATTAAATTTAAATGATTGCCAAAGAAACTTTTATCGACATTCTGCTCAAAAAATTAAAAATTATTCCCGTCGGCCATTATTATGACGTAAGAAGTTATAAAAGAGACAGGGGATTTTATATTATAAAATCGCAAGAAGACGAGTATTGTATATTGGAAAGGGGTTTTTTCGACGAAGAATTCGTTTCTGATTTTAAAGGTTTGGACTCTATTTTCAAAAAACTTTTAAAACGGGAATTTCCGCGCAGCCATAAATTAAGGATTTACAATATGGGCGAAATCAACGAATGCATATTTAAAAAGCCGAAGCGCAAAACAATATGATTTAAAGTCAGATTTATTTCAACAGTTTATCAGCTTCTTGGCAAAAAAGTTCGGGATTAAGAAGCCGGGTAAGGCATAAGGCGTTGTATTACAATGGCGCATAAATCTTTAAATAGCCGGCAAAATATTAGAAAAATAAATGAATTTGTAAAGGAAAATATTGTACCGGTGTTTGAGGTGTCCGCCTGATGGATAGTAAAAAATAGTAAAAAATATTTGACTATCATAATAATTTGTTGTATAAATTAGATTAAGAAATAAAAATATTCAGGAAATAAAATGAAAAATAAATTTAGAGGATATATTAAAAAAGAAGGTGATTTATATTCGGGCTTTTGCGTGGATCTCACCCTTGCCGTTCAGGGCGATAGCTACGACGAGGTCGTAAATAAATTAAATGCCGTTATTACAGATTATGTTAATGAAGCCTTAACGGTGGATTCTAAACATAAAGAACAGCTCTTGAATAGAAAAGCCGGTTTATCCGAATATATAAAATATTACTATATCGCCTTTTTAAGCAGATTTAAAAAAGCACGCGGACATTACAACCTAATCAAATTATGCAACCCCGCAATATCGCCTTGTTAATAATAGATGAGCAAGGAATACCTGCCGCTAACCTATAAAGAGGTAACGCAAATATTAAAAAATCTTGGGTTTATTCTCAGGAATAAAAAAGGAACTTCCCACGAGCAGTGGGTAAAGGAAGCCGATAAATTTTATAAAGTAACGGTCGATTGTCCTAAATCTCCTTTTACTCAGGATTTAATTTCTTATATGGCAAGACAAGCAGGAGTATCGAAAAAGGAATTTTATAAAGCATTATCGAAATAATTTTTTTGCTGTAAAGTTCCGGTAAGGATTTTTCTAAAACATAATGGTATAATTAATTTAGAAGATATAAGTTTTGTCTAAATATATCTTTAATATAGATCTATATTATTAAAGTTATATTTCATAATAATCAAATATACCGAGGAATAAAAATGGACTTATCCGCTATAATGGAACTTAGAAGAGCTTACAGGTCGTTGGAAAAAACCGAAATAAGCGAAGACCTTATAAAAACGCTTGCAGGATCGGCTTCGCTGTCGGCATCCTGTTATAATCATCAGCCGTGGAAGTTTGTGTTTGTTTATGAAGATGAAGCACTTAAAGAATTAAAAACCGCTCTTGCAAAAGGCAACGCTTGGGCGCAAAACGCTTCTATGATAATAGCAGTTTTATCTAAAGCAGCCGACGACTGCGTCCTCGATTATAGAAAATATTATCTTTTCGACACGGGAATGGCTTCGGCGTTTCTTATTCTTAAAGCTACCGAACTCGGTTACGTCGCACATCCTATCGCAGGTTATAATCCTGAAATAGTTAAAGGAGTTATAAAATCTCCTGACGATATGGAAGTCGTAACTCTTATTATATTCGGCAAGCACAAAGAAGATATCGATCCGATTTTGAGCGAAAAACAGAGAAACGATGAAATTAAACGTCCTCAGCGCAAATCTTTCGGCGAATACGCCTGTCTTAACAAATATTGTTTGTAATACGGGGAAGATTGCGGCGATAATGGTAATAATTATTAATTGTTAGTTTTGCTTTGATTTTAATAAACTTTATGCAAATAGCTTAATAATGTTTTCAGATTTCTATTTAAATATCGAATTGTTTCATCCCGAAGCAGTAATGCCTAAAAGGGCTATTCAAGGCGATGCGGGATTAGATTTGTTCGTGTGCGAAAAGACCATATTAAAGCCTAATGTTTTAATTTCCGCTCATACCGGAATTAAAATTGAATTTCCTGCCGGTTATGCGGCGATTATAAAAGAAAAATCTGGTTTGGCGCTAAAAGAAATAGAAATTAAAGCTGGAGTTATAGATCATGAATACAGAGGGGAAATAATCGTTTTAACGAAAAATATGACTAAGGATATTATTACATTACTGCCAGGTCAAAAAATAGCCCAGATGTTAATAGTCCCTGTATGGACGGGAGAGCCTAACCTGGTACCTAAGGTTGATGAAGACACCGATAGAAAAGACGGCGGATTCGGTTCGACGGGGCTATAAATACGATTAATTAAAATTAAAATGCAAAAAGTTAATTATTCTTTTACTTGTAAAGAAAAACGGGGAGACGGCAAAAAAACAGAAGGTTTTGAAAAAAACAGAACGACTTACCGCAACCTTTTTGAAAGAATAAAGCCCGACGAAAAAGAAAAAGTTATTGAAAAGATTGATAAAAAAGAAATGAGGAAATATATCGAAGAAGAAAATTTCATAAATTCCCAAGATTCCGAAAGCGATGGAAAATAAAACCGCCGTAATATTCGATACCGAAACAACCGGTTTTATCCAGCCTGTTTTAATAGAAGCTGCAGGTATTATTATTAACGGCAATCCTTTAAACGAACAGGACGACACTTTCGTCAAACGCTATAATCCGGGCAAGCCTATTTCTTTCGGCGCTATGGCTATTCATAATATATTGGACTGCGAATTAAAAGATTGTCCTCCCGCATCGGAATTTAAGCTTCCTGATAATACTGCCTATATAATAGGACATAACATAGACTACGACTGGCAGGTAATAGGAAAACCCCAAGTTAAAAGAATAGACACGCTTTCAATGGCAAAAAACATATGGAGCGGTTTTGATTCTTATAATTTGTCGGCATTAACGTATGCATTGACGGAACCGCAGCTAAGACCTGAAGTAAGAAAAATTCTTATCGACAGACATAATGCTCTGACGGATGCAAAACTTTGTTTAAATATTTTGCGTTTAATATTAAAAGAAAAACCGGAATTAACTTCATGGGGTTCAATTTGGAAATTTTCCGAAGAAGCACGCATTCCTAAAACTATGCCGTTCGGCAAGCATAAAGGGATGCCTATTAAAGACGTGCCTAAGGATTATAAGGAATGGTTAAAGGGGCAGCCGGATATAGACGAATATTTATTGAAAGCTTTGGAGACTTAATAACAGCCGTTTATAGTTTATATAATTATTATCATTATTATGATAATAATTAATATAATTAACATCTTAAAATAATATTTTTTATGCAAATCAAATTACCGAAGTTTTTTAGAAGATTAGATAAATTCATACTGTGCATAGCCGTTTCTGTAAGCATAATAGTAGCCGGAATATCAGCCTATCTTTTGTCTAATTTTGGAAACAAAATAATTAAATACGAAAGCGACACGACGGCCGAATATATTTCCAGACAAACTTTCAATACTATGTTTCAGATTATGAAAAAAGGGTGGAACGAAAAGCAGGTTATGACTTTTATGAAAGCGCTAAAGAAATCCTCTAAAAATGAAAATACGGTAAAGACTTCGATATTTAGAGGAGCCATAGTCGACAAACAGTTTGGAAAAATTCCTCAGGGCAAAGAAAATTTTATAGTAAAAAAAGTATTCGAAACTAAACGCCCGTTTCACGCTACCGTAAACGGGAATATCGTATATGCCTATCCTTTAAAAGACAAAAGCCTGTGCTTAAAATGTCATACCATGGCAAAACCAGGCGACGTAAACGGAGTCGTAGAGGTATCTTTCAACCCGTCGTTTTTGAGAAACAAACTTGAAGGTTATTTTATACTTATTATATTTCTTATCTTTATACTTCCCATAGCGGGAGGCATCTTCGTCACGCTAATCTTAAGGCGTTCCATAAAAAACGGAATGAAAAGCATAAACGTCGCCGTAGAAAATATTAAGAGCGTAAAAGACCTTAAGACCTTGGATACCAAGTTGGTCGATTTAAAATTCGAAGAGTTTAACCGGATATATCAAGGCGTAAGCGGACTTTCGGAAAGATTAAGGGATATAGCCGTAGATAAAGACGTCTTGGAATTTGAAATTAAATTATTAGAGCGTTTTATTATTACCTCCGAAGTCGTTAAAGACTGGAAAGAGCATGTTTTCAACATGCTTAACGAAATGAATAAGATTATTAAGGTTTATAACGTTTTTTCCATATTCATGGAGGATGAAAGTTCCGTTGAAATAGAAGTGTTCTGGAAAGGAGAACCAACCGATAAAACAAAGAAAATATTCGACGAACTTATTTACCAAAACATATATCACAACGGACTAAGCGCTTTTATAGTTCAGGGAATGGGGAAGCACGAAATATTCCACAACGTATCCGATAAAAACGTTAAACTGCCTGAACTTAAAAAAGAAGATCTGATGGTCCAGACTAAAAAGATAATTCTCGAAGCTCCCCATATAGGCGGTATAGTTGGAATAGGCGTGCAGTCGGAAGACGAAGTCGAAGGAGTTAAGGGCCTCGTCATAAACAGCGTTCTTACGACCCTTTTAAACGTAATAGGCTCTATCAAAGCAATATATAAATATACTAAAGACCTGGAATATTACGCAACGAGGGACGGGTTGACCAATCTTTATAACCAGCGCGTATTTATGGAGTTTTTGCACTACGAAGTAGAAAGGGCAAAAAGGCATAATTCCACCTTCGGCGTAATATTTATCGACTTCGACAATTTTAAACTTATAAACGATATGTACGGACACAACTTCGGGGATAAATTCCTTAAGGGCATTGCCGATATATTGGAAAAAGATAAAAGAAACGAAGATATAGCCGCAAGGTACGGCGGAGACGAATTCGTAATGATTCTTCCAGGCGCGGGAGAAGAACAGTCTTATATGATAGCAAATAAAATAAGGGAAAATATAAAAACTTTTACGCTTAAAGACCCTATGACGGGAAAGTCCGTCGGCGCTACCGTTTCCATAGGAATATCGATTTATCCCAATTCCGCTTGCGACGACAAAGACCTCTTTTTATTGGCGGATAATATGATGTATAAGGCAAAAAAAGCCGGAAAAGATACCGTATATATTGCCAAAGAGGAAGACGCGGTAGCCGCCTTTAAAGAAGTTTCCGAAAAAAGCAAAATGGTTATGGACGCTTTGGAAAAAGATATAATATTGCCCTATTTTCAGCCTATAGTAGATATTAAAACCGGAAAACCCGCCGCCCACGAACTGCTTATGAGGATAAAATTAGAATCGATATCTGCGGACGGCAACGAGCCTGAAACTTCAAAAATAATATCCGCGGGAGAATTTATAGAGATAGCCGAAAGCATAGGGATAGCGCATAAGTTGGATTTGATACTTCTCGAGAAAGCCTTTAAGAAAATTAAAGACGAAAATTATTCTTTGGATATGTTCATCAATCTTTCTCCTAAATCTTTGATAGTGGCGGATTACGTTAAGACCGTGAAACAGTTGTCTTTAAAGTACCGCATAGATACTTCCAAAATAGTTTTCGAGCTTACGGAAAGAGAAACCGTCAAAAATATTTCGCTTCTCGAAAAGTTCGTCGCAAATCTTAAATACGAAGGATTTAGGTTTGCCGTGGACGATTTCGGTTCCGGTTTCAGTTCTTTTATGTATCTTAAAAGATTCCCCATAGATTTTCTCAAGATAGACGGCGAATTTATAATGGGCATCTTTGAAGACAAGATGGACAGGGCGGTCGTCGTCAGTTCTATTTCTATCGCAAAAGAAATGGGCATAAAGACTATAGCAGAATTTATCGAATCAGAGGAGGTTCTGAACGAACTTAAGGAGCTTAAAGTCGATTACGCCCAGGGTTATTATACGGGAAAACCAGCGGAAAATTTTGCGAAATAATAATAAAGTAAAATGTGTCGGATTTTATTAATAAAAAAATATTTCCGGAAAATTAATCAGATACATTTTTCTTGGTTCGTACAGCCGCACCTTTTTATTTTTTTGTATATCAAATACGAATATCATTCGGTCATTTTATCGATATTCTGCAAAGACGTTAATTCGGATTCAGCATTTAAACTTGTATTTAATTCAGGATTATCAGGATTTCCGCCCGATGCCCTCAATGCTTTTTGCCTTATGTGTTCTTCAAGAATCTTTTCGTTTTTTTTCTTTATTTCCATATATTCGAGAACGTCTTCGGCGTTAAACACCCATACTCTTCTCAAAAAATTTTCCATTTCGCGTCTTTCTTTATGAATTAAATTTATTTTATCGATGAATTCCTGATAGCTCATTTTTTTCTTCTTAAGTACAGTCTTTTTCTTTTTGTGAAGTTTTCGTTTGTCCATAATAATTACCCCCTTTTTATTTTTTTAATTAATATTATAAATTTAGGCGCGTTTTTCATTTATATCATAAATTGAGTTAAAAAATTATGAAATTTTTGTTACAATTATGTTAAATTTTTGTTAAATTTATGTTACAAAATTCTTTAAAATATTTAAATAATAAGGCGTTGACGGTTTTTACCAAAACGTTTGTTTCAAATTTATTTTATTATCGCAAAAATAAGTGTATAATAAATAAAAAAATAATCATATTACAAGGTTAAAATTATGAATTTAAACTATCCTTTCGTAAGGCCGAGGAGACTGCGCAATTCTCCTCAATTATTAGCATTAGTCCAAGAGACTAAATTAGACCCGTCAAAATTTATTATGCCTTATTTCGTTTCTCACGGGAAAGGAATTAAAGAGCCTATAGGCACTATGCCGGATCAGTTTCGCTATTCTATAGACGAACTTTTAAAGGAACTTAAAAAAGTCGAAGATTTAAAAATAGGCGGCATACTTCTTTTCGGTATTCCGGAACACAAAGACGAATTTGCGTCCGAGGCTTATTCGGATAACGGAATAATGCAGCAGACGGTGAAAGCGATAAAAGACGAATACCCCGACATATTAATTATTAACGACGTATGCATGTGCGATTATACTTCGCACGGTCATTGCGGTATAGTTGACGAAAAAGGCTACGTTAAAAACGACGAAACTTTGGAATATCTTGCTAAAATTAGCGTTTCTTACGCAAAAGCCGGTTCGGATATCATAGCCCCTTCGGACATGATGGACGGAAGGATAAGAAAAATAAGGGAGTCTTTGGACGAAGAAGGATTTGTAAATATACCTATAATGTCTTATTCATCAAAATATGCTTCCGCATTTTACTCGCCTTTTAGAGATGCCGCGGACTGCTTTCCTAAATTCGGCAACAGAAAATCATATCAAATGGATCCTGCTAATTCCGACGAAGCCGTTTTGGAAACAGAGCTCGATTTAGAAGAAGGCGCGGACATAATTATGGTAAAACCTGCATTAAGCTATCTGGATATAATTTATAAAATAAAACAGACTTTTAAAAGACCTCTTGCCGCTTATAACGTATCCGGAGAATATTCCATGATAAAAGCCGCCGCTAAGCTGGGTTATATCGACGAAGAACTTGCGGTTTTAGAAACGCTTACTTCTATGAAAAGGGCGGGCGCCGATATTATTATAACCTATTTTTCGCTTTATGCCGCAAAATTGATAGGATAAATTTCTAAAATATCAAATATTTTAAGAAATATTGATACAATATATACGACATATATTTTTATGCCGTATACACATACACATAATCGTTCTATTTCTATTTATAGAGCTATAAAAAAATTAAATTATAATTTTTAAGGAGACAACTAACCGATGAAAGTATTGGTAACTGGAGGAGCCGGATTTATAGGCAGCCACATAGTCGATATGCTTGTTGATAATAATCATGAGGTTGCGATAGTAGATAATCTTTCAAGCGGCTTTGAATATAACGTCAATAAAGCCGCAAAATTAATAAGGTCGGATATTAACGATTTTAACGGCATCGAAAAAATATTTTCGGAAGAAAAACCCGATATAGTTTATCATTTAGCGGCTCAGATAGACGTTAGGAAGTCGGTTGCCGACCCTATTTTCGATGCACGGACGAATATTATGGCGACACTTAATTTAATTAAAATTTCCAACGATTTTAAGGTTAAAAAGTTCATTTTTTCTTCAACCGGAGGAGCTATATACGGAGATACGGACGACAGGCCTACAAAAGAAACTCATGCAGAATGGCCTCTTTCCCCATACGGGATAGCAAAACTTACTACGGATAAATTTTTAAATTTTTATCATGAAGTTTTTGGATTAAAATATATTTCTCTTCGTTACGGCAATGTTTACGGTCCAAGACAAAATCCCCACGGCGAAGCGGGGGTCGTCGCTATTTTTTTAAATAAAATGCTAAAAAAAGAGCAGCCCGTAATAAACGGAGACGGAGAGCAGACAAGAGATTACGTATATGTTAAAGACGTTGCCGAGGCGAATATTTTAGCCCTTAAATATATCGATAAAGTCGGCATATATAATGTCGGAACCTCGATAGAAATCAGCGTTAACGATTTATTTGAAGAAATTAATAAAAATTTTAATAAAAGTTTTAAGCAAGTTCACGGTCCGGCTAAGTTGGGAGAGCAGAAAACAAGCTGTTTAGATTTTGGAAAGATAGAAAAAGACCTTGGTTTTAAGCCTAAAGTAAATTTCGAAGAAGGCATTAAAATGACGTATGAATGGTTTAAGGAAAAAAAATGTTGACAAATTATTAAAGATTTTGTTATTATTAAAGTTTCTAAATAATATTGCGGGGTTTTTGGGAATTTTTTGGCTTGCTGGCGTAGCTCAATGGTAGAGCAGCTGATTTGTAATCAGCAGGTTGCGGGTTCGATTCCCATCGCCAGCTCCATATAAGTTTAGATATAATTTTTAGGATGTTAAGATTTAAATCTGGTTAGGCGTTAAGGAGAGGTGCCCGAGCGGCTAAAGGGAACAGACTGTAAATCTGTCGGCGCGAGTCTACGAAGGTTCGAATCCTTCCCTCTCCACCATTTAAATCTTTATTTAAAGTATTTCATATTCGATAAATATAAATATTAATTATTGCAATGTGAAGTACAAAGTTTAAAATATAAAATATTTTTTAATGCGGGAATAGCTCAGTTGGTAGAGCGTCAGCCTTCCAAGCTGAATGTCGCGGGTTCGAACCCCGTTTCCCGCTCCATTTTTTAAGATACGTTTACGGACGAATGCCCATGTAGCTCAGTGGTGGAGCACTTCCTTGGTAAGGAAGAGGCCATCGGTTCAATCCCGATCATGGGCTCCAATATAAATTAATTAAGAATATTTAAAACGAATATTTTTCATAGGAGGAGAACTAAATGTCCAAAGAGAAATTCGACAGATCTAAGCCTCACGTCAACATAGGAACCATAGGTCACGTTGACCACGGCAAAACAACTTTAACTGCCGCCATCACGAAAGT